>NZ_CBCSKT010000024.1:0-26131 GCF_965140895.1 Legionella sp. | reverse complement strand
GAGCAGCAAAAGATAGTGCGGCAAAGAGAAATAAGAATGGATAAAAATGACGCTGCTTAAGGCAGCGCCATTAGGCCCATGGGCCCAACCTACAATTTTAAGATAAAACCAACAGCTTATTTACTCGACTAATAAAATCAGCTGGATTATCTAATTGTCCCCCCTCAGCCAAAACGGCTTGTTCAAACAACATAGTTACCCATAACTCAAAAAGACTGTCATCTTGAATATCATGTAAACGTTTGATTAAGGCATGTTCTGGGTTAATTTCAAAAACAGGTTTACTTTCTGGAACCTGTTGCCCTGCAGCCTGAAGAATACGTTGCATTTCCAGGTTCATATCTTGCTCATCAGCAACAATACATGCAGGCGAATCAGTTAAGCGATTGGTTAATAATACATCTTTAACCTTAGCATCCAAAACTTTCTTAATATGATTCAACATAGGTTCTAAGGTTTTTTCTTGTTCTTTGATTTGCTCTTCAGACTCATCACCAAGCTCTACCTTACCTTTAGAAATGGATTGCAGCTTTTTACCATCAAACTCACTTAGGTAACCTACTAGCCATTCATCAATACGATCACTAAGTAATAATACCTCAATTCCCTTTTTATTAAATATTTCCAGATGTGGGCTATGCTTGGCCGCATTGTAGCTAGAAGCAGTAATATAATAAATTTTATCTTGCCCTTCTTTCATACGACTAACATATTCTTCAAGCGATATCTCTTGTTTCTCGGAGGCTGATTTAGTCGTAGCAAAACGCAATAATTTAGAAATAGCATCACGGTTTGCAAAATCTTCAACAGGGCCTTCTTTGAGTACTAAACCAAACTCATTCCAGAACTTCTGATACGTTTCTTTATCTTGTGTGCTCATTTTTTCAAGCATCGATAAAATACGCTTAGTACACGCAGAACGAATGCTTTCAACTTGCTTGTTGTCTTGTAAAATTTCTCGCGATACATTCAGTGGTAAATCACTGGCGTCAACAATTCCTTTGATAAAGCGTAAATATCTTGGAAGAAATTGAGTAGCATCATCCATAATGAAGACGCGTTTTACGTAGAGTTTCAAACCATGTTTGTTTTCATGTTGCCATAAATCATAAGGAGCATGGGCAGGAATGTAGAGCAATGAAATATAGTCACTCTTACCTTCTACATGGTTATGAGACCAAATTAATGGATCCTGGAAGTCATGAGAAATATGCTTGTATAGTAACTTATAATCATCATCACTAATTTCAGATTTTTGCATGGTCCATAAAGCCGTAGCCTTATTCACCGTTTCCATCTCATGGCTGTCTTTATTCTCTTCGCCACGCTTTTCCATAACAATCGGCCAGCAAATATGATCAGAGTATTTGCTAATGATGTTACGAATACGCCAATCACTGAGAAACTCATCATCTTCAGCTTTAATGTGCAGCGTAATTTCAGTCCCACGACTCGCTTTGGTTTCAGAAGCTATAGAAAACTCGCCTTCACCGTTGGATTCCCAAACAATACCCTCTTCAGGTTTTAAACCAGCGCGTCGGCTTTTAACAGTAACTTTATCAGCTACAATAAATGCGGAGTAAAATCCTACTCCAAATTGTCCAATTAACTGTGAATCTTTAGCGTTTTCACCGGTTAATTGACTCATGAATTCTTTAGTACCTGACTTAGCAATAGTACCTAAGTTGGCAACAGCCTCATCCCAACTTAAACCAATACCGTTATCAGCAATCGTTATGGTTTTCAATTTTTCATTAACATGAATGCTGATCGTTAAATCAGAATCATTTTCAAATAGGGCACTGTCTGATAAAGCTAAAAATCTTAACTTATCCAAAGCATCTGAAGCATTAGAAATTAGCTCTCTTAAAAAGATTTCTTTGTTGCTATAAAGTGCATGCACTACTAAATGCAACATTTGCTTCACTTCTGTTTGAAAGCCCATCGTTTGTTGCTTACCGACCATTTAATCTCTCCTATATGTACTTGTTATTTAAGTCATATAGGGATTTATTACTGAATTTCAAGGGTCAATAATCAAAATTTGATATGGTAAGGGTTCCCCCTGAGTGGATAATCAGCACATTTCCTTTAAGTGCTTTGCTTTCTATAAATTGCCTTGCTTCATAAAATAATTTTGCAGCATAAATTGGATCAGCCAAAATCCCCTCTTCTCGCGCTAAACGCTTTAGTTCATTTTTAATGGTCTGATTGACTGAACCAAATGCTCTCGCTGTAGTGGGACAAAAACAGTCGTAGTTTATTGGCTCAAAATTAAGCCATGAATTTAATTTAGATTTAAAGGTTTCCTCATCATCCGCAAGTAAAAGCACATGAACTTGGGCCTGATGTTCTAACAAATTTAAACCTTTAATTAGTGCTGCTGCAGAAAAACCGGTTCCTGCATCGATAAAAATATGCTGAAAATGGCAATTTAAAAACACTTCATTGTCGCAAATATCATTGGCAAGGCTCATCGCACCAGGCAGAGCAGGTGGGACACTAGCCCCTTCCTGTAAGACAAAGCCTGGCTCAGTCAAGGTTTTTAGGTAATTTTGAGCAAGTTCATTTACCTGTGCCCATTCTTCGCGACTTACCCAAATAATTTCATGCTCTTCTAAAAAAAGAGAACTCAATTTGAAGTTGCCTTTGCGTTCTAACTTCCAAGGCTTAATAAGGAATGCCGTAACCTGTAAATTAAACTCTCGAGCTAATTGTAGCGCGGCAAGTAGGTTATTAGACTGAGGGCCTGCAATAATCAGTAGATGCTTAATTCCTTGTTCAATAAGATAAGGCATTAACGAAGCATATTTACGTAATTTAGAACCACTAATGCCACAACCTAACTCATCATCTCTTTTGGCATAGCAGGTCACACCTTGCTGAGGAAAATGATTTAAACGATGAGTTCGGCTAGATAAATTCCACATAAGGCTTAACTGTGGCGTACAAAATCAAAATGCGTTTCCGATGAGCTGGATTGATGAAATTCGTAACCTAATTCATTAAACTGTTTGATCCCCTCAAGATTATCAATTTGATTTTCCATTAAGAATTTAGCCATCACGCCACGTGCCTTTTTGGCATGGATGCCAATCATTTTCAGCTGATTATTTTTATGCTCATAAAAATTTATGGTAACTATGGGGTAATTTAATTTTTTCTCATTTACGGCTTTAAAATACTCTGTTGAGGCAAGGTTTACTACCACAGGAGTTTTCTGCGCGACTAATTGCTGATTCAGTGTATCCGCAATCGTACTCTGCCAAAAATCATACAATGATTTACCCGCAGGATTTGCCAGATGAATCCCCATTTCTAATCGGTATGGCTGGATGGTATCTAAGGGATTTAATAAACCATAAAGCCCCGATAAAATACGTAAATGCGATTGAGCATAAGTTACAGTATCTGGTTTCCAAGTATCGGCTTGTAAGCCTTGATAAACATCACCATGAAATAAAAATAACGCAGGATATGCATGTGGTGAATGCCCATCAAAAACAAATTCCTGGTAACGTTCAAAATTCAAGGTGGCTAAGTCTTTAGATAAATCCATTAATGCAGCAATATCCTCAACTGACTTGGATTTCATTAATTCGACTAAAGTTTTAGTCTGTTCAGGAAATAAAGGTTTTGAGGTGGTCCCAAAATAGGGTTTTGAGGTTTTTAGTAATTTTTTTGCTGGCGATAATAAAATTAGCATTTTTAGTACCTGAATGTAATGAATAAGATTTGATACTACGTGATTCTGTCATTGCGAACTGCGTTCGCAATGACAGAATATAGGTCACATGCCAAGACCCATAGCTGACTAAAACTACAATGATTACAAGCTGTAATACAACTCAAACTCATATGGGTGAGTTAAGCTTCTGAGTTTAGCAACCTCTTCCCTTTTCATGTCAATGTAGTTATTAATAAAGTCACGTGTGAACACATCACCCTGTACTAAGAACTCATGATCTGCCGCCAAGCTATCCAATGATTGTTCCAAAGAAGCACTCACTGTTGGTACATCCACTAACTCTTCTGGTGGTAGATCATACAGATCTTTATCCATTGGTTGACCTGGATGAATTTTATTTTGAATACCATCTAGACCAGCCATTAACATCGCGGCAAACGCAAGGTATGGGTTCGCTGTAGGATCAGGGAAACGTACCTCAATGCGACGTGCCTTTGGACTGCTTACATGAGGAATACGAATTGCCGCAGAGCGGTTTCTTGCAGAATAAGCCAACAATACTGGTGCTTCAAAACCAGGAACAAGACGCTTGTAGCTGTTTGTTGATGGGTTTGTAAATGCATTTAATGCACGAGCATGCTTAATGATACCACCAATATAATATAGTGCTGTTTCAGAAAGCCCTGCATATTGATCACCAGAGAATAAATTCTCTCCACCTTTAGCTAAAGATTGGTGACAGTGCATACCACTTCCATTATCCCCAACCAATGGCTTAGGCATAAAGGTTGCTGTTTTCCCGTAGTTATGAGCCACATTATGAATCACATATTTTAAAATTTGTAATCGGTCCGCTTTATCCGTTAATGAGCTAAAACGTGTTGCCAATTCGCACTGGTTTGCTGTTGCTACTTCGTGATGGTGCGCTTCAACCACTTCACCAAGTGACTCAAGAGTCAAACACATAGCAGAACGAATATCATGCGATGAATCTACTGGAGGCACAGGAAAATAACCGCCTTTTATTGAAGGACGGTGACCAATATTTCCGCCTTCCATTTCTTTAGACGAACTCCACTCAGCTTCTTCTGAATCAATTTTATAAAAAGAACCTGAAATGCTTGTTTGCCATTGCACGCTATCGAATATAAAGAACTCAGGTTCTGGTCCAAAGAACGCTGTGTCCGCAATACCTGTAGATTGCAAATAAGCTTCTGCGCGTTTCGCCAATGATCTGGGGCAACGCTCATAGCCCATCATTGTTTTGGGATCGACCACATCACAACGAATAAATAAGGTATTATCTTGGAAGAAAGGATCAAATTTAATGGTTTCCAAATCAGGGATTAACGCTAAATCTGATTGGTGGATTTTCTGCCAACCTTTGAATGAAGAACCATCGATCATTTTACCATTTTCGATTAAATCATCATCAACACAGGAAATAGGAACAGTGATGTGTTGCTCTTTTCCACGTATATCAGTGAATCGTAGATCAATAAACTTGGCATCATGTTCCTTAATTGCTTCAAGTAATACTTTTTTGCTCATTTATCATTCTCCAGGATAGTCTGCAAGTAGTGTACCTTAAGTGACTTATTAAACCCAATAGATTAGACTCTATAGTTTTATATTAATTTAAAGCATAAAAAAGAATGGGTGCGTATCAATATCAAGCATTAAAAAAAAATGGCAGCAGCAGTAAAGGAGTGCTAGAAGCTGACTCAGAACGCCATGCACGCCAATTATTACGCGATCAAGGATTGATTCCTACCCATGTCCAGGTATTAACCCAACAACGCTCCGGTAGTAGTGGCCGCAGCAAAGGCAAAATCTCTGCCGCAGACCTTTCCCTCTTTACTCGTCAATTAGCTACTTTATTAGCCGCGGGAATCCCCGTTGAAGAATCGTTGCGCGGAGTCAGTGAACAGACAGAAAAAGATAAAGTGCGTGAACTGATTATTGGCGTACGAGCCAAAGTACTTGAAGGTTATGGCTTAGCCCAGGCAATGTCCCAATATCCCCAAGCATTCCCTGAATTATATCGCTCAACAGTAGGTGCTGGGGAGCAAACCGGACACCTTGATGTAGTCCTGGAGAAACTTGCCGATTACACTGAAAATCAGCAGCAAACTCGGCAAAAGGTGCAGCAAGCACTGATCTATCCTGCAATCATGATCCTCGTTTCTGTGGGCATTATTTCTTTTTTGCTCAGCTTTGTAGTCCCTAAAATTATTGAGGTATTTACCAGTAGCGGGCAAACCCTACCCGGAATGACCGAGGTATTAATTAGTATTAGTAATTTCGTAAAATCCTATGGCTTATATGCTTTACTTGGCATTATTTTGATTCTTTATGCATTTAAGAAAAGCCTGAACAATATAAAGGTTAAAACAGTTTGGCATCGCCTGCTGCTTAAATTACCCGTTGTTTCCTATTTAGTAAAAACAATTAACGTTGCTCGTTACATTCATACCTTCGGTATTTTATTTGCCGCAGGAGTCAGCGTTTTGGAAACCATGCGTGTTTCTGCAAGTCTGGTAATGAACTTAGTAATGAGACAAGCTTTCGATGCAGCAACCATCAAGGTACGCGAAGGTTCGGGAATCAGTGAGGCCTTGAGAGAAACAGGCTATATTAGCCCAATGGCCATTCACTTAATTTCTAGTGGCGAAAAAAGTGGACAGATTTCACCAATGATGGAACGCTCTGCCAGTCACTTGGATAATGAAGTAAAACGTCTTATTGACACCTCATTAACCTTATTAGAACCTTTAGTTATTTTATTAATGGGGGCCGTCGTTCTATTTATCGTTTTAGCAACATTACTACCTATTTTCTCAATGGAACAATTGATAACATAGGGTCGGATTTCTACTAAATTTAGCGTTTATTTAAATAGCAGGAGTAACATGAACAGACAAAAAGGTTTTTCCTTAATTGAAATTATGGTGGTTGTAGTCATTTTAGGTATTCTTGCCTCCATTGTTGTTCCCAAAATTATGGGTCGCCCCGATGAAGCGCGCCGAGTAAAAGCAAAACAAGACGTACTTGCTATCCAAAATGCCCTTGATTTATATAAACTGGATAACGGTAATTACCCATCTACGGATCAAGGTTTAATGGCATTGGTAGAAAAGCCAAGCTCTAACCCTATTCCTCACAATTGGAAGCAATATTTAAAATCCTTACCCAAAGATCCTTGGAATAGAGATTATCTCTATTTAAATCCAGGTCAACATGGTGATGTAGACGTCTTTACCTATGGGGCTGAAGGTCAACCTGGTGGTACCGGCATTAATGCAGAAATTGGTAACTGGGATGAGAAATAACCGAGGTTTTACCCTAATTGAAATTATGATCGTAATTGTGATTATAGGCATTACCGTTGGTTTTGCCTTAATCGCATTTGGTGATTTCGGTGAAGGCAAGCGCATTCAATTTGCTGCGGAACAATTGGTAAATAATATACGCCTTGCTCAACAGCAAGCTATTTTAGAAATAAGCACTTTAGGCCTACGCATTGATAATAAAGGTTATCAGATTCTGCAATTACAAGGTTCTCAATGGAGCCCTATGTCTAATAAAGGAATTTTTAAGGTAACCTATTTTCCAAACAAAACCCTAATTACATTGAATACATCTCAACGCGTCCCTATAGGCACTCCCCCCATTATCATCACTGCCTCAGGAGATATGACACCATTTACTTTAGGTTTTGGCAGTACGAAGGAGAGCCAACTGGTAGTACTTACTGGTCATCGTAATGGTGATCTAATACTTAAGGCGGCGAATAAAAAATGATGATACACCGCAAAGCCTCTGGTTTTACCTTAATTGAGGTTTTATTAGCCCTTACAATTATTGCCGTAGCCCTAACCGCATTGCTAAAAGCAATTGCACAAAATGTAGAACATACGCAACGTATCAAAGAAAAGACCGTAAGCCATTGGGTAGCAATGCAAGGTGTTGCAATGGTGCAATTAGGCTTATTACAAATTAGTCAAAGTCAAGAAACTACTCAGGATACTACGATGCTGGGTGAGCATTGGTTTTGGCGGGTAAAAACCAGTACTACGCCAATAAAATCCATACAGCTCATCACCATATCCGTTAGTACGGAAAAAGCAGGGCCTTTTCGAGAAGAATTGCACGCATTTAGGTATGTACCATGAAAAAAGAATCGGGATTTACGCTCATTGAAATTTTAATTGCCTTAGCGGTATTCGCGATTTTGGCTTCAATTACCTCATCTACTTTATATTATGCGTTTAATACGCGTACCCGTGTTAACGAACAAAGTGACCGTCTAAGTACCTTACAACTTGCAATTAGTATCGTACAACAAGACATTAGCCAAATAGCCGAACGGGCGATTCGTGGTAATGACATGCATTTATTTCCGATTTTTAGCGCTCGCCCAGATTATGTAGAATTTACCCGGGATGGGGATGTAAATCCAGGAAGCATAGAAAAACGCAGCACTCTCAAACGGGTCGCTTTGGTCTGCCAAAATGGCTCATTACTGCGCCGAACTTGGGATACTTTAGATCCATTTGATCGAAATACTACTCATGCCGATAAAGTACTCATTTCACATTTGAAAGATTGCCACTTTGGTTATTTAAACCAAAGCTTACAAACATTTCCTGAATGGAGAGCTGATGCGGTGAATCAGGATCAAAATAAAGAATTATTACCTAAGGCAATCCAGGTCAATCTGGATGTGAAAAAGCTAGGAGAACTTAATTTATTATTTACGATCCCTGGAGCACTTTATGCCAACAGTTGATTCATCACCAGCACGCCCTGCTCTAATAATTCCTTCAAAATCACATGGTGGTGCTTTGCTTACCGCCTTATTTATTATGACCTTAGTTGCTATTGTTGCTACAGCCATGAGTTCTAGACTACAAGTTGATATCTATCGCACTCGCCTGATTATCAACCACGATAAACTCTATTTTGCCTCTCAAGCAGTTACTTTCTGGGCTATGAGCGAAGTGGGAGACGCCAAGAAAAAATTTTCCGCGGAAAACTCCGAAGGGATGGTTAGTGTCTATCCCAGAAATATGGCCTCCATCTATCCTTCCGTCACCTTAAGTGGAGGCATTTATGATTTGCAAAGCCGCTTTAACCTTAATAATCTGACCAATAAAAAATATCTCTTAGGCTTTATTAATTTGGTTAGTGCTACAGGGGCTCAAATGACTCCTGCTGAAAAAATGAATTTGGCATTAGCAATTAATAACTGGGTATCTCCTTATGAGCTTGGGGTTGGCGAAGACAATTTTCTTTCTTATTACTTACATCAAAAGCCCCCCTACCATACCAGTCGCCAATTAATGACCAGTAGGTCTGAACTTCGTTTAGTTAAAGACGTGAGTCCGAAAATTTTTTCAGCTTTGCAGCCCTTTGTTACAGCTCTGCCTGATTTAACCGCCATCAACATCAATACTGCCTCCAAACAAGTACTGATGTCGTTAAACAATACAATGGATGAACAAAAGGCTGAAGAGTTTATTGAGCGTCGAGGGAAAAATGGGTTTACACGTATAGAGAAAGCAAATAATTTATTAAAAAAATTGAATATCGCTAATGACCAGATTACTTTAGAAAGTGCTTATTTTCTTAGCGTAGCACATGCTTCCATAGAGAATTTTAATTTTACTGTGTATACCTTGCTTAAAAGAAACCGCGATAAAAAAGGAAAAATAACAGTAAACATTCTTCGTGAAAGTTTTAATGTTTTTTAAGCTATAGGGCTTCCTCAGAAAGCAATATGCCTTACTATAAACCACAGAAACGACCTTATCTCATCGTTCCAAGACAACTGATGGACGTGATTTTCTACAACGCTTAGCACAACTAAATACAGCATTAACACCAGTGATTGCGGAAGCACTAACCGTCCAGAACGATTTTTAATTAAGTTTTTTCCACCGCCACCCACACATTTAGCAAAGGATAAAGAAGCAAGCATCGATAGATACCGAATCAAATTTAATGCATCCTCGTCATAATTATAATCAAAGGCTATGTCAAGGGAGCCTCTCGGTGTATGCCTCATTTTTTATCGTGCTGCTCAAATTTATGTAACTTGTTTTTTTTATTAGATAAATTGACAAAATAAAACGCGTCACGATACACTCCCGCCTCTTAATGTAAATACTTGGCCAGAACAAAAGACGAAATCAACATTGAAACAAGAGTTCTCATGTTGGCTCCATCAAAATTTTTAGAAATGAGATTTTGATAGGGAAATATAAATTTTTAATTGAAAGGACATCAGACTTTGCAATCACTTAATCTACTTGAAACCGTCCAAAAATGCCCCTCATTATTAGAAACATTTTCTATTGAAGAATTAAGTATGTTATTTAATTCCAGCGATGAGTGGAAAAATTACCTCGAAGAACAATACCACGATTCCTGGCTTTTAACCGCGATTAACCCCGATACAGAAATACCCTATGAAATTAGCAACCCAACACTGAAAAGAGCAGAACAACCACTTTTAGCGGATTACCTCCATACGCTCAATAACCTTAATCTACCTTATAATCAGCTCCCTTGGTTGAGGAATTATGCTGCACAATTTATTGATTGGATAAGCCAATCCACCGACCTAAAGCATTATGGTCTAATTAATGAATTGCTTCAGCTTGTACGTAAATTACCTCAGGAACAAGCAGATTTTGCAGTTCCCTTTTATTGGTTACTCGCTAAATACGCTCAAATACAATTACTGGAAAAGCCACAAGCCCCCATTAATTTAAATGCAACACCAGCCAGCTCCAATCACCCTGAATATGGAATCACTCCAGCTTGGTGGCTAGCAAAATACAATAAAATAGATTTACTGGAGGAATTTAGAGTCCTACAACCACAAGTGCCCATTAATTTGAATGCAACACCAACTCATCCAAATCATCCATGCTATGGTATCACTCTTACTTGGTGGCTCGTTGCTAACAAGCAAATTGACTTCCTAAAATACCTTATGACCAAACAACCAAAAGTATCAATTGATTTAAGTGTAGCGCCAATTCAACAGGATAATCAGTACCATGGCATTCCCATAGCTTGGTGGCTTGCTTCAACCGATGTGGACTTGCTTGAAAACCTAATAGACCAACAACAAGATGCACCTCTTGATTTAAATGCCTCCCCTCCTGATCCCCAAAACAAAGACCATGGCGTCTCTCTGGGGTGGATGCTTGCTGGTAACAATGAAATAGACTTACTGGTAACCCTTTGGAGCCGTCATGTTGAAACAGTCCTTAATTTAAATGCTGAACCAACTCAGCCTAATCATTTCTATCATGGGGTTACCCTGGCTTGGTGGCTTGCCAAGCACAATCAAATCGATTTGTTAATAATGTTCATAAACCAACAACCACAAGCAATCATTAATTTAAATACGGCCCCCACTAATCCCGATTTTGAAGACTGTGGAATTACCTTAGCTTGGTGGCTTGTCAAACACAATCAAATTGATTTATTGCAACAACTCAAAGCCCAGCAGCCACAAACAACTATTAAGTTTAATACGGCCCCTATCAATCCCGCGAATGAGAACTGTGGAGTCACACTGAAGCAGATGCTTGACAACAGTCAATTAGCCTCATTGTCTTTTCCTCTAACAACCGTTTCTTTTTTCACTACACCAATGAATAACACGAGCAATAATTTAGATGCTCATAAACCTGAATCTAAAGATAAAAACATGAGTCCGTGAAATTATTAACAATCCATCTACGAGGGTAAAATCAGGTTATTTTACCCTGCCCATAAACGGTGCCAAAAAAGATGAAATAGCCTCTGCTAGCTCATAGATTGGCTCCATTTTTTTGATTAACAAGAAAGCACTTAATTTACCATTTTGTGGAATATCTATACTAAACTTTAATAAGTACCTTAAATAAAGCAAATCATTTGCTCTGGAGAACTCATGACGACGTATGTATTCCCAGGACAGGGATCCCAAGCTATAGGTATGGGAAAAGACTTATTTAATGATTTTACGCCGCTTATTAATGAGGCAGATGAAATTCTTGGCTATTCCATCACTCAATTGTGCTTGGAAGATCCGCAAAAAAGGCTAAACAATACCCAATATACCCAGCCCGCCCTGTTTACCATAAGCGCCCTATCCTTTCTAAAGAAATTACAAGAAAACGAGAAACAACCTGACTTTTTTATGGGGCATAGCCTTGGGGAATATAATGCGCTATTTGCTGCCGGAGTATTTGATTTTGCAACCGGATTACAACTTGTCAAAAAGCGCGGTGAACTAATGAGTGCAGTAAATAATGGTTCTATGGCGGCCGTTGTTGGAAAAAATGAGCATGAAATCAAACAAATTTTACAAGAAAATAACTTAAATGCGGTGTCCATTGCTAATTATAACTCCCACACTCAAATCGTTATTTCAGGCCCTAAACATCTTATTGAGCAAGCTGGAACCGTTTTTAAAAATAGTGGAGCCATCTATGTTCCACTTAATGTGAGTGGTGCCTTTCACTCTCCAGAAATGGATAACGTCAAAAATCAGTTTGCTGAGTTTCTACGGCAATTTAATTTTTCAGCCCCTAAAACAGCAGTAATCGCGAATATTAATGCTATGCCATACACGGAAAACAGTCTACATCATAATTTAACAGAACAAATAAACCATCCTGTACGTTGGACTCAGGGGGTAGAATATTTGCTAGCTCTTGGAGAGCATGATTTCGAAGAGATTGGCCCTGGCGTGATATTGCGCGGTTTAATTAATCGGATTAAAAACAATCGATAAAAGCACATCTATCTGTACAACATCAGAATAACTGCTCCTAAAGAATTAAGAATAAAAGCTGCGTGAAAGAACAAAAGTGAGGAAACAGCCAAAAGTGGGTGAAATGCCAGTGTTTTTGGTAACTTAGGAGTCTGGTTCAATATGACTGGGATCCGGACTACATCCAAAACTATGTAATGAAATTACAAAGTGGTGGCGGCTTATTTGTGGAAGCTCACCCTTTCCCGCATGTATTCACCCCCTTATCTCCTGAGTGTAAAGGTGCAACAGGAAAAGGATTTAGTTTTTTCCAACATTTACCAGGAAATGTGCTGTCTGAGGTACGTGATTTATCCGCTGAAGCGCAAGAAGCGTACGATCAACAATATGGATTGGTAACTTATATACCGAAGTAAGCCAACTGTCTTGAAATGAATTTTAAGACAGTTGCTACATCTACTGAGGAAAACTATCTAAATACTATTTCTTCTCCTCTTCATCCGCTGGAGGCGGAGGTGCTAACTTCTTAACTAACTGATCAGCCTCTTTCAACTCCTGCTGAGATAATTTAGCTTTCAGCCCCTTTAACTCTTTAACCGCAGGGGGATATTTACCATTAGCTGCCAACTTATACCATGCATAAGCTGTAATCCAATTTTTTTCTACCCCAAGGCCTGCCAGATACAGATAACCTAATTTAGCCTGCCCCATAGGACTCCCCTGAGCCGCAGCCTTAGTAAACCAATAAGCAGCCTGTTCGTAATCCTTATCAATCCCAGTTCCTGTCAATAATAATTGCCCTAATTGAGCCTGTGCATCCGGCTCTCCTGCCTGAGCTGCAATTTGATACCAATAAGCAGCCTTTTGTGGATCAGCCTCGACACCGAGTCCATTTAAATAGTAATAGGCTAAATAGTCTGCAGCTTTAGGATGATTTTGATTAGCTGCTTGGGAGAACCAATAAAAGGCTGAGCTGTCATCCGCGGCAACGCCAGGTTGTTGTCCGGTATAAAGCAAACCCAAACTATACTCTGCTCGTGCATCACCCTGTTCACCAGCTTTATGATACCAATAAAGAGCCTGATTCACATTTTTCTCAGTACCAATTCCCATAATATAGGCATAGGCAAGATTGACTTGAGCTTTGACATAACCTTGTTGGGCAGATTTTTTAAACCATTCTAATGCGGATTTGGGATTCTGTTTAACGCCATCTCCGGTAGAATACATTAATCCTACGTTCCGTTGCGCGACAGAATTACCTTGCTGCGCGGCTTTCATATACCATTTGAACGCCTCGTCAAAATTCTGCTTCACTCCTTCACCCAAATCATACAGAAATCCCAAACTTAATTGTGCTAATGCATAATTTTTCTCTGCTGATTTTTGATACCAGGTTAATGCTTCGGCGGGGTCTTTATTGATACCCTGCCCATATTGGAACATACGCCCGACTAAATACATTGCTTCAGCATTACCTTCCCGAGCAGCTTTCATCAAATGGGGGTAAGCTGTAGTGTAATCTCCATTTTCAAAGGCTGTAAAGCCAACAATCTCATCTGCATACGCAACATTTACCATTAATAACATTGCGAAAATTATATTGCGCATACCGACTCCATTCATGTCCTTATATTTAAAATAGTAGAGTATTGAACCAACAAAGCAAGTATTTAAACTTACTTATGGTTTGTTCATAGTGAGATGGTGGGTTTAAATTAAAGAATGGAACTCTAAATACTAGCAAAAAATGTAGTGGCAAAACACCCCAGGAGTACACAGCACGGAACCCTGGGTTGCTTCGCTTTGTTCACAATGACCGCGCTTCCCTATTTTCCAGCAAGCATCATTTTTCCAATTAAGATTGAACCACAACGTGTGGCGATATTCGGATTAATATCATTACCCACCGCCAATATAGACTGAAACATTTCCTTCAAGTTACCCGCAATGGTAACTTCATCTACAGGAAATTGAATTTCGCCATTCTCTACCCAATAACCACTCGCACCACGAGAATAGTCACCAGTAACACCGTTCACCCCTTGCCCCATCAATTCAGTAACTAATAAACCAGTTCCCATCTTTTTTAATAAATCAGAAAGATCACCCGCTGTAGGGTCAATGGTTAAATTATGAACGCCATCACCGTTTGCAGTGGTTTTTAATCCTAAACGACGCGCAGAATAACTTCCCAACACATACTGCTTTACTCGTCCCTTTTCGATAATATGATTTGCACGAGTAGGAACCCCCTCCCCATCAAAGGGCGAACTGCCTAATGCTCCTGGCAAATGCGGTTGTTCATAAACATTGATAAATTCTGGAAATATTTGCTGGTCAATTGAATCCAATAGGAACGTATTTTTTCGATACAAATTAGAACCACTAATCGCATTAATCAAACTGCCAAATAAACCGCTAGAAACGCGTGAAGAAAAAATAACGGGTACCGTTTGCGTTTCAACCTGCTTAGCTCCTAAACGACTAAGCGCACGTTCTACCGCATTTCGTGCAATATGATGTGGGTCGATAAGATCTTTAGCATTACGCACTGTAGTGTAGTCATAGTCTCGTTGCATCTCTTCACCTTCAGCGGCAATTAGTGAGCAACTTAAACTATGACGCGTGCTGTGAATAAAACCAGAACCACCATTGGTATTCGCAAAACCATGATGTGATTCATAAGAGGAAACATTCACCCCATCAGAATTAGTAATACGCTTATCTAAAGATAAAGCATGCGACTCGCATTTCATCGCTAATTCAATAGCTTGCTCAGGATTAATATCCCAAGGATGGTATAAATCCAAATCGGGATATTCTGTAGTCATTAACTCTTTATCAGCCAAACCAAAGCAAGGATCTTCAGCGCTAACGCGAGCAATATCACAAGCAGCCTTCACCATAGCTTCTAATGCAGCAGGTGAAATATCAGTACTGCTAGCCCCACCTTTACGCGTACCAATATAAACAGTTAAACCAACACCTTTATCTTCGCTAAACGCCACCGTTTCCACTGCGCCCATGCGTACATCGACTGAAAAACCACGATCGTTATTCACTGCCACCGCAGCATCCGTTGCTCCCTCTTTTTTAGCAAGCCCCAGCACGTCATTCATCAATTGAGTTAATTCTATTGTTGACTTATGTACTTCAGTATTGTTATGTTGCGTTCTAATTTGCATAAAAAATTCCATGGTGTTGAATGATGCAAATAAGGATACAATAACATGTCTTCGCAAACCAATAATAATGCTGAAAACAAATCATTTTTGTTTTATTTGCTGTTTTTTCTGGTCAGTCTGTTGACTCCAGTTTACGCTTATTCAGCAGGAAATTGGCGCGAATTAAGCCCTGGTATTGAATATCAAGACCTTGCAGGGGGCTTACTCGCGCCGTGGTCCCATATTTATGCATTTCGCATTGACCTGAATAATAATAAACTGGCAATCGTCAGCGCCAAATCCTTAGCGCTAAAAAATGCATCAGCCGATCAATTTGCTGAACACAGCCAAGCTTTACTTAGCATTAATGGCGGTTTTTTTGATCATCAATTTAATCCTCTGGGATTAAGAATTAATAATTATCGGCAAGAAAATCCACTAAAACGCATCAGCTGGTGGGGAGTGTTCTACATCAAACAGAACAAAGCTCATATCTCTAGTCTTAGTCGTTTTAGTCAAGATAATGAAATTAGTTTTGCTATGCAAAGCGGACCTCGATTACTGATTAAAGGCAGAATCCCGTCACTGAAACCAGGAGAAGCGGATCGCTCCGCCTTAGGTATCACCGCCAAAGGAAAAGTTATTATTCTGGTTTCAACCAATGCCACTATGTCCACCAACAAATTAGCTCATTTGCTAAAAGCCCCTCCTTTATCTTGTGTTGATGCCATCAACCTCGATGGAGGAAGTTCAAGCCAGCTTTATGCCCACATTGGCTCATTTCAACTCAACGTTCATAGTTTTTCGAATGTTAGTGATGCAATTATCGTAAAAAAAGCATAAAATCGCCCCCCCGGGTTTGAGCTCAACCGAAAAATCAACCTCGATGTCCCACAGCTTGACCGCAGGGTGGCAATGGAATGAGCCCAAAAACATCAATGAATAGTAATTCGGGGATAAATTGTTGCTTTAATAAAAAAATATAAAAACACACAAGTTATCCACAATATACTCCCAATTTATTCTATTGACCCCTACACGAAAACACATTATCTTGTATCCCCTGCGCGAAAAACATCTACATATTGGGTTTTTTGCTATAATCTAATTAATAGTGAATAAAATTCGCTCGACAACTGCTAACAACCATACGAGGTGGAGAAAAAATGTCCGCAATTCTTGATCCGGTAAATGATGTGCCGCTAACGAGTCAACTGGAATTGACAGCTAATACTCCCGGTGTGCTTAAAACAATTAAACGTAACGGCAAAGTCGTGAATTACGATGACTCTAAAATTAAAGTTGCAATTACCAAGGCCTTTATTGCCAATGAAGGTGGTACTGCCCCTACTTCAGATCGTATTCATGAACAGATCGAAGAATTAACTCTTCAAATCTCGCAAGCATTTAAACGCCGCTTACCTACTGGCGGTGCAATTCATATTGAAGACATTCAGGATCAAGTTGAATTAGCGCTAATGCGCAGTGGTCATTACAAAGTTGCTCGTGCTTACGTACTTTATCGTGAAGAACACCGTCTTGCGCGCCAAACGGAAATAACACAACAAGCTAGCGACAGCAAAACACTATTAATTACTATGCCTGATGGTGAGTTAAAACCATTAGACATGGAGCGAGTGAATACAATTGTTAATGAGTCGTGCCGCGATCTTGCTAATGTTACTGCCGAGCCTGTAATTAAAGATGCAATGCGTAATCTATACAATCAAGCCAAATTTGAAGACGTACATAAAGCCTTAATTATGGCAGCTCGTACTCTAATTGAAAAAGAACCCAACTACACCTATGTCAGTGCTCGTTTGTTATTAGACACCCTCCGTATGGAAGCTCTTGGCAAATTAAACATTAAAGCTGATGCTACGTTTGACGAAATGGCAGCCATTTATCCAGGCTACTTCAAAGCCTATATTAGTCATGGTATTAATCAAGGCTTACTCGATGCCAAAATGGCTGATTTTGACTTAGATAAATTAGGTAAGGCTTTATTACCAAGACGAGATATGCAATTTACCTACTTAAGTCTACAAACATTATATGACCGCTATTTCCTACATGATCAAGGTGTGCGTTATGAATTGCCCCAAGCATTCTTCATGCGTGTTGCCATGGGCCTAGCGATGCGTGAAAAAAATAAGGAAGAAAAAGCAATTGAGTTCTACTCATTAATTTCTTCTTTTGACTACATGTCTTCTACACCAACCCTGTTTAACTCAGGTACTGTTCGCCCACAATTGTCCAGCTGTTACTTAACTACAGTACCGGATCATTTAGATGGTATTTACAGTGCAATTAAAGACAACGCCCTACTTTCAAAATTTGCAGGCGGATTGGGTAACGACTGGACTCCAGTACGTGCTATGGGTTCACACATTAAAGGAACCAATGGTAAATCCCAAGGTGTTGTGCCTTTCCTAAACGTTGCCGATGCTACAGCAGTTGCAGTAAACCAAGGTGGTAAGCGTAAAGGTGCGGTATGTGCTTATTTAGAATGCTGGCATAAAGACGTGGAAGAATTCCTCGACCTAAGAAAAAATACTGGGGATGATCGCCGCCGTACTCATGATATGAATACCGCAATTTGGATCCCGGATTTATTCATGATACGTGTTCGTGAAGAAGGTGAGTGGACTTTATTTTCTCCTGATGAAGTACCAGAGCTGCACGATTGCTACGGTAAAGAATTTGAAACTCTATATAAAGAATATGAAGCAAAAGCACGTCAAGGCATCATTAAAAATAGCAAAACCCTTCCTGCAGTGAAATTATGGCGCAGAATGCTTTCCATGCTATTTGAAACAGGCCATCCATGGATGACATTTAAAGATCCATGTAACTTGCGTTCACCACAGCAACATGCGGGCGTGGTTCACAGTTCAAACCTATGTACTGAAATTACACTGAATACTTCTGAAGAAGAAATTGCAGTATGTAATCTAGGTAGCGTTAACTTACCAGCACACATTAAGAATGGTCAGCTGGATAAAGATAAGTTAAAACGTACGATTACCACAGCGATTCGTATGTTGGATAACGTAATTGATATTAACTACTACTCTGTACCACAGGCACGTAACTCAAACTTAAAGCACAGACCAATTGGTTTAGGTTTAATGGGCTTCCAAGATGCCTTATACGAGTTAAAAATTGATTACGCATCTCAAGCAGCCGTTGAATTTGCTGACTCCTCTATGGAGTTAATCAGTTACTATGCAATTGAAGCTTCTTGTGATTTGGCCAAAGAACGTGGCAGCTATTCAAGTTATGAAGGTTCCCTATGGAGCAAAGGAATTCTACCAATTGATTCCATTAACTTATTGCAACAAGCTCGAAGCAAATACCTAGAGCAAGACCGTTCGCAACGTTTGGATTGGGAATCATTACGCATTAAAGTACGTACCCAAGGTATGCGTAACTCAAATGTGATGGCAATCGCCCCTACGGCTACTATTTCCAACATTTGTGGTGTAGCACAATCTATTGAGCCTACCTACCAAAACTTGTATGTAAAATCAAACCTCTCAGGAGAGTTTACAGTAATCAATCCATATCTGGTTGCTGACTTAAAAGCACTCGATCTCTGGGATGAAGTAATGGTTAACGACCTAAAATATTTCAATGGTAGCGTACAACCAATCAGCCGTATTCCTGCTGAATTGAAAACACGCTATGCAACTTCATTTGAAATTGACCCAATGTGGTTAGTAGATGCCGCTTCACGTCGTCAGAAATGGATCGACCAAGCGCAATCACTCAATATCTACATGGCTCAGCCTTCCGGTAAGAAACTGGATCAACTGTACATGCATGCTTGGATACGTGGATTAAAAACTACTTATTACTTACGTAGTTTAGGAGCAACAAATGCAGAAAAATCCACCATTACTGATGGCGCATTAAATGCGGTTAAAATTATCAGCGATGAACAGCCAAAAGTATGTTCAATACTCGATCCAGACTGTGAAGCCTGCCAATAATCAGGAGAATATGAATGCAAAATTTAAATACACAAAAAACCGCTCCTACTATAGGTGCAACAGGCTTTGAGTCTCTTGAAATGGGTGCTGCTCGCATCCATGTAGATGACAAGCAAATTATCAATTGCCGTGCGGATTTAAACCAGCTGGTCCCATTTAAATATAGATGGGCCTGGGACAAGTACCTTGCTGCTTGTGCAAACCATTGGATGCCCAATGAAATTAACATGAGTGCTGACGTAGCTCTGTGGAAAGATCCTAATGGACTTACAGAGGATGAGCGTTTGATTATCAAGCGTAATCTAGGATTTTTCTCTACAGCAGATTCATTAGTTGCTAATAACCTGGTGTTAGCAGTATATCGACATATCACTAACCCAGAATGCCGCCAATATCTGTTGCGTCAAGCATTTGAAGAAGCATTGCATACTCATGCTTATCAATACATTATTGAAAGCTTGGGACTTGATGAAGCTGAAGTCTTCAATATGTACCGTGAAATTCCATCCGTGGCAACCAAAGCATCTTGGGCTCTACCCTTTACTCAAAGTTTAGGAGATGAAACATTCCATACTGGAACGATTGAAAATGATCAACGTTTACTAAGAGATTTAATTGCCTTCTACGTTATTTTCGAAGGAATTTTCTTCTACGTTGGCTTTACGCAAATCCTTTCTATGGGACGTCGTAACAAAATGGTAGGAACTTCAGAACAGTTCCAATACATTTTACGTGATGAATCAATGCACATGAACTTTGGTATTGATGTGATTAACCAAATTAAAATCGAAAGTCCACATCTATGGACTCCAGAGTTCAAAGAAGAAATCATTCAATTGATTCGCCAAGGTGTTGAGTTAGAATATCAATACGCTAAAGACACCATGCCACATGGTATCTTAGGCATGAACGCAGAAATGTTCGAAGAATACCTGCACTTCATTGCCAACCGTCGCTTAAGCCAAATTGGTTTACCAGAGCAATACCCTGGTGCTGAAAACCCATTCCCATGGATGAGCGAAATGCTGGACTTGAAGAAAGAGAAAAACTTCTTTGAAACCCGCGTTATTGAATATCAAGCAGGTGGTACTCTAAGCTGGGATGATGACGAGTAAGTAAATTCCGACGGAAAATATGGCTGGGCCGTAAGACTCAGCCTATATCCACGATTAGTGAAAGTACTACTCATTAAACACTGAAATTAACATCATTGCATAAACACCCACCAAATTATACTTCCCTTTTACTTACACAGCTGTTACATTTCTAAACGGATTAATTACACAAAAGGTGAAAAAAATGGGAAACCCGTTACGCCAACAGAATGAAACTAATAATTATTTCCTACTCCAATGCATGGCAGGAATCACTGTAGCCGCATTAACAGCCGCTGCAATTGCAGCGCTTGCGATAATCGCATTCGGCGCTTCTGCAGCAACAGCAGCAGGTTTGGCAGCAACCAATATGATGTTTGCATCTTCCTTAGCGGCAGCTTCTTCTCCCGTTCTCCCAATGCTTGTTATAGGTGCAATTGGATTTGTTTTCCTCTTAGCATTACTTAACAGCTGTGGAGACAATAACACCACGGTACGAGTTGTTGATAACAGACCTGGCTTCTGGGGTAGTGGCTGGGGCGGCTCAAATGTTCATGTACATCATACAGGCCACTCTAGTGAACGAATGCATCATCATAATGAACATTCACATCATCATGGAACGCATGTGGAAGTACCCAATGGGCCACTTAACAGATTCCCACCTTCAGGCGGAAATGTGCATCATCGCAACGCGGGTGGCAATATGTATAGTCAATTCTCTACCGGACATACATCACACCAGGGTGGTGGAGCAAGAGTAGAAGTACATAATAATCATGGAACAACCCATGGCCATGGATTCTAACCCTTTGTTCAAGGTTAGGTCCTGAAGAGTTTACCGCTAAACTCCCGAATGGGGCACCCTATCAGTTCCATGCCCCATTCAAAAAATCCCTCATTATGCTTGGGATTCTCTCTAATCACATCAATCGCGTGATTTTTTGCTTCACCAACTCTCGAGCGTGCTTCCCAGTAGTAAACTCTTTATTATCCTTTTCCACCACGAATTGGACAAAATAAATGGTTCGCTGTTCTTTCTGAGCCCATCCCACAAACCAACCAATTTGCTTATTTAATTGTTTCGAGCCATCATCATTTAAAAAATAGCCCGCACCAGTCTTACCATATAACTTCCAATTTCCTGGCAATTCTTCTGCGAATAAAATCTTTTTGGTCATCGCCATAGCATGAGCGCTTACAGGCAACTTACCCTGCTCTAAACGCGTTAAAAACTCAATTTGCTGCAGTGGAGAAATACGCAATGAACCGGATAGCCAAGCACGAGTTAATCCATTATTCGCACCTTTATCCCCAGATACATCCTCATTTCCATAATTAAAAACCTGCACATAGTGTTTAAATCGCTCCATGCCCAGCTTTTGCGTAATAACCTGACTGTACCAGACACAACTGTTTTTCATCCAAGCCGTTGGATTATGCGACTGCTTCCAAACCTCCAAATAATCAGAATATCCCTCTTTAAAAGGCCATTCAGGGTGTAACGCATCAATTAAAATACCCTCATTAAATCCCATCAAACTAATTACAATTTTAAAGGTTGAACAAGGCGCTTGATGCAGAGAACAGGCCCCTTCTTGCTGCACTACCTTTCCATTTTCTTTGGCGATAAAACAATCGTCATTAGCCAATGTCTGCGTATTAACAGCCCACAATACAATAAAAAATAAAGCCTGCTTTTTCATATTACAAAACCATCCCATTAACTTGGCTATCCCATAATTTTTTAAAATAGCTTTGCTCATTACGAATCAACACATCAAATGACCCCTCTTCAATAATCGCCCCATCCTCCATAACGATTATTCGGTCCATATGGCGAATAGTGGAAAGACGATGCGCAATAGCAATCACCGTTGCATTATTTTGCTCAAGCATCGCATTAATGGATTGCTGTATTCCCTGCTCAGAAATACTATCCAAACTCGAGGTAGCCTCATCAAGCACCACAATAGGCGCATTTTTTAAAAAGGCACGCGCAATAGCAATCCGTTGACGCTGTCCACCAGAAAGCTTAACGCCTCGCTCCCCTACCATGGTGTCGTATTTTTCAGGCAAGGATTCGATGAATGAGTCAATATTCGCCATTTTCGCAGCATGTTTAATTTCCGCTAAGGTTACATCCTCTTTCGCATAGCCGATATTTTCAGCAATCGTACGATGAAACAGCATAATATCCTGAGGAATAAGCGCAATTTGCTGGCGCAGCGCATCAGAAGTAATATTTAAAATAGGCTCACCATCAATCAGAATTAGTCCTGATGACACTTTGAAATTCTTTAACAGCAAGGCAATTAACGTCGACTTACCCGCACCAGAATGCCCAACCAAACCAATCTTCTCACCGGGCTTGATGCAAAGATTCAAATTAGAAAAAACCGGGGCGGCATGCTCATAGCCAAATGACACCTGTTGAAACTCAATCGCCCCCTTTTGAATTTGAAAAACACGCGCATGAGAATCATCCACAGCATCATGAGGTGTCTGCAAAATAGTAAAGGAAGACTTAAAATCCCCTATTTCTTTTAAGAAGGTACAAAGACCACTCATCAAAGTCCACAAATCAAAAGAAATCGTCAGTGCAGTCAACATCACAAAAAGGAAATCGCCCGTTGAAACACTGCCCTGCTTACGCAGGTAGATCATAAAGAAAAACACCGAAATGAGCATAAACCAATACAGCACCGAACCAACCATATTAAATTTAAAATCATATTGGTAAAGCTCGATTTGACGCGGCACAAAATCATTAGCCATGATCCCGTTAATCCGTTTATGCTCAGCCCGTCGTTTCGCAAAATAAAATAAGGAAAAGATATTGGTAATATTATCAGAAAACGTTCCCATTACCTGATGCTTACTTTCAGCAGCTCGATTAGAAAGCTTATTCAACTTCAACGCCATCGGCAGCATCAGCGCCATAACCAAGACACACCAAGCCAGCATAAAGAAAAATACGCTCAAATTAACAATCATGAGCACAAAAACAGAAACAATCACCACACAAAAATGCTTACCGACAATATGATGCACATTCGCAAAAACACTGTCATAACCATCCAAAATCCCTTTCAATTTACTAATGATCGTGCCGGTTGGGGTATTTTGAAAATAATTATAAGAATGATGCTGCACATAATCATAAGCCGTAGACAATAAACGCTGCCGCGCATAAGGCTCAGCCCGCCACTCCGCAAAATCACTCAAACGCCAAAACAGATCTAATGAAACCTGCGCCACAACAAATAAGACGACAGGAAACAGCAAGTTAGAATAAGAGGAAACATCCGCCCCTGAAAACGCATCAACCAATAGTTTAAAGGAGTAATTATTAGCAAAAATATAAATAGCGGTAAAAATAGGCGCCTGCATCATTAAGACATACCACCAGCGGTACGGCTTAATTACTTGCCATAGAAAGTGCCAAGGAGAATGAAACGGATAACTAATATCAGCAGACTTGCCCATAATAAAACGCTCTAAATCCAGGGTCGCCCCAGTATACCACAACTATAAAATTCCAGCCCATTATATTACAATCAGGTTGTCATATAGCCATGATAAAGGTAAACTATTGGATTAAGTCTCGGTGGCACAGCTGGATAGCGCAGCCCCCTCCTAAGGGGCAGGTCGGAGGTTCGAATCCTCTCCGGGACGCCAGTGAAATCAATGAGTTATGAATAATTTTTAATTTTTCTTGTTTGATTCTTTTAGTTGGGTGCCCATTTAGGTGCCTAAAAAATAATTATTACAATATCAAGGCAAACTTATTTATGAGCCATAAAGATGAATCAGAAATAAATATCTATGACGAAGTTTCTAAACATCCCCTTCCCAATATTGATAAACCTCGAAAAAGCAATGAAGATTTTATTGCTGATTTGATTGAAGCAGGTAATCTTGTTAATAAATTTTTAGCTATAACAGCCGCATCAGTTCCTACACTATTTCTTGAAAAGCTTCAGCAAGGAATTTTGCTTGGCCATACTGTTAGAATGTATAAGCTTTACGATAGTTTTTTGCTTCTGATTAGCGAAAATCGTTCTGAAATGGCACTTCTTGCAATGCGGGCTCTCACTGAAACCTCAATTATATTGAAATATTTGATTCAAAATATTAATGATGACATAGGCCAAAAATTTATAAAATCATCACTTGCCTATGAGAAAAAATTATTGGAGCTTATTCAACATAAAACACAAGGTCGAGATATCCTACCTTTTGAAAAAAACATAATTGAAAGTATAAAAGAGACTTTTGCTCAGACTAAATATAAAATTGAAGACATTATATTAAAAAAAGATAAATCGTGGCATGAAAATCTTTTTACTATTGCAGGGAAAGTTGGATTATCAGATGCATACGAAACCATGTATAGAGCAGGAAGTCATGCGGAGCATGGCTCCTGGCACCATCTAATGCGTTATAATCTGAATGAAACGGAAAACATGTATGAACCTGAGCTCAACAATATTGAGCCTAATTTTTTATTAATTAGTGCAACCAGCCTGACGTGTCTAATTACCGCACACGATTATTTGAAACAAATTAATCCAGAGGAAAAAATATTTCCCCAAAAAATTGAAGAGCTAATTAAATGGATTAAAGAACTAAATAACAAGAGAGATAATTTTTTAGGCTTAAATTAATTCAAATCACTTAGCCCAGCCTGGTTTGTTTTGAATAGGAGCTGATAAGTATTCTTTTCCTGCACTATCCCTCACCACAGCATACATTTTATCCCAAAAATCACCAAACTCTTCAAGCCCTGCTTGAGTTATAGGATAAATTTTAGGCTGATCGCCTTCAGCTAGCTTTTCACCCTGAATTGAATCGGTAATAAGTAACTCTTTATGATTGGGAATGCGGATAGTTACATGACTAATAAAAATAGGCCTCCTTCCTGTATTGGTGATCTGAATAACACCATATAATTTATCTTTCTCAAAAGGGATATCACCAAAAGGTTCTAAATCCCATGTTAAATGAACCACTAATTTAGGGTTGTCTCTGAGATAATTCATAATTCCTAGAGTAAGACCGCTAATTCCAGAAATTATCCCGATGAAAACTCCTATCCATTGAGCCATTTAATATCCTTAATATTTGATGAATTACTAACTTTTAAAAATCATTTTAATTATGTAAATAAATCCAACCCTTATAAGGTATAGCGTATTTTTATACGTAGTCCGTCAAGAAGAATGTTACTTCCATCGGAAGACTTAGATTTTATCCAGTTTCGCGTAGCTTGCGGATATTGGTAATAAAGAAAACCAACATAGTGCGGATTCCACTGATGCCGATCATGGATTCCATTCGATGGCGATCAAACCGGAGCAAAGCGACGCTTTTTTTAAGTTTATGACTTATCCTCCAGATTATCG
>NZ_CBCSKT010000023.1:0-5972 GCF_965140895.1 Legionella sp. | reverse complement strand
AGGGGGCCTGTGGAAGAACCCCCAAAAGTGGGCGTTCTGGTGAAAAGGCCCATAAAATGGGCTGTTTTATTGAATAGTACTGTAAGTGACAATTAGATAGGTTCTGAATTACTCATTTGGCTGGTGGAAAAAGCTATTTCAACAACGTTGTTGGGCTCAAACATCGCTTTAAAATGTTTAAAACTGTCAAGTCTGGACTGATCATCTAGAGCCTGTGAAAGCAAGTCTTGCCCAAACAGAGCTATATCTTCAACAATTCGTTCATGTCGATAATAAGATAAAATTGTTTTATCGAAATTTGTCTTACCATAACCTTCATAAAAGCAATGGATTTCATGACGTTTATTCCATACATTGCCAACGCCGCCACCAATGAACATCAAATCTCGTTCTTTCGGTGCTAACATGGGTTCATCCCAATCAATAATGTAAATAGCTCCATCGTTCGAGACCAACACATTGCCCGCATGTATATCAGAATGGCACAGTACATATTTATCTGAATCAGGTTGAATTTTTTTAGATAGCTCTTCTGCAGAATCAACCAATTGATAAATCAAGTCGATCTTTTGATTAAAAAAAGATTTGAAATCAGCTGTAATTTTATCATCTGAAGCATCTGATTCCATTTTACTATAAAAGGACCTGACCACTTCGCGCCATTTAGTTGAGTACATTTCTTTTCTTAATTGTTTTTTAATCGAGGTAGGAACAGTGGTTTCATGAATTTGTCTTAATATTTTTCCAAGCTGTGTCCACTGTTTTTCTGTTAGATTTTGAGTGAAACCATTTGGTGCATGAATAAATGGATACACCATTACTTTAAAATGTTCCAATTGTTGAAATAATTTAGCATCAAGTGTTTGAATAGGAAAAATAATTTCTTTTATTCCAGAATCATGCAAGAGACGGATAATTGATAAATTAATTTCATTATGAGCTCCGTATTTTATCTTTACAAAATAAGAATTAGATTTAGAATCAGCTTTATATACAAATGCATTCATATCAGCGCCACCTGGGATGTCTTGTGCTGTGTGAATATTAATCCCATAATGAATTTTCAAAAGCTCGATGATTTGTTGATCTTGAATTAGATTTTTTAACATAAGATTCACTTAATTGGTTGGAAAAAAGACTTATTGAGGTCCTGTGAAAACAACTTTGTTAATGCTTTAAAATAAGCCTCATCACCGTTATCTTCCAAGGTCCAAGCCCATGCAAGTACGGATTGTACAAAGCACCATGCGATTATTCGTTGCTTTGATAATTTAAGGATTTTGGCAAATTGAGTGATCCGGTTATCAATAATCTTCGACACATCCTTGTGTGTAAGCAACTCCGGCATAGGATTTCGAATAAAAGCCGCTACTTCATAGGCGGGTTCACCAATTACGCCTTTAGGATCGATTACGATCCAATCATCGCCATTTTGCAGCATATTATCATGATGCAGATCTCCATGGAGTAAAATAGATGCTGAAGAGGTATTGAGCAAATCATTGCGTAACAGCTTCGCTTTTTGAAGATAATTTTCTGGTATTGCCCAATGTTTATCTAGCGCAATAAGCCAATTTTCGATATGGGGAAATACATGGTCTTGAGTAATTGGTGCCTGGTGTAACCGCTTTAAACATTTACAAGCGATGCGAATGGCATCATTGTCTTTTTCAGGAAAATACGATTTTAATGAAACGCCTGAAACCGCGCGTTCAAGCAGGAGCATCGCGTCACCCTCAGCTAATACTTTAACAACACCAAATCCGGTAAAAGCCTTAAGTGCCTCGGCTTCTTGTTTGAATCCATCTATATTTGGGCCCAATTTTAAGATAATGGGCTGTGCGCCTTGAAGACCGGACAGTACGTAATTGAAGCTTAAATTTTTAACGGGCCTTAAATTTGTTAATCCATGGGCTATTTCCATTAGCTCTATTAGTTTCGGCAAACCCGCCAACCATTGCTTTCCTTTTTTGCCGTATACATTAATAATATTTTTTTCAAGCACTCTCACAGGGCATCCTTATTCATAAAAATGCAATCATGTTCCAACCATTTTATCATGCTGTTTGAAGACATCACTTTTTCACTCATCATTGATGTCATTGAGTACTTGCAAGGCTTGAAAATTTCCAGCGCTACATCAAGGGATATCGTCATATTTTTGCACCTATATCAACATTTCGATACCTCAGGTACAAATACAGGGTAGTTTTAGAAATACTTAATTGTTCTGCAATTTTTTTAACAGGGATACTGCCATTCTTATATAATGCCTCCGCGATAGCTGCTTTTTCTATGGCAGCTTGAGACATACCTTTGGGACGCCCACCTTTTCTACCACGTGCACGTGCTGATTTTAAACCAGCCTGTGTACGCTCACGAATCAGTTCGCGCTCAAATTCAGCAAGCGATGCAAAAATACCAAACACCATCCGCCCCTGCGCAGTTGAAGTGTCAATTGGATCGTTTAAGCTGATCAGCCCAACTTTTTTCTCAATCAATTTTGTTGTCAGATGAATTAAATGAGCTAGATTCCTGCCAAGCCGATCCAGTTTCCAAATAATCAGTGTGTCATCTTCCCGAAGGTTTCGGATTATTTCATCAAGCACAGGTCTTGCTGTTTTTGCACCACTGGCAATTTCTTCATGAATTTGATCACAACCAGCTTTTTTGAGTGCATCAACTTGCAGGGACAAAGATTGATCTTTGGTTGAAACGCGCGCATATCCAATTTTCATACATTTACGTCCATTTTACTAACCGAAAAACGATATATTGAACCAAGATTTACTGAACCGCTTTATCTTACTAAAAAACAGCGTACAATGCGACTTCAATTGATTTAGAAATCAGTCCATCCAAACCTCCGTTTTTTTGAACCCGCATGACGAACCTAAAACGTATTTATCTCCTACCTGAAGCTGAAATTGCCGATCTCTATGCGAGGCCAATTTTTAATCAAAATGAACAACAGCTCTATTTTGATCTAAATCAGGTCGAATTGGATATCCTGGGTCAATTTGGTACCACCAAAACAAAAGTGTATTTCATATTGCAGCTTGCGTACTTCAAAGCCAAGAATCAATTTTTCACTTTTACATTTGATGATGTTCGAGTGGATGTTGAATATGTGCTTACCAACTTTTTTAAAAAAACAGACGCGGTTTTCCAGGGCAGTATCACTCGTAAACGCATAAATCAGCAAAAACAAATTATTCTCAACCTGTTTGAGTATCAAGACTGGTCAGTGGAACAGGCTATTCAGGTTGAGGCACACATATGTGAATTGCTACGATACTATCCCAAAGGTCATGACACATTTCGTCAACTACTGGTCTATCTTGATAATCAAAAAATTGTTATTCCTACTTACCGAAGTTTGCAGGATATGTTTACTCAAGCCTTTGCTAATGAAGGCGATAGACTTAATCAACTCATATTATTAATTCCTCAGGGTCAACAAGAACAGTTATCTGAATTAATCGATCGAGAAGATGGGATAACCAAGCTAAACATCATACGAGCTGATCAAAAAAATTTCACATACACCGCGCTCAGTGCTGAAGTTGAAAAGGCATTGGCGATTGCAGAGTTGTATAAATTTGCAAAGGATTTTCTTCCAACCCTGCTGTTATCCAAAAATGCTATTCGTTATTACGCTGATATAGCAGAACAATACGCGGCTTCCCGATTGCGGAGGTTATCTAGACTGCAACAATGGTTACATGCTCTTTGTTTTATTTATCACCGTTATCAACAGATCATGGATAATTTAATCACAAGTTTTATGTACCATACAAGGGCTATTACAGTTGATGCGAAGACTTATGCAGAAAAGGCAAAATCCGAGTACCAGTCTGGTTTGATTGTTGATTTACCTAAGTTGGCCAAGTTTCTTAAATGGTTCCCAAACCGTAAAAAAGAACTGAACCACGATGAATTAAATCAAGCGGCCTATAAGATCTTGCCAGAAGAGCAGTTTCCAGCGTTGGCGCAATTTTTACAGGGCAGCACCTTCGATACAAAAGCAGCTATGCGTGAATTTTATTTAAAATCGTCACGTTTATTTGCACTTTATTTAAGGCCAATTCTACTGGCGGTACCATTTATATTTTACAAGGAAGATAGTGATATCATGGAGCTCATTGATTTACTGAAAGAGCACTATGGTAGCGGCAAAGGCCCATCAACGTTTAAATTACCGCAAGATCTGGAAGACATCATATCCCAGACACAGCTTCTTTATTTAAAAAAAGATCCTGATGATGCACAGATAGACCCTCATTTATTCGAGTTCTTTGTTTACCATAAAATGTATCGCCGCTTGGATAAAGGTCTGCTCTGTTGCAATGAAAGCGTTTCTTACTGCGACATCGATCATGATTTGATTAGCTATGCCTTAGTCGATGATGTTGAAAAAATAGCCAATGAATTTGGGTATCCTAAAATCCCGGTTTATTGTGATGAACGTCTGGATGCAGCTCTCGTGACGTTAGACACCACGTGGGATAAAACGACAAAACGAATCAGTGGCGGTGAAAATGTCGCATTCAATATCAAAGAAAAGAAAACCGGTGAACAGGACTGGAGTTTGACTTATGATAGCCTGGATAACCTGGACGATGCTTTTTTCAGAACCCTGACTCAAGTAGAAATACCAAACATCATGATGTATATCGGCGATCGCATTAACATGTGGCAATCCTTTACCCACATGAAAACTCGGTACAATAAAAAAAAGACACCCATGGCCTTGGCCGTTAATGCTTGTATTTTATCAGACGCCTTTGGTATCGGTATAGAGAAGATGGCCGAAATGTCTGATCTAAATTACAATTTGATGCGTTCAACTCAGGAAGATTTTATACGCATAGAGACATTATGTGCGGCGAATGACATGGTGGGCAATCTGATTCATTCGCTGCCTATTTTTAAGCTATGGAATTTAATGGATGACAAATTGCTAGCAGATGCTGATGGACAAAAATTACTAACCAGTGAAAGCACCATTCAATCAAGATATTCAAAAAAATATCTTGGAAAATCCCCGGGGCTATCGATTTATACATTGATTGCAAACTTTGTTGCCGCCAATGCTAAAAATATTGGACTTAACGAATATGAAGGGCACTCTCTTTACGACGTCATTCAGGGTAATAAAACAGACATTAACATCGATATGGTGACGGGAGACAACCACTCTCTAAATAAACTCAACTTTGTTATATTGGATTCTATCGATGTTGATTATGTGCCGAGCATTAAGGACATAAGGGAGGCGTCAAATAACTTATATTCAGTCAAAACGCCTGATAATTATACTGGGATTATTCAATCACAGGGAGTTATCGATAAAAATCTTATTAAATCGCAAAAACGAGATATCTTAAGGGTATTACTTTCTTTGCTACTACAAGAAAACACACAAAGTAATATCGTTAGAAAATTAAACTCCTATGCGCGCTATGCCGGACTTAAAAAAGCACTGATTGAGTATAATACGATATTTAAAAGCACACATGTGTTAAATTTAATTGATAATATGGGGCTGCGAAAAGCCATACGGACCGCTAGAAATCGAACTGAGGCCTACCACCAACTCCAAGGGCTCATTAGAAAAATTTATCGCGGGGTTTTTAAGGGCAAAAAAATAGTAAACAATCAGGTCAGCGCGCATGCAGTAAGATTGGTTGCAAATTCTATCATCGCCTATAACGCTATTATCTTGAACACCGTTTATGAAAGAATGCTCGCCGATGGGGTTAGCCAGGCAATTATTGATGAATTTGCCAGGATTTCACCTATTGCTTGGTCTCACATTGCATTCACTGGTAAGTACAATTTTAAAAAGAGCAATGGTGATATTGATGTGGATGCGATGGTCAATAAGCTTGAAAAACATTTAAAACGGCACTTCTGGAAGGGTCCTTAACTCAGAACGACCACTTTTGGGGGTTCTTCCACAGGACCCC
>NZ_CBCSKT010000022.1:0-26380 GCF_965140895.1 Legionella sp. | reverse complement strand
TTCATTTGAAGAGGCCTTAAACAAACAAATGAGTTTGCGTGACAAACCACAATATTGGATCGGTAAAAAGAAGCAACCATTCGCAGATGCTTCTCGCGAACAAACGCGTCGGTTTATGGATGTTGACAGCCAGTTTGCAGATCCAGTGAAAAGAATACAATTTTTGGACTTACGATTTCAGGGAGAAGTTAGTGCAGAACAATTAGACGTTTTATTAAAAGACGCGGGAGTGCTTAGGGGAAAAGGCGCTGTGTTTTTACAAGCCTCGAAAGCTAATAACGTTAATCCTGTTTATCTTGTTGCCCATGCGTTGCATGAGTCTAAAGACGGAAAAAGTAAACTTGCTATTGAGAATAATAATTTCTTCGGGCTGGGGGCTAATGATAGACATGCAGTAAGTTCCGGAGCCAAATTTGCTGATGAACATGGATGGAATACAGTAGAGAAAGGCATTATAGGAGGAGCAGAAATTATTTCAAAACAATGGATCAATAAGTCACAAAATACTTTGTATGCTATGCGCTGGAACCCTATGAAGCCAGGGCATAGTCAATACGCAACTGATATAAATTGGGCAAATGCGCAAATAGATAGGATTTATCCCTCTATAAAGAAATTAAGTATGGCTGATAGCTCCTATCAACCCAGGTATATTTTACCTAAATATCGTTAATTGGAATGAATATAAAAATGACAACATATAAAAAAGCTACGTTTATTTTTTTTCTGTGTATTTTTTTTGCGGTGAGGGATAATTATGCAAATAACTCTTTGACTCAAAATATTTTTATTGTTACTCCAGAGCTACAAAAAAAAATCAAAAACTCTCCATTCAGATTAACGATACAAGGTCATAATGGGGAAAAATTTAGAGTTTACCTCTATGCAGAAAATGAGCGCAGTGAGAAGTGGAAGGAAACTGCCTGCTCTGGGGGGGGGGGGAATATGAAACTATTGCCAAAATAGGGCGTTATTACCTTTATTTATATGATATCAACGCTCAAAAATTTTTACCTACCAGAACAGCTGTTTTTCATGATTTCAATAATCTTACGATGAATACTGATGGCGCCAAGTTTTTTTTATGGTCTAGTCTTGGAAAAAATCGAAAAGATATAATATTTTTAAGTCAATATGTTACTTGTAGTGTTGGTAGTGAATATGAAGCATATGGTCTTTCAGCAGATCAATTATATTTAGAACAGTATAACTTTGTTGACAATGAAATAAGTAGTACTTTTTCTGGGTTTATTTATCTTGGTGAATCGGATATTAATTATGTTTCCTCTCAACGTCTCTATGGTTATACAACTTTTGATGGGAAAATAATTCAATATAAATTTATTTTATCCGACAAAACAAGAGAAATTTGGCAGATACCAAAATGAGAAGACATGGGGACTAGGGACACCCATCAACAGAAGCTCAAAGGGGCACTCCTTAGAAATTCCTTGTTAATTGGTAACGCCACGCCTGTTTTTTTTACCAAATTTTTAATGTGTTAACAGTCACAGATAAAAGTCTATGGGGTCAAGCCCTGAGAGCTCACCTGCTTCAGAAACAGGTACATCACTAACCCCGTCTGATTATTTAAAAATGGCAGGCTCTATGGCATTGGATTTTATTCCTATTGTGGGGCAATTAAAAGCTGCGGAGGAAGTATGGTCTGGTAAAGAGCTGTTTTCTGGGGAGCGCATTAATCGAGGTCTTGCCGCATTAGGATTAGTGCCTGGAGGCAAATTAGCATACACTGCATTAAAAGGGCTAGGAAAGACTGGTTCGAAGGTTGGTTTATTAGGTGGGAAAACGGCTCCAAATAAAGCTTCCCCAATGTGGAAAAGCCCAGAGTGGTATGAAGATGTTGCCTTTAATGCAACTAGAAATGCTGAAAGTGATAGATTAGTATTAGGGCATTTTGCAAAGGAAGGAACTAGTTATCAAAGGGTTGCTTCTCATTACGATGCCACTTATTTTAAAGTTGATAAATGGAATGAAGTAACTAAAGGGCTTTCAATAGATGAAACTTGGAAAATAAATAAAACATTTCTTACACAACAAATAAGCCAAGGGAAACAGATTCTTTTTTCGCATAATCCACTTAAAGCAAAGATGAATTCTTTCTTTGAAAGAGAAGTGGATTTTCTTAAAGATCTTGGTTATAAATTTGAACAAAAAAATCAGTGGACATGGGAGGCTTTATTACATGACTAGACGTATACCTACAGAGGCAGATTTTGCAAGAGCGGATGCGGAAGATGCTAAACGAAATCGTGGCTTAAGTGATATTTGCGAGCGTATAGTGAATAAATATAAGCTAAAAAACATTCATAAGGTCTTTGCATTCTATTCTCAAAGAGGTGATAGCTTTGGGTTTTATATATTTTATAACTTTGATTATCAAATTAAAGAAGCCAGAGACTCAGGGCTGGAGGAGGTGCTTAAAAGAGATGTATTGCAGGAATTGGAGATCGAAGGACGCGGTAAAATGGATAAACTAAAGGTGGATTTTGAATTTGATTCTCATGAAAATGTTGAAAAAAATTATGAGGGTGACTACTTTTTAAGATTGAGGTGATGATCCTTTAGACGTTCTGTTGTGCCAAATAAAATTTTAACTCGCAAAAATAAGCCAAGTCCCCAAAGGGTCAAGCTTTGCTTTTTGCATTAATTTTAGAAAATACCTCAATTAATTCGAGCTATTTAGTGGTGCCTGCTTAAAGCATCTAAAGAACCTTGGGTATTAGTAACCTCCCTTAAGCAAGCAACACTTAACCCGGATTTAATTGGTACTATCTATTGCCAAAGAATGAGGATTGATGAAAATATAAGGGACACAAAATGTTCCTACTATGGATTAGGACTTAAGAACAGACTTATGCGATGCCCTCAGCGAATGAATATTCTACTTTTAATCGCTGCTTTAGCCACTTTTGTTGCATGGCTTGCAGGATTATTTACTCAATTCATTGGAAAAACCGCTGACTTTCAAGCTCACTCCGCCAAGACTAAGAATGCTTTATCTCTGGTATTTCTTGGCAGACGAGCTTTAATGAAAAAACTTACTCTCAAACAACAGGAATTTGAATTAATGCTTGAGATGCTTTACCTCTCTTCTTTACAGACACAAAGCGAGATCCTTCACTATGATTAATTTTTGTGAGGATCTCTCAGGGCTTGACCCCGAGCATAAATTCTATCCTTCTATCGAATTGGTTAGGATATAAAAGAGGTGGATAAGTTCAGTTGATTTTTTATCTGTCAACTTATCGTTTCCCTGCCATACTCGATGAAGCTTTTTCGCATCGATATTAAGTATTTTGGCTAGATCGTCTATGAGACAGTTATTTCTAATCATTAAGGTATTTATTAAAACCTGTTGTATTAGACTCTCCTTTTTGAGCATAAAGAACATTCTAGTATTCTTATTAATTCCAAAATTATTAAGCTTATTTTTTATCCTATCCACGAATCCCTCTTTTTACATTTTTCGGGTACCTCTATGAGGCCGATATTTTCAGCGCGGCTACTCATGAATACTTATAAAATTACACTGACAATATTAAAATAATTAAAAGGCTCTAAATTAGAATTTCCTTCCGTATCATTGGTACTGATAAATGCAATAGGCCATGAACTACTTTCAGGATTCTTGATTTATCGCACATACAAGATATACTAAAGCAAACAATAATGGTATTTTTTAGCATACTCAAAGTATATTTAATGCCTAAATATGATGTCAATGTATTTTTGGTAATTAAATATACCTTTATATAATATAAGGCGGATTTATGTCTTTAAGCGCGGTTAAAAACTTCCAATTAAGTGAAGTGATTCAAAAATTAATTGAAATACATGAAATAACAGTTGCTGAACTTGCACGCCGTGTAAACTTACCTCAACCGACTATTCAACGTATTGCTACAGGTGTATATAAGAATCCACGAATTAGTACACTTCAACCGATTGCCGATTATTTCGATCTTACTATCAATCAATTACGTGGGGTGGATTTAATACCTTCTTTATTGTCTAGCAAAAAAGCTATAAAAAGCATTCCATTAATTAGTACATTGCAAGTCAATTTATGGCCCATCATTGAAGAAAATATTACTCAATATGTCATTGCTGATACCAATCTTGGAGAACGATCATTTGCCATGTATATGCCCGACAGCTCTATGGACCCTCTAATTCCTAAGGGAGCAACATTGTTAGTTGATCCATCGAGAACTCCTCATCATGGAAGTTATGTTGTTGTTAAACTCCAAAATTATCCTGAAACAATAGTGCGACAATTAATAACAGATACAACAGATAGATTTATTAAGCCTCTCTCTCCCGATCTTCATCACTTAAAACCGGCTCTACTTATGGAAAAAGACAAAGTAATAGGCGTGATTACCGAAGTTAGATTATATTGTGAAAGTCATTGAATTGAGTTTTTTATGATCAAATATTTATCAAAGCTTAATGCACATTTTTTCTGGTGGATTAAAAAATATCACCTATTTTGCTCTCAAATTAAAGAAATTTCTGCTTATGAAATAACGGATGTGAAGCGTGTTAATGGTAAATATGAATTAATAATCCAAATTAATGGTACTGGAAAAGTAGTGCCCTATACTCCTCGCGAAATAGCAGAAGATGAAGTTTTATTAAAGGAGTTTTCTCCAAAGGATACGCAGCTCATACATTATTGCAACTTTGAAGAATTAAAAGAGCCTAGATATAAAATTGTAGGTCATAAATTTTCTGAAAAAAATACCACGCTTCTTTGCATAAAAGATCGAGAATCAGGAGTAATAAAAGATTATACAGTGCCAGAAGTAGTAAAAGATAAGAGTTTTCTTAAACAATGCTCCCCCGAAGATGCATACAAAATTGGCTACTTCTATAGATCTGAAATAATCAATGGATAAAGAATTTACTATCTTCTTGAATAGTAAATTCTAAACATAAGCAGGAAGATGATTTTTTATAGCTTTGAACTTGCCGAGAAAGAATTAGACTCTTCTTCGGACGGATCCTGAGTAGTTATTATGATTGATTTTCCATCTGTAAGAGTTTTTGCTACATGTCCTTTGCCAGTTAGATCTGTAGCAAACAATACATCTCCTGCTTTAAAAACGCGCTTTTCGCCTCCACTTGCTTCAACCTCAACCTCTCCTTCAAGATATATAATATATTGGGGTTGTGGGGCATTATGCCAATCATATTGAGAACCTGCTTTAAACGTTCTAAATCGCGCACCTTTAGTAGGGATTATTTTTGAATACATCCCTAAAGGATGTGCTTTTTCATAAACAGGCGTTTCTTCTTTGAAATAGGATTTATTATCCTCCCCAGAAAAGAGAGTGACGTATTGCGTTTTCATTTTATTTTCCTTACTTATTGAATTGACTGTGTTCTAGTGGAGAAAGGGAGCACATTGGTCATTTCACATTCATGGGTATTATTGTTTTTTTCATTGAGACTAAACTTAAATGGATTAAAATTAGTGTTATAGTCAAATACATTAATTCCTTCCGCTTTTTTTAGCATTTTTGTAGCCAATATAGAGGGAACCACTAAAAGTGCGCTGAAGGTAACTTTTACCAGAAAAGAAATCATCATAAGATAAATAATTTGTTGAAAAGGGATCATTCCTATAAATTCAGAAAGATAAGCAATCACTGTAAATACAAGTTCGCCTATCACCGAAGATTTTAGACTTCTAAGCCAAAAGCGCTTTCCTTTAGACAAAATTTTATATTTTGCAAGGGAATAAGCATTGATAAATGCACCACACAGGATTGCAATAAAGCTTGCTATAGTTACTCGAGGAAGTTTTCCAAAAATATATTCATATGCAGCCTGGTTTACCCAATCTGGTGAATGAACATAGGTTAAGGAAGTACAAATTAATGCAAATATAAATTGAAAAATAATCGCCATCCAGATGACATGTCGGGCCACCACATATCCGTAACCTTCAGCAATTATAGTGCCTAAAAAGAACCAAAACGGAATAACTACAGTAGACGCTGTAAAAGAAATCGAACCAATTTTAATTACCTTATATATGAGTAAAATGGTTACCAACTTTAATGTCATATAAGCCATAGCTAATAAAGTCAAATACTTATATGTGGTTTTGGTGTTATTCATAAAAATCCTTTTCAGGCTAAGTTGCATGCCAACAACGAATATTTAAATTGGAGTCTAGTATACACCAACCTTTTAGTTTATTGATCAAAAATAACCTAGAGTGACAAAATAATCTTTAATTGTTTTTATCTGGGTCGAGTAGGCTTTTAATCGTGACTCTCTCAGAAAGGTGGTAGGTTTTTGAACTTTGGTAAAATCGCCATGAGACATACGAATTCTTTACCCCCGCTTCGGAGCGATTATTAAAGGACATCATTTAATTACAGTAGAACTAGCCTATGCATTATAAAGATGTCCATTCAGATCTATGACCTTGAATCGCGAGCTGTAAAATGGAATAGAAATGCATTAAAGAATGCTCCCAAAATTACAGTCCAGGACTTGTTTTGCTGCTCGACGTGCCATCTACTTTAAGAGACTTATGAGCTTCCTCATCTAGTGGATTTTGGCGCTTCCGTTTCTTTAGAGAAGAATTTTGGTCTTCGAAAAAGCAGAAATTGTTTTGCTGAATTAATAAATTTTGATTGGCCCTCTTATCTTGTTCTTGCTTAATAAGCTGGGCGATTTCATCATTTCCTTTAATCTGCGCAATATCTCTAGCCGTGACTTTTATATTATTGGGATCCGATTGCATTTTGATAAAATTAACCGCTCTGGTAGTCGCCTCATCTCCCATAAATTGAACAAAATCGTATAAATCATCAATTGAATCCATGCAAGAAATATCAAGATCAATGTCGCTGGCGTTTATTAATTGTTGAACAGCTTCGATATTGTCTAATATGACAGCAAAAAATAGTGGTGTAATCTCTTCATGCATTACATTGACATCAGCACCGGAGTGTATCAAATAAGCAAGAATCTCTATATGCTTCTTTTTGATGGTAGTAAAAATAGGAGGAGACATCTTTTCACTGAACGCTGAATCCAGATCAGCCCCACCTTCTACTAAAGCTTTTACAGCCTCAAAATGCCCACAGGAAGTTGCAACATAAAGTGCGGTTTGTTGCTCATAAGATGCATTAAGATTAGCTCCATAAGAGGAAAGTTTTTTAATAACCTGGTCGTGATTATTGGCTGCGGCAATAAAAACGGCGGTTGCTCCATTCTCATTCTCCTCGTCTAAATCTACTCCAAGTTCCCCTAACACATCAATAACGTCCGCATGACCATTCGTGGCAGCGAGATAGTGGATTGTCAATCCATCACTATTTTTTGTACTCAGAGAGCTTTGGGTATAAAGCTGGGTAATCAGTGCGGCATCACCATTTATTGCAGCAAGTTGAGCTAAATAAATTGCCTTTTCAGGTTCAGGAATGGCTCTTGATTTACTATGTTTTTCTTTAAGTAAGCCTAATGATTTTTTGAGTGATTGATTTTTCTCTTCTTGCAGACCTACGGTAAAAATAGTCGCGCTAATAGCAATAGGTCTAGAGCCAGAGACGATAGCAAAATCCTCCTGGATTCTACTCATTAATTCTGATGTTGAACCCGCAGGAAAAACTTGCGAAGGGTATGTATTTATGTCCATAAATTTCCATCCGTCCCCTGGGGTGTATGTGAGGGCATTGGTATGATAGGAAGTGGATAGAGTTAGCCCTATAGTATCTTCCGAGGACAAATCACACTGGTTGATTAATTGTTCTAATGAATCCAAATAGCTTTTAAACTCATCCTGGGTATAAATGTCTGAAACAATTTTGTCTAATCCCCCGCGCGAGAGGATTTTCTCCGAAGAGGCAAGGGCAGAAATACGTTTCATTTCCGGCTGATGATATACCTCCCCAAAAAGTGAGGCGTAATCTTCTGGCATTTGATATAACCCAAGGCTTACGTAAAATGTGGGGATCTCAAGTAATTGCATCTCTTCTTGAGTCCGTTCTTTTACCGGCTTTGCTTGGGCTTTATTAATTGCTTCACCAATGGTATCCAGTTGATTGACTATCTTGTGAATTCGAGCATCAAAGATATTTTCCTCCTTAAGAAAGCAGGCTTCGAGCCAGCGAAGAGAGAATCCTTGACAGCTACCAATAGGGCTGACTTTATAACCTAGTTCTTTTTGCAATGTCTCGATTGCCTCATGGACGTCCATCATATTTCCAAAATTAATAAAAGGAAAATAATAACGGTTTACTATTATGGTTTTATTAAGGAAAGCAAATAATTGTACAGAAACCTTTGAACAGGTTGTTTAAATAATCAGCTATTCACGGCCTGTCATGATTACTCCTTGCTTGCGAGAATGTATCGTTTTAAACACGATATACGGCTATTCGAGGGATGAGCGCAACTTGACGAACCCTCCATTTCGAGCTATTGATTTATGTTAGGAGTAAAAAATATTGGTTATATTTCGATCATGGAATAAATAGTTAAATATGCCCGTATGAGTTCTATTTTTTACACATAATATCGTGCAATGTATTGAATAGATTGTTGAGGATGGACTCTTAAATTTACTTAGATAGGAAATAACATGAAATATAGCAATCCTAATCAAGCCGGTGCAAAAGTTAATTTTAAATCCCGTTACCATAATTTCATTAATGGTGAATGGGTTCCTCCACAACGTGGGAATTATTTTGATAACATTAGCCCGGTTAATGGTCAAAAATTCTGTGAGATTCCTCGTTCTACTGCAGAAGATATTGAGTTGGCTTTGGATGCGGCGCATAAAGCCAAAGCGGGTTGGGGGAAAATGCCTGCCGCCCAGCGAGCCCTTATCCTAAATCGTATCGCGGATCGTCTTGAAGCTAATTTAGAAATGTTAGCCGTTGCAGAAACGTGGGATAATGGAAAACCGATTCGTGAAACCTTAGCGGCGGACATTCCTTTAGCTATTGATCATTTTCGTTATTTCGCTGGATGTATCCGCGCCCAAGAAGGTACCCTTTCCGAGATAGATGAGCAAACGGTTGCTTATCATTTTCATGAACCCTTAGGAGTCGTTGGTCAGATTATTCCTTGGAATTTCCCTATCCTGATGGCTGCTTGGAAATTAGCTCCTGCCTTGGCTGCGGGGAATTGTGTGGTCATGAAACCTGCCGAACAAACACCAGCCAGTATTTTAGTTGTTGCTGAGCTGATTCAAGACTTATTGCCTCCAGGTGTTTTAAATATTGTTAATGGTTTTGGTGTGGAGGCTGGTAAGCCTTTGGCGAGCAACAAGCGCATAGCTAAAATTGCCTTTACGGGAGAAACCACTACGGGTCGCCTCATCATGCAATATGCTTCAGAAAATTTAATTCCGGTAACCCTGGAATTGGGGGGTAAATCACCGAATTTATTTTTTGCCGACGTCATGAGTGAACCAGATGATTTCTTTCAAAAAACATTGGAAGGATTTAGCATGTTTGCGCTGAATCAGGGCGAGGTCTGTACCTGTCCATCTAGGGCATTAATTGATAAGAAGATTTACAAAGAATTTTTACCTCATGCTATTGAGCGAGTTCGATTAATCAAACAAGGGAATCCTTTAGATACCGAAACTATGATCGGCGCTCAAGCATCGAATGATCAAAAAGAAAAAATCTTATCGTACATTGCCTTGGCAAAAGAAGAGGGGGGAGTCATTCTTACTGGTGGCGAAGCTGCTCATTTATCATCAGACTTAAATGAGGGCTTTTATGTTCAGCCCACAATTATTGAGGGCCATAATAAGATGCGTGTTTTCCAAGAAGAAATTTTTGGTCCCGTGCTCTGTGTGACCTCCTTTAATGATGAAAATGATGCCATCGAAATTGCCAATGATACTTTATATGGTTTAGGTGCCGGCTTGTGGACGCGTGATCAGAATAGAGCCTTTAGAGTAGGGCGTGCGATACAAGCAGGACGTGTATGGACTAATTGTTATCATTTATACCCCGCCCATTCTGCATTTGGGGGCTACAAACAATCCGGTATAGGTCGCGAGAACCATCGAATGATGTTAGATCATTACCAGCAGACTAAAAATTTATTGGTTAGCTATGCGGCCAAACCCTTAGGATTCTTTTAATCATGAATGCGCCTGCTCGGGTAATCGCCACCCCCTTGGCAGAGGAGTGGCTCCACAAATTAACTCAAGAGCATGGTGCATTATTATTTCATCAATCAGGCGGTTGCTGTGATGGCAGTGCACCTATGTGTTATTTGCGAAATGAATTTAAACTAGGTGCTAGTGATGTATGTTTGGGAGATATTAAGGGGACTCCAGTTTATATGAGTGCATCGCAATTTGCTTATTGGCAACACACGCAACTAATTATTGATGTGGTTTCAGGACGGGGTTCTGGATTTTCACTGGAAGCACCTGAAGGCATACGTTTTTTAACTCGTTCGCGTGTCTTTAATGAGGAAGAAATTGCCGCACTTAAAGGATAAATCATTTACTCAGGGCTTCTGAAGCAGGGATATTAAATTTGGTGTGGTAACAAACAGACCAAAAAATATAAATGAAAATAACAATCCCTTTCCATTTAATACCTTTACCACATCAAGTTTTTGATATTCTTCGCTATCAAAATAATCGTGTTGAGCTATTAGTTTTTTATTTTTTTCCATTTTGCGCCGGGCATTCTATATTGATTTTAAAAATATGCAATAGTGGTAAATTAAGTATTTAAATATCTGGATAATTTACCACAATGCTTAGAGGAGCTGCCTAAGCACTCCTGATGAAAGTATCTGTAATCAGGGTTTGTCCCCCAATATGTTTAGCGGAGCCTTGGTGTAGACCATTCCTTTTCCAGTGTGTCCGCCGATGCCCTAAATGTTTCGGTTAAGGCCTTGATAGTTGCTACGTCTAATATTTTCTCATCTAACATTTCGTTATTAAGCAAATTGGAAATTTTGATTTTCTTCTTCTCGATACTAGGTACTACAGGAAGTTTTCTCGTAGCAGATGTATCAAAGTTTGTTGTTTGTCGCGATAAATCAGGATTCATACCTTGCGAAGCTGTAAAAAATACTGGCGAACTCGCGTTGTTATAGAGGCTTGGGGTTGCAGCAGATGCGGGAGAGAGAGCATGATTGGTAACATAAGTAGTCTGCCTCGTAGTTGGCAATATGAATTTTGCCTTAGATGAATGTTTCTTTGATGATTTATGTACAGGCTCCGGGTGGCCCAACTCTTTGTTTTTATCGAATTTTAAATGGAATTGATATTTTATTATTGAAGGATCATTATCCAAATTTGTGAGGAATGGAGAAAATTTAAAGACAAATTGATTTTTACTCATTGGATTATCACTGGTTTTTGAATTTCTCCGTGAAATGTTATTTTGGGGCATAATGTACCTTGTTAATGAATTTTGTTTAAAGGAAGATCATTATGTAGTGCTATGCGTATTATTTCAATGAGATTAAACGGGAATATTCAAGAGCGTGAGGATCTCGTGTCAGCCCTTGAATTTTGAATTTAAACCCACGATCATGAGTTTGAAACAAACAGTCTCTCTCGCCGAAGTCAGGGATTCCTGGCAATGATAAGGATATCCCATGCTATTTTTAGGATTGGACAAACAAAATGTTTTAACGCGTACTTTGATTTCATTATGTGCCCTGTTGGTATTCCTGGTAAATCAAACCGCAGCGGCGGGCAGCGGGCGATTTTTTAACATTTCTGCTACGGGTACGGCATCTCGGCTTAATATAACCCTCTGTCTTATACCTCATCAACCTGTAGTGGACTATTAGAACCAGCTGGCTCGTGTAGCATAACCGTCACACCCGGTAATACGGCAAGCACTGCATTGATATTAAGAGCGAGCTTTTAGGTGTTCGATGTTCGCGGAGCTTGACTTTTTAGAGGCTCATTTGATGGGCGTAAACAAAAAATGCATCTAATTTTGTTTAGATGAGCACACTGGGGGGGGGGGGCTTAAGCTTTGAATTCAAATATTTTTTTGGAGTTTTAGGTGACTATTCAAACCAGCCCCACAATTTTTTTTCAAATAAAGCCCCATGAATAAAACATTAATACCTCCAAGCAGAACAAGAATCAAGCCTGGAAAATTACTTCCATAAGGTACGAGTTTGAAAGCAATTAATGGAGTTATGCCGCCGCCAATGCACGCGGCCAATGAATAAATTAAATTGGTAATTGAACATCTGATTGATAAGGGGAAGATCTCGGTAATTAATACTGGAGTTACTGCAAAAATGCTTGCACAAGGGATTGCTATAAAAGTATGGGCTAGCAAAATTTGATAAAAATTGCTTGATGACAATATGTTGAAATAGGGCAAGCTTAGTAGAGAGATAGTGATACATCCGATAAGTATGGTTTTGACTCGCCCCAATGAGTCAGAAACGATACCAAAAACAGGAATAAGCAAGACAAGTAACGTTAAACTGATCGAATTAATAATAAATGATTGCGTATTGTGTATGTGATTGATGGTACTTATATGTATGGGCGCGTAGATAAACACCAATATAGTAGTAGAAACGCCAAAACAAACTAAAGAAAATACTAAAAGTGTAGTAAATGTTTGCGATTTAAAAATGGTTAATGCTTCATACATTACATCTAAGAACGCTCTTTTTTCATGGCGTGCATTTGCTGCGATGAATTCAAGGCTCTCTGGCAGAGAGCTTCTGATCCAAAAACCTATAAGCATCGTCAAGAAGGCAACGATAAAAGCCAATCGCCATCCCCATTCTGGGAGAATGTTTAAATCGATTAAATAAAGAATTAATGCGCCGAATAGAGATGCAGCTAAAACGCCAGCATTGACACCAAAGGCGGCCCATGAGCCAAAATATCCTCTTTTTTTGGGGGGGCAATTTTCAATTAATAAGGCAATAGAACTAATGTACTCACTGCTTACGGCAAGCACTTGAATTACGCGGATAAATAATAAAAGAAAAATAGTAGTAACACCCATATGCGAATATGTTGGTAAGATACCAACAATACTAGTGCATATTCCCATCAAAAAAATGCTTAGAGTAAGGATTTTCTTCCGACCTAACTGATCAGCCAATACCCCACCAATCAAACTACCTATAGGGCGCAGAATATAGGTAAGTAAAAATAGAAAAAAGATATCGGATAATTTGGAGTTTGGGGGGAGAAATGCCTTAGAAAGATAAACGGAGAATAATCCCCATATCACATAATCATACATTTCCAGGGCATTACCAATAGCACCGCCGATAATTGTTTTTTTTGATACTGTAAACATTAATCAATCTTCTTGCTTTGTAACGCTCCGGCTTGGATTAATTCTTCATGAAAACCGAGAGAGCTATGATCAGTAACCCTATCTAGAAAAATTATACCGTCTAAATGGTCGTATTCATGCTGTACTACGCGTGCGTGAAGATCTGATGCCTCTCGTTCAATTAAATTTCCATTGACATCATAGCCACGATAAACGATGGATTTATAACGAGGAACTTTCCCTCTTAACTGGCCAACGCTTAAACAACCTTCGTATGCTTCTTCTAGTTCATCAGAAAGAGGCTCGAAAGAGGGATTGAATAGGGCTGTGAAGGGAATAGATGGCAAATCAGTGTATACAGGATGTTGTTTCATGCCAAATACAATGGCACGTTTGCGAATAGCAATTTGCGGGGCTGCTAATCCTAAACCTTGTTGTTCTTCTAAAGTTTTAAAAAGAATAGTTTCCATCTCTTTCAATTCTTCAGAACTAAAAAGATCATCTGTAATGGGTTCTGATACCATTCTAAGCAAAGGATTACCTAGTTGTATTACTGCATATGAATTCATTGTATTGCCTATATGGTTATGAATTATTTACTATAAGTTGAAGGGTAGATCGAATACCAAGATCTACAGCTTTGGAATTTAATTGATTTAGCTGCGGTAAAGGGGTTTTACCATAACACTCTGAATATAATTTCAGGATAGCTTTAAAAAAATAATCCCCAATATCGATTAACCCAAAAATCTGAGAATCGTAATACTCCTTTAAATTTTTCTTTTTGGAATTTGTTGCATAAGAATATAGGAGGTTAAATTGATTAATTTCCCTAGATAATGTCATTCCTGCGCTAAAGTGATTATTAATCAGTTTTATCTGTCTTATGTCTTCTGCGAACGGGGTTTTAATGTCATCCCACCAAAACAATGTGTTTTTATTTAAAAATCTTGAAGAAAAATGGGGATCGTATTTCCAAAAACCTTGTTGAATTAGGTTATATTCAATATGTGGCATGGATGAGAATGAAACAAGTTCATTTGATGGACTGATAATATTGATGCCAAAATAAGCTATTTCATAATGTCCTTTGATTTGTAAAAATACATTTTTTATATAGCGCCGATATTCAAATAAGATATCACCAATATCTGAATGCAAAAAAACAGAGGTTTCTTTCTCAGGGGCGCTATAGATTAGCTTTAATTTTTCGTTCATTTCTGAGTCCATTAAAACGCATGGCAGAATTTACAGAGATATCAATGATTTTCATCAGTTCTTCTTTATCAGCTTTAATATGAGTAGCATCGTTTACACTATCCACAATAAAATGCACTAGTTCTTCGGGATCTTGTGTTAGCTCAAGAAGCATCGTGCTTTTGGTTAAGATATACTCAAAAAGATCAGAATCAATCTGAATTAGGTTATTTTGAGTGACATTACTAGGAGGTTGAGTTTCTTCACCAAACAAAAGCCAGCCAGGAGATACTTTAAGCCATTTTGCTATTTTATAAATAATATCTATTTCTGGAAGTGCTTCACCTAACACATATCGTCTAGCCATTTGATGAGAACAATCACAGACTTCTGCCAGTACGCTAATTTTTACTCCTGCCTTTGAGGCTGATGAGGTCAAATTGATTTGTTTCATAAGCATTGTTAGTCTTTGCGCAAAACCATGAACAAAATATTCTCTTTCCAATATAGGACTCCTATAAATATGCTAGGAAGTATATATTTAAATCTTAATAGCATCAACTTAACATAAAAAGTTACAATACTAAGTTTGTATTTTACTTAAAGTTGCATTTTTGTAACTTTAAGTTTAAATTGGCGCGGCTTAGTTAATTGTTTAAATTTGAAAGACTCAGAGTTAGATGTTTAGGGCTCTTATGAAATCGGGACAGAGTGTAACAATATATTCCATATCTTTTTGGAATCCTTAGCAATGCTCCAACGATTATTTTTACGTTGCATTATGAGCTTTCTAATAGTTTTCAACTGTAAGTAGAACATATTTTAAGGAATACAGGAGCATGTTTTTACACGCATCAGAGAAATTGCCTAAGGGAATATTTAAAGCTTGTGTTGTTCCCAGGCCTATAGCATGGATCAGCACTAAGGATATAGAAGGCAACCATAATTTATCTCCTTTTAGTTATTTTAATATTGTTTGTGATGATCCTCCGATGGTCATGTTTGCTACAACTGGAGCACATAGTGGAGGTGGAGCCAAAGACACGTTAAAAAACGCTGAAGAAACAGGGGAGTTTACTGTCAACTTGGTTAGTTATAGTAGCAGAGAGGCAATGAATATTACCTCTTTGGGTTTTTCTCGGGGGATTAACGAATTTGATATGGCAGAGGTGGAGCCTTTACCTGGTGAGCTTATTAAAACTCGTAGGGTAAAAGGGGCTCCTATTAGTTTGGAATGTATTTATCATGAGTCTATCCAATTACCAATACCAAGGGATTCTGATTTAATTAATCGAATGATAATAGGTAAAGTTATTGGAATTCATCTTGATCCTGAAATTTTAACTAAGGATAAACGTATTGATACCAATAAGCTAAATCTGATAGCTAGAGTAGGTTATAACTCCTATACCAAAGTTAAAGCGCACTTTGAGTTAAATAGGCCCTGTGGCTGTTGTGATAAATTAATGGAGTAGTGATGGGGCAAATGCTTTCTTTTTGTGTCTCTGAATAGGAGGTAGCCCCCTGATTAAATTAGATAAATTATGGAAAAAGAATTGCACTTAGAATAGCCCTGGCATATATAGCACGAACACGTGGACAGCAAGGATGCATCTTCAACACTTTTTTATATTTAGTAGTTGTTCAAGCATCCAGTTTCCGCCAAAATGGTTACATAAAAATCATCTAAATTTAAAATGAGTCTAATTTCGTTTTAGATAATTACTTATAAATGTATTCAAAACTTCCAGTAGTGCCTTCTGACATTTTTTTTAAAGCCAAAAAGAGTGAAGTTAACCAAAAAATACCATCAAGAGAGTCTAGTGTGCTTCAAAAACTGCAGGGCTTACTTAATAGTAAGCGGATTTACTTATTATTTGGTCATTATGATGTAGAGGTCTTATTTCAAGAAGGCTGTTTGCGTGTTACCAATTTAAATTCTCGTGGTGTCATGCGAACTTATGCCATAGTTCATTTTTCTTCCTTAATTCCTGCCGCGCAATCTACTCCTTATGTAATTACAGACGAAGTACAACACTGTTTAGCTGAATTGAATGGTTTAGATCAATTATTTAGCCATGAATTTAACGTCCTTAGATAAAAAATAAAAATTGGAAATGGGTTTTGAATTTTGAATTGGCAAAATTGAGGCATGATTCTGTTTTCTTGTGATTAGCGGGCAAATAGGTTTTTTTTTGAAAACCAAAAAACCAAGTTCTTGCTTTTAATAAAAATGTATAAGAGAATGTGCAGCGTTTATTTTTAGCCTTCAACGGGTTACCTAAAATAAGTAGGTCCAACACTATTATGTATTTGGAATTTTAATGGAAAAGTAGAATATTCTTCACCGTGAAAACACTAATCAAACAGTTATTAATTTATAAACTAATTCCTGGTGAGTTTGGTCATCATCGATGAAGAATCATTTCAACGTTCGTCCCTCGTTAGATTATTTTATAAGGAGTATTACCATGAAAAAAAACATTCTTTCCTTTTTCGCGATCTTTGCTTGCTGCGTTGTCTTATCCAGCTGCGGAATCAATGCAACAACTGATTCCATGACTTATAGTCATTCTTATACCCATAAACCGGTGAACAAAAATTTCATCCATGGGATAACGGTTAGTGAAGTAAAGGGTGGGCATACAATTAATCCATTACTCGCATCAGAAATTAGCAATGAAAATTTTAAAGCAGCATTGGAGAAATCGCTTCAGCATGCACAATTGTCTCATGGCATAAAACCGGGAACATATTCTTTAAAAGCAACGATTGTAAGATTTGAAAGACCCGTAATAGGTTTGGATTTTAAATCAACACTAATCGTTAACTATAAGTTGTTCGCTGCAAAAGAACCTAAGCCGATTTTTGATAAAACCATTAAAAGCTCTTATGTTGCCAAAATGAGTGATTCCCTTATAGGCGTGACGCGTTTAAAGATGGCGAATGAAGGTGCGGCGAGAGAAAATATTAAATTATTAATTAAAGACTTATATAGAAAGAAATAGCAATAAACGTAGTCCGGATTAGGGGCCAACGGCGGCCTCGTCCGGGATTGCACTATATATAGCTAATATCAGCGAAAAAGAACTTAAAGCATAAAAAAAATTAGCCAAGCTTTATTTTTCTTTTGATGAGGTTGTTATGAAAGCAGTTTGTGTTTATCTTGGTGCGAATTTAGGTAATAGTAAGGCATTTGAACAGGCAGCTATTCAACTTGCACATGAACTTGTTAGTCGCGATCTGACCTTGATTTATGGCGGTTCAAGTTTAGGAATGATGGGGCTTTTGGCAACTACGGTAAACGAATTAGGTGGTAAAGTCATCGGGGTTATAACTTCCCATCTATTGGATAAAGAAAAGTACTTGGACGGGCTGGACCAACTGCATATAGTTGATTCAATGCAGGAACGGAAAAAAATGCTGCAACAGTTGGCTGATGCTTTTATTACCATGCCTGGAGGGTTGGGTACTCTTGAAGAAGCAATCGAGACATGGAATGCCATCAAAATAGGCGAGCTTGATAAAAAAATAGGGTTTTTGAATATTGATAATTATTTTGAAAAGCTCTTTTATTTTATAAATGACTGTGAACGTCATGGGTTTATGAATGCGAAACAAACGGCAATACCTATCATAAACAGTGAACCCTCTTTATTGCTTAATCATTTAGTGTAAACAATAAATGCGGTGAACCATCTAGTTAATTATCTTTTCAATTGGGTCTTCTATAATCTAAGTAATACTTAGATTATAGCTCACCTTACGCAGAGGCTCTCAGTAACTGTAGCTCATTGGACATGATTTGATTAGCCTTCAGTAATCGTTTTTGTTTGATAGCAAAGTGATTCAAAGAGGTTTTTACTTTCAGCAATTCAAGTTTGCAGTATGCAATGATTGATGCAAACAAATGATTGCGTTGAGTTCTGATGGTCTTGGTTGGCGATTTAGATAAGCTTGCATTTTGCTTAGATGAATCAAGGTCATGTTTGCTTTGGAGCCAAACCAATTATCCGATAGGATGTAATCAAAAAGCACCTGATTGTTAACAGCTTGCTTGAGCCGCGCCCGAAACAGTTCATTCTTGCTGATGGTTGCTCATGACATCGTACATCTGCCTTGATGTAGCACCATAATTCCTTTGACCCAGGCTCACACCGGACCTTAGGTGCCTACTCACTTGATCATGACTAATTTCACCATCGAACATTGCCGTTAATCCTGTGGCTATTGCATCGTGATTTTGACTGATTAAATAATCGCTGTAGATGTCTAAAAGATCTGGTTTCATTTTTTGCCCTTATAAAACAACGGACAAAAGATACGCATTTTTATAAATTAATCAATAACTGGTGCGTAAGGTGAGTTGATTAGAACGAAGCGCGTAGCCGGATGCCAATCTCATTGGGTTAATTAGGTTGAGCGTTATGTTAGGAATAACAGTTGCTCCTCAGGTCTCAAGCTCAGCACCTCATACCCATCATCGGTCACCAAAATGGTATGTTCCCATTGCGCCGATAATTTATGATCCTTAGTGACAACTGTCCAACCATCTCCCAATGTTTTAATTTCTTTACGACCCAGATTAAGCATGGGTTCAATCGTGAAGGTCATTCCTGCTTGTAGCTCAAGCCCGGTATTGGCTTTGCCATAATGCATGACCTCAGGCTCCTCCCACATGGATCTGCCAATACCATGCCCACCGTATTCCCTCACTACTGAATACCCATTTTGTTCTGCATGTTTTTGGATAATGCTGCCGATATCACCCAGCCGGGTTCCTGGGCGCACAAGAGCAATGGCTTTATACAAGCATTCTTGGCTAACTTCGACCAGCCTTTTCGCAAAGGGTTTGACCGCACCCACTAGAAACATTTTACTGGTATCCCCGATGTAGTCATCTTTTTGCACTGTAACGTCAATATTAATAATATCGCCTTCTTTAACCGGTTTATCGGAAGGGATGCCATGGCAAACCACATGGTTGATGGAGGTACAAATGCAGGCAGGAAAGCCATAATGATTTAAGGTGGAGGGAATCGCTTGCAAGTCTTCAATAATATATTGCCGGCATAATTGTTCAAGCTTGTTCGTGCTTACACCAGTAACAACATAAGGTTCTATCATCTGCAGTACTGAGGCCGCTAATTTACCGGCAACCCGCATTTTTTCTATTGCTTCAGCAGTCTTCATTAACATCGTTCATTTCACCTAGGGATGCTTGGGTTATTAACATTTTAAGAATTTCAGGATAGGTAATTGATGGATTTTCCTCTGCCAATTTTCCTATTCTGATCCAATATTCCGCTTGTGAATTAATAGAGCGACTCATTGCTCGTGCCATGAGTTTAGTGGCTTCATGTAATTCAGCGGAAATTTTTACAATGCCCATATTACTCTCCAAAAAATCGAATAATATAGTATTTTGATACAAAACGCTATGTTTTGTATTTTTTGGATCTGTAAATGCCTCGCCACAAACCCCTCCATCGCCGGAGATGCCCAAGGACTTGCTACTTTCCCTACCGACGTATTGGCAAGAATTAAACAAAGCCTCTTCTATTCTGAAATAGACGATTTAAGGTTGGTTTGCCGACGGTTCGTGCCTCGTGGATAGAATAATGCGACCATGTCATGTCTGTCGCAGACATTTACCATCATTAATTCGAGTAGTTCTTTTTCAGCAGCAACAGGGGCCTAAAACGTTCAGACAGGCTAAAATTGAGGAAATTGCTTGCATTTTGCCACACGCAGTTTAAATCCAATGTGGTTATAGTATTTATTAGCTAAAATTCAAGAGAGCCAGAATTTAGTCGTGAGCTTAGAACAAAAAAATAAGGAGGGTTTGACTCCGTTACAGCCGCACAAGGCAGTATCTACGTCAGATTTATTAGTTAATAAACAATAAGGATGAATAATTAAAAGGGAGTTTACTATGCTAAGAAGCGTTATTGATACAGCAAAGACAAAACAACCAGTTGCGCTCACCGGGATTTTTGCGCATAGCTATTATTGGCTAACATCTACCTCCGGTGATAAATACTATCAAAATCCGTCTTATCAAAAAAAAGAGCAAAATCCAGAACTAGAAACGGCAATTTATTTTATTCATGGCACCGCGGACCACTCTTCCGCCTTTGAGCGAGTGGCTGAACGTTTGCTGCAAATCGGCCTTCCGGAAGAAATTTCTTCCTTGAATTTAATTGCATTTGATCGGCGCTATCATGGGCGAAGCATTGAGTCCTTTGCTGAACAAATAAGAGACAAAATAAAAATCAATCAACATCAACGAGTCATTCTCATGGCTCATTCTCGAGGAGGATTAGTTGCCTCTTATTTTGCTGAGTTTTTAGCGGCGGACCTCAGTGTTGAAGTTCCCTGGGTCATTACCGTGGGCGCTCCATTCAATGGCTCTTATCTGGCGATGAAACCATTATCCTGGTTTTCAGATTCGGTAAGAGAAATGGAAATTGACAGTGAGTTTCTTTTGCAACTTAAAGACCAAATAATAAAAAGCGCATTCAGCCATTATCATTTTTTTATTGCTACCGAAGATGCCATTGTTCCAGGAATTTCTGGGTATATTGAAGAGTATGTTGCTAAACATCCAGACTCATTAAGTGTTTTAGACCGGCACGGCCATCTATCGGTGATGTCCTCCCATCGTTTGGTATCTCAAACGGCCGATTTGCTACATAATTATTTTCACAACCTTAAATATGGTGCAGAGGTAATCGTGAATAAAACGGGAGCATTTATTTTAATTGACGATTATTTTCCTGACACGGCTCTTTAGAACGCTCCACCAGGAACTCAACTATAATTAAAGGAATTGGTTCGGGTTTTTGCGAGCAATGAACGGTTGAATCTGCCGCCCTCTTCTTTGCTCGAGAAACGAAATAAAGTATTCGTTTATCACCCAACATAAGAAGATTTGGCCAGTTGACCTTATGTGTCGGCTATTGGGTGTAAGGCGTAACAGTTATTATGGTTATATGAAACGTCAGCCCACTAAACCTAATAATCCAGAGCGTGAGGAATTGTTAGAATGGGTAAAGAAGATTGCTGAATCATCCCAGTATTGCTATGGGAGTCGACGCGCTAAATGCCCTTGGATATCCCGTGGGTCGTAATAAAGCGTACGTATCTGATATCACTTACGTCTGGACTCAGGAAGGCTGGTTGTATTTAGCGGTTGTTCTGGACTTATATTCCAGAAAAATAGTTGGATGGAGCCTGAGTTCTCGAATGAAAGCCTCGTTGGTCTGTGATGCGCTTGAAATGGCAATTTGGCAATTTGGCAGCTTAAAGCAAGAGCCAGTTCAGTGGAAACATTACCAAACAAGATATGAGGCACAACAGGATATATTGAATTACATCGCGATGTTTTATAACAGCAGACGACTGCATTCTTCTTTGAACTATTTAGCACCAAATCAATATGAGTTGCAGAGGTCTCAATTAAAAAAAGTAGCTTAACTGGGTTGTATCGTTTTGCTTGACCACCTCAGTTGGACTGCAGCATTAGAATATATAAGTTTATTTGCTAGCTAAATCATACAAGTATATATTAGTACAACCGATTTATAGCAAGGAATGAATAAATGAAAAAAATAATATCGATGACTTTTTTACTGCTCTTAAGTGCGTGTTTAACCGGTTGTTGGAGCGTGCAAAAAGGGCAGAAATCAGGAATTATTGTTAAAGTAGCAAAGGAAGGGAAGTTTTGGGGGACCTATGAAGGAGAAATGGTTTTAGGTGGGCTTGAAAATGCTAGTGGTGTGAGTGGGCGTGCATTTTATTTTACTTTGGGCCAATTTAAATCGGACTTAGTGAAGAAAGCAGATTATGCGATGGAAAATAACAAACATGTTATTGTTACCTACCACTGTGATGCCTACACATTACCCTGGAGCGGTGAAACAAAATGTTTTGTAAAAAATATAGAGTTTGTCCCTGAAAAAATTCCTGCGAAGAAATAAATTATAAATCTGGTTGCTTGCAACCAGGTTTTCTTTAAATAGATAACCAAGCAGCATTGCAGCATCAAAACGATAAAGGTTTTCCGCATAACCCCCGCTAGGTTGCTGTACAAATATTTTCACAACCCTCAAAGCGTTAATAAAGCCTTAAGTAAAAAGCTATATACTGTATTTAACGATTAATGCTCTAATTGGGCACAAATTGTTCTCTTGTTTTTTTAATCAAGGTTTGCCTTTTAGGGGGATATTATGGGATTTTTTGACAAACTTACAAAAATGGCTAAAGAAGGCGTTAATGAGCTTGCTAACAAAATTACAGAAAAACCACAGTTTTATCAATATGTTGGCGAATTGGTTAGTGAAATTAACGCGGTTCAAAAAAACAAAAGCTTAGCTCTTGATACTGAAATGAAGTATGCACTTCAAGCCCTAAAAGACTCGTTGAGAACAGCTATGCATACATTTGATACAAGAACACAAGCCGTACATGGCTTGACTGGCTCTGGAGTAATGTCTGCAGTACAATATAACAAAGCGTTCCATGATTTCTGTGAGGCAAGTGTTAATGCCATTCATCAACATCAACCAACACTCATAGCTGCCCCTGGTATATGGAATAAGCTTAAAGCTTGCATCAACAATATACTTGAAGAGTCTTTGGGCATTAAGGATGCTTTAGAGGTAAAAAAGAGTGAAGTTGCAACCACAGGTGACTTTAAAAGCCGATTTGATAATGTGAAATTTGAAGGCAAGGACAAAATGGAAAAAATTGAAGAGAGACCATTTAGTCCCACTATCTAATAAAGTTGCAGGCTACAAGAGCCTGCACTAATTCTGGGTAACGCTCATTCATACTGGAATTATGCCTTTAAATTCGATAGTAAACCGATTCATGGCAGATTTCCAACCCCATCAAGACATAGTTCATTGTGGGGTTGCTTTTCATACAGCGCAATTCGCAATTGAGGAACTTGAGTCAGAACTCGATCCCGGGGCTATTACGTTACTTCATTTTGATACTATCTGCCGAACAGTTATTTACGAATCATAGCTTGAGTTTCTTTTATAAATGCCTGATGTTCTTCTTGTATTCCTTCATTAAGTTTGCCTTGAGTTTTTACATGATCAGCACGTAATTTTTTTAATTGTTCTTGCAAATCGGCTAAATCCTTTTGCAGTATTTCTTCCGCAGTTTGTTTTGGTTTTTGGTTTTTGGCGAATATACTGTTAGGGTTTAGCTCCACGGGTTTGGAAGCACTTTTTTCGGCTTCAGCTAGGCGTTTTAGTAAACCATTATCATTATTTTCGGTCGCATACTTAGCCGTTGCTTCGCGAAGCATAGGAATGATTGTAGCTAAATTATCTCTTTTGGCTTTGTGATCTTTAGCCGTAGGAGTATTGGGGTCTTTTTTAGATCGTTCCTCATAAGAGTCCGCGAATTTTTTATGTAGTTGAATTGCTAAAGAATAAGCTAGTTCATTATTAGAAAATAAGAATTTAGGACTGTCTAAAACTAACCCAATTAAATTGGCTTGAGCTGACTCTATTAGCACTTTACGCGTTGTAGTTTGATCGGTTTTTTGTTCATGATTGAAATTAAGTACAGGAGAGGTAACAATGCATGCGAGTAATTCTTGAGGTCTTGCGCTAAGGAGTGAGTGCAAGAGGAACGAGAATTTATTGGTAGGCTGTGTTTCATTAACAAGTGCGGGATTTTCTTTAATTAATTTAATCAGCTTCTCGTTGTTTTTGGTTGCAAAAGCATCCCAAAATTCGGCGATTTTAGACATTGTTTTCTCCATAAAAATTTTAAAACGTACCATCTTATCAAATTTCGATCATAAAAAACACTAAAGTCAGCGCAAATTAATCATAAAAATTATATTCGGCATTGATTGGTATTGGTATTTTCATCATTTATTTGTGGTTGATGGGGCTGTTCTATTTTAGTACATAGGGAACTGATTTTTTTTAAACTATCCTCTATTAACGTGTATTTTTCTCCTAAATTGCTAATAGGGTTAATGATATCTTGAAGTAACTCGGAATCAAGCTTTGAAATATCATTACATGAAAGTACTTTTGCTAAATTATCTTGTAATGCTTGTATCATTTCCGCATCTTCATCTTCGATTCCCGCATATCCGACTACGGGTTGAAATTCTTCGTTGATGATTTGCTTTAGTTGCGTTAACGATTCGTTATTCACTCTGCCTTCAGAGCGCATTTCTTTATACGTTGACTTATAATGCGAAAACCCATGGGGAGCAGAAATATCAGGGGGCGTTGAAATATTGTTCACGCCATGTTCTGAAAGACTTGTTTGAGTTCTTACTTTATCCATTGTCAGGTTAGGCGCTCTATTTGAATGAACTGACAGTTTTTTTTCGAGGTCGTTTATAGAATTTTGAAATGCTTTATATGGTTCTGAATTGGCAGTGCCAGGTTTAATAATTGCATCGATTTCTTTAAGGTTACTGACACAGGATGTTAGTATATTCTGTTGTGTCTTTAACGATTGTGAGGATGCCAAGTCATGTTTGCATTTTTCTAATTCAGTCGATAGACTTTCAATGGTAGCTCTTTCTTGAGAACTTAACTTTGATTTATCCATTTGCTCAATGAGAGCAACGCTCTCAGAAATTTGTTGTGCTACTTTAGTCGCATTGTGTTTTATTTCGATTTGCTCTTGCAGTCTCGCCTCTTGAGTTTTGAACCCACGTTCATTTTTTGCGATAATTTTTTCTTGCCCTTCAATCTTAACCTGATGCTTTTGGAAACAGGGTTGCACGCCATTAACATGACGGTTGTCATATGCCCAATCCGTTAATTCTCTGTTGGTCTCCTCGTTTAGTTTCTTCTGCGCTTCCTCTTTCAGTTTGGCCCGATCCCAATCGAATTTACCATGGGCATCGGTAGTTGGCATTTTATCAATTTGTTCTTTACATCGTTGATGTTTCTCTTGTATTTCTTCTAAACGTGCGAGCTGTTTGGGGGAAATGTCGTCAGATTTACGAGCAACTTTCAGCATTTCATCCATTTGTTCTTCACGCATGGTAGACAGTTCATCATACAGAACGTTTTGTCGGGCATAATGAGTTTCGCGCAAATGTTGTAATTCGTGTTGCAGTTGCTGTAGCATTTCTAGCTCATTCATGAGCTGTCTGTGTTTTGCATCCTGATCATGTGATTGCTGATTTACTTGTTCTTGGTTTTTGGATATTCGTTGACGCTCTTGTTCCGCATATAAAAATTGAGTTTGCTTGTGTTTGGCTTCCAGTTCTCGCTCCATTTCGAGAAGCATGCTTAATTTATGAGAGAAACGCTCATCAGGGTTATAAATACGACTAATTTCCTGGAATTCTTGCATTATTTTAAGAAATACCACCAGGTTAAACTGTTGCAAAATGACTAGCTCATTATTAATTTGGGCACCTTGTTCAAGGGTATCTGAATAATTCATGGCGCCTTTGCTTAGGCGAGCACTTCGAGACATCGACGATAATATGGCATCGTTTACCTCAAATGAGCTTCCTAACGGTCTATGGATTGCATTGGTTGGTTTTTCTTCTTTCATCACATGAATGCCCATAAAATGTCTAAGGAGTATTTATTTAGTGATTATAGACTAAAAAATAATCATATGATTTTTTTATAATAGAGATTTATTCGCTTAATAATTTGGCGTGGCAGACTGATTGAGAGATGAAAATCAGGGGTATTGAGTGATGCTAATAGGTTGTTTAACCTTGAGTGGAAAGTAAGCGGTTTGTCTTTTTCTGGTCCTATTGATTTAACGTTCGAAATTATGAATGGGCCAATTTTAAAGCATCTTTATCATGGCCGCAGCAACAAATTCTTTAAATAAAGCCGTTTTACGTGTGTATAATCCGTGAATTTTAT
>NZ_CBCSKT010000021.1:0-6104 GCF_965140895.1 Legionella sp. | reverse complement strand
TTGACCAGGGAAATCGGAATTTTGATGGATATTATTAACCTGCGCCATTTACTAGCGGGTTATTAGCCCTGTCTACAAAAAGTATATACTGCTTCTATGATTTTTTAAATTGAATATCAAAATAATAATTTATGGATAGAGAGCAGTTATGAACGATTTATCACTCCAAGAATTACCTGAGTACCAGAGCTTTTTAATACAAGCTATGCAACAGATTACTCAGGCTCGTATTAAAGCAGCTCATTCGGTTAATAAAGAACTAATAATGCTTTATTGGTGGCTTGGGGAGCATATAGTAACCCAACAAAATACTTATGGTTGGGGGAAATCGTTTGTAGAAAAGTTTTCTTTAGATTTAAAAAAGCAGTATTCAGATGCTAAGTTTGGCTTCTCTCCACAAAATTTATGGTACATGCGTCAGTTTTACCTTGAATATAAAGATAAGCCAAATCTCCAACAGCTTGTTGGAGAAATTCCTTGGAGTCAGAATTTAATTATTTTAAGCAAGATAAAAGATGACAATGAAAAGTTATATTATTTATCTGCCGCAAAAGAACAATCTTGGAGCAGGGAAACATTAAGAGAGCAAATTAACTCACAAGCTTATCAGCGACATTGTTTATCAGAGAAAAACCATAACTTTAAAAACACCTTACCTCAAGATTTAGCTCATCAAGCTCAACAATCAATGAAAGATGTGTATATGTTCGACATGCTTGGTATTACTGAACCGTTAGTTGAGGCTGAAATTGAACGTAGGATGGTGGAAAAGATCAAAGATGTTATTTTAGAGCTTGGCTATGGCTTTAGCTTTATAGGTAATCAATACCGTATTGTTACCCCAGATTCGGAATACTTTATTGATTTACTTTTCTATCATCGCAAACTGCAAGCACTAGTTGCTTTAGAGCTAAAACGATCTAAATTTAAGCCGGAATACGCTGGTAAAATGAATTTCTATTTAAATTTGTTAGATGATTTTGTTAAAGAACCTCATGAAAATCCATCCATTGGTATTATTTTATGTGGTGATCATAGCAAGTTTGACGTGGAATATGCGCTACGAGGTATTGATAAACCTGTTGGGGTAGCAGGGTATCAATTAACACGTGATATACCTAAACAGTTGAGAGATGCTCTACCTGATGCAGATCAATTAGAAGAAAAAATCATGTTTGAATTGGGGCTGGATAATGAAAGCCAAAATTAATAATACGTTATTAAAGAAATTAGTTCCCCAAGAAAAAGAGTATGAGGTACATGATACTGATTTAAAAGGATTTATTCTTAGAGTCTTTCCCTCTGGAACAATGCGCTATGTCTGTCAGTATAAACGTGGCGGCAAGATTAACATTGGGACTGTAGGCGTGATCACTCCGGCTCAAGCTCGAGAAAAAGCAGTCGAAATCTTAAATGACTTTAATAAAGGGGTTGATCCGAAAGCTAAAAGAGGAAGTAATAAACCTAAAACGCTAGGAGAGTTCTTTGAAAATGAATATAAGCCTTGGGTTTTAACTCATCATAAAAGAGGTGATAAAACGCTTGCTACAATTATACGCTGTTTTGATAAATTATTTTCCAGGTCTTTGGAAGAAATAACACCTTCGATTATAGAGCAATGGCGGATCAAACGATTAAATGAGGGTATTTCTAATGCAACACTTAATCGAGATATTGGTACATTAAAATCCTTATTTACTAAAGCAGTAGAATGGGGGGTTATTAAAGAAAACCACTTAAAAAATTTGAAGCTTTCTAAAATTGATAGAGCACCTAAAGTACGTTATTTATCTTTTTATGAAGAAAGGAGTTTACGGCAAGCTTTAGCTGAGCGAGAAAAGCAATTAAAGCTAGATCGAAGAAGAGGGAATGAGTGGAGGCAAGCACGTGGATATGATTTGCTGCCGGAGTATGAAGGAAATGATTATTGCGACTATCTAGCACCAATGATTTTGATTTCAATTAATACTGGGCTGAGGCAAGGGGAGCTATTTCATTTAACGTGGGAAATGATTGACTTACAAGAACGCTCTATAATTATCGCTGGCGAAATAACAAAGAATAATAGTTCTCGTTATATTCCTCTTAATGAGGAAACTTACAAAATAATTAAGCAACTCTTTGATAAAAGCAGTTTAAAAAAAGGATTGGTGTTTCCAAGTAAAGATAATAAACCTTTCAATAATATTAAACGATCTTGGACAACCATTTTAAAAAAGGCGCAAATAGCTGAATTTCGATGGCATGATTTACGACATCACTTTGCTAGTAAACTGGTTATGGCTGGTATTGATTTGAATACGGTAAGGGAGCTATTAGGTCATTCTGATATAAAAATGACGTTAAGATATGCACATTTAGCGCCAGAGCATAAAATTAAAGCGGTGAACAAAATCAATTGGATTGATTAAAATATTCTATGCTTCCTATAACTCTCCAATGATGCGTTGCAGAGAGTTTCTGAAGTGTTATGTTACAGGGCTTTCTCTTTAGGAGTAATAGTCGAATATGATTGAAGTTTTTATAACATTAACAGCGTTGCTATTAGCTTTTTTTGCTCTTACTAATCCAGTCATTCAATTTAGATTAAATATGAGTTGGCTTAATATGCGGCGATTTTATTGGATATTAGCATTCCTTGGTTTAATTGCGATACTATATCTACCATGTAAATATTTTCTCGTTAACAACGCCAAAATACTTAGAAGTACCGCAAATTACTATAACTTGTTTATAAGTGAAGTTAATTATAATTTATTCTTTGATTTAACTTTATGGCTATGGAGCTTTTCCTTAGTTGGATTATGTCTTTTTCTTCTTTCTAAAATTATAACTCCTGTAAAATTTAGTCGAAGAAATTCAAAAAGTTTTTTTGAGCAATCGAATTTGATCATTTCAAGTGGAATGGGAGAGGCGATCGGGAGCTTAACTGTAGAAGTTTCTCCAAGTATTCCTAGAATATTTGATCTAGCGGCAAGCAGTGTTATTCAGCACGCTAAAGGGACCACTTGGTCATCACATAAAGGGACCATCCCATTAGCAGTTAATGGGACCACCTAAACATCAGTAAAAGGGACCATTACGTCATCAGCTAATGGGACCGTCCAACCTATCAAACTTTGGTTAAAAACTGACATAATTTTCTCTGTTAATTCTAGTAATGGAGGAAAAGGATGTCGAACCGGAGATTTGAGATGTATGAATATTTATTAATTATCACTCAACTAAGACAAGGGGCCACACTGAGAGGCTTAGCCCGAGAGCAAGTAGCTGATAGAAAGAAATTAAGAAAGATACGCGATGTTGCCTTGGCGCGGGGTTGGTTAGAACAAGATAAACCATTACCCACAGAAGAAGAGTTATCTTTGATTTTTAAAAAGAGCTTTTCAGTAGACATACCCAGTATAGCGCCATACCGAACCCGGATTGAAGAATGGATGATACAAGGAGTCCAAGCCAGCACCATCTATGCTCATTTACAGCAAGCCCATGGTTTTAAAGGCAGCTACAGCATGGTCCAGCGCCACATTAAAACGCTGAAAGACAAGCAAAGACCTGTAACCACGATATTGGACTTTAATCCTGGAGAGTCAGCGCAGGTTGATTTTGGGCAAGGACCAAAACTCATTAATGAACATACTGGAGAAGAACAAAAGACCTGGATATTTGTGATGGTACTGTGTTGGAGCCGTCATATGTATGCAGAGATAGTATACCATCAAGATGTGAGAACCTGGCTGGCCTGTCATAGACGCGCGTTCGAATGGTTTAATGGGGTTCCAGGAAAAATCATTATTGATAATGCAAAATGTGCCATTACAAAAGCCTGTTACCATAACCCCTGTGTACAGCGTGCCTATGGAGAATGTGCGGCAGGATATGGTTTTATTATATCCCCCTGTCCACCCTATGACCCACAGAAAAAAGGGCGAGTAGAATCGGGTGTAAAGTACGTTAAAAATCGTTTTGTTCCATTACGTCAATTCAGAAACCTGGTGGATGCAAACCAGCAGTTAACACGCTGGCTTTTGGAGGAGGCAGGCCTTCGTATTCATGGTTCAACTCATGAAAAGCCTTTAGTCTTGTTTGAAATCGAACAGCCTAAGCTGAAACAACTTCCTCATCATTCACCGGAGTTTGCTGTATGGGAAAAAGTAAAACTACATGGTGATTGCCATGTTCAGTATCAGAAATGCAGATATTCAGCACCTTATCGCTTAGCCCGACAAGAACTTTGGCTCAGAGCAACAGATACCACAATTAGGCTGTATTTTAATCATCAGCTTGTGGCTTTGCATCCACGATTAGAAATTGCAGGAACCAAACATACTCTGGCAGAACATCTGCCTCCTAATGCCTTAGCTTATTCAATGCATGATGCTCAATGGTGTTTAAAACAAGCCTCTGAGGTGGGTGGTCAATGTTCTACTGCAATCCAAGGACTTCTAAATGACTCGGTTGTTGATTACTTGCGAGCAGCTCAAAGCATTTTAGGGTTGCGAAAAAAATACGGTGATGAACGTTTGGAAGCAGCTTGCCGCAGGGCTCTTGCCTACCAAAGTGTTTACTACAAAACAATTAAATCGATGTTAGAGGTTGGAGCAGAACAGCACGCGCTACCTCAGGAAAAAGAAACCGCATTAGCAGAACCCTACTCGGGAAAAGGAAAGTTCTGCCGAGATGCCTCTCTTTTATTACACTAACCTTAACCGGAGAATAGATAATGACACATCCAATGCCAGAGCTCTCTAACCAGTTAAAGCAGCTTCGATTATCACATATTGCCGATAAACTACAATTGCGTAACCGTGAGGCCATAGAGCGAAAGTTAAGCTATCCTGAATTCCTTGCTTTGCTATTGCAAGATGAACTTCTAGGGCGGGAAAATAGAAAATTAAGAGCACGTATTAAACGTGCTCACTTAAGTGGCGATAAAACCTTGGAGTCCTTTGACTTCGATTTTAATCCCAAAATTAATCGCGCCCAAGTCCAAGAACTTGCTTCTTGCTCCTTTATTGCAGAAAAGGTCCCCGTGCTTATCGTGGGGCCTTGCGGGACCGGTAAGTCACACATTGCCCAAGCCATCGCTCACTGCGCTATTCAAAGAGGCATTGATACCTTGTGGCTTTCTCAAACTCAAATCTTTAATGAGCTCCAAGCTGCTCGTGCGTCAGGGCGCTTTGATAAGAAGTTCTCTGAGCTAATTAAAATACCTTTACTTATTGTCGATGACTTTGGCTTAAGGCCTCTTCGAAATCCACAAGATGAAGACTTTCATGACTTAATTTCTGAACGTTACGAGCGCGCTTCAACGATCATTACTTCTAATCTGGATTTTAGTGAATGGGGCTCTGCTTTCCCCAATCGACTGCTTGCAGCAGCAACTATAGATCGCTTAAGACATAACGCCTATAGGGTCACTTTGGATGGCCCTAGCTTTAGAGGAGAACGAGTAACTAAAAAGCAAAAATAATAGGTTATAATTTAAGAAAAAGTGATAGTGTTTGATAGGGAGTTTTAACCGTTTTAGGCGGTCCCATTAACTGCTGATCGACGGTCCCTTTAGCGTGCTGAATGACAAGCAGACCATCAAAAGCACAATACTACGCATATGAGTTATTAGAGTTGTTCTCAGATGAGCTATTTTGTAACCATATAATTCATCATAATCCTATAGCCTTAACTATTATTTTTGATAAGGTAGCAAAAGTCGATGAAAATTTATATCCAGTTGGTACCAACTTAGTGAATAAGCTTATTGCTTTAATGATTACACAGCCTGAATCCCAATTAAATAGAGAGAAGCACTCTGGTGAGGGAATAGGGCGATTGGGCGTTTTTAAAGAATTAGTCTTTGGCAATGTAAATTTTATAAAAAGTCCATACCTCCCTTTATCAGCACCATTTGCGAATAAAAAATCCTCTTTTAATTCACAAGGAATAAATAAATATTTTGAAATAATAGAATTCACCTTAGAACGATATTTAAGAGGGTACGATAATACCCCAGATGTTTTTTTCTCCGCGTGACATGGTCTAATAGAAGCGACCAACCCAGTTAAGAGATATAATGTTCTTAATTGGAGGAAAAGATGTTAACACGA
>NZ_CBCSKT010000020.1:0-6240 GCF_965140895.1 Legionella sp. | reverse complement strand
CCGTTGGGCTACCCCACCATACCCCGCATCCTTTAGTGGCGTATAGCGATACCCATTGCCCAACGCGCTCCAGCCGCACTCCTCCTCGGGCAAATCCAGATGTCTTTTCGCTTCGTTCAGCCGCTCGGGCACACGAGACAGCCAAAAAAATGGAACCTCCTCGCTGACACACCGCTCATAAAAAGCACTGTCTCCTACATACAAGAATAAGGGTGCGGCTTCAAGTTGCCTACAAAATTCATGCATCCTTGCCGCACCGCCAGGCAGTACCTTTTTATCGGAAGCGTTGCCGCTGTGTGATTCCATCCATACGGGAAAGATGAAGAGCTTGCATCACTTCTTACAAGCATTACTTCTTCTTTTCCATTGCGAAAACTGTCAACATTGATCAATTCGGACCTAATGCGTTTTCTACTGGATAAAAGCGAAGGCACAATTGGTGAGATGATGACGCTACTGGCCAAAGCAGCAATTTTGGCAATAGAATTCGGCGAGGAAATGATCAATAAAAAAATTTTAGCGCAGGTTGATTATCAATCTCCTACTGAGAGAAGAAGAACTTTTGAGCGCGCGATTGGATGAGTCGGTTTTTTATTGTTTTATTAGATCATACTTAGATGGAACAGAAATTCTGTTCCGATAGAATTGATTTGTTTGTTTTGGTACATTATCATTTGCTCTTCTAGATTCTAATGGAACAAATTTATGGCTTGCTATGGATATGCATGGGTATCAAGCATCGATCAAGACTATTCTTTGCAAGAAAAAGCGCTTCGAGCTGCTGGATGTAAAATTGATGGAGCATACTGGTAATTTAATCGCGGATTTAATTATCCCAGAAGATGACTTGGAAATTACTGACACCGAAACAACTTATGAAATGAATCTTGCACTATTCAAAATCAAAAGAACTGTTAAAAAACGTAAATCATAAGGTAATCATATGCACTCAACAGAAACAGTGATTGATGATGAACGCTGAAAAACAAAAAAAGACAGCCACACTCTCTGTATCGCCTTCTGGAATATTGCATGTTGTGCATCATACCAATAATCAAACTCCATGTGCCTATATAGCACAATCTCACTTCGTCGATGCTTTTGCAAATTCACCTGAAGAAGGCTTGTTTGCCCTAGTGACATCTAAAATAGAAGATGATTGGTCATTAGCACTTACCTATTGGCGAGAATTTGTGGCTATGTATGTGGAGCAATTATCACAACAAGCTTACGATATATCAAAAGCATTAAATATTGGTTTGCCTTCCGAAGAAGCGTTGCAGCACTGGGTATTAAAAGTACCACCCATGCCAGGCGGCGAATATGTAACCATAGACGTATTAAGGTCAATATGGTCCTCATTTGATACATGGTGTTGTGCAAAAGTGTCATCTCATAAGGATGGTGTAGCTGGTTTTTTAAAAAAACATTTGCCAGCGTGGCTTCCATTAGGGCGTGTGTGTTTTCATTTGGCTGAAAATAAACAAGATGAAGACTACCCTTTTGCTTTTATGGCTACTTATGCAACACAGTTAGCCCACTCTCATGAAATGCAACATAAACCGCTGAAACACGCACTCCAGGAATATGCGGGACATCACAATAAAACCGCGTTATATCATTTATTAAAACCGATTCATGAAGCAGCCATACACTGTGAATGGGTACGTGAAATTTTAGAAAGTCATGATGTTTATCACCCAATGGCATGGACACCTGCAGAAGCATATCAATTACTGCAGTCCATTGTGCAACTTGAAGAAGCAGGACTTATGGTGAAATGCCCCAATTGGTGGAAAAAACGTCCAAAACCTAAAGTGCAAGTCAATATCGGTGGCAAAAAAAGCGCGCTGTTGTCGGCAGACTCCTTATTAAACTTTAATGTCACGGTTGCTTTAGATGGTGAGCCACTAACCAAAGAAGAGTTGCAGGCTATTTACCAATCTGAAACAGGACTCATCTTGCTTCGCGGGCAATACGTGGAAATCGATGCGGAAAAACTAAAAGAGGCACTGTCGCATTGGGAATTGGTTCAGAAAAAAGTAGGTGATGGATTATCTTTTACCGAAGGCATGCGTTTATTAGCTGGAATGAGTGTGGATTTAACTTCCGAAGAACATACCAACACCTTACACGAATGGTCGATGGTTCAAGCTAGTGATACTTTGTCGACATTACTTGAAACAATTCGTCACCCTGAAACCTTAAAAAACAAGGAATTAGATGGGGAATTAAAGGCTACTTTAAGACCTTATCAAGAAATCGGCGCCAACTGGCTCGATTTCCTAACGGAGCTTGGATTGGGTGCGTGTTTGGCTGATGATATGGGCTTAGGAAAAACGCTACAGGTAATTACTTTATTACTCAGACAAAAGAAAAAGCAGTTAAACCAACCCAGCTTACTTATTTTACCTGCTTCACTTCTAGATAACTGGCGCACGGAGATGCAGCGTTTTGCACCATCCCTAAAGCCATTGTTTTATCACAGTGCTTTTGATGGCGTGAGTAAGCCTACTTCAGAAACACTCTCGTCTTTGGATGTTGTTGTCACTACCTACGGTACATTACAACGTCAACCTTGGCTGCGTGAGACATCGTGGCATTTGATCATTTTAGATGAGGCCCAAGCGATTAAGAATCCAATGTCCATTCAAACAAAATTGGCTAAAACCTTAAAAGGCCATGCGCGCGTTGCGCTGACTGGAACCCCGATTGAAAATCGATTAGGCGATCTTTGGTCCTTGTATGATTTTATCTGTCCAGGTCTTTTGGGAACCAGTCATCGTTTTAAACAATTCATTAAAACTATAGAAAGTAACAAGAAATCATCTTATGCTCAATTACGTCAATTAGTTCAACCCTATTTGTTACGGCGCTTAAAAACTGATAAATCAATTATTGCCGATTTACCTGATAAAACTGAAGTTAATGTATGGTGTGAATTAACTAAAGAGCAATTGAAATTGTATACTCAAGCAGTACATGACATGGCTCGTACTTTAGAAAATTCTAAAGACGGTATTCAGCGTCGAGGACTAGTTCTGGCTTATTTGATGCGCTTCAAGCAAATTTGCAATCATCCTGGACAGTTGTTGGGCGATAAAGATTATCATGAACAACGAAGTGGTAAATTTGATCGTCTGAGGTATTTATGTAATGAGATTGCCGCGAGACAAGAGAAAGTGCTGGTTTTTACCCAATATCGGGAAATGACGGCTCCAATAGCACAATTTTTAGAGAAGTGTTTTGGTGAACCTGGCCTGATTTTACACGGAGGCACTCCTGTAGCTAAAAGAAAACACTTTGTTGATAAATTTCAAGATGAAAAAGGCCCTCCTTTTTTTGTTTTATCCTTAAAGGCGGGAGGAACGGGATTAAATCTGACAGCCGCAAACCATGTTATCCATTTTGATCGATGGTGGAATCCTGCGGTTGAAAATCAAGCAACCGATCGTGCTTTTCGCATTGGTCAGAAACGCAATGTCTTGGTGCATAAAATGATTTGCAAAGGCACAATTGAAGAAAAGATTGATCGATTGATTACCGAAAAAGTATCATTAGCAACCGATGTGCTTCAAGTGAATGGCGAAAGCTTATTAACTGAAATGGATAATCAGCAATTGCTTGATTTAGTTCGTCTTGATTTGAATCAAATGATAGAGGAGAAAATGTTTGTATGAGATGGGCCCCATATGTTCCAGTCGCTAAAAGACGCGCAAATGCCGCCAAGAAAATGGCTAAGTTAGCTAAAAAAGGTCAGAATATTCAACCCATTGAAATTCAGGGTCGCACCATTGCACGATCATTCTGGGGGAAAGGATGGTGTGAACACATGGAATCTTTCTGTGATTTTGATAATCGATTACCTCGAGGGCGTACCTATGTTCGCAATGGCTCTGTGTGTCATCTTGAGATTAGTGAAGGTGAGGTTCATGCCATTGTTTCAGGAAGCTCACTGTATCAGGTTACAATTGGAATCAAACCCCTTGTACGGGAAAAATGGGAACATATTAAAAAAACGTGTCAAGGGAAAGTAAGCTCCTTATTGGATTTATTGTCTGGAAAACTTTCCAGTGGTGTAATGGAAGTGGTAGTTCATCCCAAAGAAGGTCTATTTCCTTTGACTCATGAGCTCACTCTACAATGCAATTGTCCTGATTGGGCAACTATGTGCAAACATGTAGCCGCAGTGTTATATGGTGTAGGCTCTCGATTAGATGCAGATCCAGCACAATTGTTTAAATTACGTGGTGTTAATTTTGAGGAGTTCATTGATATTGAACAAGCCATCACTTCTGTAATTTCCACAACACAAAGCCGTAGAAAGCGCATGAGTGATGAAGCATTTTCCAATCTCTTTGCTCTTGACTCTGCAGATGAAGTGATAACGCCTGAAACCCTTCCCAAGAAGAGCCCAACACGTTCTTCAAAATTTCCTAAAAAACTAACTGGGGACTCTATTTTGCAAAAACGTATCGAGCTTCAATGCACAAAGAAAGCATTTGCTGAGCATATTGGAGTCAGCGTGACCTCTGTCACACTATGGGAGGCAAAGGGTAAACAGCTGATCACCCCAAATGCCAACTCACTAGAAAAATTAATAAATCTTTGGAGTACATAGTCAATGTTCCTTCAAAAGACAAACAATTTATTCTGATAGCCACTGACAATGACTTCTGGCTATTGTCATCGTCTTCTGCAAGTGACAGATTTAATAGCGCTTTCTGACTGGTTAGAGCAATGTGGCATAGAAACAGTCGTTATGGAATCAACAGGAGTATATTGGATTCCACTTTATGAATTACTTGAGTCACGTGGTTTTGATGTGAAATTAGTTGATGCCCGTCATGTGAAAAATGTTAGTGGGCGCAAAACTGATGTGTTAGATTGCCAATGGCTTCAACAATCCATACTTATGGACTATTAAGCGGCGCATTTCGTCCTAATGAACAGATATGTGCATTGAGAACCTACATTTGCCAACGTGCTATGTTAATTAAACAAGCATCAACCCATATCCAACAGATGCAAAAGGCGCTCAGTCAAATGAATATGCAGATCCATAATGTGTTGAGTGACATCACAGGTGATACAGGCATGAGAATCATTCGATCCCTTGTTTCAGGTGAGTGAGATGCAATGATATTAGCAAGTTATTGTGATAGACGATATAAAAAAAGAAAATCGGGCTCAGGTTCTAAAAACAAGTTATCTTTTGATGCAAGCTCACATTTAATTCGCATTGCTGGAGTTGATTTAACTGCAATACCTGGCATTGAAGCCTCAACAGCATTAAAAATTATTTCGGAAATAGGCCTGGATTTAAATCGGTGGAATAGTTCAAAACAATTTGCTTCCTGGCTTGGTTTATGTCCGGGAAATAAAGTGTCTGGAGGGAAGCGATTAGGGGGAAAAAGTAAACGTACTTCAAATAATGCTGCATCTGCTTTAAAGATAGCGGCTAGTACACTACATTCAAATGAAAGTGCCCTAGGTGCATTTTTTCGTCGATTAAAATCGCGATTAGGCACTCCTCAAGCAATAACTGTTACTGCACATAAAATAGCAATTATTATGTTTGAAATGATTAAAAATCATATTGAATATAATGAAGTGGGACAAGATTACTATGAAAACCAATATCGGGATCGCCTGATAAAAAATCTAAGTTTCCGTGCAAAAAATCTTGGTTTTGAGCTTAAGAAAATTTCATGTTAATCAATGGATTATAGGGAAGTTCTTTGGGAGAAAACGTGCCGGAAACAAGACGCTCGCGGCCTTTAGCTTCGCGCGTTGGCGAGTCGATTTCGGAGACTGGGACGTCCCGGAATCTTTCACGAGGTAGCGCGACCCTTTATGCTATTAACAATACTTTGTAACTATTACAATTTTAAAAAAAACTTATCATTCGGTATTTTTAAAGTCTGGATAATTTATTTCTTTTTTTGATTTTTGTTGACCAATCACTGTTTTTACCTAATAGAAAAGAGCTATTGTACAATGGCAGTTTGCTCATTTCATTCGTGGCCGGACTGTTTGTTATTTGCAATTGAAACCAGCAATTCCCGCCATTAAAAAATATCCAGTAAATTAGCGGCTCATAGGTGATCTAGGAATTAATTTTTCGTAGACTATCGCCACACTATTATTTTACTTAGGAAAGCAGTTGGGATTTGTACGGAAACATTTGTCTGCAGATGGATTACACACGATAGTGAAACACAGTCTGCTTCGAGAACA
>NZ_CBCSKT010000019.1:0-84308 GCF_965140895.1 Legionella sp. | reverse complement strand
CCCGGTTTGGGAATTGGTTGGAACAAGGGGCTAGTGATGAAAAACACGCTCCGCTCTGGCCAATGATTTGCGGGCTTTATGATTTGTATAAGGTATTGTTAGCTACGCGTAAAACTCGTGGTGCCATGGATTTTGAAACGACTGAAACACGTATTGAATTTGATGAAAATAAAAAAATTAAATGTATTGTTCCCGTGATTCGTAACGATGCGCATAAATTAATTGAAGAATGCATGTTAGCGGCCAATGTGGCTACAGCGCGTTTCCTTGAACGTGCGGAAATTCCTACTTTATACCGAGTGCATGCTGCTCCCGAAGAAGACAAAATTACCGCGTTAAGGCAATTTTTAGGGGAGTTGGGATTACAGTTAACTGGGGGTAAAAAGCCAGGACCCAAAGATTTCCAACGCACCATGAATGCCATCGTTGATAGACCCGATAGACATTTGATTGAGACGGTGATGTTGCGCTCTTTAAAGCAAGCGCAATATGTTGAAGCGAATGAGGGGCATTTTGGACTTGCCTATTCGGCTTATACCCATTTTACCTCGCCTATTCGTCGTTATCCGGATTTATTAATTCATCGTGCGATAGGGCATCTCTTGGATAACCTGCCAGTTCCTGCGTTTGGCTATTCACATGATGATATGAATCGTTTAGGCAAACACTCCTCGATGACAGAGCGTCGTGCTGATGACGCAACTCGTGAAGTGGTTTCCTGGCTTAAATGTGAATACATGCAAGATAAGCTGGGACAAGTTTTTAATGGCCGTATTTCTGCGGTTACCAGTTTTGGAATTTTTGTTGAGTTAGATGAAATTTTTGTTGAAGGTTTGGTGCATGTTACTTCACTGAAGAATGATTATTATACTTTTGACGCCGTAAAACATCGACTTATTGGTACTCGAGGTGGCCAGGTATATCGTTTGGGCGATAAAATGACCGTTTTAGTTGCTCGAGTTGATTTAGATGAACGTAAAATCGATTTTGAGCCAGTTGTAGAGGACAGCAAAAGTCATGAGTGAGCAATTTATTTATGGGGTGCACGCCGTTTCTGCTTTATTAGCTAATCCACACCGAGTTGTCCATAAGCTGTTTATTAGTCAGGAGCGTATGGATAAACGCGTGCAGGATTTATTAGATAAAGCCATACATGCAAAAATAAGTATTGAAAAGCTAAGCACACAGCAAATGAATCAGCGTTTTGCTGATTTTACCCATCAGGGGATAGTGGCTAGCGCTTCTGCATTGCCAGACTATAATGAGTCGCATCTTCTTCCCTTATTAGAGGCGAGCAAAAGTCCTGCTTTGATACTAATTCTGGATGGCGTTACCGATCCGCATAATCTTGGGGCCTGTTTACGTAGCGCTGATGCAACCGGCGTTGATTTTGTGGTTATTCCTAAAGACAAAAATGCCAGCATTACTCCGGTAGTGAGTAAAGTTGCCTGCGGTGCTGCTGAATCGGTGCCACTCGTGCGTGTTACTAACTTAGTGCGCAGTATGGAAATATTGAAAGAAAAAGGTGTCTGGATTTATGGCGCGGCTGGAGAGGCAACGCAATCACTCTACCAGACAGATTGCACTGGTATGATGGCGATCGTGATGGGGGCAGAGGGTGAAGGCTTACGCCGTTTAACCCGCGAACATTGCGATGGCTTATTTTCTTTACCGATGTTAGGCAGTGTTGACAGTTTAAATGTATCTGTAGCGACTGGTGTTTCTTTGTATGAAGTACTAAGACAAAGAACCGGGAGTAAGTCTTAATGAGCGATTTAAAAATTAAAGCCGCAAAAGCGGCTTTAGATTACATTGAAAATGATACGGTGGTTGGTGTTGGCACCGGCTCTACGGTGAATTTTTTTATTAAAGAGTTAGCACGCATCAAGCACAAAATCGATGCCTGTGTTGCCAGTTCCAAAGCTACCGAGGCGCGATTACGTGCGGAAGGCATTCCTGTGGTTGATTTAAACTCAGTGCAAGAGCTGCCGGTATATATTGATGGCGCTGATGAGGTGGTTCTTCATGGCGAAATGATTAAAGGCGGCGGCGGTGCGCATACCCGTGAGAAAATCGTTGCCGAAGTGGCTAAGAAGTTTATTTGCATTGTGGATGAGTCAAAGGTTGTCAAGCAACTAGGACAATTTCCACTGGCTGTGGAAGTGATTCCCCAGGCTCGCAGCATGGTTGCACGACATTTGGTGCAATTAGGTGGTGATCCAGAATATCGTGATGGTTTTGTTACTGATAATGGGAATATTATCCTCGATGTGTTTAATCTCAATTTTGATAATATGCCGGCGCTGGAAGATCGCTTAAATACCATTCCTGGCGTGGTCGAGAATGGCTTATTTGCTCATCGTTTAGCTGATGTTATTTTGGCTGCCTCGCACGAGGGGATAAAAAAATTAAAAGGGTGATGGTGTACCGTTAAACGCTCTCCTCCCAACCTACATACAGAAAAGATGAAAAAGAAGGTTTAAATAATTTAACTAACTAGGTTTTAGAATCATGGGTAAGTGCAAAGTTTTTGTAAATCGAATCCTCAATATGAAAAAAATCAAATTGATTGGTCTGGACATGGACCATACCTTGATTCGTTATCACTCCGAGAACTTTGAGTCTCTCGTGTACCAGTTAGTCAAAGAACAATTAGTAAAAACCAAACATTATCCAGAAGCAATTAAGAAGTTAAATTTTAATTACCATGATGCAATTCGTGGTTTAGTGGTTGACCGTAAAAACGGTAATATTTTAAAACTAAGTCGTTATGGGGCCATTAGACAAAGTTTTCATGGCACTAAATTAATTGATTTTTCTGAGCAACAGGAAATTTACCGCAGTACCTATGTGGATTTAGGCGATCCAAACTATATGGCAATCGACACCTCGTTTTCTATTGCTTTTTGTGTCCTCTATGGACAATTAGTGGAGCTTAAAGATACCTTAGGCGATGGTATGCCGAACTATCAAGAAATAGCCCACGATGTGCAAGCTTGTGTGGACAAAGTACATTCAGATGGCAGCCTAAAATCGATTATCAGCAAAAATCTGTCTACCTACGTAATTAAAGATCGCGCTTTGGTGGATGGTTTAAAACACTTCATTCATCATGGCAAAAGAATATTTATATTAACCAACTCGGAATATTCCTATACCAAGCTTCTTTTAGATTATGCAATCACCCCATTTCTCGATAAGGGAGAAAGTTGGGTGGATTTATTCGAGTTTGTGATTACCTTAGCCAATAAGCCACGGTTTTTTTACGATAACTTGCGCTTTTTAGCGGTAAATCAGGCTAATGGTGCTATGCATAATCTCATCGGCCCTATTGTCCCTGGTGTTTATCAGGGAGGTAATGCTAAGAAATTTACTGATGATTTACGAGTGCGTGAGGATGAAATTCTGTACATTGGTGATCATATCTACGGTGATATCCTCCGCCTGAAAAAAGATTGTAATTGGCGCACGGCTTTAGTTGTCGAAGAGTTAGGTGACGAGATTGACGCTCAAAAACGGTCTATGCCTATTGAGCGGCAAATTAGTGAAATAATGGAGGTAAAAAAGGATTTAGAATCTCACTACGTACACTTACATACACAAAGTATTGATGAAGGCTCGTCACAATATCAAAAAGAGTTACATGACTTACAGACGCAAATCAGCCGTCTGGACGCGCAACTGACCAAATTAATCAAAGAGCAGCAAGCCTTTTTCAATCCAAAATGGGAGCGAATCTTCCGTGCTGGTGCTGAGGAAAGCTATTTTGCCTATCAGGTAGATCGTTTTGCCTGTATCTATATGGAAAAGTTATCGGATTTATTGGAGTGCTCACCTATAACTTATTTCCGCGCCAATAGACGATTACTCGCCCATGATCTCGAGGCATAAGGGATTTATCGAGGCTTGATTTAGCCCGTATTATGCTGCGCTAATACGGGCTACCTCAGTGTTCACCATGTAGAATAAATAAATACCGTCATTGCCAACAAAGTGCAGCAATCCAGTATCGTACTCCTAACGAAGCATTGTCTGGATTGTTTTATCAAGCACGCGATGGCGAAATTTAGCCTCAATGGGCGGCATCCCAATTCTCCCCAGTGCCAATAGAAACCAGCAAAGGAACTGAGAGTTGCACCGCATGCTCCATCAAGTGACGAATCTTCTGCGAACAGGCTTCAACGTCTTGCTTCGCTACTTCAAACACCAATTCGTCATGCACCTGCATAATCATTTTGGCAGGTGGATTTACTTGACCATTTTGCCAGTCGGCAATGGAAATCATGGCTTTCTTAATAATATCTGCCGCAGTGCCTTGCATTGGTGCATTAATCGCTGTACGTTCAGCAGCCTTCTGGCGCATCATATTCCGTGTATTAATTTCTGGTAAATACAGTCGCCGTCCAAATAAGGTTTCCACATAGCCATTTTCATGAGCCTGTTGGCGAGTACGATTCATATACTCTAAAACTTTGGGGTAGCGATGAAAATAAGTATCAATATAACGCTGCGCGTCTTGACGCTCTACGCCAATTTGTTTAGCCAATCCAAATGCGGACATGCCATAAATCAAGCCAAAGTTCACCGCTTTAGCCCGACGGCGATATTCCAAGCTTACTTCCTGGCGGGGCACTTGGAAAATTTCAGCAGCAGTTGCTGTATGAATGTCCCAGCCATTGGCAAAAGCGGTAAGCAAGTTCTCATCCTGGGATAAATGCGCCATGATACGTAACTCAATTTGCGAGTAATCCGCTGCCAAAATGAGGTGTTCTGGAGGCGCAATAAATGCGGTACGGATTAAGCGGCCCTCTTCATTACGGATGGGAATATTCTGCAAATTAGGTTCGCTTGAAGAAAGACGCCCAGTTGCGGTTACTGCTTGATTATACGAGGTATGTACTCTGCCTGTTCCTGCATCAATCTTTTTAGGTAAGGCATCAATGTAAGTAGAAACCAATTTGCTTAAGCCACGGTATTCTAAAATAACTGCCGCCAAGCGATAGTCAAAAGCTAACTCTTGCAACACAGACTCTGCCGTTGAGGGTTGACCCGTTGGGGTTTTCGCAATCACAGGGAGCTTTTGCTCATTAAACAAAATCTCTTGCAATTGTTTGGGCGAATTCAAATTAAAAGGTCTGCCCGCAAGCTGTAACGCTTCTGCCTCTAGCTCTTGAATGCGTTCTTTGAGCCGTGTGCCGTGGTGTTTTAACATCGCAGCATCAATCAATACACCACGTAATTCCATATCCGCAAGTACCGTTACTAGCGGCATTTCAATGGTATTGAATACTTTTTGCAATGACGCTTCCATCATCGGGAATAACTTGTGGTGTAACTGAAGAGTGACATCGGCATCTTCTGCCGCATAATCGCCAGCTTCCTCAACCGGGATTTGGTCAAAACGTAATTGTTTGGCTCCTTTACCTGCGACGTCTTCAAAGGTAATGGTTTTATGCCCTAGGTATTTTAAGGATAAGGAATCCATGTCATGACGACCGGCACTGCTATTTAACACATAAGATTCAAGCATCGTATCGTAGGCGATGCCTTGCAGCTGGATACCGTGGTTTTTCAATACCGAGTAATCGTACTTAATATTTTGCCCTATTTTCTTAATTTTGGGATTTTCCAAAATAGGTTTTAACTGGGCTAACACCTCTTCTCGGTTTAATTGCGGACTGCCATCAGTGTGGGTAAAGGGGATGTATGCCGCTTTTTGCGGTTCAATAGCCAGCGATACGCCAACAATTTCTGCTTTCATAATATCGATATCCGTTGTTTCGGTATCGATGCAAAATTCTTGGCATTGTTCCAGCTGTTGCATCCAGGGAGCGAGCTGCTCCGTGGTGGTTATTAGCTCATGAGTTGTGTTATTTGCGTTCGTTTCTGTCGCTTGTTCGGGCTGACTGTCTTTGGACTCTAAGAGTTCTTTTAGCCAATTTTTGAATTCAAGATCGCGAACGAGTGCAACCAGCGATTCTTTAGTCACCGCTTTCGGTTTTAACTCATGGATGTTTAGGGGCAAGTTTAAATCGGTTTTAATGGTTACCAATTTTTTCGATAGGGGCAATTGTGGAATACTTGCGCGTAAATAATCGCCAATTTTTCCAGTGATTTGTTCCGCATTCTCCACTAAATTATCCAGGGTTTGATATTCAGTTAGCCACTTCACCGCCGTTTTGGGACCGCATTTAGTAACTCCAGGAATATTATCCGAGGTATCACCAACTAAGGTAAGATAATCGATGATCTGATCTGGTGCCACTCCAAATTTTTCTTTAACTCCACGTACATCCATAGTGGAATTGTTCATGGTATTTATCAGGCTAATATGTTCATTAACCAATTGCGCCATGTCTTTATCTCCGGTGGAAATTACTACCGGGATTTCTTGCTCAGTGGCTTGTTGCGCCAGGGTACCAATCACATCATCAGCTTCAACCCCCTCAATAATCAATAGGGGTAAACCCATTGCTTCTAATAATTGAATTAAGGGTTGGAATTGTGAGCTTAATTCTGGCGGCATCGGGGGGCGATTGGCTTTATATTCCGGATACCAGTCATCACGGAATGTTTTTCCTTTGGCATCAAAGACTACCGCCAACTCTTCCGGCTGATAATCTTTAATCAGTTTTTTAATCATATTGGCAACTCCATAGACTGCCCCAGTGGGCTGTCCTTTGGAGTTAGTTAAAGGGGGGAGCGCATGAAACGCGCGGAAAAAATAGGATGAGCCATCGATGAGAATTAATGGAGCCTTCATTATTTACTCTACCTCTAGCTTGGATAATTGGGCGCTTAGGCTGGCAACTTGTTCTGAAAGGGTTTTTATATTTTTACGGATTAACGGAATGCGATTAACTGCCAGCTCATGTTTTATAGCGATATCTTTGGGGCGTGCAGGGTTACCAAAATAGACCGTTCCTGCTTTGAGTTCTTTCTTAGGAGCCACACCGGAGCGAGCTCCTAAAACAACACCATCACCAATGGTTACGTGATCACTGACGCCTACGTTGGCGGCAAAAATTACGTGATTTCCGGTGGTACAACTGCCGGCTATGCCGGTAAAACCACAAAGAATATTGTGCTTACCTAATTTTACGGAATGGGCAACTTGCACTAAATTATCAATCTTTGTTCCTTCACCAATAACGGTAGCCCCCATGGTTGCGCGATCAATAGCGGTATTGGCGCCGATTTCTACATCATCATGAATAATTACTTTACCTATATGAGGCACTTTTAAGTGCTTGCCATCAACAAAGGTATAGCCAAAGCCATCAGAACCAATAACGGTGGATGCATGAATAATAACTCGCGAGCCGATTTGGCAGTGATCGTATACGGTGACATGGGAATGAATGGTCGTATTCGCACCAATAGTAACGCCATGACCAATATGTATGTGACTTTTGAGCACGCACTGATCGCCAATAACACTACCCGCTTCAATGTTAACATAAGGGCCTATGTAGACATCTGCTCCCAATTGCACGCCCTCACCAATAACGGCTGTAGGGTGCACTCCAGGCTGGATTTTCGGGGTTGGATGAAAATGATGGAGAAGAGCGATAAATGCTTTAAGTGGATGAGCTACTTGAATCACCGGCTTTTCAGCACTTTCCATACCTTTAGCTACCAATATTGCTGCAGCGGGAGATGCTTCTACGATTTTCAGGTTGTCAGTACTGTCAGCAAAAGCCAGGGTTCCAGGTGCAATATCATCAATAGGGGATAAGGCTGAAATCCGCAGTGAATCATCGCCGATGACGGTCCCTTGTACTAAACTTGCTATCTCATAAAGCGAAGCATTCATTTTATTGGCCTCTAAAATTTGCAAAATTGGCTGATTATATACTCCTTACGGTGTCTTTTCGAGTCTGTGTTGAAAAAGGCTACGGAGCCTCAAAACAGTGGCCAACTTGTGGAATGTCCTTTTGGTTTGTTAATGCGCGCTTAATAAGAATTTTGCATTGTTTGCCGTATTTTTGTATTTGTATTTGCTATCATGAACATAAAAAAATATTCCGCCTCATTTTTCATAAAAATCATAAAATAAATTCGCATAATATTTATCCATCGACTACACTGTATAATTATTGCGCAGTTCGTTTTTGGTATGTACTTGGTGTGTTTCTTTAAATAAATACATGTACATTTATGATCGTGAAACTATTTGTCATCTTAAAGAGCGATTTCTTTTAGATAAGGACATTGTTGTAAATCCTTGAATGTATGGCAATTTAGCTAAGCTAGTGGAGCTAAATTATGAGTAAGTCCTATCTAATAAAACCGCCTGTAAGCATTTTTAAAGAGTATGATATTCGCAATCCGATTGGCGAAGATTTGAATGAAAATACTTATTATACCTTAGGTGTTGCTATTGGTAGTGAACTACAGGAGTTATATGGATTACACACGCTACTGCTCTGTCGTGACAGTAGGCCGAGTAGCAATATGTTCGCAGATGCCTTAATTAAAGGCTTATTAGCCACGGGCACAAATGTTATTGATATTGGTTGTTTACCTACCCCAGTGCTGTATTTTGCGATGCATGATTTGCAATGCCAGTCAGGATTAATGATAACCGCGAGCCATAACCCTGCAGCTTATAATGGATTGAAAATTATTTTAGGAAAACAAAACTACCATGGTGAACGATTACGCTTATTGCATCAACGTATTTTGGACCAACGCTACTTGTTTGATGATACGGGGCGTGGACGAGTGGTGGAATATCCTGAAGAACAAGTGATTAATAAGTACATTCGTATGGTTAAAGCCAGTTTAAGAGCGATTAAGCCATTAAAAGTGATTATCGGTGGTGGTAATGGGGTTGCCTGCCGTCTCGCGCCACAATTATTAACCGCTTTAGGTTGTGAGGTTATTCCCCTTTGTGCAGAGGAACAATCAGCGCCATCCTCAGAGGAAAACCTAAGTGGCCTACGCTTGGCGGTTCAATCTCAACAAGCTAATTTGGGGCTTGCTTTTGATGGGGACGGCGATCGTCTGAGCGTTGTTGATAAAAATGGTTGTGTTATTGCTTCGGATTATTTGCTTTTGGCATTTGCTGATGCATTACTAAAAAAAGTGGCAAAACCAGCAATTGTTTGTGATGTGAAATGTACCCGCCACTTGGAGGATTATTTAAGTGCACATAATGGTCGAGCCATTATGGCCAAAACCGGTATGGCACATATTTTGGCAACAATGAGTGAACATCGGGCTGCCATTGGTGGTGAATTTTGTGGGCATTTTTATTTTTGCGATCGTTGGTTGCCGCATGATGATGGGCTTTATGCTGCGGCACGAGTATTGGAAATGCTAAGCGAGCAAACCAAAGATAGCCATCAATTTTTTGAGCAATTTCCCAAGTCATTAAGTACTGAGGAATTAAAAATTGGTATGACTGACGGATTAAAAGCGCAGTTTATGCAACAGGTTGTGTTACAAGCCCCTGATTATTTATCTGGGGAGTTAGTGCATATTGATGGGCTAAGAGCTAATTTAACCAATGCTTGGGGGCTTATTCGCCCATCCAATACCGGGCCTTATTTAACGGTGCGTTTTGAAGCCAAAACTTATGAGGCCATGCAAGATATTAAATGGATGTTTGGTCAATTAATTAATGCCATCAATCCCTTATTAGCCCTGCCTTTCTAATTGACCCCGCTGGGTTATTGGCGTAGTAATAAATGAGCAGAGCTTTAAATTTTTATAAGATTATTTAATTAATGTCTACCTTATTATTGAGTTCAGGCTGTTCAATGGCGGCAGATGGCCTGGAAACTCATTTTGTTCATGAAAAATTTACTCATCATCGTTAATATGCTTTTACTGGAGAAACAAAGCCTTGTGGTTTCATCGCCCACAACGAGCAATCAAGCTTTTGCAAAATATTTTCTGCCGTATTTCCAATAATGAATCCACTAATTCCTGTTCGTGCTACTGTGCCCATTACCAAAACATCGATTTCTTTTTCGGCGATCCAGGCGGGGATAAGTTCTGTAGGCTCACCTTTCAAATGATAAATTGTTGGATTTTCTTGCAGCTTGGCTTGCTTAATCAATTTATGCAAGGTTATATAATTGTTATTACCCTCTTGCTGCACCATCTCTTCAATGGCCTCCGCGGACATATCAATCCAGGCGCTATTGCGTAAAAATCCCTCTAAGGCGAATTCCCAGCAGGACAGAATGTTCGATTTTCCAGAGTAGAAGGTGACCAAATGCTGGGTCAATTTTAACAGATTACACGCTAGCTCCTGTTCCGATGTTTCCGCATTCTCTGGGGCAATAGCTACCGCGATTTGAACCGCTTTCGGGTGTTTTAAGGGGCGGTGTAGAAATAAAGTGCAGGGGCATTTACGTAATAAGGCCATATCTAAGGCCTTAAATCCTTTCGCGCCATGATCTTCAGCGGCTTTAATGACTAAATCATGTGTGTGGCGTAAAACATGTTGAATAATAGCGATACTCGGAGTTTTTTCCCAGACAACATCCACGGTGATGGATTTTTTATTGCCTGAGAGGTTTGCTGGGACCTTGGCAAGCGTTTTTTTGGCACTTTCTTTTAAAAAGGCTTCATATGAATCTTTATATTGTTCGAAGTCAGAAGAAAAAGGAGGACAGACAATAAGGAATCGTAAGCAGGCTTGATCATGCTCTGCTAATCGTATTGCCTCGGTTAAGGCTTCTGTTTCATTTTTAATACCATTACTTACAAAGAGGATATTACGAAATCGTTTCACAAGATGCTCCTTCCTGGGATGAATAATAAGCCTAGGATCTATTATTTATTATAGTATAAATAATAGATCTGCTATTTATTCTATACTCTTACGTAAGGACTTCTTTTCGAGGATACTTCTGTGTTTAAACGGATATTAGTTACTACAGATTTCTCTGCTCATTCACTCTACGCAATTCAACGTGCGGTTCAATTTGCAAATTCTGTTCGAGCGGAACTGCATTGTGTGCATGTAATCAATCAAGGCTGGATGGATGGAAGTGAGGCGGTAGAACAGGATTGGGTTCACAAAGCAGAGGAGGCCCATGAGCAGGAGTTAAAACAGCTCATATCTCCATACTCAATGCAATTTACGGTACTTGATGGACGTGTTCCCGATGAGATCATGATGTTTATTCAGGGGAATGCCATTGATATGGTCTTTATGGGGGCGCATGGAACCTACTATTTAAATGATTTTATTTTAGGCACGAATTCTGAGGTAGTACTCAAGCAATCCTCCATTCCCGTGCACTTGGTACGCCAGCCACCTGCTGCGGAGTATGCACGCATTTTAGTGTGTACGGATTTTTCGGATTCCAGTAAAAAAGCTATTGAGGTCGCTTATAAAGCGTATCCACAGGCTGAATTTTTAATATTGCACATCGCTGATGTGTGGTATGAGAAAATGGTTAAGCTGCATATGCACGATTCATTGCAAGATAAATTGCATAAATTCTTGGCCAGCTGTGCTGTGGACCCAAGTCATTTTTCAGTAAAGTTTATTGGTGGTTATCCAGCTAATGCCATCCCACAATTTGCCCCAGACTGGGGTGCTCATTTAGTGGTACTTGGCACGCGCGGCCATTCGGCATTACATTATGTGTTGATGGGGCGGGTGAGTGATCGTTTGGTGCGTGTTAATCCCACGGATATGTTGATTGTGCCTTAATCTAATTATTCGCACGCGCTTATGGAATGATTAGCCTGGTTGCTTGCAACCAGGCCTAAATATGTTCTAACCAAAATATTTGCTTAACACCAATGCTGCATTCGCTCCACCGAAAGCAAAATGATTCGATAAAGCAATATCCAACCTCTTCGGACGCGCGTTATTTGCCACATAATCTAAATCACAAGCAGGATCTGGGGTATCCAGATTGATTGTTGGTAGCAATAGATTATTTTGCAAACTAAGCGTAGTGGCTATTATTTCCATGGCGCCAGCAGCTCCAATCGCATGTCCTGTCATCGATTTTTGTGCAGTTATTGGGATCTCATAGGCTCGCTGGCCAAAAACGGCTTTAATCGTTTCTGTTTCGATACTGTCATTGAGCGGGGTGCCCGTGCCGTGGGCATTGATATAATGTATGTCATTGGCTGATAAGCGAGCATCATCTAAGGCTGCAAAAATGGCACGTTGTTGTCCTTGGGAATTGGGGGCGGTCACATGAAACGCGTCACAACTTGCACCAAAGCCAACAATTTCCGCATAAATTTTAGCGCCGCGCGCTTTGGCGTGCTGCAATTCTTCAAGAATTAAAATCCCCGCCCCATCAGCAATAACCATTCCATCCCGGTTCAGATCAAATGGACTGCACGCCTTAGCAGGGGTTTCGTTTTTCGTGGACATCACTCTTAATTTACACCAAGCGGCAAGTATAGATTCCCAGACAAAGGATTCCGTTCCTCCACAAATAGCGGTGGACAATCGGCCGTCAGTTATTTGTTGATAGGCTGCACCTATCGCTTCAGCAGAAGAAATACATGCATTAGAAATCGTCGAGTTGGCGCCACCAATACCAAATTCAATTGCAATATAATTTGCAATTGAATTTGGCATGGTGCGCAAGACGGAAAGGGCCGGCATTTTTTTCCATCCCTCAAGGTAAATCGCCTTATACACTTCTTCTGCTTCAGATTGACCTCCCATGCTGGTGCCAATGTAGGTGCCGGCACTAAATAATTCATTAGCATTTAAGCCTGCTTGCGCAATTGCATGGTGCGCGCAATATAAAGCATATTGAGCGGAACGAGGATAGCGCTTGCTTTTATTAAATTGTGGAAGCTCATCCAGGTTAAAATCGGTGATTTCTCCACCAATTTGCGTGGGATAGGGAGATGGGTCGAAGCTTTTGATGCGTTTGATTCCACATTGACCCTGGCTTGCGGCATTCCAAAATGTGCTCAGCCCTGTTCCTATGGAAGATGTTATTTCCATTCCGGTTATGACAACCCTCTTTTTCATCCCTAATCCTTTTATAAAGAAGTATTTTTTCACGCTAATACTAAAGGGGGGGAGAAAACTCTGTCAAGAATTTCATATTCTTAATATTACCTTAATGCTTTTAGTGTAGCATTCCGTTTTATAAAACATAGAACAATACGATCTGTTAGGAACATCGTTATGTCAGCAACTAGAACATTAACTGAATTTTATGGCTCTTTCTTCTCCACCTGTGGTCATATAGCAAGAGGCCCTTATACCTTAATCACTGAAGCGTTTATTGGTTCTGAGCCTGTCCCTGAGGATTATATTTTGGGATTTGCTGCATGCATTATCTTCTCTACCATTCTGCCAATTTTACCGCAAATGTTAATGGTTTCTTTTAGTTTTGCGTGCTGTTTAGCAATTGGTGCATTATTTAGTATGCCGATTACTTATTCTATTGCGGCCTATGTTGATGCACAGGAGAACGATGCTCCCACGTTCCATCGATTTTAATTTCTTTGGTTGTCCGCAATTAACTTGCGGCACTGATTGGACTGGAAATTTGTTTTTGTAATTGCTCTACTTCGATCATCCAATAATCACAAGCATTTTGCGTTAAAAACCCCAAGCGCGTGTATAAGTTAAGTGCTTTTTGATTATGGGTTTCGACATCAAGATTTAAATCGGGTTTACCTTCACTTAATGCGTAGTTGATGCAGTGAGTAATCAGGGCTGTTCCTAATCCATGGCCTTGTTTTTCTGGGAACACGGCAATATCCGAAAGCGTTGCTCCGTGTTCTTGCCAACGTAAATGGGCTTTACCAATCAGTTGGTTATGTTCAAAAGCCAAAATAATCTGATAATTACGTTCACTCAATATCTGCTGAAAACGCGGTTCAAGTTCGGCATGCGTTTTATAAAAACAGGCCTCATCTAACAAACACAATTGGGGTATATCATCTATAGTAGCTGTACGAAAGACGAGTTGCTTTTTCCGATCCAATAACGGACTCAAATTGTGTCGCTCCATATAGTATTCACTATGGCGGTACAAAAAGCCTTGTGTGGGCAGCCAGCGTTCGTTGATATGGGCTGGACATGAAAAAATCACCTTCGCATAGTTATGTTCTTGTACTATAGGTAAAATATGGCGTAGCAATTGTTTCGCAATGCCGTTGCGTCGCGCTTCTGGGTGTACCAACAATGCGATTTCTACAGCATCTTCATAGAAAAAATAGACACTGACAAAACCAAGTAATTGCTCATTTTCGTAGTATAGAGCAATCGTAGGGAGGGTTCTACGCTGTATCAATAAATGCATGTATACATTAGGAACGCTGCCATCGACAGCCTTGCTGATGTTTTTTAGCCGCTCCAAATCATGGAGTTGCTTTTCATTCAATTGATTGGTTGTGCTAATCATGGTTATTTAAATTTATTTGGTTTTTTTAAAGAATAGCATATTGTTCAGATTTTGTAGCCTGTATTCGCATCGTCTAATCTTGGTCTGATGCTTGATTTGAGTGTCGAACCCGAATTAGGGCTGCGTCTAATATGGGCTACAAATTTCGTGAAGGCATTAAAAATGCAGGTTTAATACCGCTACAACAATTTCCATAATAATTAATACGATAATGATAATTTCAAGATTATGGCCATGGCGGTTATCTAAGTAGCCATTAAACATTTCAAAAATTTCATTTAAGGTATCCAGGCGGTGGTTAATTGCATTAACACGGCGTTGAATATGTAAATAACGTTCAAGCATGGCAAAGTGTTGTTCTAAAGTGGGATGCTGCCAAAAATACTTGGGATGATAAAGGAAGTTACTAATTAAATTCATTTCGCTTTTCGCACCGAGAATTTCACCAATAATTTGCTGGATTTGAGTGCGACTGATTTCCATTTCACCGGTATGAGACAGGTTTTGGATCATTGGGTTATATTTTTCAATGAGCGCATCAATAATCATTTCGAAATATTGTAATTTCACCGATTGTGAAAAACCATAAGAAAGACTTAATTTTAATTCATCACTATCATCTTCAATCGTCAGGCAATCTACATCAAAAAAATCATGCGGTTCTATCGTCGTTTTTTCACCTGCTTGGAAATGGAACTCATCATGTACCGACATCGTGACGGGCTTATCCAGCAATTGTTTAATCGTATTTAAATAATTATTAATTTGATAACGCTTAACTCCCCAAGAAACTACGGTTCCATTTTTAAATACGTAGATGGTGTGATCTTGCCCCGTGTTCGAGGTGAGTTTGACGACATCGCGCGTCTTTAATGAAGAAAATTCAGCAGAAGAATTTTTAAAATATGCATCAATACGTGATAAATCAATTGATTTGGCGATACAAAAGCTTAGACATTCCATGATAGTAGTAACCTACGGTATAAAAATGGTGTTCGCTAATTGAGCAGCAGAACATAAGTTAACGAGCGTTCTGGATAATTATACAATAATTTAGCTATTGGGCTCAAATTTTGTTGCATCACTGAGCAGGCAGGCAGTTGGGTGAGTAAAGTTGGGCTTCACATGTTCCACCCAACTTTGCCGTCATATCACTATGACTCGCTATCAGCAGTTTCGCGACTACTATATGCTTTCTTCCGATCGGTTTCACCACTTAACCACTGTGGGCAAACTTCCAAAATCGAAGCAATTCTATCCAGTTGGTCCTTTTCTGGAAGAATGTGTCCAAAGATTAGCGAGTTTGCCAAATGGCGAGATACCTCAAATACTTTGGATACCGCTTTGATTTTTTCCGATAACTCTTCGGGAAAACCTAAAGTAGCTAATTCGCGATTGAACCGTTGCGAAAATACTTTACTGTTCATTTTCTCACTCCGTGAAAAAAACAATATCCAGCATTACGCAAATCAAATGCTGTCCTCACACTGATCTATCAATCCCTGAACCAGCATCAAAGAGTTATAACCCATTTTTTTTTAATCGCAAAGTATTTTTTAAATTGAAATCAATCGGTTATCAGCAACTTATCATTATGCCAAGTAGTTGAGCATGTGCAAACTAGATATTATAAAGAGGATTTTGATTGTTTTTTAACCAGAAGGGGTTTTGTAAAAAAATGGTTTGGTTTATAATATGAGCATAGTGACTTGTTAATTTTCTTTTATTATGCAGATACTCGCAATTTTAGGTTTCAGTAAGACCGGCGCTCATGTAAGTGCTCATGAAGCTCATTTTGGCACTATCGCGTATAATGAACAAGGAAAAGCGCGACACGTAATCTTTAAGAAAAATAAACATCCTGGGCGAATTGGAGAGCAAGCTTCAGAATTAGAAGCATGTTTTACTGCGGTCGCTAATGCGGTCTCAGCCCCACAACGCTACTTAGAGCAAGATATTGTGCGCTCTCAGAACGGTACTATTGCTGGGGTTTGTGCAGAACATGCTGCCCATGCCTTACTGCGTTTACGTGCGACGAACAACGATATTGTTTTTTTACAGGCAAATAAGAACTTTACGTCAAGTGCCGAGGTAAGCGATACGGAGTTTCACCAGTGGTGCCAGGCACATAAACCGATTACAACTGAGGTAAGTGATAATGAGTTCTTGGCTTGGGCTTATGGGACTGATAATGTTGCACGCAACCCTATGTCGGAAAAAGAAAAGGAGACTGCAGAAGATCTGGGCCTCTCAAAAACAGTAAGTAAATGGGAAGAGTTCAAAGTCATTCATGATTCTAAAGAGGCTTTAGAAAAGTTTGGTACCCGTTATTTTAAGCGTTTGCGAGATTATTGGCAAGAACGTCATGATGTCGCTGTAGCTTCGGTGGGTCCATTGGACGAAGATGCTCTTGCAGTTTGTTGCCTGTATGTGGAATCCTTGCTGAATAAAGGCCATCTTTTCGATGTAGATAAGGTGCCAGCTAACCTACGCGAGCATTGCGAATTATTGTCGATGATTTATGAGTGGGAATCATTAAAGCGAAAATGTGATGAGCAATTTTTAACAAATGTGCAGCAAGAGTTTGATGTTTCTAATCACGGTGTTGGCAAGGGATTTAATTTCCTTGATAAGCTGCCTCAGAACTTTTTTGAGAAACTATTGGCTGAAAAAAATGCAGGAAACATCGCAATTGATATGGATTCTTTGGCGGATGTATTTACCACTGCCTATGGACTTGAAGAGGATGATCTGCACAAGGGGAACATTGGTTATTATGTAACCTTGGAAGATGATAAGCCCTGTTTTCACTTTTTTAAAATCGATCATGACCTCTCCTTTAGCGATAAAATGATGTCGACTCGTAGTGCTCGTCTCGCTAATCTAACCTATACCGGAAAAGAATTTCGTATTAATGCCGCTGATTTACAGGGATTCCCTGATTTACGTCATTCAGGAAACCATTATTGGCCAACAAAGAAAGCATTTTTTGTTGCTGGCGATAAAGCCTACCAAAGTTTGCAAGACCGGCTTGCTTATCAATCACTAAAGCATGATCCTGATTTTGAGTTTGCAAAATGGCAACGTTTCTTAAAACAGGCAGTCATTCCTAGCGAACTTATTGGTAAAGGGCTGAAAAAGACTTTAGATGATGCACCGAATACGGCTGAAGCAAAAAGCGCTTTGGCTATGGTATTACGAGCAACCAGTTCACGATTTAGTGAATTGCGAGTCGCGTTAGTGGAAGTACCTGAATTTAGAAAATTTATTCTGGAAAATGAGTCCCAGGCAAAAAAATTCATTCTTAATGAATTGCAACAATACGCCACTAATTTAGGCTGCTCTGAGGACGAAATTAATGCGTACCGAGAAGAGGTAAGCAACTCGTTAAAATCAATCATGAAGGCGAGTATTGCCAGCAATTCTCATACGGCTTTACACACGGCAGTTATTGCCCAAGCTTATCGTTGCTTTGAAACGGGCGAGTATTTTTATTCTGACTTAAATAATAAAGATAGCCAAGGTTTAACTGCTTTAGATCAGGCTATTTCTTACTATGAGCTGTATTCACTTAAAGTCAATACGCAAGACGGTATTGCTGAGCAAAATGAATATAATCAACGTATGCGTACTTATTATGCTGATGTGGTTTGTGATTTAACTCGATATAAGGCGGAGTACACTAAAATGGATTCTGCTGCATTCCAGAAGATGCTTGCCGAAGCAAAACAAACCTGTTCTTTGGGTTTGCAACCGCTGGTGTGCTCCTTGACTGAATTCAAACAGAAGCTGGAGCATATTCGTAGCCAACCAATGGGTACGTTAAAACATGACAAAATGTGCGCCCTGGAACTTTTGCGTAGAGCCCATTTAAGCAGAGATGAGCTAGTACAGTTACATGAAGAGTTACAACCAACAGAACCTGAGGGTGCATTGAAATTTATTAAAGAATTGCGCTCTGAGATTTGGATTGTGAAATACATCCGCGGCGCCTATGGCACCACGGCTACCTCAAGAGATATGCTGAGTTGTATCGACAGTAAAATAGCGGAGCTGGATAGATGTGAAGAACTGGATAGTTTTGTGAGGCCAGTGCTTTAATTCATAGTAAAAAGTTGAGTTTGTAAATAGACCCTATATGATACGCAAAAACAGAGGCAAAATTTCATAGGACATAGATGTTTGGTGTTAATTCAATCACGGGTAAAGCTTTTTTTAAAGATGCAAAGCAGGATGAACTTTTTGTAACCAGCCGTTTCTTTACTTTGCAAGGGGAGGGCCCATACCGTGGCCATCCCGCCTATTTTATCCGATTGGCTAAATGTAATTTAGCTTGTTCTTTTTGTGATACCTATTTCGATTCCGGCGAATGGCGAAGTTTTTCTTCTTTATTAGCAGAGGCCGATGAAGTCATCAGTGAATTTTTTACGCGTCGCGCCTTACCTACGCCTACATGGGCACAGGGGGCAGCCAAAAAAGTGGTTTTGGTTATTACTGGCGGTGAACCCTCATTGCAAAATAACCTGTCAGCTTTTCTTGAGCAAGCGCAACCCCATTTTCAATCGCTACAAATTGAATCTAACGGTACGTCGGTGTTGCCTCATCTCCCAGAGCGCACTACCTTGGTGGTAAGCCCCAAATGCTTAGAGAGTGAGGGCAAAGTAGTTCGTTATCTGGAGCCGAATGTAAACATGTTAGCTCGTGCTGATTGTTTGAAGTTTGTGATGTCAGCCCCAGAGGACAAACGCTATCAAACCTATAGCGAAATACCTCTATGGGCGCATGAATGGGCTGAAAAAACCAATAAGCCTGTTTTTGTAAGCCCTATGAATATTTATAAAAAAGAACCTCAACGTGTAAAAATGATTCGTGATGAAGGGCGCGATCTGACTATGGCTGAGCGTTCCGAAATTAATGAGGTCATTAGTTTTTGGGAGCCTGAGCTTTTAGATTTGCAAAAAAATCAACGTAATCATGAATATGCTGCTGAATATTGTATGCAGTATGGTTTTATCTTGAATTTACAACTGCATTTATTCGCCAGTTTGCCGTAGTTCATGGTAGGTTGGGTCGAACCTGCCATGAAAAAAAGTCCGTCATTGCGAATGAAGTGAGGCAACCTAGGGATCAAGGCTTCGATCGGTTTGATTCTTTCCTTGCTCACATCGCTTTTTTAAGCCAATCGGCGATATACACAAAAGTTTCATCAATGACGGTAATTGCTTGATGATATAAGCGATCAACGTGTTCACGTGCCCCAGTTTTCCAATAGCGCTCCAGATACTGGCAAGCATATTTCATTCGCGCAGTGCCTACGTAAACCGCACCGCCTTTTATCTTATGCGCAATTCGCTCGACCACATCATAATTCTTTTTCGCGAATGCATTTTTCATCTGCTCCACATCCGCGGGTAGTTCTTGGGTAATCATGAGGGTTAGTAACTCTACCAGCATGTAATTTGTACCACAGTTTTTTAGCCCTTGTTCATAATTCAGCAAAGGATGTTGCCCTAATTGAAATAATTCCTCACTACGTGCGGGTAAGTCTGCTTGGATTTTGTTGGTAGAGGGAGAGGTATGGGCAATTCTCGCCGGCACAAATGTTTTTAAGATGTCGATGGCTTGAGTCCGGGTTAATGGTTTGGTCAAAACAGCATCGATACCCGACTCAATACAGCGCTGCCTGCTTTCATCAAGGGCGTGCGCGGTAAGAGCAACAATAGGGGTATGGTGGTCATCATCTTCTTTGCTACGAATTTTTTGCGTAATTTCATAGCCATCCATGCCTTCGCCAAGGCCTATATCCATAAAAATTAAATCATAAACCGTGCGTTCATAATATTCTAAGGCATCATAACTATTGGCGGCGATATCAACCTGACAGGAGAGGTTTGTTAGTAATGCACGCGCTACTGATTGAGCAATTCGATTATCTTCGACAATCAAAACCCGGGTTCCGTTATTTTTTAATATCGCTGTTGCCGGTTCCTGGTGGGTTGGAATCGCAATTTGTTCCTTATCTGCTCCTTGCTCATCATTTAATAAGGATTCTTGCAAAGGAATAATGCAGGTAAAAGAGGTGCCTTTATGTAATTCACTGGCGATGTAAATTTCCCCTGCCAAATCATCAATGAATTGTTTGACTACATATAAGCCTAATCCTGGCCCATTATAAATTCCTTGATAAGATGGGGTTAAACGTTTGAACTGTAGATAAATATCCTGTTGATTCTCTTGGGACATGCCAATTCCGGAATCATGGACTATCAACTTCATAACGAAGTTTCGCCCTTGCTTTTTGGCTAATTCAACTCGGATGGATACAAAGCCTTTATTCGTAAATTTCAACGCATTAGCCACCAGTTCCAGAACGATTCGGTGAATTTTTATTTTATCGCCAATGACAAAATGGGGGAGGTTCTTATCCCAAATAAGGCTAAGTTTTAATTGTTTTTCAAGTGCGCGGGCTTTATATAAGGCTTCAATTTGTTGGAATAATTGGTGCAAATCAAATTTTTTCTTCTGTGCGGGTACATCGCCAGTACTCACACGCCATGTCTCCAAAAGTTCATCCATCAGCCTTAATAATGCATGGCTTGATGCCACCAAATTATCAGCATATTCTTTGATGCGTGGCTCATGGGTTTCGGCTCGTAACAGTTCTGAAAAACCCATGATGCCTGATAGTGGTGTGCGAATATCATGACGCATGTTGGATAAAAATTCTTCTTTTGCTTTATTGGCCACATTAGCATTATGTTGCGCCTCTTTTTCCAAAAGAACGACTTTATTCTGTAATTGCTGAATTTGTGTTTCAAAAGTGAGGTCTTGGCTGTCCATATCCTTGTGCCTTGGTTTGAACTAATTTTTTAATTACTCATTAAACGCATTGTTAATTAATTTATGCGACTAACTTGCTTTCTGGGCAACTACATTAAAAGAAGATGACGCATAAGACAACCCAAAAAGATAAAAAATTTAACGGGAAAGAGAAAGCGCCTACGAATAGGTGTTTCTGTTTAAGTAATGGTCAGTTAGGTTGTTTTTAAAAGAAATGGTAATAAATTTGCAAACAAATAGATCTTATTCACTCAAAATGAGGTATAATGCGGAGCTTAAATTCGAGTCTATTTATATTTAGGAGCAAGAAGCGAATGAAAAAGATTATCTTATTAGTGGTGGGTTTGATTATATCAAGTGTTGCGGCTGCCGAAGGAGCTGGGTCCACAAAATCGATTAATCATACAGTCACTCTTGCAGGACTTCAGCCTGGAGAGGGACGAGTTATTCGCGGCGATATTTTTGAAAACAATAAATTTAAATCAGGTTATTACTTCTGTGCCGGCTCAAATAGTACCGTTTACACTCTGGAATATTTCTTTTCGAAAAGCCAAGAGCCTTTCCATGTCGAGCATTTAACCCGTTTCTCAATTTGCCAAGATGAAACCTTAGCTAATTGCCAAGAGTTCGCAACAGATAAATATCAAACATTTAGAGCACTTGATGGTTATTTACAAAATGATGCAACGCATTCAACAGTAGATCTTTCTCCACTAAAAGCAGCATATCAATCATGCGAACCCACACCGGAGATGGACGAATTAGTGAAAAAATCAATTCACTTAAACGATCGTCTTTTTGCTCATATAGGTTAAACTAGTATTCCCCGTGGCTTGCCACGGGGAGGTTCATTGGGTTTTTCTTTGTTATTAGAAACGAGAGTCAATAAAATAATTACGCTTATTAAATCATTAGGGAGATAAGTATTTCACTATTTCCTTCAGGTATTAAAAATCCATGAATTATTTAGGAGGTTTAACATTCCAACCCAAGCAATCCCAAGTTGCAGACCCAGTCTCGTTCGTAAAAATACAAAGAGCTCCTGTCGCAATTTTAATCGGGTATTGTGCACTAAAGGTGACAAAATCGCCGGTAAGATAGGGAGAAAAACGGGCAATGCCATTACTGGTAACGACTAAACAGGTTTTTCCCTGATGATGTTGGCGTAGATGCTCGGCAAAGTGTTGCCAATTAGAAATGATCTCCGTTGGAGAAACATGCCAGTCATTGGGTACAAGGGCTTGAGCCTCCCAAGCTGCAAGCGCCTCTTTGCCCAAGCGCGTTAAGATCTGTTCTTCCGGTTGATTTTCATCAGGGCCATAGTCGAGCTCATTAAAAATGGACAGGTTTTCCATAGGCAGTTGCGTGCCCATTGCCTGTTGAGCTTGTTCTGCGGTTTGAATGGTACGTTGTAAGGTCGAGGTAAAAATGATGTCAGGGATAAGCTGTTCTTGCTTTAAATAGCTGCCCAGGGCGTATCCTTGGAGTAAACCGCTTTCGACTAAAGGTAAATCGGTAGTTCCTACACGTCGAACCGTCTCCCCTGGAGCAAAGGTGTTACCGTGGCGTGCAATGAGTAATCGTATTGTCATGCTTAGGAAGCCTCTAAAGGTAGTAATTCGCCATGTTGGCTAATTAATGCTTCTGCACGGGCGATATCTTGGGGGCTGTCCACCCCAGACATATTGGCTCGGCCTTGGTAGTCTACGGGAATGCAACGAATATTATAACCATTTTCCAATATGCGTAGTTGCTCTAAGCCTTCGAGCTGTTCAACAGTGCTTTCTGGTAGGGTGACGAATTTTTCCAGCATCGCTAAGGAATAACCGTATAAACCTATATGGCGGAAGATGGGGCTTTTATCCGTTGTTTGTCGTAATTCGGCTTCTTTTCGTAAGGCGGGAATAATGTTTTTACTGAACCAGAATGCTTTTCCGCTTTGTGCGTCAAACACGGCTGTTGTGCCACTAAATGGTGTTGTTTGCTTATTGTGGCGTAATTCATCTAATTGCTGCCACGACAATTGGGTCACTGGAGTAACTACATCGCAAGGTGAGGAGGCAAAGGCATCAATTAAGGCGCGTAAGAAATCTGGCGGCGTTAAGGGGGCATCACCTTGCATGTTCAGAATAAAATCTGGCTTGTGAGGCATTTGCCGTACTGCTTCAGCAACGCGATCAGTACCTGTAAGGGCATTTGCAGAGGTCATCACCACATCCACTTCAAGTATTTGGCAATGCTCGGCAATACGCTGATCATCGGTGGCGACAATAATTGAGACATCGTTTAAGCCTGCTGCCGCGACACGTGAAAGTGCTACAACACGTTGTAACATGGTTTGACCATGAATGAGGGCTAAAGGTTTGCCGGGCAGACGGGTTGAAGCATAGCGTGCAGGGATAATTATAGCAGTATGCATGGTGTAAATTCCAAAAAGCGAATGAATGCCAATAATAGCTTAAACAAGGTTTTATTACTATGAAAGGGAGCTTATCTGAGGCGCTTGTAATCAGGAACTCTGGTTTATCGGCATGAAAAAAACTCCCGTCATTGCGAACAAAGTGAAGCAACCCAGGGTTCCTGTTTCGAACTCCTGGTTTGCTTCGTTACTATGTTCTTCGCAATGACGAAATTTATCTGCTCTAATCGCTTTGTTGTGTAAGCAACCAGGTTCGCCTAGTTACTTATCCTGCGTGGCAAAATAATTTAAATCCAATTCTCTTGCCGCTTTCACATCATCCAAACGTTTCACTGGTAAGCTATGCGGTGCATCTCTGAGTAATTGCGGATTATCCATTGCCTCCTGGCGAATGGTTTTCATTATCTGCACGAAGTTATCCAACTCTTCTTTGCTTTCCGTTTCTGTTGGCTCAATAAGCAAACATTCTGGAATCAATAGAGGGAAATAGGTGGTTGGTGCATGAACTCGGTAATCTAGCAGACGTTTTGCTAAATCCATCGCGCTAACCCCATAGGCTTTCTTCTCTGGATTTAAGGTGAGAATAAACTCATGCGATGCATGGCGTGTTGGATAGGCTGCGGTAAAGCCGATTTTAGTGAGTTCTTTTAATAGGTAATTAGCATTTAAGGTCGCGTATTCAGATACACGTGATAAACCTTCTTTACCTAAAACTCGAATGTAAAAATAAGCACGCAACAAAATACCGGCATTACCCATAAAGCAGGATAGGCGTCCGATACTTTGTGGATAATCCAGCGGCGTTGCCCATTGATAACCGGTATCCGTTTTTTTTACCACCGGTAAGGGCATAAATGGCAATAGACGCGTGCCTACCGCAACAGGACCTGAACCTGGGCCACCGCCGCCATGAGGGGTAGCAAAGGTTTTATGCAAATTAAGATGCATTACATCAAAGCCCATGTCTCCAGGTCTTACTTTTCCTAGAATGGCATTAAGGTTGGCGCCATCATAATAGAGTAAGCCACCAGCTTGATGCACGAGCGCCGCGATTTCTTTAATTTGGCGCATAAACAATCCCAATGTTGATGGATTGGTGAGCATAATTCCCGCTGTTTTAGGACCTAATTTGCTTTTCAATTCTTCCAGATCAATATCACCATCTGCTGCGGTGGCAATTTCCACAATTTTAAAGCCACACATAACCGCAGAGGCAGGGTTTGTGCCGTGAGCTGCATCGGGAATAAGCATTTCATCGCGTGCGGTATCGCCGCGTGATTGATGATAAGCCTTGATCATGGCAACACCGGCAAACTCACCCTGTGAGCCAGCCATTGGGGTTAACGAAACACCAGCCATTCCGGTAATTTCAGCAATATGTTTTTGCAAGTGATACAGCGGCTCTAAAAAGCCTTGACTGTCTTGAGCCGGAGCTAGGGGGTGGCGATTAAGAAAATTGGGCATAGAGGCTGCTTTATGCACGCCACGAGGGTTGTACTTCATCGTACACGAACCCAATGGATAAAAATTGCTGTCAATGGCAAAATTTTTATGGGACAGCCGCGTAAAATGACGAACGACTTGTAATTCAGAGCAGGCAGGCATTCTTGGTGGGTTTTTGCGTTGAAACTCCTCTGGAATAGCATATTTGCTAGGAGCCGTTTTTGGCGCTTGGGCTGCTGCCCTGCGGTTTTCTTGGGATAATTCAAAAATCAACATAATTTGCCTTCCATTTTTTGAATAAGTTCTTTGAGTTCATCTCGATGCATTACTGGCGTGAATTCGATAAATTCATAGCTTGCGATTTCTGCTAAGTAGTAAGGATCTTGTTTAAAGACGGACTCTACATAGGCTCGGTCATTCGTTGCGGCGATAATAATGCCACCGGTACGTGGTTTCATCGGGCCAGAAGCCACCAGCAAACCTTGCTTGTAGTAATAATCTAAAAATTCCCTATGTGCACTAAGGTACTTATCTACCTCTTGGGTAGGTACCAAATAAGTTAATTGAACAACAAACATTTAGGCACCTCGTTTACTCATAATGGTTTGCAATGTGCTGGCATAATGAGCTAAATCTTCTGCAGTACGCATTTCTGTGGCACAAACTACGAGCGTATTTTGTAGTCGCGGGTAGTGTGATTCGAGTGCATAGCCACCAGCAATTCCTGCCGCTGCTAGTTGCTCTAAGACATCGCTAACCGGCTGATTCAACTTAAGCACCACCTCATGAAAATAAGGAGCGCTAAATACAGGCTCTACACCATCAATTTGACTCAGAAGTTCCGCTAATTCATGCGTATTTTGGTAGCAGTGGTTAGCAACTTCCCGCAATCCATCCGCACCTAAAAGACTCATGTGAATAGTGGCTGCGGTAACGAGCAATCCTTGGTTCGTACAGATATTTGAAGTCGCCTTTGCGCGACGAATATGTTGTTCACGTGCTTGCAGGGTTAGGGTAAATCCACGTTTTCCGTCTTTATCTACGGTACAACCAATAATTCGGCCAGGCATTTGCCGTACATGCGCCATCCGGGTACTGAGAAAACCAAAATAGGGGCCACCCGATGCCATTGGTGCACCTAAGGGTTGACCTTCACCGCAAACGATATCCACTCCATGCGCACCCCACTGGCCGGGTTGTTTAAATAAAGCTAAGGCGATGGGATTAACACAGGCAATACTAATTACTTTATTCTGATGGGCCCAATCACTTAATTGATCAACTTTTTCCAGACAACCAAAGAAATTTGGTTGAGCGATTACTAAAGCCGTAATGTCTTCACCGGCATAATTTTCCAGCGTTGCAAGAGCAGTTATTCCTTGTTGCTCATCAAAGGGGAGGGTAACCATTTCAATATGTTGCGTGCTGAGAATGGTTTTAAGCGTTTCTCGGTATAAGGGATGAACGCTGCCAGCAACCAGAACACGGTTTGACTTACTGTGCTTATTTATTCTTACGGCCATTAAAACAGCTTCAGCAAGAGCGGTTGCTCCATCATACATTGAGGCATTTGCCACATCCATACCTGTAAGTTCACAGATCATGGTTTGAAATTCGTATAAAAGCTGCAAGGTACCTTGGCTGGCTTCGGCTTGATAAGGGGTATAAGCCGTTAAAAATTCACCACGGGATGCAATGTCCCACACTGCAGCAGGAATATGATGCTCATAGCATCCTGCGCCTATAAAGCAGATTCCATTATGGTTTTTATCAGCCTGCATGCGTGCTTCGTTTAACATCTCCATTTCATTGAGGCCTGCGGGGATTTGTTGAAAACCTGCATATTGTAGGGATGCAGGAATTTCATCAAATAAAGCCTGGGTGTCACGCACGCCAATGGCTTCAAGCATCTGTTGGGTATCTTTAGGTGTGTGGGGAATATAAGGCATGATTAGTGTTCCTCAACTGTCTCATTTTGATATTCTTCAGCAGTTAATAAATTGTCAATTTCGTTGCGGTCGCTAGGTTTCAACTTAACAAGCCAGCCAGTATGATAGGGGTCTGTATTGACTATAGCTGGATTTTCAACAACTGCTTCGTTGACTGCAGTAATTACACCGCTAATCGGTGCATAAAAGTCTGATGCTGCTTTTACTGACTCCACCACGCCTAATTCATCTCCTGCCTCTACTTTATCACCTACCTCGGGTAGTTCGACAAAAACCATGTCGCCTAATAATTGCTGGGCATGGTCTGTAATTCCGATGATGACTTCATCTGGTTCGTCTTTAAGCCATTCGTGGGTTGAGGTAAATTTTAACTCGTTCATTGCATTCATCCTTAATTTTCTAACGTATATCAAAATCCCCGTGTTTACCGAGGAGATGGTGGTTCTGCTTATATTGCTTGCCCATATTTTACAAAACGCGGCTTACCTACGGTTGCAGGAATTAATTTGCCTCGTATATCAACCATTACTTCTGTACCTGTTTCAACGGGTACACGTGCGAGAGCGATTGAATGTCCAAGGGTTGGGGAAAAGCTACCACTGGTAATCACGCCATCAGCTTGGCCGTCAATGACAACGCGCTGGCTTTGGCGCATAATCCCTTTATCTAATAGGGTTAATCCAACTATTTTGCGTTTAATACCCAGTTGTTTTTGTGATACTAATGCGCCCATGCCAATAAAATTGCGTTCGGTGGGTTCCCACTTAATGGTCCAAGCCAGGCCTGACTCTAAAGGTGTGGTGGAAGTATCCATATCTTGGCCGTACAGCAGCATTCCTGCTTCGAGCCTTAGTGTATCGCGCGCAGCTAATCCACAAGGTTGTACCCCGGCGTGCACTAAATCATCCCATAATTGGACTACTTGATCTTGAGGTACAATAATTTCCAGGCCATCTTCACCAGTATAGCCTGTGCGTGCAAAAAACCATTGTTCTACATCAACACTCTCGAAATGGGTAAGGGTAGATACCGCATCAACTTGTGCCGGATTAAGAATAGAACAGGTTTTCTCGATGGCATTAGGGCCTTGTATGGCAATCATGGCGAGTTCGCGGCGTTCTTGTAAGCCTATGGCAAAGCCTTCGCTCACTTTGCGAATCCAAGCCAAATCTTTGTCCCGTGTTGCTGAGTTAAGCACGATACGGTAATTGTCGGAAGCACGTTGATAGACGATTAGATCATCAATGATGCCGCCATGTTCATTACACATACAGCTGTAGAGTGCCTTGCCATGATGATCTAAAGCATCGACATCATTAGTTAATAGTTTACGTAGAAACAGACGACCACCGGCACCAAGTATGTCAACTATCGTCATATGCGAGACATCAAAAATCCCTGCGTCTTGACGTACCTGCCGATGTTCATTGAGCTGGGAGCCATAATGCAGCGGCATCTCCCATCCATGAAAATTAACCATTTTAGCACCACATTTTAAATGGGTTGTATGCAGTGGAGTTTTAACAGTCATTGCGTGAGTCCTTTTTTCGCGTCTTGATTGACAAAGATTATACTCAAGATACTTGAAAATGCTACTTTAAAAAGCGTGAAGAATCTTATTCGCGTAAATCCTTACATCTCATTATATACTCTATTAAATACATGACATTTATAGGACTCCTGGATGACTTGGCTTACTGTTTGGCAATGGGTGCTGGATTTGGGGTGGTTGGTGGTTTTGCTGAGTATCTTCATACATTTTTGGCGCGATCGACAGTCTTTAGTGCGGGCAACAAACTGGTTAAAGGCAAAGGGGCGCGTAACCAGCTGCGAGTGGACTAAAGCAGGGCACAGTGTTTGGCCAAAAATTGAATATACCTACCACGTGCATGATAAAGATTTAGTCGGAGAATATCTGTTTTTAGATACCGCGCATAATACCCCTAACAGCAAATATGCACGTCGTATTGCGTATAAAGCGGCGGTTGCGTTTAAGGAGGAGGAAGAAATTGATATCTACTACAATCCCAACCATCCCGAGCAATCCGCCTTAGATGTGACCATGCCGAAAAAATTAAATGTGATTTTAATTTTAATCGGCATCTTAATTGTTTTGCAGCTGGGTATTATTGTTTGGCATTGCCTACATTAGGTGGTGGTGCCATTTCCTCGTCAATAGGGCACTGGCAAGGTGGTTTAGTGACGACAGCTTGCAGGTTGGTAATGCTATAGCCACGAACTCCTTGGCCAGATGGAGCTACCCCAAAGGTTACCGTAACTTTAAGCGTTTGATGTTGTTGATACTGAGGGTTTTGGTAAACGACTAGTACTTTGGTGACCGCGTTCCAGTGAGTTGCATCAATAGGTGTAATTACTGGTGGTTCCGTAGGTATTGCGCTGACATAATAAAGGTTTTTCTGTACTGCCTCTGGTAATTGAGATGTATTTAGTGCCTTTGTATAAGCAATCCAGGCCTCGGCAGTAAAATATTTGGCAATTTGTTTTTGATCTTGTAAATAATTTTTATAGCTGTAGGTGTTGGTGGCGACAACCGCTTCATTAACCCAAACGATTAACGGAGCAAGATCGGGGCCTGCATAAGCTAGCGGTGAACCCAGAGCTAAAGCGACAACCAAGGAGCTTGTAGCATTTAAAACGTGTTTCTTCATGTGTTTTCTCGATTGCGTTAAAACTCAATAGCTTCAGTGTAGCTCATTTTTTTTAAATAAAAAAATCCCCGGTGAGTGACCGGGGCAAATTACGTGTTTGGATATTTATCCAAACGTCGCTTCGCTTAAGAGGGGGGTAAAGCGAAGCTAAGCATTCGGGGGAAATGCTCATACCTTTTGACACCATACGAAACTAAAAGTTCAATTTTAGGTTAAATTATTTTAAGTTTATCGGATGTAGCGTGTTTCACTCACGTTATTTACGACTTTGTAGCAGAATCCTTTTATATCATTGTGGGTTTGCAAAACGGCAAATTTCGAGGTTACAGGAAATTCAAAAGTAAAAAGGCATTGTTTTGTACAGCCTAATTTAGGATTGGGAGTTGGTTGTTTGTCTGAATTTCAGTAAAAAAAGAGTAGGTGTGCTTTGTTTATAAGCAATGAGTTCGACTGGCGTTATTGATTGTGAAAAAAAGACGGAGTAATCCCGTTAGTTGATGCTGTAGTCCACACATTCTCTGATTCCTCCGTGTTCTGAATAAAACTGGCGGTAGCGGTACCAGTTCTCATTTTTGAGCAGAAGTTTTTTCAGGGTAAGGTGCATACAAGGAACAGGTTAAAATACAGAACCTTAGTGTAACACGGAACATGACAAGTCGCCGACTTCGTCGGCCTGTGCGCCAACGGCGCCTTGAGGTTAAAATAATACCAGTATGTTTGCTTATAGGATTCTCTTGTCTTTTGGTGTACAATTCTTGCCTGCGCAAGAAGCTATTGAAGAAATTGAAAATACAGTAATGAATTCAAAATCAGGCTAAAAATTTTGCATAAAAAGGTTATCCACGACGGTTGTTTTTGTGTAAAAAAATGAAAATCAAAAAAAAAGAAAGGTATATAAATGGAAAATTTAATTTATAAATTAGTAAAAGATACAGCAAAAAAAAATGCGTCTTCTTTAATAACTTCGACTTACAATGTTATTAGTAATGAAGAAAAAAAGTATTACTTATTGAACCCTAAAAAAAAACAAGCTAGTCGATTAATGATAGAGAGTGTTTATTATACAGTATCTGATTATCATATTAGTATCTATGAAAATTTGCGAGAATCAGATCAAAATGCAGAATTTCATATTACGGTTGAGTTTGAAAAAGAAAGAAATAAAACTAATGAAAAAATAGTTGCACGAGCATTTTTTGATAGAAATGGAAGTTTTCTATTTCTTAATATAAAAGACAAATTAGAAAACGTTTTGTTAGTTGAAGATTTTGGAATAAAAGACTTTTGTTTTACAGGTATATTACCCTTTGTTGAAATAACAAAAACCATTTATAAAAATAAGATTGAAGAATTTGAAAATCTATATCAAAGCAATTTAAAAAATTTATATGAGCAAAGCAAAGAAATTGAGACTGTAGATTCAATTGACGAAAAAATCGAATCTTATGATAGCTATCAACATAAATTAGAAGAAACTATCAAGCAAATTGATATAGGTGTTTATTTTGAAATTTTTGAAAGTAAAACTCGGTTAAATTATTTTAAAGTTCATTTAGAAGGTATGAAAAATAAACAACATGAGCTAGATGTTGAAAAAAAATTATTTCAGGAAAAACCCTTAATTAAAAAGGAAAAAAATACTTTAATAGCTCAGGAATCAAGATTTGAGACAAAAACAATTAAAGTAATGAATGAAAGCACTAAAATTGCTGAAATTAAAAACCACATCAAAAAAGCGCAATCATTAAGAAAAATAAAACCATCTGAAGCCATCAAAACAGAATATTTATATCAAAAATCTTTGTTAGATTTTAATATAAATAATAATGAATTTCTCGAGACTATTACCAATGTGCGTAAACTCGAAGAAGAAGCAAAAAAAACACTGATTACAATATTTATTGTAGGAAAAGAATACGAAAAAATAAAGAAAGAAGATTTGTATAACTTAATTTCGGTCGCTAAATTTAACTCAGACACATTATCAATTTTTACCTTTGCTCTGGCAAATAATCGAGTAAGTGCTTTAAAAATATTTTTAGAGGAAGTTAAAAATATAGATTTAAATATGAAAATAAAAATAAAAAATGACTATACATACCCTTTGATTTTTGCTTATCAAAAAGAATTTTCAGAAGTATTTGAGTTATTGTTAAACAATGGAGCAAACCCTGAATTTAAAAATACCAAAGGGGAGACACTTTTAATACGTTCGTGTATCGATAATCGTAATCAAGAAATGGTAAGTCTTTTAAACGCGAAAGCTAATCCGTTTGTAATATGTCATTCCGGTTTCGCAGCCATTAGTAATCTGATAATGATGGATAAAGGTGAACCAAATATTAAAGCAGCAAAACTCTTTTTGAAGCATACGTCAAATTATGCGCCAGAGGTTATCAATCAAGTACAAGGAATACTAAGTTATGAAAGCACTCCTTTGAGTTACGCTTGTCAAAAAGGATGGACCAAATGCGTTGAACTACTATTAAGCTATAATGCTGATCCTAACAAAATTAGAACAGATGGATATTCACCCCTTGCAATTTGTGTAGGAAAAGATAATGAAGAATTATTCAATAAAATATTGAATAATTCAAAAATTGAAATAAATTATGGTTTATGTAGCGCTTTAGCTATCGCAGAGGAAAAGGGTAAAACAGAATTTCTAAAAACTATCAATAACTATATTAAAGATAAACAACTAAAAGATATAGACGCAAGCTTAAGATTTCCTGCTGGAGAGCTTTCTATGTTTCAAATGGATTGCCTTCTGAATAGAACTACTGAAGAAAGGAATAATGATATAGTAAAAATGAAAGCATTAACGAGATTGATGAATGGTAATAATTTTTTTAATAGCGGGAATAATACTCTTACCTATGAAGAATCACAAAAAGAACCAAACACATCGGCTTTCTGTAAAAAATAAAGTGTTAAAAATTTTCATAAAAAGGGGGTTGGTTCATGAAGGTACGAAATTTCCCGCGGCATGACTGCAACCCTTTAGTAGCCTAGGCTGCACAATTTGCAACCTGAATTTTATGTAACTTATTGAAGTATTTGTATTAATGAATTTTATCATTTTCATAGTATCAACAGTCAATACCTTAAAAATATAGTAGTAGATACTTCATGTTGTGAAAATCACATTAAAATCTTGAGGTTGTAGGAAGTTCAAAAGTAAAAAGGAATTATTTTGAACAGTATCAATCAGGTTTTCGGTAAGCGGTTGCTTTGTATAAATTGCTCCGAAGAAGGTGCGAGCGGTTTTGCCTGCGGATAACAGGTTATATTACACGCTCTTAGTGTAACACGGAACATGACCAGTCGCCGACTTCTTCGGCCTGTGCGCCAACGGCGCCTTGATGAGTCTCGAATTTGGTCTTCTATAAACCAAATAATACCAAGAGCAGGTTAATTGTTAGCGCAAATGTTCACGGGAATAGAAGGTGTTTACCTATGACTTACCTACCGTTTATGCTATCCTCGCGTGTTTTATATCGACAAAATAATTAAGGGGGCATTGTGCGCAACAGTCGGTTTTACTTTGCTAATCCTGATAGAGTTGGTCGATTTATCAATCGCTGGGATTTACTGTTATTAATTTTAATTTTTGCAGTACTGTTCTTTTTTGGCTGGGCGGGCTCACAAATGGCAACTCCTTATCAATTAGGAGACCAAATACCCATTTCTCTCGAGCCAGAAAATTTGCCTTTTTATGCATTGCGTACGGTAATCCGTATGTTTATTGCCTTGTTCTTTTCCATCATCTTTACCTTTACCGTAGGGCTTCTGGCGGCTAAAAATCGGCGTGCTGAACAAATAATTATTCCCGCTATTGATATCTTACAATCAATACCTGTTTTGAGCTTTTTATCGATTACGGTCACCGGCTTTATCCATTTATTTCCAAACAGCTTATTAGGCCCTGAATGCGCCTCAATTTTTGCTATTTTCTGCGCTCAAGTATGGAATATGACTTTTGGTTTTTACCAATCATTGAAAACGCTTCCTCATGATTTGCAGGAAGTTTCTTCTATGTTTCGTCTTTCTTCCTGGCAGCGTTTTTGGAAATTAGAAGTTCCTTTTTCCATGTCTGGATTATTATGGAATATGATGATATCTATGTCCGCGAGCTGGTTTTTCGTGGTCTTATCCGAGGCCATTTCGGTGGCGCATCAAAATATCCGTTTGCCTGGCATGGGTTCTTATATTGCTTTGGCAATACAACAAAAAGATTTGCATGCGGTTGGTTATGCGATTTTAACGATGGTCATCGTTATTTTTTTATACGACCAAATACTCTTTCGTCCCTTAATTGCCTGGTCTGAAAAGTTTAAATTTGAAGTATCACCCGATGACGCAGAATACCAATCCTGGTTGATCGACTGGATGCGTGGTAGTCGCCTCATGAAGCAATTTGCGGAGATGATTAATGTCTTGACCGATAATTTTGTTAATGCGCGTTGGTTTCGTATCAGTGAGTCTAAGGAAATAAAGGAAGTCGATTTAAAAAAACAAAAGCTCCTCGATCGTTTTTGGAATATCACGGTTTTAGTCTGTGTGATTAGCGGGGGCTGGTTTTTATTACGATTTATCTTAGCCGAACTGAAAGTGAGTGACATCCTGCATGTATTCTTGTTGGGGGCAGCCACAGGTACTCGGGTTATTATTCTGATTATATTAAGTTCGTTAATTTGGATCCCGGTTGGCGTTTGGATCGGCTTAAGACCACGTCTTGCACAACGGATCCAGCCAGTAATTCAATTTGTTGCCGCGTTTCCTGCCAATTTATTTTACCCTTTATTTGTTATTGCTATAGTTGAATTTAATTTAAACGTACAAATCTGGGTAACGCCTTTAATGATCTTGGGCACCCAGTGGTATATTTTATTTAACGTCATTGCGGGGGCGTCATCAATCCCACGCGATCTCTACCTGGCGGCTAATAATTTTGGTTTAAAAGGCTGGCTTTGGTGGAAGCGTTTAGCTTTACCGGGAATTTTTCCGTTCTATATAACGGGGGCAATTACTGCTGCAGGTGGTGCTTGGAACGCCAGTATTGTTGCTGAATGGGTGAGCTGGGGTAATACTACCTTGAAAGCAACGGGCTTAGGGGCATACATTCAGGCCAGTACGGCAACCGGTAATTTTCCCAAAATTGCTTTAGGTACGGCAATGATGTGTTTGTATGTACTGATGTTTAATCACCTTATTTGGCGCCCATTGTACCGTTTGGCAGAAGAGCGGTTTAATTTTAATTAGGGTCTGTTTACCATTTCGCTAGCTTGAGACGATTATGCCTGAAACTATTATTGCTATAGAAAGCTTACGTAAGTCCTTCAAAAAAGCTTCCGAGCAAGATTTGCTGGTGCTTGAAGATGTTAATTTTAAATTACAAGAAGGCGAAATCGTCGCATTATTAGGTAAGTCGGGTTCAGGTAAATCCACCCTACTGCGAATCATTGCCGGTCTTGTCCCTCCTTCAAGTGGCACGGTAACCTATCGCGGAATGCCTGTTACCAGCCCGGTTGCTGGGATTGCGATGGTATTTCAATCCTTTGCTTTAATGCCTTGGCTTACTGTTTTGGAAAATGTGGAATTAGGCCTTGAGGCGCAAGGTGTTAGCCGTGAAGAACGTCGCCATCGTGCAATTGAGGCAATTGATATCATTGGTCTTGATGGTTTTGAATCTGCGTTCCCTAAAGAACTTTCAGGGGGAATGCGGCAGCGGGTTGGTTTTGCCCGAGCGTTAGTTATTAACCCAGATGTTTTATTAATGGATGAGCCGTTTTCAGCATTGGATGTATTGACGGCGGAAAACTTAAAATCAGACTTGCTGGAGTTATTGAAAGAAAAGAAAACCAACACTAATGGTATTTTATTAGTAACCCACAATATTGACGAAGCGGCCACTCTTGCGGATCGCATAGTCATTTTTGGTAATGATCCTGGCTACATTCGCGCGGAGTTACCCGTAACTTTACCACAACCACGCGACCCTGAATCGCCAGAGTTTCGTGCCTTGGTTGATAAGATTTATACCTTAATGACGACAGGCCCTAAAGAAAAGGCTCAGCGCGCTCAACGTGAACGTCAAATTGGTTTAGGTTATCGTTTGCCCGATGTGGAACCTTCTGAATTAACCGGTTTGATTGAAACGATGACCTCGTTTGAAGAGCGCATTGATTTGCCAGAGTTGGCGGATGAATTGATGATGAATATTGACGATCTGTTCCCAATCTTAGAAACCTTGGAAATTTTAGGTTTTGCAAAAGTTTCAGCAGGGGATATTCAGTTAAGTGATTTAGGTAAACAATTTTCGGAAGCAGATTTACAAGAGCGTAAGCAATTATTCGCCCAACGCTTATTAGAAAAAGTACCATTGGCCCGCTACATCAGCCGTATTTTAGATGAAAAAGTAGGTCATCGCGTTTCTGAAGAACGTTTCTTAAGTAAGCTCGAAGATTATTTAAGTGAAAAAGAAGCCGAGCGTGTTTTACGTACCATGATTGACTGGGGACGCTATGCAGAGCTTTTTGCTTATGATTTTAACACTGGAATTTTAAGCTTGGAAAATCCCGGAGATGGGGTGTAAAGCAATGCCATTGCATTATGCGAATTTAATAGCTCTCTTGTCCGTGATGATAATAGTATGTTGTTGAACGCGGGGAGGAACCCTTATTACGTGGTGCTAATAAGGGTTCCTGAGACTCAATATTCTTAAGCTGATTTCTTTGCCAAATAATTCAATATTTCCATCAAACGCTCAGGGCTCCCTGCTAATTGCAAATCAGTCTTATACTTCTGATTGACCACAAATGCGGGAACTGCACTAATTTGATAAGCACCCATTAATGACATACCCGTTTGTACTTTCATATCAATGCTTGGTGAATTTTCAAAAGCACTTTTCGCAATTTCCCGATCAACGCCTTGGGAAACAAAGAAATTAACCATCGTTTGCTTCGATTCTAAAGGTACTCTATCTATCTGAATGGCTTTGAATAATAAGGGGTTTAATCTATCTGACAGCGCAAGCGTTTTCGCAGTGTAATAGGCTTTAGCATACAGCTCCCAGCTGGGTTTAAATACCACGGGAACACGTTCAAACTCGACACCTTTCCCCAAGGAGCTTACCCATTGATGTAGTGGTGCTTCTATCTTATAACACCAAGGACAACCATAACTAAAAAATTCCTGAATAATAGGCGCTTTGCTCTTTACGGCCTGAGGATTAGAGACCACAACATAATCTTTGCCTTCAACAAAAGCCGCAGCAAAAGCCATTGTGGGTAAAAGTAAGAAGAAACAAAATAGTTTTTTTAACATGTTTAAATTCCCTAGTGTAAACCTTCAATATAATGTGCTACAGCTTCCATATCTTCTCGGCTCATCCTGCTGCTGATGTCTTGCATAATATGATTTAAATCATTCTTGCGTTTGCCGTTTTTAAATGCGAGCAATTGCAATAGTGTATAAGCAGCATGTTGGCCAGAAAGTACTGGAAAGCCAGCTTGAGCATTACCCGTACCTTTCGGACCATGGCAAGCAATACAGGCAGTTATCCGTTTTGTAAAGTCGCCTCCTCGATAAAGCTGTTCTCCGCGTTGCAGAAATTCTTTAGGAGTGCTTCCTTGAACCAAAGGTATTTTAGCATAATATGCTGCTAAGTCATCCATATCCTGGTCACTCATAGTGGCAACTAAGCCGCTCATGGTGGGCGCATCACGTAGCGATGTATCTTTCATCTCTTTTAGTTGCTTGATGAAGTATTTGGGGTGTTGCCCCGCCAGATTGGGCCATTCGGGGTTGGGGCTATTGCCTGATAGTCCATGACAGGCGCTACAGACCATCGCCTTATTTGTGATTGTTGGGGTATTTTCTTGCGCATAACTGGGGAGCGGGACGCACAGAATAATTGCTAGTGCAAATTTTTTCATGAAATTCTCTGTATTAAGGCTAAGGCACGCTAATTTTTGCAAAAATTATATAAAAGCGTAAAACAATGGTACACTGCCTGGGTTTAAATCCCAATGCCGTATATTTTATGTTAGAAAATCCTTATGCTAAAGCAGTATTTTTAAAAAGCGCCGCGCGAGTAACTCATTTGCCTGACGATACTGGCTATGAGGTCGCTTTTGCAGGACGCTCCAATGCAGGGAAATCCAGCGCGTTAAATTGTTTGACTGGAATTAAAGGCTTAGCTCGAACCAGTAAAACGCCAGGACGAACTCAATTAATTAATTTATTCTCTCTTGATGATGAGCGCCGTTTGGTGGACTTGCCAGGATATGGCTATGCCAAGGTCGCTTTGCAAATAAAGATGGAATGGCAAAAGCATTTAGCACATTATCTTGATGTCAGACAAAGCTTAAGAGGTTTGGTGTTGTTAATGGATGTGCGCCATCCCTTAAAAGATCTAGACCAAATGATGATCGATTGGGCATTGAATCGTGAATTGCCTGTGCATATTCTATTGACTAAAGCAGATAAATTAAGCCGCAGTGACGTCAAAAATACAGTTTTAAAAGTACGTAAACATTATGAACTTGCCAGTCATTTAATCAGTGTTCAAGCTTTTTCTTCTTTGAAAAAAGAAGGAGTGGATGAGTTGATTCTTTTGTTAAATCAGTGGCTGGATTTACAGTAAACGTATCCCGCTTCGAGGTTTAAGATGCATGTAGGCTGGGCTGCAAGGCTTAAGCCTACGGCTTCCTTTTAAGTAAGTGAGGCTCAATTGATTAACCTGTCTGCGGCTGATATGCTGAATCATTGCTGGGCTCATCCTTCTGCATATCCGCCAACTCGGCTTTATATTGATTAACTTTTTGGCGGGCTTGATCGGCCATAATACTGCCACCAATACTACCAACCATTTTAATCGTATCATTGATTGTTTTCAGGCTTTGCGTTACCGTTGCCGCGGTAGTGCTTATTAAACCTTGTTGTAATGCCGCGGACACGAAGCTTCCAGCGCCCATTAATGCGATGCTGGTACCTACTAATGCGGTTGTTGCCAACTCCGTCGGTGTAGGGGCTGCACCAAAGCGAATAAGATTATAAATCATTGTGCCTACGGTTTTTAATGCCAAAGGTACACCAATTGCCATGCCAATGCACGTAGCTGCTAAGGCAATAGGACCCATTATGGGAGCCAATGGCGGGATAAGCGCAAGAGCCGTGGCTGCAACGGCAATAAGCGATGCGGCTAATGAAACTTTAGAACCATAATATTCATAGTTAGTTAAGAATGCTGAAAAATTTCGGCTTGATTTATTTGCATAGGTAAAGTTGAAATCATTCGCCTGCAAATAAAAGTCGCGAGCCTTATGTAGGTTATGCAAAAATGTTTTCTTCTCTTCCATACTCAATGACATGCTTTTGAGTTCACGCTTGATTTCTGATAAGCATTGGTTAAATTCTTTTCTTCTTGATAAAACCTCAAATCTTGAGGATGTATGCTGGATGCCCTCATTTTCGGCCAGATTTGTTAACTTCTTTAAAAGGGCTTTAAGTTCTGGCATATCTGCCGATGTCTTTGCTGAATCTGGTTTCGGTTGATGAACGGGTTTTTTCAAGAAATGCAGGCAGGATGATTGGGCAAATAATATTTGTCCAAAGAGAATAATACTATCCAGGTGCTGCTGTTTTTGTCGTTTTTCTTCCGGACTAATGTCGCTGTGATTAATTTGAGCTCGTAGTTCCTTTATGTATTTTTGCTCCTTCTCGCTAAATTCAACTTTTGTCGAAGGAGTATCAATGCGCAATGCTGGGGCCATAAACTCTGGGCCAAAAAGAATCTCTCCGCGAGCAAATTCACTAGCGGGCAATGCGCTCCGCAATTGCTTTCGTACTTCCTCTGCGATAGAAGCATAGTCTTCTTGATGCAAGGTCACTTTAAACATAATTTGTCTCAAATAAAAGCATGCGGTAATTTAATGATACAACTTTTGTGAAAATAGATCCAGAATTATGCTCATCATTTGTCCTGGATGCCTTATTGCATCCAGGACAAATGGGTTACTTACTGAGCTCTTTTAAGAGGATTTCAATTGATTGAGGATTGGCTAATGTTGATAAATCACCTAGTTCTTCAATATGCTGAACTTCTTTACAGGCGATTTTACGTAAGAAACGACGCATTATTTTACCGGAACGTGTTTTGGGAAGTTCACTGGTGAAATGAATGACATCAGGTTTAGCAATGGCACTTATTTCTTTTTTCACCTGCTCAATTAAATCCATTTCTAAAGTACTGCTGAGGGTGACCTCATCTTTGAGAATGACATAAGCAAAAATACCCTGGCCTTTGAGATCGTGAGGAATACCAACGACGGCCGCTTCTGCAACCATGATATGGCTGACCAAGGCGCTCTCAATTTCTGCCGTGCCCAAACGATGACCAGAGACATTAATGACGTCGTCTACACGCCCGGTGATCCAATAATCGCCATCTTCATCACGTTTGGCGCCATCTCCTGTAATGTAATAACCATTGTGTAGATAAGTTTGACAAAAACGTTGATGCTCTCCTGCAATTGTTCTTGCCATAGAGGGCCAAGGATATTTCATCGCCAGAAATCCTTCGCCTGCTCCAGTGATTTCCTCATGTTGTTCATTTAACAAGACCGGAATTACTCCTGGAATTGGTTTTCTGGCTGAACCCGGTTTGATGGAGGGTTCATGAGGGCGGGGGCTGATCATAATTGCCCCGGTTTCGGTTTGCCACCAGGTATCTACAATTGGGCATTTACCTTTACCTACTTGTTGATAGTACCATTCCCAGGCTTCAGGATTAATGGGTTCTCCAACGGAGCCTAGCAAGCGCAAAGAATTTCTACTGCTTGAGCCCAGCCACTGATTACCGGTACGCATGAGCGCACGTATGGCGGTTGGGGCTGTGTAAAATACATTCACCTGGTGTTTATCAATAATTTGCCAATTTCTAGAAGCATCGGGCCAAGTGGGTATCCCCTCATAAACCAGGCTGGTTATCCCATTACACAAGGCGCCGTAAACCACATAGCTGTGTCCCGTGATCCAGCCGATATCCGCAGTACACCAAAATACTTCATCTTCTTTACAATCAAAGATAAGTTGATGCGTGTAAGCAGCTTGGACAAGATATCCCCCTGTCGTATGTACGACCCCTTTAGGTTGGCCAGTGCTGCCGGAGGTATACAGGATGAACAAAGGATCTTCGGCATCCATAGGTTCAGGTTCACAATGAGCATCAACCTGCTCTCTTAATTCATGCCACCAATGGTCGTGATTTCTATCAAAGTGAATCTCGGAATTGCTATTTTTAATAATAAGACGTTGTAAGGAGATGCCTTCACAGGCTTCGTCAACTTGCTCTTTTAGTCCAACAGGTTTACCTCCGCGAAAAAAGCTGTCTACGGTGATTATGCATTTGCATTCGGATGCGATTAAACGTTGTTGTAACGCATGGGCAGAGAAGCCGGCAAATATGACCGTATGTATGGCCCCAATGCGTGTACAGGCAAGCATCGCAATAATTGCTTCGGAAATCATTGGCAAATAAATTGCGACTTTATCTCCTTTTTTAATGTGGAGTTTTTTGAGCACATTGCTCATACGGCATACTTCCGCATGCAATTCAGAAAAACTTAGTTCCTTATGGTGCGCCGGATCATCTCCTTCCCAGATAATTGCAGTTTGATTTGCTTTATGGGGCAGGTGGCGGTCTAGGCAATTAGCACTAACATTGAGTTTTCCTCCTTCAAACCAACGAATCGTTCCTTGTTTAAAATCACCGGAAAGTACGGTGTCCCAAGGACGCATCCATTGAATTGTTTGCTGGGCAATTTCAGACCAAAATTCAGCCAAAGACTCTTCTGTATGAGTTAGGAGGTGAGGTGATGGTTTCGCTTGCATGTTAAACCTCTTTTCCACGAGCTATTAGTTTAATAATAGCTGAAAAATCGCTATCACCAAGCCCTTGATCGATAAATTGCTGATAAAGAGCGGTTGCTCTTTCGGCCAAGGGAGTGTTGGTGTTAACTGCATGAGCGCAGTCTTGGCTAAGTAATAGATCTTTAAGCATCATGGCTGCAGCGAACCCAGGTTTATAGTCATTATTGGCAGGTACATTTTCCAGAATCCCTGCAACAGGAGCATATTTCGTCATCGCCCAACATTGGCCAGAAGCATTGTTTACTACTTCGAATAATTTTTGTGGGGATAGATTTAATTGTTCTGCGAGAACAAAGGCTTCAGAAATGGCAATCATGGAAATACCGAGAATCATGTTATTGCAAATTTTTGCTGCTTGCCCACTTCCTGCAGCACCAGTGTGGATTATTTTTTGTCCCATGGCAGCAAGGATTGGCTGGGCAAGTTGAAATGCCTCGTTTTCTCCCCCTACCATAAAGGTTAACGTTCCTGCGCTAGCCCCAGCTGTGCCTCCAGATACTGGCGCATCCACCACCTGAAGCTGTTTCGTTTTAGCGAGCTGGTGCACCTCTCGTGAGCTGTTGACATCGATAGTTGAGCAGTCAATAAATAAGGTGTTATTAGCAATCGTACTGAACAAGCCCTCAGTACCATGACAAACCTGCAACACTTGTTGCCCTGTTTGCAACATGGTAATGACTACCTCTTGTCCACGGGCCGCATCAGCAATGTCTTTTGCAATTAAGCCTCCGCTTGCTGCAAAACGTTCCAGGGCTGATTGTTGTAAATCAAATCCTGTAACCTGATGTCCTGCTTTAATGAGATTTGTGGCCATAGGTAAACCCATATGACCAAGTCCGACAAATCCAATTTTTGCCATCTAATTCTCCGTTCGAATAATCGACCTATGTTTTAATCATGGGTTGGCATAATAAACGCACTTCCTTTTAAGGCATGCGTAGGCCATTTACTGGTCACAGTTTTTAACTTGGTATAGAAATAAATGCTTTCATCACCATGTAAGCTAATGTCACCAAAAAATGATTGTTTCCAGCCACCAAAGGGGTGGTTTGCTACAGGCACGGGGATAGGGATATTCACACCAACCATTCCTGCTTGCACACGTTGACAGTATTCACGTGCACTGTATCCATCACGAGTAAAAATCGCGGTGCCATTACCAAATTGGTGTCTATTGACTAAGTCGAGCGCCTGTTCAAAGTCATTAACGCGCACGACGAGTAATACCGGACCAAAGATTTCATTTTGGTATACGGACATTTCCTCGTTGACCTTATCAAATAGGCAGGGACCGATGAAAAAGCCTTGGGGATGAGCGGGTTGTTTATAGGCTCGACCATCAATAATTAATTGCGCACCTTCATGCACGCCTTGATCAATTGCGGCCATGACTCGTTTGCGGTGCGCGCTGCTCACTAATGGTCCCATGTCGGTATCAGCTACATCACCGGCATCGATTTTCATTGCTTGGATTTGTGGTGTCATTTTGGCAATTAGGGCATCCGCTACCTGATCACCTACGGCTACAGCAACGGAAATGGCCATGCAACGTTCACCGGCAGAACCATAAGCTGCGCCTACTATTGCAGATGCAGCTTGATCCATATCCGCATCAGGCATGACCACACAATGGTTTTTGGCACCGCCAAAAGTATGAGCACGTTTGCCATGCGCGGTTGCTTTAGTGTAAATGGACTGAGCTACTGGCGTTGAGGCTACAGCAGTAACTGCTGCAACATCAGGATGGGTAATTAAATAATCCACCGTGTCTTTATCACCCTGTAAACAGTTGGCAACACCTGCTGGTAAACCCGCCTCACTTAATAATTCCAATAAACGCACTGAAGCAGAAGGATCTTGTTCTGAGGGCTTTAATATAAAGGAGTTACCACAGGCAATTGCGGGGATCATCATCCATATGGGAACCATTACCGGGAAATTAAATGGTGAAATACCTACGCAAACGCCAAGAGGTTGTCTGAGCGTATGACAATCAATACCGCCAGCTACCTCTGTAGAATAATCGCCTTTAAGTTGATTGAGCAGTCCACAATGTAATTCGACTACTTCAATGGCGCGGGCGACCGAACCTTTGGCATCATCAATGGTTTTGCCGTGTTCTTGGGTTACTAAACGGGCTAAATCCAGTTGATGCTTTTCCATTAGCTCTCTAAATTTAAAAAGAATGCGGGCTCTTTTAATTGCAGGTGTTTGTGCCCAGGCAATGCCCGCTTCTTTTGCCGTACTGATGGTTTTATCGCAAAGTGCTTTGGAGGCGAAGTGTAATTGTCCAATGATTTCGCCCAAGGCTGGATTATAAATAGGGTGACTTGTGGTGTTCGTGTCGTTTACAAATTGACCACCTACATAATGTTGCACTATGTATCCCATTAGCAAACTCCTTTTCATGTTTTTTTGTAAATTTAAGTTGATCATTGTAATTGTTTCGTGGAAACATTTATACAATAATAGTAGTGATACAGGAGTACTTATTTGAAAAAATATTTCAAAGTAAATTACTTCCGAGGGAATCCAGGGACTATTAAGTAGTAAGGAAATTATCAATGACAAAAGGAATTTTGCGTGTACCCAAGGGTACGCTTACGGGGCTGGTATCTACTTTACAAGGTTATTTTCCTGGCTATGTCGTGGAAGCCTATGACCCTCATAAGCCTGACTACCGTTTAAGTTATCAAAAAAAGGTCGATAGTTATTGCCACGCATTTGAATATCTTCTCAAGGCATGCCCACGCCCATGGACGGATCCTCATTATCCTGTTGAGGTGATTCGAACGCACATCGAGCAGTGCCGTCAGGTCTATAATTTTAACGCGAATACGGCAACGCGTGTTTCTGAGCTACAAATAGAGTTAAAGACTCTCACAACCAGCCTTGTCGACACAATCCGTTTGCTTTGGAATAAGTCTGGAGAGGATGCAACCGAATTATTAAATGAAGCGGAACAATATGTTTTGATGTTACGAGGTCGTCCTGATTTAGTAACGTTAACGCCTATGGGCACCGTGCAAGTGGATAAGGTTTTGCTGCCCTATGAGCCAGAGACCTTAGACGAGTTTCGCCAAATAAAAGCAGAAAACTGTCCTAAAACGCCGCATTGGTTTCAGGAGCTTTCTGCTCCTGCGCTTCATTTCAGGCAAGCATATTTTTGCAATTTACCTTCAGACCTTACTGATTTAGTTGATGACTTTGATAAATTTCTCGATAAATGGGAAGAGATTAAGTTAAATGCCATTAATTTGAATAATGATTTGCAGCAGATTGCCGGGCAAGTATTACCACTACCGATGTGGTTTTTAGAGTTACCCATACATCAGCAAAAAATGATTATGGCCCTTTCCAACGAGTCAGAGCTAGAAATCGATGCACGATTTAAGTTGTTTAAGCCGATGCTGGCACGTGAAGAATATAAGGATACTTTGGCGCAAGTTAGGACGCTTCCTCAATGGTATTGGGTTTTGCCTGAGCATCAACAGTATTTTTTAGAATATGCTCTTAAAAGTAACGAAAGTCTTGAGGCGGTGCTTTCCTTTATATGTAGTCGTCATCGTTTCTTACCAATGCTTCCCAATCATGCGGTACATAGTTCACATATCATGGATGAAGAAGGTAACTTACAGGATTTATATGCAGCAAAGTATCGTGGAAGTCATGTTGTGCCACGCGATGGTGTTAATAAATGGCCGGTTGAAGTGATGCGGCTGTACACTTCTAGAAATTTAACACGGGCAACAGCAAAAGCAACGCCGGAACAATTTATTTTAGTACAAACCTTAGTTAGTCCCATTCGCCTGCCATTGATTAATATTTCAAAATGGCTACCTGATGGTGATTTAAAGAACATAGCGGATGCCGAAATGGAACAGCATCCCTTCGCATCCCGAATAATAAAAACGAACCATCCATTTAATGCGGCAAAAATAGCACTTTACACGGTTGCTTCGGATCCGAATATCGTGGCGGTGGTGAGTGCTATGGAGATACGGCAGAAAACTATCCCAGAATTAAAGCCGCTTCTTTTGAGCTACAAAGCCGTTTTAAATTCGGGAGTTGGTACAACCAATTTCTTGGATTATAGCGGACGAGAATTATTTTTAAGTTCTTTAGAACAATTAATGTTTCTTGTTTCTAAAGATTATTCTTTTGGCTCATGCGTCAGTGGTAAGGATAGAAAGGCAATAGAATCAATTCACACTGACGCAATGTGCCGGTACAAGTATGAATATGGGGTCTGGCCTGAATATGGTGATGTAGAGCAAGACCGCATTAACTTTGTTAATATCTTTGTAGATATTTATCTTTCACGTCATCATCATGAACATGCAGGGCATAATGCCCCCGGCTCGGAGGGCATAAAAACACCAGGCAAGTATTTACCTGCCGATATCGCTGCGGAAATTATTAGACGTTTAAATCATGACAAAGCTTTAGTTTATGATGACCGCCTTGCCACCAATAATGAAATTAGAAAGGTTAGTACGGGGTCGCCAATATTACCTAAAGAGCAGTTGGGGTGTAGTTTGATTGCCGCAGAGTTAGGTGAGGAGAAATGTACCGCGCTTTACGATACCTTATTTTTATTATTTAACGATATGACGCAATTTATTCCGGCTCCTGAGGAGAAGAAAAAGTCGTGGTATTTTTTTGCTTCAGAGCGTAGCGCACCGGCTGGTATTGTTGACATTAAAAAGTTAATGGATGATCCGCGAGCGGGTCCTAATAATATCGTTCGTATGGCAGGAATCATGAAAATTATATTATCCCGACCGGTACAGGATACCTCGCGTACCGAGGCTACAAAGTCAGTTTATGAGTTGCGACAGCTAATCGAAGCATCTGTATTAAAACATGATGAGCTCGTTGATAAGCTAACTGTTAACTGGACCAAGCTGTTTGAGAGGAACAAGCAATCGAAAAAAGTTACCGAGTTATCATTATAAATACCATCGTTGCTCGCAACTAATGGTGCTTAGCTAAGGAACATTTATAAAGTAAACTGTTTGCTGGGCTTAAAAGCTCAGCAAACACCGTTGCGCCACTGTCAATACAGGGCTTTACCGACCAGCCGAGATAGTTTGGGTTGCCAGCATCAGTCGGCCCTACAATAAATGCTCTAAACCATAAACTAACCTGTTTAAAGTCATAATTTTTTGACACGCCAAGACAATACCGGGCATAAAACAATTGCGACTGATACTGTCATCAGTAATAGAAAGAGTTTCTCCGGCATTACCAAAAATGACTTGCTGGCGAGCTAAGACTCCGGGTAAACGCAGCGAATGAATATTAATGTCACAATGGGTGCCGCCACGAGCGCCAGGAATTAATTCTTTTAAGTTTAACTGGTTCTTTGGGGCTTTCCTTGCGGCGGCAATCATTTCTGCGGTTTTTAATGCTGTACCGGAAGGTGCATCCAATTTTTGCTGGTGATGGGTTTCGACAATTTCTACTTCAGAAAAGTATTCTGCCGCTTTTGCTGCAAAAAGCATCATTAAAACGGCACTAATGGAAAAGTTAGGAGCAATAACGCCACCTAAACCTTGCTCTTCACATTTTATAGCTAACTCGTTTACTTGTTCTGGAAGTAACCCTGAGGTACCAATGATGGGACGAGCCCCATTATTGATAATGGTCAGGCTATTTTGATACACCGTATCTGCTCGCGTTAAATCAACCACAATCTGTGCTTGGGTATCATGAATTATTTGCGCTAAATTATCTTGTCGGCCAAGTTGAGCAACTAAGGTAAATTCAGGATGAGCGTTGAGCGTTTCACAAGCCAATGCCCCCATTTTACCACTGGCTCCATTTACGATAACACGAGTTAACATGGTATTCCTTATTGTTCAATGCGAATTATTGGTGAGGATTTTGGTATTAAGGATTCTTTTTTTTTGTGTCCTTATCCTCGGAGGGGTATTGGGTACGCCAAGCCCACACCGAGGCAAATGGCCAGCCAATTAGTGTTGCTTGCATTACCAAGGCAACGAAGGCACCTCCGGGATTATCATTCATAAGAAAAATAGTCCAGGGCAGAAAGGCACAAAAGAAAGCTATAAATAATCGTCTCATAGATATGCATAGTAGTTTCAATTTAAATTAATTATAGGCCGAATATTGGATTTTTTTCTACCCTGAGTTTTGATGTTTCTCTTGGAAAAAGACGAACTTACTTAGAGTACTTGCAAACAACCTTTAAACATTGTACATTGTGCGCTCATTCAGAAGGTGAATGAGCATATTATTTTCGAATAGAGCAACCAATTTCTAAAGGGTACACTGATGAGAAAACAGGAGCTGCACCCGCGCACCGCTGTTATTAATAAAACTCAAAAAAACCAGTCTAAAAAAGCACGCTCTGATGCGTTGTTATGGCTTGCGGCTAATTTTCCTGCTGCGTTTGATAATTCATTACGAATCCGTCCATTAAAGGCTGGGATTATGAATGATATTTTGCTGCATGCAGATAAAGCTGCTGAGGTTGGTATTTCTAAGAGTAAGCTCAGGGAGGCCGTAGTATTATTTACGCGTCGTCTTGACTATTTAGCCTGTTTGAAAGCACGTGAAATGCGCGTCGATTTGCAGGGTAATGAAGTAGCTGAGGTCAGTGCTGAAGAAGCAGATCATGCTGCTGCAAAGATTAAAAAACGAGTTGAAAAAAGCGTTCGCAATGCGCGCAAATTGATGGCAGAAAAAGGCACAACGCCATATAACTCAAACCAGCAACAGTCAAGCTATCAGCCGAAAACATCGAGCCAACAAGTTGCTTCAGATGATTATTTTCCTACGTATCCAGCTCGCTCGTATTCCGCACAAGCTTCAGCCCCGCCTGCGCGATCAGCGGTTGTTGTAAAACATAAAACAACACGTCAATATGATCCTGATGCAGTAGCACGTTTGAAAGAGAAGCTTGGCTTATCGCGAAGCCTTGAAGAAAAGAAAGAAGTAGTCGAATAAAACCACAGATTATCAAATAATGTAGCCTGGTTGCTGACAACCAGGTTTTCCTTAAACAGCAATCAAATCAGCTAGCAGTAAACGTAGTCTGATTCTTTAAGCAAGTTTCTGTGTTAAATCGCCAAGCACACGGCTACCGGTACAAAACATCGCAACTTTTAATTCATATTCAATCGTATGCATCTGCAAAAGGACTTGTTCTGTAGAGTCCATGGCTGCTTCAAGCATTGGTTTCGCATAACCGACCGTAGAAGCGCCCAACGCAAATAACTTCGCCGCATTTAAGCCATTAGCGACACCACCAGATCCCCAAATTTCAAAAGCAGGTTTTAATGCCGTAGCTTGCTGTACCGCAGTCACAGTATCAATGCCCCAATTTTTAAAGGTAATTGCTGCTTGATGACGTATAGGGTCTTGAGTTGCTCGGTGACCTTCAATGCGTCCCCAGTGCGTACCACCTAAGCCGCCTATGTCGAGTGCGGCAACACCGATATCAGTCAAGCGCTGCATGGTTTTTTGAGAAAAACCACAGCCTGTTTCTTTGATAATAATAGGTAAATGGAACTTTTTAACTAATTGTTCTAAAGCCTTCCAGCAGCCCTTATAATCCGTTGTGCCTTCGGGTTGCATGCATTCTTGCAATGGGTTGCAATGAATGATTAATGCATTTGCTTGTAATGCATCGGTTAAACGTTGAATGTCGGCAAGCGGGGTATTTATTAATTGGGCAATCCCTAAATTGCTGTATAACTGTACCTTTGGAAAACTCTGGCGTAGATGAGTCCATTCGAATGCCGCCTTAGGATCCATCAGTTCACGTCGTTGAGACCCAACGCCCATAGCCCAATTACTTTGCGAACAGGCTTCAACTAAATGATGGTTGATATGTTCTGCTCGGTGATGTCCTGCCGTCATTGAGCTTACTAGAAATGGTTTGGCGACAATTTGGCCAAATCGCATGCCCGCTATATTTATTTCATCAAAATTAAGATCGGGCAGGGCATCATGAACTAAATAAATGCTGTCAAATTTACTTAAGTCAGCGGTTTGGTTTTCATGCATTAGGGAAAGCTTAATGTGATCTTGTTTACGCTGCTCAAATTGTTCGTATTGATTGGCCATGAGTTACTACCTATAGTTACTGCGGTAATTGATTTAAAAGTTGTTGCATGGATATCGCCGCATTCGCCAGTTCTATACCTTTATGCCCGTGTTTTCCGCCTAATCTATCCCAAGCTTGCTCTTCATTTTCGGTTGTTAATAAGCCAAAAATGACTGGGATATCATATTTTAATGAAACGTTCATACAGCCCTCGCTAGCCATGTTGCAGACCAGATCATAGTGGCTGGTATCACCGCGAATAACGGAACCTAATGTTATTATTGATTGTACCGAATTAGACATCGCTAATCTTTTCGCGATCAAAGGAATTTCAATAGCACCAGGAACCTCATAGACACTAATATGTTCTTTTTCAATGCCGCGCTTTTGTAGCTGAGTAATTACGCCATCCTGTAAGTTCTGAGTTATGTGTCGATTGAACACGCCTACAATAATGGCAAGCGGAAATGATTCCACAATTGATAGGTCTTCTGTTACCTGTGCTGATTTTTGCATTATTCCTCTCTTCCTCAATGGGAATTTGTGTATTACTAAGAGCTGCAATGTACCTTTTTACCTTTATTTTTTCCAGTTATTTGCAGCGGGGGTGAACGCTAGTGTGCTATTTTAGTGCAATTGTCATGGATATCCAAGGCAATTGCAGAGGCAAATACAACAATGTCTAAGTTTAATGATTCAGGGGCTGCGGCCATGAGCGCATGGGCCATTTTACGGTTATAAGATTCTTTACGTAAACTTCCAACAATAACGGCAATTTTTTTGCTCATCATACGATTCCTTGTATTGGATTAATGGCGCAGGATCATTCAACCCGTTATTTTAGAGTATAGAGATGGGGCTTGCAAAAAAAAATGCAAAAAAAAACGCCCCGTTCACACTAAAATGTAACATTTTAAGTATGAACGGAGCGCTAGAAATAAGGTTTAAACTACTTCTACGTCTTCAGCCTGTGGTCCTTTTTGACCTTTGCTAGCTTTGAACATTACAGTTGCACCTTCGGCAAGAGTTTTGAACCCGCTACCTTGGATTGCACTGAAATGCACAAAATAATCTGTACCGCCACTTTCTAGAAATCCGAAACCTTTGGACTCATTAAACCATTTTACTGTACCGCGAATTTTTTCTGACATGATAATTTCCTAAATTGTTACCAGCCCATTGTAGCATTATTTTATTAATTGTGCTGTTTTTTTATTAAATATTTTTAAATTTTTTCAATTTAATATAAAAAAGCAGGTAATGCGCGCACATAATAGGGGATTTTTTCGGAAATATCTAACCTATAATCCAGGTTTAAGTAGTTCTTCACCATCATTTTTTTTGAGCGTCAAGAATATTGCCCCAGATAAAAACGTCAGAATTCCCAGCATTGCGAAGGTTTGATGGAGTGCTTTAAGCGATAATTGCTGATTAATTGTAAAAATACTAATAATAATGGCAGCGGCCGCAACCCCAAAACTTTGAGCTAATTGTTGAATGGTGCTCATAATACTGGTTGCCGCGCTCATATTGTCTTCGCTGACCTCGGCATAGGCTAAAGAATTCATTCCCGTATATTGCAGCGCAATTAAGAAACCATAAATAAAGGTAAGCAAGCTAATCTCATAAATTGATGAGGAAGCATTAATGAGGCACAAAGACCATAAGGCAATGCTAAGCAACATTGTATTTAAGATGAGTAATTTTTTATAGCCAAACAAACGAAGGATGTATACTGACATGGGTTTAACCAAAAACACCCCTAAGGCAATTGGTGTAAGTAAGAATCCTGATAGTTGTGAGGAATAACCTAAACCAATTTGCAAGAGTAGGGGCAGTAAAAAGGGAGTCCCTCCAAAGCTTAATCGAGCAAATAAGTTACTGCTGACGGCAACCGCAAAGGTGCGCAATTGCAGCAGTTCTACTTTAATAATGGGGTGCTTTTTATGGCGAGAATGTTTGATGTAGGCAACCAGCAAGATGGCTGCCAAAATAAGAACTACCAGAGTATGAGAGCGAGCAATGTCGGATTCGCTAAGCATAGATAAGCCAAAGGTAAGTAAGGCCAGGCCACTACCAAAAAGTACAAAGCCTAACTTATCCAACGGTGGAACCTGCCGGCATGGCATTAAAGGCAGGCGTTTATGGGAAAGATAGATGGCCAAGATGCCCGCAGGAATGTTGACCCAAAAGATCCAGCGCCAAGAGAAATGATAGGAAATGATCCCCCCTAATAAAGGGCCCAACATCATTCCTAATGCTGCGACCATCACGACCTGGCTCATTTTGGCAATGAGTTCATGGCGCTCAAAAGTGCGTAAAATAATAAGTCGGCCCACGGGCATCGTTAAGGAGCCACCCAGGCCTTGGATAACGCGTGCACAAATTAATTCGCCAAGACTTTGCGTGAACCCGCACCAGGCAGAACTTAAGGTAAATACACAAATAGCGGTGATGAATACTTTTTTAATACCATACTTATCGGCAATCCAGCCACTAATAGGGATGAAAATAGCAAGGCTTAGCAGATAGCTAATCAGGGCTAATTTCAAATCAATAGGGTTTACATTGAGGCTATGCGCCATGACAGGAATCGCTGTGTTAATAATCGTGGTATCAACAGCTTCCATAAACATGGCAAAAGAAACGATGAGTAGGATAATATTTCTTTTCATAAAATTCAGTATATCAGGGCATCTGAAATACGTCATCACTACTCTTATGCTACGGAAATTTGGCAATAACTTGTCGGTTGAACCCATGACCTAACATGGAGTTCCGATGTGGCTCAAGTCCTGAGATAAGTCATCTCGAACGAAGAAGAGGAACTTATTGAATGATATATCAAAGCAGCTAAGAACCATTCAACATATTTTTAATACCAGCTAAATGCGATTTAGCCAAGTTTTTTGAACGCTCTTCACAAGGCGCTACTTTTTTACCAAACCATTCCAGATACTCCGTGGGCAATTCCTCTAGAAATCGACTGGGCAGACAATCTTGCATTTCTCCAGCCTTACGTCGTTGATTTGCCAAGGTAAAACATAAACCCTTTTGCGCCCGAGTAATGCCTACGTAGGCTAAACGTCGTTCCTCTTCAATTTGGTCATCATCAATACTGACTCGATGCGGCAGCAATTCTTCCTCCATACCCACCAGGTACACAAAAGGAAATTCTAATCCTTTTGATGCATGGAGGGTCAAGAGCTGTATCGAATCATTATCTTCTTCATCAGATTGTTCCAAGATGTCAATTAAGATTAATTTGTTGATAACATCGGTTAAGGTATGTTCTGGTTTTTTTGCTAATAAACGGCCAACCCATTCCAATAACTCCCAGACATTATCCATCCGTTTTTGCGCTTTAGCGGGTGTGTCGCATTGTTCGTAGATATAGGCTTCATAGCCACTGTCTTCAACCATTTGCTTTAAATGTTCCACTATGGCATCGGATGAGGCAATGCGTTTTTTTATTTCTTCCATCCAGGATTTAAATTGCACTAAGGCCGCCCGTGGCTTTTCGGCGATACGTTCACTGAGTGCCAAATGATCCATTACCTTATAAAGACTAAGCCCACGGTTTTGTGCATAGTTCCCCAGAACATCGAGGCTTGCTTCCCCAATTCCTCGTTTAGGCGTATTGATGACTCTTAAGAAGGCGGCGTCATCCGCGTCATTACACAATAATTTTAAATAAGCGAAGATGTCTTTAATCTCTGCTTTGGCAAACCAGGATTGGCCACCGCTAATGTGATAGGGGACACCATAGTGGCGCAGTACTTTTTCAAAGATCCGTGATTGGTGATTGCCGCGATACAATATTGCATAGTCACCATACTCAGTTCTGGCTCGCATCTTATGGCTAATTAAATCTGCGATCACTTGCTCCGCTTCATCATTTTCATCTTTGCAACGAACTACTCGCAATAACTCGCCTTGCCCCAGATCACTCCACAATTTTTTATCAAAAAGATGCTGGTTATTCGCAATGAGATGATTTGCCGCATTTAATATAATGTTGGTTGATCGATAGTTTTGCTCTAATTTAATGATTTTTAACTGAGGATAATCTTCTTGCAATTGTTGTAAGTTTTCGGGTTTTGCTCCTCGCCAGGCATAGATGGACTGATCGTCATCGCCCACAACGGTAAATTGGGAACGCAGGCCGGTGAGTAGTTTGACCAAAAGATATTGACTGGTATTTGAATCTTGATATTCATCGACCAATAAATGGCGAATTTTATTTTGCCAATATTCGCGAACCGCAGGATGTTCTTTTAATAAGGTTACTGGAAGGCGAATTAAATCATCAAAATCAACTGCATTGTATGCTTTCAAGGCTTGTTGATAGCGCGGATAGAGTACGGCTGCTTCAGCATACAAAAGGGCATCAGAAGGATTGCGCAACACTTCCTCTGGAGTAAGTAGATCATTCTTCCAGCGCGAGATACGTTGTTGAACCTGCATCAGAAATTCACGCTCAGTTGCCTTATTGGCAGGCAAAAAGCTGCGTAATATTTGTAAGCAATCTTCGCTATCAAAGATGGAGAAGCCTTTTTTTAGGTCACATAAAGCCAGGTTGCGCTTAATCATGCTTAAACCTAAAGTATGGAAGGTGGCAATTTTTAATCCCCGCCGATTTGCGGCAGGAAGAACTGCGGCCACCCGAGCACGCATTTCACTGGCTGCTTTGTTGGTGAATGTTACAGCACATACACTATTGGCCGCATACCCACACGCATTAATTAAGTAGCCTATCTTCTGCGTGATGACTCGTGTTTTGCCGCTACCTGCTCCTGCAAGAACTAATAACGGCCCGTCTATATAATTTACGGCCGCCATTTGTTGGCTATTTAGCATCTTTCTGGTTCTCGCTCAAAAAGAGCGATTATTGCTTCTCTGACAGGATGAATCAATAATTAATTCATCGAGCGCTCTACGTCAAACTCTTCTTCTGTGTCAATTTCAATAAATTGTTGTCGTGCATCCAATGACTTAGGTTCTTCAACCTCCTCTATACCTAAAATGACTTTATCTAAGGTTTTAATAATTGGTATTAGTATGTTTTTATCAATCATGATAAGTCCTCTCTTTTTTATGTGGGATCCTTTTAATCATAGTTCACTGTAGGAATTTCTCCACTAAAAAAGAATAAAAATAGTGTTAAGATTATTCTCATTTCCATACAGAAAAGCGGAGTTTGTCTATGGCTTATTTGGGTTATGGGGAAAATTAAGATAGAATATCAAGGTAATAATGTCTTTGAGTTTGTTATGAAAGAATCCGATACCCTGCAACGCTTTATTTTTGAACACGCCAATATTCGTGGTGAAATAGTACACATTGAACAAACCTATCAAGCGATTATGGCGCAACGTAATTATCCGCCTATGGTTAAGAACTTGTTGGGTGAGGCCATTGTTTCCTGCTTATTACTTGCATCCAGCATTAAATTTGAAGGTAGTTTGAATTTACAATTTCAAGGGGACAAGCGTCTGTCTTTGCTCTTGGTTCAATGTGATCATGAGTTGAATGTAAGGGCTTTTGCTCGTTTTGAAGAGTCTTTGGAAACTGAGGATTATGCTAAAGCATTCCTGAGTGGACAGATGGTGATGACAATTAATCAAGATAATCAAACCAACTCCTACCAAAGTATGGTGCCTTTACAGTCCACATCAATGAGTGAAAATTTAATGAATTATTTCGCTCAATCCGAACAAATATCTACACGTGTTTGGCTTGCGGTGAATGAAAATGCTGCTGCCGGGATGTTATTGCAATTAATGCCAGGGCAAGATACGGTGCAACGAGAGCAGTTCTGGGAGTATGCGGTACAACTAGGGCAAACCGTAAGTGAAGAAGAATTGTTAACTTTAGATAACCAAACGCTACTGTATCGCCTATATAATGAAACAGAGGTACGCGTTTTTGACAGTCGTCGTACCCAATTTCAATGCCGTTGCAGTTTGGAGAAAATGCGGCAGGTTATTAATATCCTTGGCGAGAAAGAGGCTCAGGAGTTATTAGAAGAGCAGGGCAAAATAGATATTCGGTGTGATTTTTGTAACCAGGAATATCTCTTCGATGCGATTGATGTAACCATGCTATTTCATAAATAGGCGTAGCTCCTGGTTGCACGCAACCAAGTATCTATTACTATATTATTGTAATGTTAATTTTATCGAAGACAATAGATTACAATCTGTTTGAATTAACTGCACACATTGCCCACGCATTGCCCGCAAGATTTGTTGTAAGTTAATAAATTGCTCACTAAGTTCGATGTAAAGCTCGGAGGACGGTTTGGCCTCCAATTCACTCACGCTTAAATAAGCTGCCTGCCCCATTTCTGAAAAATAACTGAGACTGACGTGGCGTTGCTTGGCAATTCCAGGAAAAAGACCACAGAATAATAAGCTTTTATCACCGACATCACGCAGATGTTGTGTTTTTATGGGGCGGGGTTTATGGACCGACTCTAAAAAGTCGAGAGCAATAACTGATTCAATGAGCTTAGTTCCTTGAGAAAAACGCATTAATAAAAACACTAAATAACTTTCGGTGTTTTCATTGAGTACAAGCCGAGTTGCAGCTTGAGCCTCATTAACCAAGGCATGCCATTGGCTAATATCAGTCGGATGTAAAATTAATGGTTGCATATAGCCCCCGTTTTAAGCGCTCACACTACTAGTCTAGCAAAGCTTCAGTATTTATGTGTATTTTAAGACAAATCAGTAGTTTTTATTTTACATGTGGCTAAACATAGGCCCGGATAGTCTATTGAATTTAGCTTTATTAACGTGCCGGATAGGTTTTAGTTGCCTATTGATGTATAATGTCGAATCTATGAACAAATACATTGTTTTTTCCTTTAAAGGCTATTTATGATTGAACAGATTCGCAATATTGCCATCATTGCACACGTAGACCATGGCAAAACCACCCTTGTTGATAAACTTTTACAACAAACAGGTACTCTTAATGAACGCGCACCTAAAGTCGAGCGCGTTATGGATTCTAATGCTTTGGAAAAAGAACGAGGCATTACTATTTTAGCTAAAAACACGTGTGTGTATTGGAATGATCATCAAATTAATATTGTTGACACCCCAGGACATGCGGACTTCGGTGGTGAAGTTGAGCGAATTCTGTCGATGGTAGACAGTGTGTTGTTGTTGGTTGATGCGGTAGATGGCCCTATGCCACAAACCCGTTTCGTAACGCAAAAAGCATTTGCGCGTGGATTAAATCCAATCGTTGTGATCAATAAAATTGACCGCCCTGGAGCACGCCCTGACTGGGTTATGGATCAAGTGTTTGATTTATTTGACAATCTTGGCGCAACAGATGAGCAGTTAGATTTCCCAGTTGTTTATGCTTCTGCATTAAATGGTTATGCGAAGCTGAATCTTGAAGATGAAGCTACGGACATGAGTGCTTTACTGCAAACCATTATTGATAAAGTTCAGGCTCCACAAGTGGATGCTGAAGGCCCATTCCAAATGCAAATCAGTTCTTTGGATTATTCATCTTATGTAGGAACTATTGGTATTGGCCGTATTACTCGTGGTCAAATTAAAGCTAAGTCGCCTGTGAAAATCATGGATAAAGAAGGCAACATTCGTACTGGTCGTTTATTACAGCTCTTAGGCTTTAGAGGCTTGGAACGTGTTGAGATTGAAGAGGCAAGTGCCGGTGATATCGTAGCGATTACGGGTATCGAAGGCTTGAAAATTTCTGATACAGTTTGCGATCCATCCATGGTTGAAGGTTTACCAGCACTTTCAGTTGACGAACCAACTATCAGCATGACCTTTCAGGTAAATGATTCGCCTTTTGTCGGTCAAGAAGGTAAATTTGTTACCTCACGTAAAATTCGTGAGCGTTTGGATACTGAATTATTACACAATGTGGCCCTACGCGTTGAAGACTGCGAGGATCCGGATAAATTCCGTGTTTCAGGCCGTGGAGAATTGCATTTATCTATTCTGATTGAAACCATGCGTCGTGAAGGCTATGAGCTTGCAATCAGTAAGCCGGAAGTAATTCTGCATGAAGTTGATGGCGAACAACAAGAGCCTTATGAGCGTTTAACCGTTGATGTGGAAGAAAACCATCAAGGGGCAATCATGGAAAAGTTGGGTGAGCGCCGTGGTGAAATGCAAGATATGGTTCCGGATGGAAAAGGGCGAGTACGCTTGGACTACATCATACCAACTCGTGGCCTTATTGGTTTCCATAGCGAGTTTTTATCTGCTACTTCCGGTACTGGCTTGATGTATCACGTGTATGATCATTACGGTCCTGCGTATAAAGGACGAATTGGTAAGCGTGTGAATGGTGTATTAATCGCCAATTGCCAAGGGGCTGCACGTGCTTTTGCCTTGTTTAACTTACAAGAGCGCGGACGTTTATTTGTCGAACACCAAACACCTTGTTACGAAGGTATGGTGGTTGGTATTCATGCCCGTGATAATGATCTGGTAGTGAATGTGACTAAAGAAAAACAATTAACCAACATGCGGGCTTCAGGTACTGATGAAAATATTATTCTAACGCCACCAATCAGATTAACATTGGAACAAGCATTGGAATTTATTGATGAAGATGAATTGGTTGAAGTAACTCCTAATTCAATCCGTATTCGTAAAAAATCGCTGAAAGAACATGATCGCAAAAAAGCATCTCGAGCAAACAGTGACGAATAAAACTAGATTTAAGCGTGTGATTTTATATGCACGCCAACATCGTGCAAACCCAGGGGTTAACGACAGCTTAAATCGCTTGGTTGAGTTTTTGGAAAGCCAAAAGGTCAGCGTCTATCAAGACGTTGATACTTTGCTGGGTTTTGATGTGCAATTACCGGTCTTAACTAAAAATGAGATGGGTGAAAAAAACGATTTGATCATTGTGATTGGCGGGGATGGTAGTTTGATTTCCGCCGCTCGCATGGCGACGAAAGTAAATACGCCGGTTATCGGAATCAACCGTGGTCGCCTGGGCTTTTTGACTGATATTTTACCTCATGATATTGAACGCCAGCTTAGTGCGGTATTGGCGGGACAATATAGAGAAGAAAAACGTTTCTTATTGCATACTCGGATCTATGATGATAACGAGACTTATTTTGAAGGTGATGCCGTAAATGACGTGGTTTTATCACGCGGTAATGAAACACATTTAATCGAATTCTCCGTATACGTAAATGAGCAGTTGGTTAGTCATTATCGCTCTGATGGTATGATTTTATCGACCCCCACGGGTTCTACTGCCTATGCCTTATCTGCCGGTGGGCCAATTATGCATCCTGAATTGAATGCAATTGTGCTGGTGCCGATGTTTTCACACAGTCTAAGTTCACGTCCCTTGGTCGTTGATGGTGAATCAAAAATTGAATTACACATTAATGAAAGCAATGAGACAGATCTGTGTGTAAGTTGTGATGGGCATCAGTCGCGTATGGTGAAATCAGGACAGCGAGTTGCGATTCAAAAAGACGCACATCAGTTACGATTGCTGCATCCTCTTGATTATCATTACTATGATACATTACGATCCAAGCTTGGTTGGGAATCCACACATCAGGGATAAATCATGCTTACAACTTTGTGCATTGAACAATTTGCAATCGTGCAACACCTGGAATTAGATTTCACTCAGGGAATGACCGCTTTTACCGGGGAAACTGGGGCAGGTAAGTCGATTATGATCGATGCCTTGTTGCTGGCTTTAGGCGAACGCGCCGATGCGTCAGTAATTCGTCCCGGTCAGGATAAATGCGACATCACTGCAGGTTTTTACGTGCATCAAAATTCTGAGCCTGCACAATGGCTTGCCGAGCAAGATATTTCTTGTGATGATGGCCAAGTTTATTTACGCCGCGTAATTTATGCCGAAGGGCGTTCAAAATCGTACATTAATGGACAACCTTTTCCCTTACAAAAAATTAAAGAACTTAGCGAAAAGCTAGTGCATATTCATGGACAACATCAGACACAAACCCTGATGCAGCATGCCACCCATCGCCAGCAATTAGATCAGTACGCGAAAAATCATAGCTTGTGTGATGAAGTGGCTCGGCTTTATAAGCAGTGCCAAAAGGTTCAACAAGAAATGGATAGCTTACAAGGTTTAGAGCAACAAGCCGATCGCATCGAATTACTAAAATTTCAAATTGAAGAGCTTTCCTCTTTAAATTTGCAAGAGAATGAAATTGAGGCATTGTACCAAGAGCATCAAATGTTGCACCATGCGAAAGAATACCTGCAACATAGCCAACACATTCATGATTTATTAAATGCTGAAGATGAGCCGAATGTGTGTACGAGCTTAAATCATATTTTGCAATTGCTTAGCCAACTACCGCAAGAGCAAGCGCAAATCAAAAATACCTATGAATTAATTAATGGTGCTTTAATCCAATGTGAGGAAGCCATTGGTGAAATGCAACAATTTGCCGAGCGTGTGCATCTTGATCCAGAGCGTTTGCATGAAATAGAAAGCCGCATGAGTATCATTCATCAATTGGCGCGAAAATATCATGTTGATAGCAGCCAACTGGCAGAGCATGCACAACGCTTACAAAATGAATTAACCCTATTACAAGACCGCGAAGGTAAATTAGCAGAGCTACAACGAAAACACCATGATTTGGTGGCGGCTTATGAACAAGCGGCAAACAATTTAAGACGGGGCAGACAAGAGCATGCTCCCAAATTAGCTCAGGAAATCACCACCAGTATTCAACAGTTAGGGATGCCGAAGGGCTGGGTTGAAATTGACATAACCCCATTAGACAAGATGTATGCGCATGGGATGGATAAAGTTGAATATAAAGTATGCACCAATCCGGGTATGCAGCCTGATGCACTTAGTAAGATTGCCTCCGGTGGGGAACTCTCGCGAATTGGCTTAGCCATTCAAATGATCACGGCCCAACAGGGTTCAACACCAACCTTGTTATTTGATGAGGTAGATGTGGGCATTGGCGGTGTCACTGCGGCCTTAGTTGGACAAATGTTGCGTAAATTAGGCGAACGTTTACAGGTATTTTGTGTTACTCATCAGCCCCAGGTTGCGGCTTCAGCTCACAACCATTTTATGGTGGAAAAGAGTAGTGATAATACCCAAACATTCACCCGTATTTTCTTACTGCAACAAGCGGAAAAAATCGATGAAATCGCCCGTATGTTGGGCGGCTTAACAATAACAGAACAAACACGCTCACATGCACGAGAATTAGTACAGCAGAGCGCGTAGGTAAGTTTAGGTCCGTAATTGTTGACAAAAAATGTTAACAGAGTACGGGCCTGCAAAAAAAGGAACTCAGGAATGCAACTAATACCAATCATTCTTTGTGGTGGCGCGGGTTCACGCCTTTGGCCAGTTTCACGTGAATTACATCCTAAACCCTTTATGCGTCTTGCAGACGGACAAAGTTTATTTCAAAAAGCCTTTATTCGCGGAGCCTCTTTACCTAATGTACGTGAAGCAATGATCGTTACGAATAAAGAGTTTTTATTTAAAATGATTGAAGAAAGCTCTGAGGTCAATGCGAATCATATTGCAACCTCATACATTATGGAGCCTTTTGGCCGTAATACGGCAGCAGCCATTGCCTCCGCAGTACTGAACACCATTCATTTGTATGGTGAGCAGGCGATGATGCTTGTTTTGGCTGCGGATCATTTAATTCTGAATCAAGATGCGTTCCAAAGGGCAGTGAATGATGCTTTAGAGTTGGCTGGTAATGATAAGCTGGTCACTTTTGGTATTTCGCCTACTGAGCCTAAAACAGAATATGGATACATTGAAGCGGAAGCCAATCACGTAGTACGTTTCGTAGAAAAGCCCGCGTTAGACAAAGCTCAGGAATATTTAATTTCCGGCCGCTTCCTCTGGAACTCAGGAATGTTTTTATTTTCCGCTGGTGCCATGTTGCGCGCTCTTGAACAGCATTGCCCTGAAATTTTGCAGACAGTACGTACTTGCTTTGCTCAGTCGCACTTGGTGCATCATCAAAATGTCGTTGGTTTAGAGTTAGATGAAGAAACTTTTGCTCAAGTTCCAGATAATTCTATTGACTATGCGGTCATGGAAAAAGCTAAAAATATCGCCGTAATCCCTTGCCAGATTGGCTGGAGCGATGTGGGTTCATGGACATCTATTGATGAATTGATTGAGCCTGATGCGCAAGGCAATCGCCTGGAAGGTGATGGTGAGGTGTTTTTGCACGAAGTGACCAACTGCGACATAAGAAGTAATAATCGCTTGGTTGGCGCGGTGGGGCTTGATAATTTATTAATTGTGGATACCCCTGATGCGTTGCTCGTTGCCGACAAGTCACGGGCGCAGGATGTAAAGCATATTTATACCCAATTAAAAGCATGTGGTCATGAAGCCTATAAATTACATCGCACGGTATATCGCCCTTGGGGAACTTATACCATACTCGAGCAAAGCGAACGCTTTAAGATAAAACGTATTGAAGTAAAACCCGGAGCAAGCTTAAGCCTGCAGATGCATCATCATCGCAGCGAGCACTGGATTGTGGTCAGCGGTATGGCTAAAGTTGTTAATGGTGAAGAAGAGTTTTTTGTTGGCGTTAACGAGTCTACTTATATTCCCGTAGGCTGCAAACACCGTTTGGAAAACCCTGGAGTCCTTAATTTGGTGATGATTGAGGTGCAAAGCGGTGATTACTTGGGTGAGGATGATATTGTACGTTTTCAAGATAACTATGGAAGGGGTTAATTTTCATGAAACTCGCCTGTTTTAAGCCTTATGATATTCGCGGTAAGCTCGGCATCGAATTGAATGAAGAGCTTGCATACCGCATTGGTTTTGCTTACACGCAATTTCTAAACGCAAATTCTGTGGTGGTGGGCAGTGATGTGCGCCATAGTAGCGAACCCTTAAAACAGGCTTTAGCACGCGGCATCATGGATGCTGGGGCAGATGTTATTGATATCGGCATGACTGGCACCGAAGAGGTGTATTTTGCTACCTTCCATTTAAGCGTTGATGGAGGAATCGAAGTTACGGCCAGCCATAACCCTATTGACTACAATGGCATGAAATTAGTTCGTAAGGGGGCCGCCCCTATTAGCGGCGATACTGGTTTAAAAGCCATTGAAGAGCTGGTGCTAAAAAATGAATTTCAACCTGTTGCGCAAAAAGGACAATATAAGCAATTAAATATCTTGGATGCTTATGTCGAGCACTTACTGAGTTATATTAACCCACACCAATTAAAACCATTGAAACTAGTCGTTGATGCGGGTAATGGTGCTGCAGGACATGTTATTGATGCCATCGAAGCGCGTTTTAACGCGGCAAATATTCCCGTTAGTTTTATTAAGCTTCATCACGATGCGGATGGCGATTTTCCTAATGGTATTCCCAATCCCTTATTAATGGAAAACCGTCAAGCAACTGCAGCGGCGGTAAAGGCGCATCATGCAGATATGGGTATTGCCTGGGATGGTGATTTTGATCGTTGTTTCTTATTTGATGATCAGGGCGAATTTATGGAGGGATACTATCTGGTCGGTTTATTAGCCGAAGCTTTTCTCAAGAAACATCCTGGTGGCAAAATAATTCACGACCCACGCCTTACCTGGAATACTATTGATATTGCTCAGCGTGCCAATGGCCAGGCAATTCAATGCAAAACTGGGCATGCATTTATCAAAGAACGCATGCGCAGTGAAAATGCGATTTATGGTGGTGAAATGAGTGGGCATCATTACTTCCGTGATTTTGCTTATTGTGACAGTGGCATGATTCCTTGGTTATTAGTGATTGAGTTAGTGAGTCAAACTGGCAAGTCGTTAAAAAGTCTCATTGATGAATGTGTTAGCGCCTTTCCTTGCAGCGGAGAAATCAACTATGAAGTTGCCGATGCGATGTTAGTGATGGAGCGAGTAGAGGCTCATTTTTCTGCCTTACAGCCTAAAATAGACCGGACCGATGGCATTAGCCTGGAGTTTGAACAAATGCGACTAAACTTGCGCGCTTCCAATACCGAGCCGCTATTGCGATTAAATGTTGAAACACGTGGGAATTTGCCTTTGGTAAAGGAAATCGTAGACCTTGTTGAAGCACTTATATTGAAGTAAATGTTCTATTGAGTGTCCTGTTATTATGATTCATTTTATGGTAATTTACGTCCCTTATCATGTTTTTAAAGTAGGATATTTCAAATGCTTAAGGTAATGACCATTGTGGGCACCAGGCCTGAATTAATAAAGATGTCACGCGTCATTGCTGAGTTTGATAAGCATACAAACCATGTTTTAGTGCATACAGGGCAGAATTTTGATTATGAACTTAATCAAATTTTTTTTGATGATTTGGAAATCCGTAAACCTGATTATTTTTTAGAAGCAGCAGGAGATACTGCCGCTCAAGCCATCGCGCGCATCATTGAGAAAGCCGATGAAGTATTGGAAAAAGAAAAGCCAGATGCCCTTTTACTTTATGGCGATACTAACTCTTGCCTCGCGGTTCTTTCGGCTAAACGCCGTAAAATACCGGTATTCCATATGGAAGCAGGTAACCGTTGTTTTGATCAACGTGTTCCTGAAGAATTAAACCGCAAAGTACTGGATCATTTGAGCGACATCAATTTAGTGTTGTCAGAGCATGCTCGTCGCTATTTAATCAGTGAAGGAATACCAGCAGAAAGAATCATTAAAACAGGTTCTCATATGCAGGAAGTACTTGAGCATTTTATGCCCAAGATTTTACCATCAAACATATTGGCACAACTTGATTTACAACCCCAGCAGTATTTTTTAGTCAGCAATCATCGTGAAGAAAATGTAGACGTTCCCGAAAACTTGCAGGATTTATTAGATACATTACAGACTTTGGCACAAACCTATAATATGCCGGTGGTGGTTTCCACTCATCCTCGCACCAGAAAAAGATTAGAGAGTCTCAATGTCACCCAATTGGATTCGCGCATCCGCTTTTTAAAACCGTTTGGTTTTCTCGATTACATTAAACTGCAAATGGAAGCATTTTGTGTTTTATCTGATAGTGGCACAATTACCGAAGAAGCCTCTCTACTAAATCTTCCTGCGGTGACCATTCGCAACACGCATGAACGTCCAGAAGGAATGGATGATGCGACCTTGGTTATGTGTGGACTCAAATCAGCTAGTGTTTTGGATGCTGTGCGTATTGTCACCTCTCAACATAATCACAGTGCACGCACCTTTAACATTGTTTCAGATTATGAGGGTGGTTGTGTTTCGAAAAAAATGGTCCGAATTGTAACGAGTTATGTTGATTATATTAATCGAGTTATATGGTCAAAATAGAATAATTTTGGCATTCAATAATTTCAAAATTCATAAGGGAACAATATGAAATACCTTCTTATTGCACTTTCATCTTTTATATGGGTTTCTAACGCGTATGCTTATTTAGATCCTGGAACAGGTAGTTTAATCATTCAGTCCACTATTGCAGCAATTACCGGTGGTCTTTTTATATTAAAAACTTATTGGCATAAATTAAAGGCAAAATTGTTTTCCAGGAGTGAAAAGATAAAAGATGATAATGACAGCCAACAAGCCTAATCAATTTCTCAATAAAGTAGAAGGGCATCGCTCTTCTTTCCGTGATCCTTGTGGACAAGTCTATACGTTGAATGGGGAAATCTATCGTCAAATTACGGCAGCGGGTTACACCGACTATCAGCATCTTATGACGTCCGGATTATATAAGGACTTACAATCTAAAGGTTATTTAATTCCTCACCAGGAAGTTGCCCTTGAGTTTGCATTCAACCAACAAGCTCAAATGGTTTTAAAGCCGGAAGAAATAGGATTTATATCGTATTGTTATGAATGGTCCTTTTCTCAGTTTAAAGATGCGGCACTATTGACACTTGAAATTGCAAAACGTGCAATTGAATATGGAATGATTTTAAAAGATGCAAGTGCTTATAATATTCAATTCCATCATGGGAAACCTATCTTTATTGATACGTCTTCTTTTGCGCTCTATAAGGAAGGGGAACCATGGGTTGCTTATAACCAGTTCTGTAGGCACTTTTTAGCGCCATTATTATTAATGGCTAAAGTAGATATCCGCATGGGCAAGCTTACTCAGCAATATATTGATGGTATACCACTTGACCTGGCAAGTAAGTTATTACCTTTTAAAAGCAAGTTTTCATTTTCTATTTTTGCTCACATTCATGCGCATGCAAAAGTTCAGCAAAAATATAGTAATGCGGCCAATGTAAAAGCAACGCGCAGTCAGAAAATTTCTAAAATAAATTTACTTGGCCTGATTGATAACCTTAGCTCCCTAATTAAAAAAATAACCTGGTCGCCAATAAAAACCGAATGGGGTGATTACTATAATCAAACCAATTATTCGGATGCGGCAACCAAACACAAGGCCGAGACGGTTAAAGAATTATTTCTTCTTTCTGGAGCACGTTCTGCTTGGGATTTGGGGGGAAATAATGGTTATTACAGTCGGGTTATTGCCGATGCAGGAGCAAATGTTATTTGCTTTGATATCGATCCCATGGCAGTAGAGACCAATTATCAAAAAATAAAAAAGGATAAGGACCAATCCATTCTACCCCTACTACAGGATTTAACTAACCCCAGTTCAAGCTTGGGTTGGCAACAAACGGAGAGGGATGGCTTGCTTGAACGAGGCGGGAAGGTAAATTTAATTATGGCCTTGGCGTTAATCCATCATTTAGCTATTTCTAATAATGTTCCTCTTGAACATATAGCTGAATATTTCTCCGGATTAGGCGATTATTTGCTGATAGAGTTCGTACCAAAGGAAGACTCACAAGTTCAACGCCTTTTAGCAAGCAGAGAGGATATTTTCCCGAATTACCAGCTGGAATCTTTCAGAAATACTTTTTCTAATTACTATACCATAGTAGAGGAACGAGCCATTCAAGAAACTTCGCGAACACTTTTTTTGATGAAAAAAATAGGCTAGGCAAGGTCCCTAAGGTTTTTATAGTTTTTCAGATTACTTGTTCTGCCCCTCTGGGGCACTGCCATTAAGTTAAGCCGTCATCCCTTTGGGATGACTTTTTTCTTTAGCCTAGTTTAAATAGGAAGTTAGCTTTCAGCTACAACCTTACCTTTTTGGAAATTAGGCATCGAGTGTTTACCTAAATCAAAGTCTTTACCACTACGAATATAAATTGTACGCTGTGAGTCATCATGAGCGTCTGGTTTAGTTTTAAAAACAATATTTTTCAATAATTGATCTAATGATATTTGTGATAAATCATAAACTGGTTTATCTAAGGGGCTGCGGACTATAAAAAACGCGCTATAGTTTTTAATAATGTTTTCTGGGGTGAAAACATAGTTCAGCCGAATATCGGGTTCTTCAATTCTTGAACCATGGTCTCCGTGAATTATGATGGTACTGTCTGCAGCAGCTGGATTTTTTGCTAATACATTTAAAAACTTGTCAATTAACGCATGACTACAACTTACTTGTTCGAAATAAGCCTTTGTTTTATCTTCAGCTTCACCAAGATACTGACAATCTTTATTAAATACGTAGGGAGCATGCGGGAATAGCAGGTGAATAAAGTAGGCATTATTTCCTTCTACCTTTTTAGCAAGAGCCAATGCCTCATCAAAAGCCTGGAACGCAGCAGTTGAGGGAGATAGTATGCTTTGTGCTTCTAATCGAGGTAAATTAAGTTTGGCCCAAATTTTAGAGCGCTCAATTCGTGTAAAGTCGAGATGTAGTTTTTTAAATACCTGTTCTAATAGCCCTATCGATCGTTCTAGATTACTAAGCGATGGGTTGCCGGGTACAGGGGCTGTATGTTTGTAAGTGATGCATTCGGCTAAATTGAAGTTTTCCTTTTTTGTGCATAAGTCTAAATAAGAACTTTGTAGCACGTGAATAGAGTACCCTTGTTTCGATAACTCTTCAAATAGAGCATTTTTTGTAAGGCTATGCTTGTCCTTTTCATAATCATGTGAAATATGAGACTGTAAATCATCGATTGGTTTAAAATTTAAAAAACTTGCAAATGAGGCTATGGAACGAAAATCACGACTGTAAGTTTTACCATAGACTTTAAAACCTAAATTAAGGTATTTATCCCTTAAGACGCTAGCAAGTTTGTCTCCCTCATTTTCTGTGGATATTCCCTCAAGCCCTATATGTTCATCTAAAACAATTTCTATATAAGGTGCTAGATTTGCATTCGTTGTCTTTTTTTCCAGCTTGAATTGTTCCGTTGTCAGCAGAGGATGCTTAGGGATGAAAAGGCTCCCCAGCCAAAGTGTTCCAAAAAAAATAAATAATAGCTTGTCTAAATAATTGCGACACAAATATAAGAGGCCTGCAATTAAGACAGCAGCCAAGGCCGCAATGTAACGATATTTTAATCCGAAGGGTAATAGTGGGAGGATTTTAATCTGGCTGATAATGAAAAAAAAGAGCAGGGTAGTGGCTAATAGGATTCTGACGTATACGTTAGAAAAAGCCATAACAAATCCAGGAATTAATCCTAAAATGATTAAAATGAGCGAAGCAATTAATGCTCCAGAACTAAATTGATCGATACTGTTTTCTGCTAAAAAGGCGGTAAGCAAGGCCATAAGAAAAAAGGGTACAAGGAACAGATAGCGCCAGTTTTTTTGCAGAGTACTTAACATTCTAAACTCATCTTAATTATAAGGATCCACTTTTAAAGCGAGCGTTGATTTCAAAACATATCTAGGTCATGACATAAAGCTAAGCCCTGGTTTATAACACAGCTATTAGAATTTTTCTATGCACTTATCGGTAAAATATTTCTAGCTAATGCAATTAGATTTTGCATAATTAATTTTCTAAATTTAATAAAAATAGACTTCTGATGGGAGGTTTGAGACAATACCCTTCCTGCTTCAAAAGTCATTTCACGATAAATTTTTTTATTACGGATAATTTATGCTTCATATTGTAGTGCAGGTATTTTTTTTCCTTATTTTTTTTGTTATTGCGCTATTATCTATGCTCATATGGAAGCCATTTTTTAATATCCAAGCTACAAGTCATCATAATGAACAGTATTTAGAAGGGTTAAGAGGCATAGCTGCCTTAGCTGTAGTTGGCTGTCATGTGAATCAAATCCTTTTATCTTATTTGCACATTCCAGGGCTACCTGCCACCGGTAATCGAATTGGAGGGCTGGGGGTGCAGGTATTTTTTGCATTAACCGCCTATTTATTTATTGGAAAAGCCCTCCAGGGAACACTTGATTTTCAAAGCTTCTATCAAAAACGAATTCGACGTATAGTACCTCTTTATCTATTTTTGTCTTTATGCACCATTGCATTAAGTTTTCGCTTTATGGAAACCCCAATATTGAGCTACGTGGATATCTTTACGCGTTGCATTAACGTACTCAGTTTCGGTTTTATTGGTAATAATACCGATCTGTATCCGCCCACTTATGAGCTTTTAGTTTTTCAAAAATATAATGCCTTAGAATTAATAGGTGTTGCTTGGTCATTAAGCTATGAGTGGAGGTTTTATCTTATTCTACCTCTGATCTATTATCTTTCACTGAACTCTACCAAGCGAAAACTCACTCTTTTAGGATTAGTAATCATTTTAGCTTTACGCGATTTCTATACCTACCCTGCTGTAAAAGTTGTTTGGCCTTTTTTTATCGGTGGCGCTCTAGCCGCTTTAATCCTGCATTATTATCCCAAATTAGCGGAGTTGCGCTTTTCCAGGCTTTTTTCTTATTTAATCATTCCATTGCTTCTTTTTTCCGTTTTTACTAATGATGTCTTTAATTTTAAACATTTCATTTTAACTAGCTTGTTATTCCTCTGCATTGTCTTTGCTAAGCCTAAATTATTAACACTAAAGCCATTGGTTGCGTTAGGGCAAATTAGCTACAGTGTTTATTTAATGCAATATTTGGTATTAAGATTAGTTGACAAAACATTAGGCCCTCACGTATATCAGGCCCCTTTTTTTATAAAATTTGTAGTCTGTTTCTTAGTCATTGCGTTGCTTATCCCCTTTGCTTCTTTTACCTACAAATTTATTGAATTGCCAGCTATGCAGTCTCGATTTTTGCAGCAATTTAGTTTGGCGTGGGAGAGTCTTATTTATCGGTTGCAATTATTAAAAAATGGTCGCTTAAGAGATCTTGGTAAATTGGAATAAAGTTATATCCACAAGCCAGGCATGGAATATAGTCTCCAAAACAGGTTTAAAAGCCATGGAGTTTTTCTATCAACGAACATTTATAAAAAATTTGGTGGCAAGAATCATGGTTGCTTCTTATAATAGCCTAAAATTAAATCAGTCGTTGATAAGCAACCAATGAAACTCGATTTTGTTGTAAGTCCACGCTTAGAAAGTTACAAGGTTAATGAAAACTCATAATAAATTATTAAAGACATCATTTTTTTCCGGGCTATCAACCCTGGTTAAAATTCTAACAGGTATATTGAGCCTAAAAATAATAGCAATGCACACCGGTCCCGAGGGAGTCGCTATCTTAGGGCAATTTATGGCGTTGGTTAATATCTTTGCTACCATCGCAGGCGGAGGCATTGCTTTAGGCGTTATTAAGTACGTTGCTGAATATGCTAATACACAAGAACTTCAAAAGTTTTTGCCAACGGCAACGTTCTATACATTGTTTTTCTCACTTGCAACGATGCTGTTTGGCGTAACATTCAGTCAGGAACTGTCTGAATGGATTTTAGGCTCTACTGAATTTGCTTATTTGATGCGTTGGATGGCTGTTGCTCAATTATTTATTGCCATGCATTTATTACTTTGTTCTATTTTAAATGGCTTTGGCCAAATACGACTATTTATAACGGTTACCATCATAAGCAGTGTACTTAGTTTTATCATTGTGTGTGGTGTTGCGCTCTTATATCCATTAAAAAGTATTTTACTCGCCTTTGTAGTTGCTCAAGCATCGTCTGTTTTTATTTCATTGCTGTTTGTTTTTGGTAAGGATTGGTTTCGCTTCTTATTTTCTTTTAAAATCGAAAAAAAATATCTACCTAATTTATTGCGTTATTCATTTATGAGTAGCGTAAGTACCTTAACAGTGTCTCTTGCACAAATCATAGTTCGCAATGACTTAAATACTTTATTTAGTTGGGAAAACGTGGGTTATTGGCAAGCGGTTGTACGTTTATCCGATGCTTATTTATTGTTTGTCACTGCGGCTTTAACTACTTATTATTTACCGCGATTATCTGAGTTGCAGACTCCCAAAGCATTAAAACAAGAGATCACTAGTGCTTTTAGAACTCTTATGCCTCTTGTTGGCGTCATGCTTATATGTATTTACCTTTTTCGAGGGATTATAATTAATCTTCTTTACAGTAAAACCTTTACTCCTGCAACGGAGTTGTTTTCTTATCAACTTATAGGTGATTTTTTTCGCGTTGCAAGTTGGTTATTTACCTATTTGCTGCTGGCAAAAGCGTGGACAAAAACATACGTTATAACGGAAATTATTTTAAGTGTGGTTTTTGTTGGTTTGAGTTATTCATTTTCCAGGAGCTATGGATTAATTGGTGTAACTTATGCTTTTGCATTAACCTATCTTATCTATTGGCTACTCATGGCCGTTGTTGCGGTTTTTTATTTTAAGCAGGAAAGTAAAAACTATAAATTGGCAATTAATTAAATCAGCTAACTCAACGTGAACCATCTCTAAGTGGATGTAGGTTAGTTCATAGCCCAACATGGCGCTCTGAGGTGGCTTGAGGTCTTGTGGACCTACAGCCACCAAGCGGATAGGTTAGTACAATTCTGTGGGAGCATTATCCAAGGCATTTTGAATAAAATCCAATTTCAGAAGCATGTCTTTTATCTCAGGCACGCTAAGTTGCTGAGTATTATGTGACGTATAATCTTCAAAATCAGAAATATGTTCCTCACCTTCTACAAAATATTTATTATAATTTAGATCCCTGTTATCCGCTTGAATACGATAATATCTTCCCATATCTTCTGCTTTAGCCATTTCTTCGCGAGAAATTAACGACTCATACAGTTTCTCTCCGTGACGAGTTCCAATAACTTTAACTTCACTGTCACTTTTAAAGAGTTCAATTAATGCTTGTGTTAAGTCAGCAATGGTTGAGGCCGGAGCTTTTTGAACAAAAATATCACCCTGATTGGCATGATCAAAAGCATGCAACACCAAATCAACAGAATCTTCTAATGACATTAAAAAACGGGTCATTTTAGGATCGGTCATAGTTAATGCTTTTTTTGCTTTTATTTGATCTACAAAAAGCGGGATAACCGAGCCTCTTGATGCCATCACATTTCCATAACGGGTAGCACAAATAATGGGGCCATTATTGGTAACAACGCGTGATTTTGCGACAACAATCTTTTCAGCCATCGCCTTGGAAATACCCATGGCATTAATTGGGTAAACTGCTTTATCTGTGCTTAATACTACTATTTTTTGCACTCCTGCAGCAATTCCTGCGGACAAAACATTATCGGTACCCAGAACGTTAGTACGCACTGCTTCCATAGGATAAAATTCACAGGAGGGAACTTGTTTTAAGGCTGCTGCATGAAAAACATAATCCACACCAGTCATCGCTTCAGCGATTGCTGAATAATCGCGTACATCACCAATATAAAACTTTACTTTGTCATTTTTTAGCTCATTACGCATATCCTCTTGCTTTTTTTCATCACGGCTAAAAATGCGTATTTCACGTATGTTAGATGTTAAAAAACGTTTTAAAACGGCATGCCCGAAGGAGCCAGTTCCACCAGTAATCAGAAGGGTCTTATCATTGAACATGCTAAATTAACTCCACATCAAATTTTTTGATTCATACATTAAGGTAATCAATTCTGGCCAAGCCGGAGCAACATAACCGGTCGCCTCTTTAAACCGCTCTCCATTCAGAGAGCGATCAATTTTAACTTCTTCATCTGCTACAATATTTATTTTTTTCTTATAGATCTCAGCAATCAATGAAATCAACTCATATTTATTAATGGGATTTGCAACAACATGATAAAGACCACAAAGTTCAGGTTTAGGAATAACATAATCACGCATCACTCGCGCCAATTCAAAAGTGGGCAAACCTGAGAAAATAGCGTTCACATAGCCTTTGGCTGTACTTTGTTGTGAAAGAAACCATTCAACCAAGGCTGCCTTACTATTGAGTTCATGACCTATTATTGAGGTACGGATGGTAATCGCATGCGGAAACTCCGTAAGTTCGCCAATAAATTTTGATTTACCATATAAGTCCTCTGCATCTGACTTATCGTTTTCGGTATAAAACCCTTTATCCCCTGAAAAAACACAATCGGTGCTAACGTGAATCAAGCGCGCTCCAGATAGACCGCACAAGTGGGCGAGTCGGTGCGGGAACATGGCATTGATGGGTAACGCAGATAAGGGGTCTTTCGCGTTTGATAATTGCTTAATCAATCCAATACAGTTGATAACAATATCAGGGCGAACTTGTGCAAATACTTTACATAACACATCAAAATCAAGTACATCGATATCAGAGATCAAATGAGAATGGCAAGAACTTGGGAAATACTTAAGATTTTCCCTGCTCCTTAAAGTACCCCAAACTGTAAAATTACTCTGTTGCTGGTTAAACGTATGAAACACTGCACTTCCCAGCATACCGGTTACACCTAAAACCAGAATTTTCAAATTAGTTTACCTCTATTTAATTTTATTATTAAGAATTTCAATGAGTCGATGACTTTGTTTGGTCATTTCAAAATGTTCAAGAAAGTATGCTCTCCCTGCCTGTCCCAATTGTTCACGCTCTGCAGCAGGCATATGATATATTTTTTCTATGTTCTTAGCTAGCGCAGTGGCATCCTCTGCTGAAGATACCAATCCGGCTTGCGCATTTTCGACGACTCTCGCTCCCTCACCATTTAATGCAGCCAAAATAGGACGACCTGCTGCTAAATAAGCTTGGACTTTACTTGGAATTGTGTAAGAAAAAATTTCATCTTTTTTTAGGGTTACCAAAAGAGCTGCTGCTCGAGAATAAATAACGGGCATAAGAGATGCGGGAAAGCGGCCAGGAAGTGATATATTTTTAATTTCTCTTTGGGTTATTTGCTGATGCAACCAATCACTCATGCTTCCATTGCCAATCAAAATAATTTTACATTGTGGTAAACACGCTATTTTCTCGGCGGCATTAAGAATGGTTTCTAATGCCTGAGCAGTGCCTAAATTCCCGGCAAAAACAAAGCAAGTATTAGATTCTAACTCTGATAATAAAGCAGCAGGCACATCTTTAGCAGACATAGATTCTGTTTCTGGAGGCTCTAAAAATAAATTAGGATAGTAGCGAACCTTTTCCAGGGGGGTGTATTTTTCCATCATCGCCGGGAATTTTTTTGATTGAACTAATAAGGTATCCGAGGCAGCATAAATTTTTTTTACCATATATCCTATTAATCGCAATAAATGCTTATTTTGAATAAATCCGGTCGCTTGCACACTTTCGGGCCAAAGATCCTGAACCCAAACGGCAAGATGTGCTCGTAAACGCCATTTTAAATAGATGGCAGGAATCACTGAGGTAATTGGAGAGGGGACAAATACAAAAATAGCATCAAATTTCTTTTTCTTTACAAATCGAGGAAAATAGATGAGACCACTTAAGATAAAAGAAAGATAATTTAATAATAATTTCTTACCCCCTTTTCCTCGTGGTAAAAGTGGTGCTCGGTGAACTGGAATCCCAGAAAAAAACTCTGTGGTACAGCCCGAAGAGGAATATCCCTCAAAAATAGTACCTTCAGGATAATTAGGTTTACCAGTAACAACCTCTATTTGATGTCCTTGAGCCGCAAGGCATTGTACTAAATCATTAATAATGAATGTTTCTGGCCAAAAATATTGTGAGACAACTAAAATTTTCACTTATTTCTTCTATTGATTTGGTTGAATTTTACTATCTAGCGCTTCATGGTTCCATAATGAAAAAGCTATCCAATGGCAGATGTTAAGAGATTTTCTCACGGAGTACAACTAAAGAAACTCAGTGAGTGAGATTCCTGTTAAATTGTTCTTATCAAAAATATTGATTAATTATTAAGAAAAATGCTTCAGCATGTCCACAACAACATTGTCCCATGATTTTAAATTTATCGGTGAAATATCACTTTTTTTAACGTGAAGAAATGACCTGTTTATATTATGAATAGATCTTGTTTCAAAAGGAAGGCACGATAACAGTTCCCTGTGGGGAGCAATATCAGAAATAAATGATTCATTAGCAAAAAAAATGCCTTCTGATGCTGCATTATACGAGTTTTCTATATAGGTGGTAGAAATGTAATATTCTGATTTTTGTAAATATTCAATAACACGTTCTCGTTGTAGCAATCCAGTCATTATCACCTGCTTATTTTCCTGAATATGCTTTGGGACCATTTTTTTATTACCAATTATTACTAGTTTTAGGCCTGGGTTTTTTTCTTTAAGGGTTTCAAAAATACCAAATGAGTCTTCAATAGCTTTATATCGATAAGTGCCGAGTACTACAGCAATATTCTCTTTTTCTATAGCGGAATCAGATGAGATATATTTTAACTCATCATCACTACCATTAACGGACACGATTAATTTTTTCAAAGAATGGGGTTTTATCAAATCAATCGAAAATTGTGATTCCGCTGAAATGATATCTGCATTATTAAAAGTACTTACAATTCGTCTCCCAAGATAACCAAGCTTTAGCTTATCAAACAAAGAAAGAGGGATATTTTTTGAACCAAGAGGTAAAACATTGCTTAAATGAAACCAATTTTTTTTGCCAAAAGGAGTATAAATAGGTATTCCATAGGAATAATAGACATCAGGAGTCCCTAGCTTTCTCTTAACCTCCTCTAAATAATTACAGTCATTAAACACGCGTTGTAATTTAGATTGCTTTACAACAATGAAGCGATTCTGTGGAAATTCAGTAATTAAATATGTGCAATGAGGATGGATAATAAACGTCGCTCCTCCATTTTGGTTAAACCATTGTGCGTAAGCAAAAAGTCTCTTAAAACCGCCTCCAGAATAGGAGACTGCAAAATTAAATAAAAAATTGTTATTTCTCATTAAGTATAAATTCCTTATTTTTTTGCTCTAAGATATTCTTTTGCGAATTGACTCACTGCATATATGTAAAGAATCAACAGGGGTAAAATTAGTGTCCAAAAGCTTATTAGACTTATAAGTTCGAGCTAAATTAGCTGCGAAGTCTAGCATAATAAAAAAACAAACACCAAGAATAGAGTTTCCCCAAATGAAATGATTCCTCCTTCAAACTTATTCCATTTTGGAAAACTCTCCTACTGGTAATTAGACTATGGTATTGATATAATTTTTTCCATAAGGAAGTTATGTTGTGTCGTAGATTTTAGAGCGTGCGTAGTAGCTGTTATTCATGGTTGTATGAAAAAAATAGAAACATGTAGTCTTTTTAATATCTACAGATAGATCTTATATAGTCAATCTACCTTGGAAAAAGAGCTAGGTTACTTACGGCTTCAAACGGAATTTCCAAAATAGCCTTTACTCAGATTATACTCGAGAAGAACAGGTTGATCATTAGTTCACGGTAATTGGTTGTTCCATGCGCAATATCTGTATTTCTGAGGCATATATTTTAAGGCCCTTTGGATTAGTTAGAGTGGCTTATGCTTTTGCTCTAACCTGGATTATTTACTGGATTTTTATGATGAGCATTTCTTTGTTTTATTTTAGTGGTAGGGATAATCATGAGTGATAGTGTAGAACAGTTAGTTTCAATAGTTATCCCTGCATACAATGCTCTCCCTTACCTTGAGGAGGCAATAGAAAGCGTTTTAGCTCAAGACTATCCCCATATTGAGCTTATTGTCTTGGATGATGGTTCTACAGATGAAACAGCGGATTTTTTAAAAAAATATCAAGGACGTTTCTTTTATGAAACTCATCAAAATATGGGACAAGCTCGAACCTTGAACAAAGGATGGGCAATGAGTCAAGGTTCCATTATCGGATATTTGAGTGCAGATGATACGCTGGAGAAAAACGCGGTAAGTCGTTCAATACGCGAGTTCAATAAACATTCCAACATCGTATTAACTTATGGTGATAATTTTTTAATTGATAATCAATCTAAGATTATAAGAAAACTTACGACGCCTGATTATGATTACTATCAAATGCTTATTCGCGGCATTACCCCCATTGCTGTAGGATCTTTTTTCCTGAAATCTGCGTTTAGTAAAATAGGGGGATGGGATAGTAACTACTCTTTGCTTGGTGATTTTGAATATCATATAAGACTGGCGACGCTGGGAACTTTTAAAAGGCTGCCTGAACTTCTTGGTCGTCATCGAGTACACGAACAATCAGCAAGTTTTGCAAATACCTCAACTGAGCGTGCTAATGAATTTGTTACATTAATGTCAGCTGTTTTAAAAGATACGACTGATAATAAATTACTAGAATTGGCACCATTAATTCTAAGTCAAGCCTATTTAATTTCTGGCAGAACGCACTGGCGGTCAGGGAGATATAAATTGGGAATGAAATATTTTTTCCAAGCGATGAAACTGGCACCCCAGAAACTTACAAAAATAAATACATATCATATTATTTTTAATGCACTTTTTAATAAAAGTCTGCATCGATTTTTTAGGATAATAAGAAATATATTCACTCAAAAGATAGGAAAAGTACTGTTAGTAAAAAAAACTGAAAATTGACACGCGTAAGAGAGCACGTAAGTGGGTATAAGATATACATAGGCACAGGCGTGTGCGTGTACGATGGCTATAAAATCATTCACGGACGATCTTCTGGTTTTCTGACGGATTTTACGAGCGAGATAGAGAGAAAATAAATGCAAAGCAAATTGATGTCAATGAAGTATTCGATCATTTTAATAATGGGTTTGTTCCTTTTCTCTTTATGTGGTGTTTCTAGTTATGAAGGGTCTGCCTTTTATTATTCTGTGTTTAATTTTATATGGCTAACATTATTAATGTCATGCTTATCTCTTTCTCAGAGCTATTTATTTTTCTACTTAAAAATCATGTTATTTCTAGGAATTTGGCTGAAATTAATGTTTTATTTAGTATTAGGGGTAGATTTTTTAGAGCCTACGGGCTATTGGAACGATGTTTCCAACATAGGATTGTATTGGGACAGGGCTTTAATGGTTGCAAGTTATGCCGCTTTAGGTATTTTAGCCGCTGATTTTGCATTTTATCTTTATCGCCGCTTTTTTTATCACAATAATGATGCTCTATCATTAAAAAAGCAAACAGACGTAGTACCTATGTGGTATCTAAAAAATCCTGGAAAAATTTGGGGTTTGCTCGTTTGTATTTGTTTGGTAATAAGTTGTATTAATTTCAAAACCCATTTTTATATGGTCGGTCTTTTACCTACAGTTATTTTTCCTTTCCACCTTAATTTTCTGTTAACTTGGGGCTTGATATTCTTTTTACCCTTATTAATAGCCCATTTAATGGGATGGGACGCCATAGCGCATAATTATAAAAATTGGCATTATGCTATGATTATTGCATGTTTGATTTCCATAACTGCTTTAAGCCGCTCTATTTTAATCGTGTGGATAGTTCCATGCTTTTTTATTTTATTTAAAGAGGGGGCTTATAAGTTGGTTACGCAACATAAAAAATTGTTGATCACTTATGTTGCTCTTGCAATTATTTCATTATGTTCGGTGAGTATGTTGCGTAGTTATTATTTTTATGCCCCCTTACACAAGCCCACATCTATTAATGAACAATCTGATGGCTCAATGCTGAACGAATTAATAGCTCATAATAAATCCAATTTAAAATCTCAGTTGCAACAAGTGATGTCATTACCCGTTAGTCGGTGGATAGGGATCGAAGGAATTTTGGCTACAACTGCCTATCCTGATGGTGGTACAGATTTGTTTAAAAAGGCAATTTTTCAAAAAACAACGCAAAAAATCAGTGTTTATTCGAAGGTATCTCAGAGTTACCTCGACATAAACCAAGGAACAATATTTTCCTCATTACCTGGCTTGATAGGCATTTTAAATTATTCTAATAACTACATGATAGTAGGTTATGGTACTTTTATAGTTTGTTTATTGATGTGCTTTATCCAATTTTTCTATTATCGATTGGGGTTAAATACATATTTCTTATCGCTGCAAGGTTTTTTGTTAGCATTTTTTTTGACAGAGTTGAATATCCCTTATTTAGGCGTAATTAATCTTTTTGAGTTTATTTTAGCCTCATCATTGTTAGTACTCATTCAGAAGTCTCATATATTGTTTCCGAGAGCCTTTTCTATGATGCGGCAAGGACTGTTAAAAAAAGAGGGGGCTTATAAGTTGGTTACGCAACATAAAAAATTGTTGAGCACTTATGTTGCTCTTGTAATTATCTCATTATGTTCGGTGAGTATGTTGTGTAGTTATTATTTTTATGCCCCCTTACACAAGCCCACATCTATTAATGAACAATCTGATGGCTCAATACTGAATGAATTAATAGTTCATAATAAATCCAATTTAAAATCTCAGTTGCAACAAGTGATGTCATTACCCGTTAGTCGGTGGATAGGGATCGAAGGAATTTTGGCTACAACTGCCTATCCTGATGGTGGTACAGATTTGTTTAAAAAGGCAATTTTTCAAAAAACAACGCAAAAAATCAGTGTTTATTCGAAGGTATCTCAGAGTTACCTCGACATAAACCAAGGAACAATATTTTCCTCATTACCTGGCTTGATAGGCATTTTAAATTATTCTAATAACTACATGATAGTAGGTTATGGTACTTTTATAGTTTGTTTATTGATGTGCTTTATCCAATTTTTCTATTATCGATTGGGGTTAAATACATATTTCTTATCGCTGCAAGGTTTTTTGTTAGCATTTTTTTTGACAGAGTTGAATATCCCTTATTTAGGCGTAATTAACCTTTTTGAGTTTATTTTAGCATCATCATTGTTAGTACTCATTCAGAAGTCTCATGTATTGTTTTCGAGCGCCTTTTCTATGCTGCAAGGACTGTTAAAAATCGAAGCACAAAATAGCTGTTGAAAGTGATTGTTTTATTGCATTCATTGTAAAAGAGAAACAAGTGCCCCTAATAAATTTCGTTGAAATTAACTAGGGGTATCATCGTAATATTCCACCATAAAGTAAACGTGAAAAAAGCAAATAAAATTGACAAATCTTTTATCGATCCCGGCGTTAAAAGCATAAAAGAGCGCTAATGAGTTTAAAATTACTATGACTATAGCTGGATTGTCATAAGCTGATTAAACGGCTTGTTGAATTCATCGATGCATTTTGTTTTGTGAAGTGAACTGATCTGGCCAAGTAAAATGGTACACTCTAGTAACCTGGTTGCTTGCAACCAGGTTTTCATTATCAACTATCTTTTCTTACTCATAGAACTTCTTTTGCCTACAAGCATCCATTAAGTCGAAGGCAATGCTTCTGTTTTCTCGCAATATTCGGGCACCAGTTGCACCAATAACTTACGTAACTCCCGCTCATTCATGGTGTGACATGCCTGCTCAATCGCATCAAAAGCATGTATCAATTGCTGCCAATCCATAACGCGATGTTTGGCTTGTAGAATTTTTTCGTGCATCGTTGGGCGTAGTTGTTCTGTTTCATGAAAAAGTTCTTCATACAGTTTTTCACCTGGGCGCAGACCCGTGTATTTGATTTGAATATCACGGTGTGGTTCTTTCCCCGCGAGTCTTATTATTTGCTCTGCCAGATAGTTAATTTTAATGGGATCGCCCATATCCAGCACAAATACTTCGCCGCCATGGCCATTCACCATCGCTTGCAAAATGAGCTGGCAAGCTTCCGGAATCGTCATGAAATAGCGCGTAATATCAGGATGAGTTACCGTTAACGGTCCACCTTCCTTTAGCTGTTTTTTGAATAGTGGTACCACACTGCCAGCAGAACCCAGTACATTACCAAAGCGAACGGTAATGAATTGAGTTGCGAAATGCCCATTGAGATTTTGACAATAAATTTCAGCTACACGCTTGGTAGTACCCATTATATTGGTTGGGTTAACTGCTTTATCAGTAGAAATCAGAATAAATTTATTCACATTAAAGTCGACACTGGCTTCGGCAACGGCTTGTGTGCCCAGCACGTTATTCATGACTGCGATGCGCACTTGCTCCTCAAGCATGGGTACATGCTTATATGCCGCGGCATGAAACACAATTTGTGGTTTAAATTTTTCAAAAAGCTGATTAATCGCATGCTTATCCAGAACCGAAGTAAGACTGATATGCAGTGGGAGATTTTCAAAATTCTGTCGTAACTCATGTTCAATTTGATAGAGATTGAATTCGGAGTTATCAATAATGATTAGTTTCTCTGGATTAAGTTTGGCAATTTGTCGACATAACTCGGAGCCGATGGAGCCGCCACCTCCGGTTACCACCACTCTTTTTTCATAAATGGTAGTAGAAATTTCATTCCATGCTAATTCAATTTGCGCACGCCCTAATAAGTCTTCTAATTTAATCTGCTCTAGCGCTGTAGGGCTTGAGCCTTCAAGGATCTTCATTAGTGACGGTAATATTTTTACAGGATAAGCGGTTGCACTGCATTTTTTATAGATGTCTTGTAAATGTTCCTTGGGCAATGAAGGAATTGCAATTAATAGTTCATCTGCCGGATAACGCTGTATGAACTTGGGGGATAATAATAAATCAGTGGAACCTATAATGGGGTGATTTTGCATTAAGGTACCATGCAGCAAGGGGTTATCATCGAGTATGGCGACAATTTTGTAGGGATTTAAGCGTGTATCATTTTCGCGTAAGAATAAATTTGCGCCAGCTCCCGAACCAATTACAATCAAGCCTGTTCCTGGTGCCCGATTTTTGGGGGTGGATTGTAAATGTTGGCGATAAAAATAACGACTTGACAGGATAAGAATTAAGGTTAATTCTGGATAGAAAATAATTTCTGAACGCGAAATTAGCGCGAGCCTATTAAAGAGGAACTCCAGAAAGAAGAATAAAATCGAGCCAGTCAATACGGTATAAATGTTTCTTTTTACATCTTTGGTGGAAGCATTTTTCCAAACAACCGCATACACACGAAAATATTTAATGGAAATAGTAAAGGCTACGGTAATGCTTAGCCATTGTGTCAGGGAAAATGTATCAGGCTGTCCTGAAATTAACGAATGGACAATAAACCAACTAAATAGCGCCATGGTTAAATCATGGCCCATGACGAACCAGGCCCTTGAATTCCTAATCAAACTTTTCTTCATTTATGCCTCTCTTGACGCCTGAATTTCCACTAGGGGCTATTTATTATGTGAACAGCCCTAATATCGCTTAATTTGCGAGCTACTTTATCATATTCTTAGTAGTTCTTGCGATTTTTTTAGAGTAGGTAACCGTGTATTTACGCGGTGAAATCTGACTTTTTGTGGTGTAAACGGTTTAACACCTTGTTTTAATTTAATTATTTGAGTTCATCTAATTAGTCTTAAACATTTTTAATAAATAATACCGATGAATTACCGCGGCGTGACCGCGGTATCCATAAGTTCGAGTGAGAGGCAAGGGCACTCCAGATATCACTATCATGTAATCTTTAACTAGCCAATGTTACCCGTTGTGATAACTCTTCAACAAAGATTTGAGTAGTCGTCTTCTCATCTTTATGCGCAAATAAGCGATGTTGATTATATACCGGTTTGGTTTTTTCTGAAGTAAGTATCTCGTCTAAATCTTTACTCTTGGCACGACGTATTTCTTGTTGCAACGCTCTAAGCGCTATTTCCTTCTGTGCTGCCGTCTCAGCGCCAAACCATACGCCATTTAAATGTTTTTGTATGTGCTTTTCAATCAATCCAACCGTATGCTCTGCTCGCCAATTTTCAGATAGATCGAGATTAAGCTCTGGTTGCTGATTTTTTGCTACAGGGTCAAGGGAGTGTGGCTTTACCTCCTTATTAACAGGAATTAGCCAGGCCGCCATGGAATCCCATTTGGAGGCTAACATATCCAGCGGTGTTGCCAGAGCAAACAATATTTTTGCCGGAATGTCGAGATCATAACTGTGTTCACCTTGTTCGCGGAGCCGTTTGTTTAGCATTTTTTGCGTAAAGGTATTAATGTCCTCAATGTCTTGTGGTGCAGAGGCCTTTCCTACATGCCCACGTCCAATGAAATAGTGTGCATCTTCAAAGCCTTCGCTAATAAAAGCAATTAATGCCGCCCAAATTTGTGGAATTCCCGGCATCCGATCGGCGGTTAGTGCAATACTGACTAAATGTCCCATAAACAGCATTATACGCAATGGAGTAATGGTTAGTGCTTTGATAATTCTGAATGGATTAAATACCTGGAGCCAGTTTTTATTTTCCCATAGGCCATTCCATGTTTCTTTTATTGAATCATAGGTACTAGTAGATGAATTGGTCTCTTCTGCATAGATGGATTTGTCTAACTTTTCGATTGACTCAGCTGTATTTTGAATATTAAAACCCAGAGCCGAAAGTCCTGTAATCAAAGGGGTTATAACTCCCATGACAAACTTGGGCATTTTACCCATCCAGTCGAATAATGGACGTGCATTCGTTGCGATAGTCCACCAAGTGCCTGCAGTACAAACTGTAAGGGCGATTGCTAAGCCCACTAGCAATGCGGACATCGACGCCATAAACAGGTTACGCACAGAAAAGCGCTCTTCTTTAAAATGCTTGTGAATTCTCGTAAACCAGTTCGTGATGGTGTCATTATTAATAAGATCGGTAACTGTATTGTATGTCAACAAACCATAAGCCGCTCCCGCAACCGCTGCCATAGGCACAATTATAAGCGGCCAATAAGCAAAGGGGATAACGGCAATCCAGGGAATGGCACTAAAGGCTTCCATGATAAGGTAGGTACTTCCTAATCCCATAAACAGAGAGGAAAGCGAGCTAAATGCGGCAACGATTTGGACGTTTCGACGTCGTTTTTCGAAATCAGCTTGCCAGGCAGCTTGATTATGTTGGCTTAACCAAACGTGTAATTGGTTTGTACCCTCTGAAATAGGCATGTTTTCTGCGTTGGAAAATAAGTGCAAGGCAAATTGTTGCTCCATCTCCTTGAGTAATTTCTTAATATGTTTTTTCTCTGCTTTATTAGGTGCCTTTTTAAGCTTTAATTGTAACGCGGCATAATTTACAAAAAAGGGTGGGCAATCTGGGTGGTTGATGTTTTTAGGGAAGTGCTCCAGCAAAAATTCTTTTGCCAGCTGGTTTTGCAAGTAATTGTATTTAAAAAGTTTACTTAGAGCGCCTTTGATATTTTGTAAATAAATTTCTGCCTCATAGGCTACGGAGAGTACGAATGTTGCGATCGCAAAAGGCAAAACAGGAACAAGGGCAAACATGCCGCTAAAGCTTAAAAGACCAAGAATTAAGCTAGCTCCAGTGGTGAGCAGGATAAGAGCAAGATTATAGGGAATTTTTTTTGTGTTCATTGTTAACCATTTAACCTGTTAGCGAGCATGGATAAGACTTTACCCCAAATGAGAATGATTATCA
>NZ_CBCSKT010000018.1:0-6303 GCF_965140895.1 Legionella sp. | reverse complement strand
ATAAAAAATAAAACCGAACAAATTTCACAGAACCATAGTTTTACTACTGTTGCTCAATCTATTCCAGGGATAACTGAATCCATAATGGACGAATTTTTGAGACTAAACCAATGACTTTTTTATTATTCCCACACAAATTTACCGCGGTAACAGTAATTTTCAGGAATTTATAATAAATAAATATGGGTAACATCAGGAAATCAATAAAATTTACCGCCATAACAGTAATTTATAGCTAATTAATGCAAAAAAATGCAAAAATAAATTTATTTTTATCGTTTTTACTGCTATAACAGTAATATATGATTAATTTATGGTGTTCCATGCCCACACACGAGATTGCCAATTTAGTCCATTTCTACCGTAAGCAAAGCGGCTTATCGCAGCAAGAATTAGCACGGTTAGCGGGTGTCGGTAAGACGGTTATCTATGATATTGAAAAAGGGAAAGAATCGGTGCGGCTAAATACATTGCTCAAAGTGTTCGATGTTTTAAATATCCAAATGAAATTTGAAACGCCTTTTCCTCAAACAACGGATAATAATTCATGAGAAAAGCATACGTATCAGTGAATGGCATTAAGGCTGGAGTATTAGAAGAATTAGAAGGTAAAAAATATCAATTTACTTACCTTAATGATTATCAGGGGGCACCTGTTTCTCTCACCATGCCGTTAACAAATAAGATCTATGATTTTGACGTATTTCCCCCTTTTTTTGAAGGGTTGCTACCTGAAGGTATTATGCTTGAAGCATTATTACGCAAATATAAAATCGATAAAAATGATTATTTTGGCCAATTGATACTAGTTGGCCAAGATGTCGTAGGCGCAGTGACGATTGAGGAACTAAGATGAAACACTGTCCTATTACTTATGAAAAGATAAGTGTTCAAGAAAACTATTCGCAACGTGGATTGCATTTGCTTTCTCCTCAATTAAAAAATCTTAGCCCATTAGATTTAAGTGCTGATGAGCAGCGACAGGAAGCAATTGCTCGTGTAGGAAAGATGTCTGTTCAGGGCGTCCAAAAGAAACTAAGTGCCAAACTAAAGATTAAAGAGGGATGTTTTGAAATCGTTGATCAATATGGTCAGTATATTTTAAAACCACAAAGTGATATTTATCCGGAATTGCCTGAAAATGAAGCCATTACTATGACCCTTGCAAAAACTATAGACCTCGAAGTTCCTGTTCATGGTTTAGTTTATTCTAAAGACAACAGTTTAACCTACTTCATTAAACGCTTTGATCGAATAGGCCATAATAAAAAGTTAGCTTTAGAAGATTTTGCACAGCTATCAGGTGAAGATCGACATACAAAATATAAAAGTTCTTCTCAAGTCATGTAAAGTAAATGGAACACCAGATAACTCCGCAATTAATGTGGGCCAAAAATTAATTTCATTCGCATTTAATTTGGGCCAACTTGATGCGCTGATTGTGGGCCGAGTCGTTTTTGATTGCGAGCCATTACACGTAACGGAGGACCTATTTAGGGCTAAATGGTACTAATCTTGTCCTAAAACAGGCGCGACGTACACATCAGGCCTATTAGGATTAAAGTAAAGAGCAGGAGCAACGCTGTTTTGATTCAGCTTCCTTTTCCTTAACAGCTGCTGGAACGGCTGGTCGTATCGGTTCAACTTGATATAAGGCCTCTGTTGTCAGTTCTGGAAAATGCTTGCATAACCAGCTAACTGTGGAATCCCAGGCATCATCGATATTTTTTGTTACCCTTTCATCGAAAGAAAATAAATCAAAAAAGTCCTGGTAATTTCCAGCCTTCTTACCGAAGGGTCTATAAGCCTTTAACAAACCTAAGCGTTCACAGGGAACTGTGAGAACTTCATGAATAGAGTGTAGGCCGCCTCCGGTAATAAAGGACATAATAGCCAGAATATAGTGGTTATGTTCATCCTCATTAGCAAATTGGCCTAAAAAGAGCATTGCTGAACTTAAAAGTGTCGTCATGCCCGATGGGCCAGCAACATAAGGTATATCCTGTTGCAGCAAGAATCTTGTATAGGGCGAATTAAGGTCTGCCTCCTGGCAAAGACAGTCAGGACACCAATTAGTTGCTGCTCTAGGAAACTCATCCCTATCCTCAGGCAAAATACTAATGCCTAGCCTTGTCGAAGTATAAGGAATGAACTTTCCTCTTCCCCTATCCTTATAGGTTGCAAATTTGGGATAATTCCAGAAGAACGGTCCGATATCTTTTGCACCGACAGCTTCAATATACTTTGCCAATTCCCCACCATAACCATATTCTTTGATCAGAGCTTGTGTTTGAGGGTCAAACTCAAATAAAGGATAAATATCTCGCATAAACATAAATTGAATCAACATGATTCTAACAATATCTTTTTGTTCTTTAAGCGTCACTATCACATCATTGATAGTGGGTTTATTTGAATAACGGCCAAAGGCTAAAGCCAGATTTGGAGTCTTCCCTGATTTTGAATCAGGGCCTAAGTCTGCCAAAAAGGGTTCAAAAGCTTCTTGTTGCCTAACTAATGAAATACATTCGATAATTCTCTCACTAACCTTGTTAATACAGCACCAGGTTTTCGGCGATGGGTTCATGAGCATATTAACAGCAAGGGTTGACTCAAAAAAGCGTCCTATACGACATTGAAGATCTTCAATGCTAAGAGTTGTTATTTCAAAATATGATTTAAAATCAGGATGCTTAACATCATTAATAATTTCAGAAATAAATAATTTCAAATTTTCGGAGATCGCCTTATTTTGAATTAAGTTCTGCTGCAAAACAAAGCCTAAAACTGAAAATTGTTGTTCATGATTATGAAACAGCACTTTAATCTCTTTGATTAAAGCTTTAATCATTAGCCTATCATTTTGATTCTCAGTTGGATAACAAGAAAGTTTTGCTATTAATAAAGAATAAACGTTCAGCTTATTTCTTCCAGGAAGCTTGTGTAGATCATCAAAAAAGTTCGGCATATTAAATTTCAAGAAGAAAACATATAGTTCGTTAATTGTACCACAATTATCTCTTAAAAAAGTACAACCTTAATACTAAGTTAATATTTATAGATTAAAATAAATTAAAATTAATCATTTTACATTGGGAGTAATCATGGAGTTTAAATCAAAAACAGAAGCATATTCTTATGCAATTTTGATGGTAAACCGAATAAAATCCAAGCATGCGACAGACGATATGGCTTTTGTTGCTCCCATCGACAAATGCATAAACAAGTTGAAAATTTCCTTTGAAAATCATGAGCAGAATCCTGGAGTAGTGGCAGGATATCTTAAGGAATTGAAAAATTCTACTGAACTATCATTAGAAGAATTAGCACAAATTGAGCAGCTTCAAAAAGACCTGGTAGGGAATGATTATAGACAGACTCCCGAGGAAAAATATCAAAATCCACTAGCTAGAAGAGCAGAATCGGAGCTTCCTATAACCCTGTTACAAAATCCAACCTCTGCAATGATGACCTCTGTAAAAAGAGTATCTGACGAACTTCTAAAAATAATTGATGACCAAAGAAGTAATTTCGATTACTACCTGCACTCATTCTCAGAAAATGCTCATGTCATCGCCTTAGGCTCTTTAAAAAGCCCAATTACAAGAGAAGCTATCAAAAAGATATTACAAAATAATAATCCAGCTCAATTAGCAGAAATTATGCATATTCATTTCAAGTTCGCGCAAAATATAACTCGAGAAATATCTATCAAACATGCTCCTCATCGGGAACCAGTAGGTAAATTAGCAGAGATAGTAAAATCACTTTGGAAAGCAACAGCTGACCTTAAAGACTTCTTTTCCCAGGGGCTTGCTGAAGATTGGACTGGAAGAAGATATCGCGCTTATATTTCCGACGAGTTAATGTATCGTTCAGAGTTATATACTGCGCCAGGAAATCGAGGTCGTGGACTAAGTTTTGATACTAGTCGAACACAGCAATTAGGATTAATGCTTAACGGACAGGAAGAGCATGAAACGGGATTTCCCAAGCATAACTCTAGTTGGTGTGCGGACTGTAAAAGTCAATCTGCTAATTACAGTTCTCCTTATGTACTTGATGCGGTTGAGAACGATGCCGTTTATGTAGCAGGGCCTTCTGGTATGACCTCAATGTTCTTAAGTCAAATGGAAACATTAGCTAATTTCGAAAATGAGGACTTAAAAAAGAATTATTTATCTGCCGTAGTCGCCTATATTGTTGGTGGCGGATTTCATAGTTTACATGAAGTGATTGGCCCTGCACAAAATGCCCTGAATTTAGTACCTGGATATCAGATACAGGTTCCCTCTTATGATCATCGAGCACCAGCACCAAACTACAATACATTTTTTGCACAACAGGAAGCCATCGATCCAGAGTTTGCTTCTCGCCATGAAATTGCCTGGCAAAACTATCTGAACTATGTGAATAATAGTTATGCACTCAAATATATTGAAGGATTTCAACATGAGCCAAACCATTTTTCTCCGGTTGATCCTCAAGCGCCAAGAGTTTTCACGCAAATCCCGCCAGAGTTAAGACAGTCTATTCTTAGTGAAGTAAGTGGCTACATTAATGATGGGGTTTTGTCTCGGGGTAATAAAGATAATGAATTAAGCTTTATTAGCAGAATATTCAGAAATTCTGAGCTTACTAGGAAAAAATTAACGCTTGCTATTGAATTCCAAAAGGATTTTAAGTCTATTACCGACCTTGATGCTTTGAAAGAACTAGTTAAAAGCGTAAAAGATTCAAACAAAGAACTTGAGAAAAAGTATGAGAAAACTTATGGCTTCTTCACTAAGAGTGGGCTGAATCGTGCTATGGAGTCTATTGAAGCAAGTATTGCGGCTGTTGAGCAAGGACATCAAAAACAACCTGCAAATTCTTGATATTTACATTCTTTTGGAATGAGTTATAGGCAACTTAATTTTGAGAGTAGGAGAGTTCTAAAACTTATTCCTAAAAGGGAATATAATTTGCAATCAATAACCATTAGATAAGGAACCATTATGTTTCGCAAAAATGAAAGTATGCAAGGTAAAGAGCGATTATTAAAAGAACTAGAGGCTAATAATCCCACTACAATCCATGCTACATTTGATACTTATCCAATGTTCTCAGAAGACGTTGATAGGCTTCTTGATATTATAAGAAATAATACTCATATGGTTACTCTAGGATTACTGGATTGCCGTATCACAAGAGAAGAGGCAAAAGCACTTGCTGAGGTTATTCTCAAAAATAATACTCTCCAAGAGGTTAAACTAGAAGCATTTATGGATGACAGCCTAGAACTGCAAACCTTGCTTAGTGAGGTTAGAGCACATTTAGAAATAAATGTAGCAAATAGGAATGTTGCAACAGTGCCTTCGTGCAATTGAGTCTTAATAAACTCCAATTAAATTAAAATCGTAGTAATAGATCCCTACATCCTGCGGGGTGTAGGGAGGGAACTGACCTTAGAGGTCGTAGGAAAAAGTTAGAAATTTTCAAGAAAGCATATCTTTATATTTTTAGGAGAGTCATTTATTGATATTACTGACATATGTCATGCCTTAATTCAGAAAGGCTATACAATTACTCAAGGCGCCGTTGGCGCCCAAGCCGACGAAGTCGGCGATCAGGGCGGATTAACAAATAACCGGCAATGGAAAAGCCTCTTTTTCAAAAAAAATACACTGATGACCCTGTGGCGCTATGCGCTCATTACTTTTTTAAGGACCCAGTATCGGCAAGGCTCTCTGACCAAAGCCCCTGAGATGGGAAACCAAAGCATAAGCTCCATGCTGGTACAACAATACGCTAAATACTGGCAAGTCCATTGTGCGAAGCCTCATAAAAATCCTAAAAAAGACATCGAATACTTAGGGCGTTACATCAAACGACCAGCCATTGCTAATTCTCGCCTGACTCATTACAACGGAACTTCTCTGCTCTTTAAATTCCTTAATCATCGCACCAAACAAACTCAATATACCGAGCTGCATCCTTTTGATTTTATTACCCGATTTATTCAGCACCTGCCTGAAAAAGGCTTTCGACTCATTCGATACTTTGGCTTTCTCGCCAATCGCTTGCGTGCTCAATTACTACCTATTGTCTCATCTCTATTTAACCATCAACCCAATCAAAAACAACACTCCTGCTCTTTAAACTTTCCTCCAAACAGTTGATGAATTACACCGCCCAAATCGCTCTGCAAAAACCCATTCGTATCAATTAGCGGGATTACTTCGTCTTTTATCCGCTCAAAATTAAGCAATTAACCATCCACTTCCAATTGGAGGTGGTCTAGAGCTTGGATCACCAATAAAA
>NZ_CBCSKT010000017.1:0-6368 GCF_965140895.1 Legionella sp. | reverse complement strand
CTCCTGAGATCCAGGGGATACGCTGTTATTGGGGGCACAAATAACAGGAACGGAGCAAATCCCCGGGCTTTATGTACAATTATTTAAATTGGATTGTTGGAAATTTGGACAAATAATTAATTGAGAAAATTTAGATGGGATGGTGCGGAATGTGAGAATGTAAGTAAAGCGATATATGCTTCATGAACATCAATTTCAGATTCATCCCCATGACCTGATTCATCTCTCCAATAATTAATTAAATCAGTATATTTTGCATATCTATCTTGTATATATTGATCAGCCTGACCAAATAAAGACTTTTCTAACCTACTTCTACCGCTACCTGTTCTATAGGTATTGAGTACTTGGGCTTTATCAAATTTTATAAACGCTGCAGATAGCAGAATGGATTCCGTAGCAGCTCCACACATTACACAACATGCTAAATAATTTCCTGAAAAGTAGCAGCTCACAGCTTCTTTAGTTCTTTTAAAATAATCTTTACCAAATAGTGGCTGAAATTGACTAAAGCTTTCTTCTAATCTTCCTTTTTCCATGGACAAAAGGTTACTTTGATGTGATTTAAGCCATTGTTTACCATATTCAGTTATTGTAAAACCTTCATCTAAATTTCTTACTTGCGAAATAGTAAAGTGTCCTCCATGCCTACATCCTGGTCTTAATATTCTTCTTCTTGACAACTCAAAAAGTACTTCTGAAAAGAGATTTGTTAGGTTTGACTTAGTTTGAATAAGTGCTAGGCGCTCCTGATGATCTCTGTATCCTGTTGGGTCATCAGGATTTGCTATTCTCATCTCAAGCATAAATGTATTAACGCATGAATCTAAAGCAACGTCATAGCTTGCCCAATTCAAACAGGTTGAATGAAGAGCGTTATTCTTTAATCCTTCTTGTAATTTGCCAATTATATGTTCTTTACAATCATCAATAGTGAATTCCATATTTCACCTCGGATTAGTTTAATTTAACTATATCTGACTTATTTCTTGTTCTCATTTATCTTTATGAAGTATTTTTTAGGCTTAACACTGGATACAACGAAAGGATTATTCCTAACGCCATGAATAAAATGGATATCCTACCAATTAACCACAATCGTTTGTCCGCATTCTCAAAATTAGGATTTGGGGAACATGCTCCTTTAGTTTGTAAGTCACAATAGGTTCTTTTCATCTCTGTACTAAGATATCTAAAATCATAAAATAATATATAAAAGTTTAAAGCTAATGCTATTACAAAACTTATTAATCCCCATTTGAATGGATAAAAAGAGTAGCTGCAAATTTTAACAATGTAAGTGAAGAGTTTAGTTGATTCACTGGAAAGCAAAGTCACATTTAATAAAATGCCGCCTGAATTTATTAAGGTAGTAATTGTTACTAATCTTTGAAAAGATGCCAGATACAGGTCTTTAATATTTTCATATTGCCAAATTATGATATCTTCTTGATTCATTATTAATTCCCTTTGCGATGAGTAATTAGACTACCTTCAAGTACTTATATAATGTTGGTTTTGATATACTTAATAATTCACAGATTTTTTGAATGCTATGTTGCTTTCCTTCATAAAGCTGGGTAGCTAATTTGGCTTTATCCGCAGATAGCTTTTTCGGTCTTCCACCATTTCTACCTCTAGCTCTTGCAGCCTGAAGCCCAGCATGAGTTCGCTCGCGTATAAGATTACGCTCAAACTCTGCTAATGCTCCAAATATATGGAAGATTAATTTTCCTGAACTAGACGAAGTATCAATTGATTCATGAAGACTTCGTAAGCCAATTTTCTTTGAGTCAAGCAGGGCGACCATCTCAATTAGATCCTTCAGCGATCTACTTAATCGATCTAAACGCCATACGACAAAGACATCTCCTTCTCGAGCAAATTCTAATGCAGCTTCTAACCCAGGACGTTGGATTTTGCTTCCAGTAATTTGATCGTCAAAGATTCGTTCGCAACCTGAATTTTTTAAGGCATCATGTTGTAAGTTTAAATTTTGATCATCTGTAGAGACTCGGGCATATCCTATTAGCATAATATGATCTTTGGGTTAAATATCTCGATAAAATACATAATAAGTTAACATAGATTATTTTACCATATTAATTTACTTGTTTTAGCCTTAAATATTACAAATTTTCTAACTATCTTAGAAAAGTAAAATAAACCCCCGTTTTATTTGCCAATCAATTGGTGAATAAGTTTGTCATATACAAAATTATTATAATACTGTATAATTATTCTATTCAAGTATAAAAATGTATAATAAAATGAATCTAATTGAAATTTGGCATTATCACAGACCTGCACTTGCTAAGATATATTTAGACACATTGAATGCAGGGTTAGTTACTTCCACTACTATTTTTGCTCCACGTAGAGCAGGGAAAACATCATTCCTTTTGAAAGATTTAACCCCGGCAGCTGAAAATTCGGGTTATACAGTAGCTTACGTTGATCTTTGGCAAACCAAATTATCGCCAGGAGTTTCTATTGTACGAGCTTTAGAGCGAGCATTGGAACCGAAAAATGCGGTCCAAAGTTTAGTTGCAAAACTACATACACCAATAAAAAAAATTAAAGCAAAGGCCGAACTGGCGGGAGCAAAACTTGAAGGCGAAGTTGAGCTCGGGGTTCATTCTAAGAAAGCCCAGACAGAAATCGCTTTGCAAATAGATGTTTTGATTGATGAGTTATGCAGGAAAAAGCCTGTTTTATTGCTTATTGATGAAGCACAAGAATTAGCAAAAACCAAAGAGCATGAAGCAGTTGCAACAGCGCTGCGCACATCGATAACCAGAAATCAAAGTCATTTAAGAGTAGTATTCACGGGCTCATCACGCACACAATTAGCACATGTTTTTTCTAACTCAAATGCACCTCTTTATTCAACTGGATCAGCCATAGCAGATTTTCCAAAGTTAGATCGGGATTTTGTTGAGTATATTGCTGAGCGTTTTAAACAATCTACTGGTAGGATATTATCTATCCAGTCTGCCTGGGAAGCGTTTGTTAGTTTTCAGCAACAACCGGAACCTTTTTTGGTTGGTATAGTGGACATGGTGCTTAACCCATCTATAACATTAGAGGATGCGATGAAAACTGTAGCAGATAAGCTTGCTCATACTGAAAATCATGAGGGTGCTTGGGCTGCACTTGATGCAACGCAAAAAGCATTGGTTCGCATGATTGCCGAAGACTCTTCCTTAAAGCCTTTCAGCAGAGCGGTAGTTTTAAAACTGCGTAAAATTATCGGTGTTGAATCTTTGGAGGTTACACATGTTCAGCGTGCGATGTCTAAACTTAGCGATGTGGTTTTTAAGTCTCCACGAGATACTTATGAATTTGAGAACGAAGCTTTTGCGCAATGGGTTAGAACTCTTGCTGAGTAACTAGTTAATTGATCTGGGGAAATGATTATTTAAGTACAGCGTCAATAAAATAATCATTAGTAGACCCCCGGACGGGATTCTGGTAAAAAAGGGTCATGTGCAAATTTTAATCTTTTAATAACAGGATTAGTCTAGGATTCCTGCAAATAATAAAGATTAAAAATTGAGGATGTCTCCTTTTACCAGGCTCCAAGCCAGAAGCCGCTCTGTAGAAGTTCCGTCATTAACTTATAATTATCTCCAGTCGTTGGAGCCAGAAGTTAAGCATATGGTTTCTTATGGTTTTTCTGAATTTACTAGAAAGAAATTGAATATAGTAAATAACTTATAAAAGTAATTTAGCCTATAAAAAATATTCATTCGCTGCGCGCTATGGAAGGTCGCGTTGGTGAGTGAATTCTGGGGACTGGGATGTCCCAAATTGATATACGCGGTAGCGACACGCTTTTAAGCGTGTATTTAGTTATCACCAAATATCACGTAAAGGGTCACGGGAAATTAGCAAATCTTTGATTTTTGCCCTGAGAAATGGTCCATCAAAATCTGAGCAGACGGCACTTTTACATAATCACTAGGTTTTTCCGCATGCTTAGTATCAGATGATATTGAAATAATCAATCTGCTTCTTATGTGACTTTTAAGCTACCGCTTGATTTAATTGTTTATATTGGAAATACGTAGAAAAAAGAATATATGAAATTGCACCTAATGAAATAATTAGACTTCCATAATAGAATGGGGGTTTTCCTGAAGGAAAATGAATTACTTGATCCACATATAAAATTAATAAAAAATAGGAAAGCCAAATACAGAAAAATCCATAAGCTAAACATGTTTTTAAATCATAATAGTAACTATGAATACGACTTAGAAAGGCCAATACTAAAAACAAAGGTAATGAGATAAAATAGTAAAAAATTTGCATCCCTGAGGGTTCATAGGGAATATGAAAAATATTATTTTTCATTGTTGAGCAGGCCACTATAATGTACAAGTAAATTAGATAAAGAGCGGAACCATTTATTAATAATAAAAATAATAACCCTAAATTTTTTTTCATTTATAGCCTCGTAAATTAATATCATTCAGAGTTTATTTGATTTTATGGGGGGCTACACGCTTAGATCCCCATATTGAAATATGGCGTAAGTTGGAATTCAGGATCATGGGTAATGCGATATAAATGGCCGCAGGGATTAATATTGCAGCTACCATTTTAGCTCGATCAGTTGAAAATTGAATGGCGGTATTAATAAGAACTTTCAAAAGATAAGGATTTAGTGATATTTCTATTGAATGAACGATGGCGACAAAAGTAAGCCCAGCTAAATGCCATTTTTTATTTCTTAAATATCTCCAGACAAAGGGAAACGACTTGTCTGGTAGAGCATGAATAGATGGATTCATATGGTACTCCTACTGGCAAAGTATGGCTTGTGCGTGATTTCTTAGTTCACCATTAGGAGCAACATATCTATATAAAGTAGCTCTAGTTACTCCTAGTTCTTTACACAATTCGCTGACAACAGTATCTTTATTACTCATCGCTGCTTGAGCTAATCTAACCTGCGCCTTTGTAAGAGCAAATTTACGTCCACCTTTTTTTCCTCTGGCACGAGCAGACTCTAAACCTGCTTTGGTTCGTTCAATAATAAGGTCACGTTCAAATTCAGCCAAAACCGCAAAAAATCCAAAAATCAATTTACCGGTTGAAGTTGCTGTATCAATATCAGCTCCTTTTCCAGTTATAACTTTTAGGCCAATATTTTTGTCAGTAAGTTTTTGTACGGTATTAACAAGATGCTGCAAGCTGCGCCCTAATCGATCAAGTTTCCAAACGACAAGAACATCACTTTCACGTAATGCCTTTAGACAAGAATCAAGTCCGGGACGTTTCATATCTTTTCCCGATGCCTGGTCTTGATAAATATCTTCTTTAGAAACACCGGCCTGAATAAGTGCATCCATTTGCAAATCTAAAGATTGAGATCCATCTGATTTTGAAACTCGTGCATAGCCAACTAACATTGCTGTATCTTAAACGTTCGTTTGTGAAGCATATCTATGTCCTAGTTAAGATTGCCGATTTCATGTATCATAATCCGTCAATTTAATTATGTAAAGTATACCTAAAAGGACTTAGAATATTTTACACATGTAGAAACAATTTATGTCCTCAATTGAAAGAACAGCCTACCCTCGTTATTCTAAGCGCAGGAAAATCAAACAAAAAGAGCTCTGTCAATATACCTTGACTCACGATGAAATAGATCTTATGAAAACCGTGGCCAATAAACCGCACTCTCATTTAAATTTTTCTGTTCAACTTAAGACCTTTCAACGACTGGGCTATTTTATAAGTATCGATGAGGTTCCTGATGAAATCGTGCATCATATTAGACAGTCATTGAAATTACATCATCGATTAAAAATCGGCTATCAATCAAAAACAACTCTTTATGCACACAGAAATAAAATTCGGCAACATCTGAAGGTTAAGCGCTGGGGATCAGAAAATATTGATGGGCAACCAATGCATGTCGGCAGGAAGTTAGCAATTAAACATGCTTATGAAGCATCTCACACAATGAACAATATTCCAGATATTATTAATGCCGTTATGGAGCATCTATTACAATCAAATTTTGAGTTACCTGGATTTCATACGCTCGATCGATTGGTAAGGCATTCCAGGCATGCTGTAAATAATAAATTATTTCGCCAATCTCTTGATAAGCTGTCTGAAATCCAGATAGTTAAACTTAATGACTTATTAAAATCAGGGGATAATGGTAAACGTAAGAGTGGTTCCAACGTTAATGGGCAAATATATGCCGTTGACTACATTAACTACACTTCTTATGTTAAGTCTGATTATAACAGTAATCAGACTTAATGTTATATACCCATTCAACCTGAAGTTACTGGATTTATAGTCTGAAAATCATCATTAATGCGTCCCTGTAGCAACGGAGC
>NZ_CBCSKT010000016.1:0-6429 GCF_965140895.1 Legionella sp. | reverse complement strand
GTGGGAGGGGGGGGGGGGGGGGGGGGGGGGGGGGGGAGGGGGGGGGGGGTGGGGAGGTGGTTCATTGAATGTGTCTGTGATGGTTGTTTCTTGAGGTTTTTCAATAGATTCATCCTCTTTCTTTACCATGTGCAAATTAGCATCAAGATATTGGGTAATATCAATATTAAAGGCAAGATGGAAGGCTTGATTAATTATTGATCTATGTTGTTGTGTAATTTCTCCGTGAAGTGGTATGACTCTTCTATTTATAAATTTTGTTGCTAGCCCATCATGATTCAAAGTTAAAAAGAGGGACTGGGGGTTGGCAAAATTAAAAAAATCATATTCAGGACAGTATTGAATATGTTCGTCTTCAAGAGAATAGCTCATCGCTCCTATAAGGTATAAGAACTGAGGATAGCGATGGAGTAGTTTATCTCCAAACTCCATTGCTTCTTCAGTAAGGGTGAACTCTCCATGGTTTTCAGAAATAAAGGGACTGCCCCAAGCATGAAGTTGGAATAGTTGGTCGTTATTGGGTTTCTTTTCCTCAAGGGGATAAGAGGGCATTTCATAGAGTTTTCGTATGGCAGTATCATATAGGTCATATTTTATTGGTACGTGATAGGCAGATGCCCCTGCTCCGAAAATATAAATACTTTTATTGCAAAGGACATTGTTTAGTTTTTTTAATATGTAATCAAGCTTACCCTTGGTTAAGGGAGGCATGTATAATTCCTTTGGGTTTATTACCTATGTAAATTATAGTAGCTATAAAAAAAGGAGCATTATTTGATGGTTTCTTGAATGAATCATTTGGTATAAAATTAAATTAATTTAATTGTAGAATTATTTTTAAGTGCCCCTGATGTGCCCCATAAAAGAAAGAAAAATTGAAAAATCCAATTAAAATCATTGTTTAATAGAGATAAATCATCGGATTATGAGTCTCTGTGAAATAGGGGTTTTATCAGGTTTTACCAAATTTTAAATTCTTTCAAATTTTAATTACGCCATGTATGAATATCAAGATGGCAACGGACATTCAATCATCACCATTAACCCAGTCAAATACCTATCGCATACCAGGGCATGGTATCGAGTGGATCGAAAACAAACGGTCATCAAACCGCATCAATTATCTGGCTGGTATAAAGCAGTCATTGTATTGGTAGAGACAGATAATTACCGCAATGCCTTATTGTGGCATGATTATTTTTTACTACTCTTATTCACTGGTATGCGAAAAATGGAAGCTGCCTCTTTGCGTTGGGAGGATATAGATCTCAAATCCAAAACTATCACCCTGCAAGACACCAAAAATCACGAAATACACACATTACCTATGTCTGATTTTGTCTATGAGCTAATGGAACGCAGAAGCCGGAATAAAACCAGTGAGTTTGTATTCTCAGCTGAAAGTAAAACCGGTTATATCTATGAACCTAAAAAAGCGGTAAACAGGGTGGTGGAGTTATCTGGCGTACCATTTACTTTGCATGATCTTCGTAGAACCTTTGCAACTATCGCAGATAGTCTTGATCTACCAGCTTATGCATTAAAGCGACTTCTTAATCATAAAATGAATAATGATGTAACTGCTGGATATATCATGAAAGACGTTGAGCGGTTGAGGAAACCCATGCAACAAGTAGCTAATTTCATTCATCAACACATGATGCTTAGCCAGAATGAGTAATGATTATTTTGCAAATATCTCAAAATGAGATAAAATTTGATTTAACGAGGATGTTTATTTGCTATGCATATAATAACTAGAAGAAGAATTACAGAGGCAAGGGTGTTGTTTCCTCAATGTGCATCTGCTCTTGCAGGGTGGTTGAAGGTTATCGAAGAGAATGACTTTAAAAATTTTGCTGAGTTAAAGGCTGCTTTTAATAGCATTGATAAAGTGGGTGATTTGTATGTTTTTGATATCGGGGGTAATAAACTCCGTTTAATAACAAGCATCCATTTTAATCGAAAAAAATTGTATATACGTCATATCTTGACCCATCAAGAATATGACAAAAATAAGTGGAAGGAGTGAATATGACTGCTTTAGCACACAATCATTATTTAGAAGAGACAATCCAGCATTGGAAACATATCTCTCCCGTTATTCATGATCCTCAAAATGACGATGAATATGAGAAGCTTGCCAGCATGCTCGATCAATTGTTGGATATCGTTGGTGACAATGAATCTCATGAGTTAATGGGGTTAGTTGATGTAATCAGCCATATGATAACTCAGTATGATGAAAACCATGATGAACAGCTTCAAAAAGGAAGCGGCATTGATGCGTTAAAATTTCTCATGGAACAACATGGCTTGGATCAAGGTGATCTTAAAAATGAAATTGGTAGCCAGGGTGTTGTTTCTGAAATACTAAATGGAAAACGCCAGCTTAATATTTCTCATATTAAAAAATTAGCAGCGCGATTTCATGTTACACCAGCTACTTTTATTGATTAATTTTAAAGCCATAGTTCCAGATAAATGGCTCATGTTAAGAAAACTTAAAAATGTTAACATGACTAAAATTAAAACCACAGGTCTTAAAGTGTGCAGAATCCTACTAATCAGTGATACCCATGGAAATTTGGATATCATCAACCAAATGGTAACTCAAACTAATGCAGATATGGTCATTCATGCTGGTGACTTTGGGTTTTATGATGAGCAGAGTATTTATCGACTTAGCCCAAGGGAACTACGCTTGTTAGTATCCCACTCACCAGTGTGGCGACAATATGAAGTAGATAAACAAACTAATCGCGAAAGGTTAATAGAAATAGTTAAAGAACATCAATTATTAGGTGACTTTCCAGATTATATCTCAGGTAAAAAGAAGTTCTTAGTTCCTGTATATGCTGTTTGGGGAAATCATGAGGATGTGCAAGTTTTAAGGCAATTAAATACCAATCTCAATGTTGAGAATCTGCATGTCCTTGACGAACATCACTTTTATCAATTCCACAACAGTGACAATGAACTTGAGTTTTCTCTTTATGGCTTGGGAGGAAATTTTTTAGTAAGTAAAAAGTTATTTGATAAACCAATTGCAGGAAACGGGGGAAAGGTCTGGACAGCATTACATCAGTTTGGCGTTTTGTATCAGCAGATTAAAGATAAAAGCAAACCTTCAATATTTGTTTCGCATGTCAGCCCCGGGAAAGAGCCACTGTTATCTCGTTTAATCATGCATTTTATGCCTAACTTTTGGATCAGTGGTCATATGGGCGCATCGTTTACCTGTGCCTGGAATCAATTTACTATCCGGGAGATGAATGAATCCTTAGATTGGCTAGAGAGTGATATTGATTTAATAGAAGAACAATATCAACAAGGTCGTCTTACAGATGAAGCAGCATTGGCTTATGAGATAATAAAAAGACCTATCGATAGGGATGAATCTTGGTATAAAAAATTGTGGAATATTAATCTTCCTGATGTGGTTGATGGACATGCGCTTTTAATTTTGCAGGAGAGTAGATTTTCATTGGAGACCTATTCAAAGGGCATTAAGTTCAATAATTGAATACTGATTTTTTCATACATAGAGGAAGCCATCTGGTAATATAGCTTTGCATATCTATGCAATTAAATTCCTTATACTTACCTTTAAGGTTCGTCCGATATGATTATAAGTCCGTCTAATATGGAATATAACCTCCAGTTAAGTTTATTATCTCTTAACTGGGGTGCCCAAATCCATTAAACCACCTCAGAATGGGCTGGATATGCGGAAAAACCCAAAGTATCAATAACTTTTTTTTCTTTATTGACAATTTTTACAATCGTATCACCGCCATCCTGACCATTTTCCCCACCTTTTCCAATTTCAAATTCAAGACAATGGACATTTTCGCCTTGTATTAACTTTTGAAAAATCTCTCCTCCCTCCCCACCAGTAGCTCCTATGGCTCCCTTGCCTAGTGCACCAGCACCACCACCACCTGCCCCAGGTGCTGCTCCAGCACGACCATTTAGAAAAATTGCATCTCCTCCTTTGCCTCCATCTCCACCTTTAGAATATGGGCTACCCAGGACACCACCTCCGCCGCCACCTGCTCCAGGAGCTGTTCCTCCTGTACCCCCAAGCGTTATAACTGAAACTAAATCAATTGGATTTCTTAATTGCTCTATATCTTCATTCCTTACTGACCATCCCTGCTTACCCAGAGAATCAAAATCGGCAAGCTGCTGTTTTTTCCATTGTTGCAATTTTTCAATAGAGTATTGAGAAACCTTCTTGATATCATCAATTTCAAATGCATGTTCCAGGCAAAGCGCTAAGAGATTATTGATAGACCTATTTTCATCTTCGGTTTGATCTGGATCCCAACGAGGGCCGCCTTCACTTCGTGCACAGATATGAGCAGCGTTAGAATTTAATGTACGAACTCCAGTTTCATTGTCAACTTTATATAGTGGACGACGACAGCCAGGTGAGGCACACCAATATGCATTAGCATATAATTCTTTTATTGTTTTAACCGATGGAAACTTATGCTTTTTAGATTTTGCCATTTTGGCCCCTTACCCTTTACTTTATTGAGCATACTCATTCTCAAAAGGTATTTAGTTAAATGTCTATCCTTTAATTCTTAGAAGGCCTCATAAAATTAATAACAAAGGAGGAGTGGCATCTTTTTCTTTGATTCTCCGAGGAAATCAGAACATTACGCGAGCGCAGATACTTATAAAATGTTGCTTTAGTTATTACTAATTGCTCACATATTTCTGAAACACTAAGCCTTCCCTCTTTATATAAAAGCTCTGCAGAATGTGCAATGGCCAAGGCCTTTTTTGATAGGCCCTTAGGTCTCCCTCCTTTTTTCCCTCTCGCTCTTGCGGCCTCAAGACCGGCAATAGTCCGTTCTTTGATAAGTTCTCTTTCAAATTCCGCTAAAGAGCCAAATATATTAAATACCAATCGTCCTTGAGGTGTTGTGGTATCGATTGGATCATTTAGGCTTTTTAAACCAATTCCTTTTTCTAGAAGTATATTCACTAAATTTATTAGATCCTTAAATGATCGCTCAAGCCTATCTATTTTCCAAATAACCAGAACGTCTCCTTTTCGAATCTCTTTTAGAAGTAAATCAAGTGCCGGACGATTCATCACGGAACTACTAATTTGGTCTTGGAATATTTTTTCAGGCTCTGTTGCAAAAACGAAAAATCTAAAAAAGCGATTTAAAATGTGGATATTTTTGTCAAATAACTTCTGCTTTTTATAACATAAGTGGTAATTATGTTTCTTTGTTAAATAATTTTACCATCTTAAGTAGGATTTATTTTTTATCACTGGCAATGAAATTCGTTTTTGCAACAGAGCCACAATATCTAAGGTAATAACCGCAGTACTATATCCACTCGTCCGTAAAACAATCGTTTTACGAAATTCGAAATAACAAGTGGTTATAAAAAATAATAGCAAGACTTCGAATGAATTAGGATGTTTACAGATTTCTTTCTTGCTACAGAGAAGAAAAGACACATTTCCGCGGACAATCAAGATTTGATCATCCGGGATGCGCTCATAAAAGGCCTCGCACTCCGGAACTTGCGCCCTGACGTAAAAATTGTTTGGTAACGAGACCACATTGCTGTGATCCCGTTTCCAAACAACCATAGATTCATCGTTGGGTTTCTTTTATTTTCGCCTCGATCCCTTCGCGTGAGCAATGCCATCAGCAGGATTTAATGGCCATTGATGTTTAGGATAACGTATCCGTAACTCTTTACGGATTTCTGAATAACCATTTTGCCAAAAGCTTTCTAGATCGCTTGTTACCTGAACTGGACGAAAATTCGGCCCTAATAAATGCAGTACAACTGACACACTCTGAAATAATATTTTCGGCGTTTTTTCCCATCCAAACACTTCTTGGATGCGTACTCTAAGAAAGGGATGTTCAACCGTTGAATAATGAATGGGTATCATGCTACCACTTGGAACTTTTAACCTATTTGGGAGTTCGGTTTGTAAAATACTACGCAATGTTTCAGATATATTTAGTTCAAAAAAATACACTAAATTTTTTTGCAGTACGAAGGTCATCTTACTTTCACCGAAACATGCTTGTCTAAATACAGTTAAGCAAAATGATTTTTTTAATGCATCTCCGTCGAAAAGACTTTCCAATTCATCTTGTATATGAGGGGGTATTAATGCCTTATGGAATCGTAAAAATATAATCTTTTGATACCACTCATGTAAATTTTCATTTTTCTTCAGTGTGCTCGCCCAATTGTCAGTTAATATATCAGGCAATTTTTCTGCAACGTGTACAGAGGACGCCAGCGAAAAATTCGGTTCTTCTATAGGTAAATCCCAAAGTGTTTTAAATTCACGCTGATAAAATTGCGATTTTTCTGCTTCAAAAATGATGTCTCTTTTCTTTATGATGTGGTCGGAAAAGTGTTTGAACAAAA
>NZ_CBCSKT010000015.1:0-6532 GCF_965140895.1 Legionella sp. | reverse complement strand
GGATTCAATGTCCGGAAATATTCGTGTGGGAAACTATTAATCAAGCCATCCAAGGCAAGTATTAAAACGTTTCTCGAGGATGTTCGAGCAATTATCAAATCAGCAATAGCCCTTCCTACAGAAATATTGATCCACCAGTTGAACCAAAAAATAATTGGATGGACAAACTATTATAAAGGAGGAGTATCGTCAAAAGTATTCGCAAAGATCGACTTTGAAATCTACTCAGCCCTAGAAAACTGGTGCCTGAAAAGACACGCCAGAAAAGGCAAGCATTGGATTTCTCGTAAATACTTTACGACTCTTGCTGGAGACAATTGGCGGTTTCATTGCACCATAAAAGACAAAGAAGGAAATAAGAAAACTCTTTATCTCAAACGTGCAACGGACACACACATAAGACGTCATATAAAAGTGAAAGCAGAGGCAAATCCATTTGACCCCCGTTTCAAAGAGTACTTTAAGGAGCGGGAGAAGAAAATCAGAAAAGCAAATCTGCCAACACACGCTGCAACTGCTGGGCTGAACTCAATCAGCCTTATGAGGGCTTGAGCGATGTGCTGGGAAACTAGCCCGCATCGTTCTTAGAGGGCTGCTCCTCAGTAATGGGGAGTGGCTACTCGACTTCATAAGAAAGAGTAGTCGCGAGAGCGCGGCATAAGTATCGTAACTAAATTTACCGATTAATGGAGAAAACAATAAAACCAAGGCTCCTAATTTTAAACCCAGTTTTAAAGGAGATTTCTCCGAAAAAATAGAATAAAGAATGCACCAAGTTATAACTGGTCCTAAAAAAATAATTAAGCCGCTGGTAAGAGTTAATGGCATTGAGTGATACTCCGGTTCATAAACACGATTAAACTAATTAGCTCCAATTTTATCATGTGGATTTTTTATAGCATTTAATTTTATCCATTAATTCATTTTTATGGAGATTAATAATGTTCTTAATAATGAGTTCAGGGGCATGGCCTTGATCTAATAATTGCTTCGCCCACAGCATAAAGACATCATCCTCAGTCAGCATCATGAATAAAATTTCTGGCTTCTCATTAAATAGTAATTCAATAGCACAGGCGGTGAGCCATTTAGTAGGCACGGTTTCTCCATGAGCCATGCTTTGAATGGCAAGGGGCGAGAAACTTTTGTCTTTTTTGAATAGCTCTTTTGCTAGTGCATGTAATTTTTCGGAGCGGTTGTAAATGGATTGTATTTCGGAAAAAACAGCTTGCATTTGACGGTTGAAATCCTGCTTTTTATATTCTGCAAGATTAACCTTAGCTAAAATGGTTAGCGCATCCTCCTTGCTCTTACCGGAAAGCTTACTGACCGCGATTTTCATTTGTTGAATGATGCTTGCTACCATAGGTTCAAAAATGTTGAGTTCCACATCGTTTTGATGACAAATAATCTCAATTTGGTCTAATGTGTCGGTGAACTCATAAGGAAGGCGAAAGCGGAAATCAATCAAGGCATTTTGTGGTGCTGGGTGTAAATGTTGATAAACAGCCGTAATGTTTTGGATAAATTGTTTGAGTTCAATACGTTCATTTATGGATAATTTAGCCCATGCGTCAAATGAATCAGGGGCATCCATTGGAAATGAACCATGCAGAACTTTCGAGACAACAGATTTTACGTAAACCCGGGGAGATTTACGTGAATTTTGTCTGATTTCAAACCTTAAGAGCTTATTCATTAAGAGGCCTCCAATAAAGTGAGCTGGCTTAGATAAACGGTGCGACAGCTAATAGTTTATTTTTCCGCTAGCTTCATGCACAGCATATAACATATAAAGCCTATACCTGCTGAAACATAACTTACAAAGTACTCATGTCCTTTAAAATACGGAAATTTACTCATAACTAAATTGCTATAACTGCCTAATTCATGCTCAAAATTGGAAAAAAGATAAACACCTGACGATGAAAAATGATTTAAAATCAGGCTCAAGCTAATTGCCATGAAGAACATAAAAAGCAAGTAACAGCTTGTCACCAAGATAATTTTTTTCATTAAGATTGCCTCTCTAATATGTTTATAAAAAAAGTTGGGATATCTCTTCTACGCTTCTAATAAACTCTGGTGACGATTTTATCTCTCTTAATCGGAATAAAAGTTGGGAAAGCTCAAAGCCTGAGCGTAATTTAGGTTTAATCCAAAGATCGAGGAGTTCTTCTGATTCGAGAATATTGAACGGGTTTTCACTTTGTGAAATTACATCCACTGCACAGGCGCAGATCCATTTTGATGGTAGCGCATGTCCTTGCGCATACCCCTTAAAATGGCCAATTTTTATATTGGGGCTTTTCTTATATTCATTTGTAGCAATTTGTTTAAACTGATTATAAAAATCAGGAACTTCAATCAGTTTTTTGAATAGTTCTAAGATTGAGGAATTAAGCTTATCCGCGTTTTCTGCAGAATCTTTAAAATGAATCTCTTTTAAAACATTACTGGTGATTCCTGTTTTTTCATACAGGCTTTTTTCTGTAGCCTTAATCTTATTGATGATGGACTTAAGCAATGAGTCTACGGGCCTATAGTCAATTTTGTGTTCTTGGCATTTTTGGTGTAATTCATAAATGGCTTGATAAAAATTTTCTGGCAGAAAGAGTCTATAGCGCTCTAAATCGGTTGCATTCGTATCTTGATGCTCATGAAAGAATTTAACCATTTGGTCAAACCATGAAATTTCAAATAGCTCGGCCTCTGAAAAAATCGCCTCTTCTGGTAAGGGGGGATTAGACTGCCCATAACTGTATGAAATGTTTTCACCTTTAGTTTTTCGAGCGATCTGAATTAAATCTTCAGAGCGCCTGTTTTTTCTTAATGTAATTTGTAAGGTTTCTTTCATTTTATAGCCGCCTTGCGCTCTGTTCCGATGGATTAACTACGGGAGACATTAATAGTTCTTGTAATTGTTCTGGGTGTTTGTCTAAAAGCACTAAAAGCATACTTAACGGCTTAGGGATTGGGTTGGTTCCTCGTTCATATCGGTTAAACGAGTTAATGCCGCCACCAAATAGACGACTGGCATCCTTTTGATTCAGGTTTAAGTGTTTTCGTATTTTTGCAATTTCATTAGGCGTTAATATACCATCAATGCGTGAGCGATGCCCTTGAATTTCTAAGGCAGTTGCTTTGTTATCCTCAGGACTTATAACACCTTCCCCACATGAGTCGCACCAAAGGGCTGGCTGCATGATGCAAAATGCGTGTCCTTTATAGTTATAGGTTGTGCTTCGCTCTTCATGGCTTGCTGCCAGTTCACCACAAATTGGGCATAGTTCTTTTGTCATATTATTTCGCCTTAAATGAGAGAATAAGTTCGCCATAGCTGTTTACTTGAAACTTTATATAAAGATGCACACCTTTATAATTAGCTTTATATACATCTTGCCAAGCGGTAAAACCTGGGTTTATTGGTTCCATTGATTTATAAAAATCAGTACTTGTTAAGCTTTGTATGGCTTCTACTACATCATGATCGGAGAAGCCGAGAGCTAGTTGTCCTTGTTTGGCTGATACCGTCATTCGTAATTTATGTTCATTGTTAAACGCTTTTTTAATATCGTTTAAATTATAACTTGGCCGTCTTGATTTGCTCATGAAATTGCCCAAATTATAACCTTTAAGGTTATTATAGGTATAAATTAAAATAACCTCAAGAGTTACGTTTCTCGATTATAAATAGTGTAATACAGGCAAGATGATATTACAACAATAATTTGTTGCAAATAATTGTTGTATAAATATGATTATATGTTATTCTATAAATGTCTGAGAAAAGACACACGTTTGAAACACACATAAGGATTTTTAATAATGAACCGTAATAGAGTCATTTATAAGCAACTTGTAGTAGAAAAAAATCGCCTAAACTTCCTCCCCAAACATGTAAAAAGGCATGTCATTCAATTTGAAAATATTATTTATTACCTTACTCAATCTATGTGCTATCAATACAGCGGCGGGTATTGGAATTTCTACGAGCTAAGCAACGAGGGATTCTTTCTTGCTCCGGCATTAGAGCAGCCGTTGGAGATGTTTGTTGATGGAAATGGCTTTAACGGATTTGTTAGCTCGGAAGCCTTGGGCGTTATTGTCACATTGTTTTCGATTAATGGCATTTCTGGGCAACAAGGTGATGATTATTTAATTGATAAATATTACGCATTACGTGACTTTGCCCTTCAGCATCCTGAGAGGGACTTGATTTTACTTGCAATTGATTAACCGCATGCCCCCTCTATATCGGGGCATCTCAAAAAAAATTATAAACAATAAGGGTAATAAAAAATGGCTAAAAAAATAATTAGAAAGCTTGGTGCACCCCTTCAAAAAACATTAGATGCTCTGAAGAGAAAAAGAAACCAACGGTTGATGATGTCCTATGTGTTAAAGATTAACGTAAAATAAAGCGCTGCCATACGCGCAGGGAGGCTTAAGAAATAAAAAACGAACCAACGGAAAGTTGAAACAATAATTTGCAACAATATTTTGTTGACATATGCCGGCACTATGTTATTATATAAATGTCTACTACAGACACACATGTTTAAAACACAAAAGGATAAAATCATGACTTACGTTACAAACATAGAAAATGAACTCATTCAACACATTCCTCAAGCAGCAGACCTTCTAAATGATATTAACTGTCATTCATCACCCTAATAGGACCATTTCATAATCACTCAAAAGGGACCACTTTCCTATCGAATTTTCGTTAAACACAGTAGTTTAAATCCGTTGTTCATTTAAATTTCAACGGAGAGAAGAACTATGTCAAATCGGAGGTTTGAAATGTATCAATATCGCCAAATTATTATCCATCTGCGTTTGGGAGATAGTCTTCGTAGCATAGCAAGAACAAGGGATGCTGATCGCAAAACGATCAAGCGGATTCAGCTTGTTGCTGAGCAACAGGGCTGGCTAAACACAGGCTTTGAGTTGCCAGATGATGGCGTTTTGGCCCAGTTTTTAGATTCAAAACAGTCAGCTAGTCAACTTCAGAAGTTGCTTCCTTAAGTCGGTTGGCTGTTCCATTGCTCCCCAAGGGCGTAAATATACTATCAATATGTTTAAACATCACACCAGATTCTGTCACGGGTCTGTAATAGTTTAGATGTTTGAAGTTACGAATCTTTGGCATAAATTTAATTGCTAGCAAATAAGCGAAAGCAAATACTACCTCACTTTGAGCACCTGTATCCCCATGGATTGTTTTGGGTTGAATATCAGACTCATTATCCATGACCCCATCAAAAATATAGGTGGCCTTATAAAGTGAACTATCTCCTAAGGCCGGTTACTCCTTCTATTCTCTCCTTTTTTTCTTTATATCTTTCATATGCATCCCGCGCAGCATTTAATGAAACACACTCTCCTTTTTGAATTTCAATCATCCCCCCTCTCACGGTAAGTGCTCCTGGCCAATCTTCAAACCCAATACTGCAAAGTCTTTTTTCATAACTGTCATTGAAATGTTTCCAGAGTTCTATGTTCGTATCATCATTTGTGCTTGGAAATAATTCTCTCCAAGAATAATTAGCATTTGGACTAATAAAATGAATTAAACAACTTTCTTTTGTCTCAAGGGAGTCGCTTGCTCCAGGCTCTTTTTTCGATGTGTAGCCATCAGAAGCAAGATAATCTAACTGTGCTTCTTCGGAGGCAGGAAGGATCTTTTTATCAATCGCTATATCTTTTATTCTGTTTTTAAATTGTTTGGAAACTTCTTGTTCAAAAACAGTAAACGAATCAACAGAATCCCAGGGTAAGAGCGTCAAAGTTTAAAAACCTAACAACCTTTCTCTATAATGGTCATATAAATTAGCTTTTCTCCTTTTTCGAGGAACAGAGAGTTTTTCCTCGGAGTTTTTATTTATCAGATTCAATGCAAGATGGCGCATAACACACATGTTTTCTGCGGAATATCCTCGCCTGATTCTTGAGTTATCTTCGCTAAAGGTTACGTCTAAAACCCAATGCAAAGAATTTTCTACCTGCCAATGACATCGTATAGCATGACTGATTTTTTCCGCATTCGGCCAAAGAGAACTCACGTAATAACGCGCCTCGTGTTGTACTTCTTCATTTATCTCACGAGAAGAGACAATACATATCAAACTTGTTAAATCAGCCCATTCCTTTTGGAACTCTTTAAGATAATCTGGCAGGAATACCGCATAGCATGTTCTTGATTCGATACGCCCATGTCCATAATCGCCTTCTTCAAAGACTGAATAATCGACAGATAACCAATTTTTTTTAAAGGCTGTTTCAAAGAAATCTTTTGTTGCTTCTTGCAGGTCGCTTTGATTCCCTTTGAGTGCAAGAACATAGTCTGCTTTTTTATCACGTATTTTTTGAGCAATAGTTCGCTGACACCCCATAGCATCTAATGTCACAATGCATCCTTTCAACTCCAACATATCCAATAGTTGTGGAATGGCTGTGATTTCATTCGATTTGGCATCTGTTTTTTGTTGACCTAGAACAACCCCATTTTGGCAAGCCCATGCGC
>NZ_CBCSKT010000014.1:0-6571 GCF_965140895.1 Legionella sp. | reverse complement strand
TAGCTTTCGCATCGTCTCTAGGTAGTACTTCGGCTCTTAGTGCTTGGGGTAGTGCTTTAGGACTTCATCTTATCCAAACTCAGGTTGCGGCTTTTACCTTGAGTTGTACTATAACCGCGGCAGTTGGTACTGGGCTCACTTTTTGGGGGTCTCGTACGGTAAGTACCAGTGCTCGACAAGGGTTATCAAAAGATTTGATGGATACTTATGATGCTGCGCTGAATGATGTAGGTCCCACAGCGCCCTTGGCTGAAGCACAATCCACATACTATACTCAGCCGAGGTATCAATAATTTCTTCATTGCTACCTTTAATTAAGCCCTATGATCTATTGTATAGAACAAGAGATATAGGGCTTAATACCATCACTTAAATTTTCATAGGAAATGAAAATGCAAGAGAAACAAAATTATTTTTTTAGAACCTGAACGGCAAAAAACACATCCTATCACTAGGAGTTTGGGATTCCCACGAGGATGAAACGGCCTATTGCGGTAAATACATTGCTAACCGCATGATGAGCAAATTCGAGGCAAAAAAAACAATGTTTCAGTGATGTGGATATGATTACATTTTTAATTGCTGGTAATAACTTAATGCCTGTGTCCTTGTTTCCTTATGATTAATAATTGGCTTTGGGTAGTTGCTATTCGCATAAATTTTTTCAGCATTAGCAGACTCCCAAGGAGCATGAATGGATTTACTGTCTAATTGACAAAGTTCAGGAACCCACCGTCGAATATAACTACCCTCAGGATCAAATTTTTGACTTTGTAACACTGGATTGAAAATCCGAAAATAAGGTGCAGCATCAACACCACAACCAGCAACCCATTGCCAACTGGCGCTATTATTTGCCAGGTCAGCATCGACCAGAGTATCTAAAAACCAATCGGCACCCAAACGCCAATCAATCAGCAAGCCCTTAGTAAGGAAGGATGCCACAATCATGCGTACACGATTGTGCATATAACCGGTTGCCCATAACTCTCGCATGCCTGCATCAATGAGGGGATAGCCAGTCAATCCTTTTTGCCAGCAGGCCAGTAATTGTTTTTCATTGTGCCAGGGAAATGCATTAAATTCTGCTTTAAAGTTCTTATGGGTGAGATTAGGAAAATGATAGAGTAGATAAACTGAAAACTCTCTCCAACCTAACTCACTAAGAAAATGTTCAGCGGAGGCTATATCACAATCTGGCTCAAGCTTGGCTAATTCAATGGCGCGCACAATAATTGATGGACTGATTTCTCCAAAATGTAAATGAGGTGATAAACGTGAAGTCGCATTTTTTATCGGATAGTCGCGATTATTTTTATAAGCATACAGGTGGCACTGGATAAACTCATCAAGCTTGTGTTGCGCACCGTCTTCTCCTGGTGTCCAATAGTCGCTAAATCGCGAAGCCCAATTGAGTTTGGGTAATAAGCCCCATTGTTCAAGCTCATCGCTTTGTAGATCAAAACCGCTAGGTTGGGAGGTCAAATGTATGGGCGGTTGAATACTAAGGGTTTGCTTACAGTGCTTCCAGTAGGGAGTAAACACTTTAAAATAGCTCCCGTTTTTATTTTTTATCGTCCACGGTTCGTGAAGCAAGCTCCCATTAGAACTTTGTACTTCAATACCCTGGCCCAGCAAGGTTGCTTTAATCTTTTTATCACGAGCGATTGCTTTAGGCTCATAACAGCGATTCCAGAATACGGCACTTATCGGAACTTTTTTGAGTAAATCTAAAATAATCTCCAATGGTTCGCCTTTACAAAGAAGGAGATTTAATCCTAGTTTCTTTAAAGAGCTACTTAATGAGCTAAGACTATGATGCAGCCACCAGGCTTGTGCTTCTCCTAAGATGTTGGTTTTTCCATCGTAAATATACAGTGGAATCACAATGCGATACTGAGAACATGCTTCGATAAATGCAGGATTATCACGCAATCTTAAATCTTGGCGAAACCAGACTAAGGCTATAGTCATATCAATCTCATGAGAATGAATAGGGGATATGTCATCTTGAACACAGCAAAGGCCTTCTCAGGATGACATCATGTTTTTAATCCTAGGGTAAATAATAATAAGGATTCGGTAATTTATATCCTTTTTCAGCATAGCCACCTTTTAAATCACTATATTGATCCCCTATCGTGGCAATAATGGTATAGCCTTGTTGGGTAATCAATTCGCGGGTGTGTGATTTAAATGGAATAATTGATTTCTGCACATAATTACTGGGGCGTAAATAAAGTCCTGCCCATTTATGATATCCTGCACGATGCAAATTTTTTACTGTTGCATTGGTTTCTGGTTTGCGTCTTCCAGTGATAAAGAATACTTTTACTCCACGCTGTATGGCATGATTATATAAGCTGAGAGTCGGTTTAATTGCTGGGGAATTCGCAGCCATGACATCTTGATGAAACTGCGCCTTTGTTCCAGTAAAATCACGTTGAATCATATACTTATAATTAGATAAACTGGTTTCGTCGATATCTAAAATAACAGCTAGCTTTTTGGGGTTTTTCTTTGTTTCATTCATGCGTGCTTGCTGATTAATATAGTGCTGAGCTTTGGCAATCACTTGCGCTAAATCTTTCTCATAGCGACCCGAATCATGATACTGTTTAAGTTCATTTTTTACACAGGTTAAGTTTGGTGGTTCTGCATAAGTGTAGGTTGTAACCGCAAGGGTGGAACAAAAGGCCAAGACCGCGAGGGGCAATTTCTTGAGGAGTGACTTCATTTAAATACCTATGTTTTATCAATGGCGGCATTATACTCAAGATACTTAATAATTTGGTAGTACAATCCCTGGTAAAATGCAGCGTTTTTATGTTTCCTCAGTTATAATGCGCGTTTATTTTGTTTAAATTGCCAAGGCCATGCATTTAAAGCAATTGAAATTAGCGGGTTTTAAATCCTTTGTTGATCCTACGGTGGTGCATTTTCCAAGCCAGTTGGTTGCCGTAGTTGGTCCTAATGGTTGTGGAAAATCCAACATTATTGATGCCGTACGCTGGGTTATGGGGGAGAGTTCTGCCCGTAATTTACGTGGTGAGTCAATGACGGATGTTATTTTCAATGGCTCTTCCAATCGTAAACCGGTCGGACAAGCTTCCGTGGAATTAATTTTTGACAATAGCCTCGGACGCTTAACCGGACCATTCGCCAGTTATGGTGAAATTGCCGTAAAACGGATGGTGACTCGCGATGGCGATTCCTCCTATTATTTAAATGGCAGCCGCTGTCGTCGGAAAGACATAACCGATATTTTCTTAGGTACTGGGGCGGGGGCGCGTGGTTATTCTATTATCGGCCAGGGCACCATTTCCCAATTGATTGAGGCAAGACCTGAAGATTTACGCGTTTTTCTTGAAGAAGCGGCAGGCGTTTCCAAATACAAGGAACGCCGTAAAGAAACCCTACAGCGTATCGCACATACCCGAGAAAATCTTACTCGTGTGGCTGATATTCGTGACGAATTAGATAAACAATTGCAGCGTCTGGAACGTCAGGCCAAAGCGGCCGAATGTTATCTTATTCTTAAAGATGAAGAGCAATTATGCCGTGCTGAAATTCTCGCTTTAAAATGGCGCGATTTTGTAACGCAACAGCAGGTGAAGCAGCGCGAATTACACGATTTAGCGGTAAGCCATGCCGAACAGCAAAGTCTTTTGACTAAGGCGAATACCGAGCGCGTAGTCTTTAACGAGAAACTTCACGATGCGGATGAGCAAACCCAACAAATACAGGCAACTTTTTATCAGTTAGGGACGGAAATTGCACGCTTAGAAGAAACCATTCAGCAACAAACTCGTGAAAAAAAACGTTTGGAACAAGATCAGCAGCAAATGCAAGATGATTGGCAGGTCGCTGAAGAACAATTAAAGCAAGATCAAGAAGAGCTGCAGCAGTGCCAGCAAAAAGCGGAACGCCTTGATTTGCAATTAGCTAAATTACGTGCTCAGTTTAAAGAGCAAGAAGGGCAGTCGCAAGAAACCCAAAAGCAACAGGCACAGTGGGATATGCATTGGCAAGAGGTTCAGGCGCAAGCGAATAACTTGAAAAGAGAGTTTCAAGTGGCGCAAGTCAATGCTCAGCATTTGGAGCAAAAACAACAACAAACCTTAGTGCGTTTGGAAAAGCTTCAATTAGAACAAGAATCCATCTCCATTACTGAATTACAACAAACCCGCAGTGACTTAGAACAACAGCAGGAAAAACTGGTAGAAAATCAACAGTTTGATGAAGCGCAATTAAAGCAATGCCAAGAGCATTGCAGCCAATTAAGGGCTAAGGCGCAAGAAACAGAACAGCAATTGCACCAACTACAGGATGAGTTTCACCGTGCTAACAGTGAACATGCTGCCTTGCAAGCTGCTCAGCGTGCTGCCAGACAAGGCATGCAAACCAATAAAAATGGAGTTAGTGTCTGGACTGATAAACCGCGCTTAATGGATGTACTTCAGGTTGAGACCAAATGGCAAGTTGCCTGTGAACGCGTACTGGATGAAGCCTTGCATGCTTATGTCTTGGAATCTTTTGAGGAACTATGGCCGCAACGAGAACTTTGTGAACGGCAAGGGGAAAATATTGTTACGTTGCGCGTGGTGACAGAACAAACTACAACTCGCCCACGCCTCATCGATAAAATACAAGGCGCAGTGCCAGCACATGTGCATCCCCTCGAGCATATTTTTACCGCAGAGAATTTTGATGACGCATTAAATTGGTTGCCGGAATTGGCTGAGTACCAATCGGTGATTACGCCTGATGGGTTCTGGTTAGGTAAAGGTTGGGTTAAATTTGTTCCTGCCAAAGAGCAGGATGAGTTAGGCTTACTTGCGCGTCAACAGAAGATTACTGATTTAACTCAAGTGGTGAATTCACTCGAGCAACAAATTGCTACTTTAAGGGAGCAGCGCGATCACTTTCATCAGGGGGTGCAAAGGAGCCTTAAAGATATTGAGTTGCAGCAGCTGAATGTGAACTCTTGTAATGAAGCATTAAGAACAAACAGTGCTGCTTTAAGCAGCAATGAGCAGGCCATACTTCATGCTGAAAAACTTGCCGCAACTTTGGCGAATGAATGTGATGATTTGCAGATGGTGTTGGAAGATACTGTTGCTGAGCTCATGACTATTAAAGCGCGCTTGCAGGAATTAGAAGGGCAATGTCAGGAATCTGAATTGCAGCAAGAGCAATGCGTGCATGAAAAGCAAGAGTGGCTCAATGTCTTGGCCTCGCAAAATAAACAGGTAGAAGAAGCACGCATGGCTTTACACCATGCAGAAATAGAACACGATCGGGAAAAAAATAAAATACAGCAATTGGGCGATCGTATTGCTCGTGAGCAAGAACGCTTGGATATTCTACAAGAGCGTCTGGAAAGCCTGGCATTGCTCTGTTTGCAATCGGAAAATCCGGGCACTGAACTCAAAGCACAATTAGAACACCGGCTACTGCAACAAGCTGAAGTAGAAATGCAATTAACCATGAGTCGTGAACAGCAGGCCCAGTTGCGTATGGATCTTGATGAGCTTGAGAAAAATATTTTAAACTGTGATCTTGAAGTTAAGCGTGTGCAAGAGTTAATTGGACATGCACGTATGGAAGAACAAGCTTTAGCGGTTCGGGCCAGTTCCGTACAAGAATCTTTAGACGAATCCGCTTTACAGGCGCAGGCTGTGTTAGAACACATTCCTCAAGGCATCAGTCAAGGGATGCGGGAAGATGAGCTGCTTGCCTTGACTGATAAAATTAAACGTTTGGGGGCGATTAACTTAGCCGCAATCGAAGAGTTCGCAAGCGAACAACAACGTAAAGTTTATTTAGATGAGCAACATAATGATTTATGCGAAGCCTTAGCAACACTTGAAACCGCCATTGACAAGATGGATGAGGAAACTCGAGTACGACTTGAAAATACTTTTGATGAAGTAAACACTTCATTTAAGGCACTTTTCCCACGACTTTTTGGTGGCGGCCGTGCACAACTCGAATTAACTGGTGATAATTTGCTAGAAGCTGGTATTGTAGTAATGGCACAGCCGCCTGGGAAGCGAAATAGTACGATTCATTTGTTATCCGGCGGGGAAAAAGCCATGACTGCGGTGGCTTTGGTATTTGCTATTTTCCAGTTAAATCCTTCACCATTTTGTATGCTGGATGAGGTCGATGCGCCTTTAGATGACGTTAACGTAGGGCGTTTTTGCGCGATGGTAAAAGAAATGTCACAATACGTACAGTTCCTTTTTATTACACATAATAAAGTAACGATGGAGTTGGCAGATCATTTGATGGGGGTAACTATGCGTGAACCTGGTGTTTCTCGCTTGGTTGCTGTTGATGTAACACACGCTTTGGCTATGGAGTAAAGAATGCAGGCAAATTGGAGTTTAATTCTTAATGTCCTGTTGTTGATTGGGGTAATAGTTGCCATTGGGCGCTTAATGAAGGCTCGTAGACAGGGCTTAAACACAGTACGACAACCGAAACCGAGTAGGGGGCGAGCAGAGGCAAACCCTGCTTATGATGGCCCAAGTTATAATGATGACATTATTGCTGTACGGAAGCT
>NZ_CBCSKT010000013.1:67554-87363 GCF_965140895.1 Legionella sp. | reverse complement strand
GGATGAAATCTCATAATGCCGATACTTTTAATTCATTTCAGAAAAAATTTCCAGTACTTTCAATGGCGATGGGTATAGATACTTAATGAGGTCTGCTTAACACCCGCTGTTGGTGATTCTTCAACCACCCTCCTCACTAGTTAAATTTTTCAAAATTTAACTGGGAAAATACCCCTATCTGATGGATAATTACGCAGTAATTTTTTTCAGGGTGCGCTTATGAGGAACAACAGGCATAGTTCTCGAATTGAAAAAATTACAGGAAGTGCAATTAGAGGAACAGATAATGAGTCTGTTTCTATGCTGTGTTGGTTTTTAAAAGGATGTACTAAATTGATTAATAACACTTTTTGCAATGAAAAGAAAGTGGCCCATGCTGTAAATCATTCTTGTAAATCTACGATATTTAGTTTGAAGCCGCTATCAAAAATGCTGTTTGCATCATGTATCCTGGTTGGCGTATCTACACCGATCAACGCTGAAGCGGAAAAGAATGCGAAAGAGCCACCCCAAAAAGCCGTGAGTAAAAAGCTCTGGTCTGATAAAAAAATTCATATTGGCCAAATCACCATCACCCCTGGCGGTTTCTTTGCTGGCGAAGGGGTTTGGCGTTCGCGTAATATCATGACAGATATAGGCTCCAATTTTGCCGCAATTCCAACACTAAATTTACCTCAAGCTTATATACATGAATTTCGCTTATCTGCCCGTCAAAGCCGCCTTTCAGCATTAGCCGAAAGCAATATTGACCCTCAAACCCTCATTTCGGGTTATGTCGAAACAGACTTCTTAGGTAATGGTTCTGGTAACTCGAATGAGAGTAACTCATTTGACTTACGAATCCGCCAATTCTATGCCAATATCGATTGGAACCAACAGGGATGGCATCTTCTTGCGGGACAAACCTGGGCACTTATAACCTTAGATAAGGATGGTATTACCCCACGCCATGAAGTACTTCCACCAACCATTGATGCCCAGTACCTTGTCGGTTTTCTCTGGAAGCGCCAACCTCAGCTCCGATTGACAAAAAATTTTGGCCAGAACTTCTGGGCTGCAGTATCGGCTGAAAATGCACAAACCCTCTTCGGAGGAACTCCAGCTTGTGTTCCTGCTCCTATAGGAGTAGGCCCTGCTTTTAATGGAATTAGCAATATCTACTGTAGCGCCCCAGGCACCCAGCTTTTACCCGCAGCAAACCTTTTCTCATTTAATCATGTTCCTGATGTTATAGGAAAATTGGCTTACCAGGATACGCTCAATAATCATAAGGTTCATCTGGAGGTATTTGGTATCTACCGTGATTTTTATGATCGGGTGTATTACACAGATGGTAGAAAAACCAACATGAATACCACAGGCTATGGCGCTGGAATCGGTACGTTCATTGAAATTATCCCAAACAAACTGGATATTCAAGGGAGCACGCTTTTAGGTAGCGGTATCGGCAGCTATTCTTCAGGCGTATTACCCGACGTAACTTTTGCTCAAAACGGTTCTTTGAAACCAATTGATGAATTCACGGTTATGGCAGGAATTACAGCACATATTACTCCGGCTCTTGATGTCTATGTTTTTGGTGGTGAAGAACGACAAAAAGCGACTTCTTTTTATTCCCCTCCGCCAACGAATAATTTCTTTGGTTTAGGTACTCCTAACGCGAATAACTCTGGTTGCAGTACTGAAGGAGGCGTTTGTGAGGGAAACACCAAAGAATTGTGGCAAGTAACTATTGGCTTGTGGAATAAAATCTATAATGGAGCATACGGTCAATTCAGAGCCGGCTTACAATATTCCTATACAAAGAGGATTCTATTCCCTGGCACTGACGCACACCAAGACGGTGTCCCTGTTGGAAAAGCGGTAGGTGGTCAGACAAATGACAATATGGTGTTTTTTAGCCTACGCTATTTCCCTTTCGAAAACAGTGCCGCAGCACCTGCTACTATGAAATAGCCGCTTCGGCTATTTCATACCAATTTATGAAATTATGGGGACGATGCGAAACACGCTGCCATTCAGTTAAAGCGTCATCCCTTCCTTATGTCCATGAGTAATGTTAAGTGTACGCTCGACCTGGTTAATCTACTTCTACAACAAGATTTAAAATATTGGTCTATGGCACTGTTAACAAAGTAATCCCAGCACGTTAATAGGCTTAACTCTAAATATAGTATAGGGTTTAATATTAAGGGGACAGTAGCTTTTTGTTTAAAATGAACATTTATTAAAGAGTTTTGTTTAGATGTCTTACCCTTACTCAGTTAAGAAATTATGATGGTGACACAAACTTTGATAAAATGAATCGGATAATTATTCTTTCTAACTTAACCACCACAGTTGAAAAAGACATCTATCTTTCAGGAATTATGGGAAATATGACTACGAATAGCCATCCTACACAGCGTAATTTGCCACGTGCTCAAGCTTTGGCAGAACGAGCTTTTGCTTCAATAGAGCGTTTTCTACATATCGAGGCCGTAAGTGGTATCGTGCTGCTCATTGCCGCAGCAATAGCTTTAATATGGGCTAACTCACCTCTGGTTGATAGTTATAATAATGTATGGCACGCCCCATTTTCCATTGGGCTAGGCAGATTTGAGTTTTCCCGTTCTTTGCATTTTTGGATCAATGATGCACTAATGACGTTCTTCTTTCTTGTTGTTGGTATGGAAATTCGTTGCGAAATCCACGATGGTTCATTAAGTGATCGCAAGCAAGCGATGCTCCCAATGGTTGCTGCACTGGGTGGCGTTATTGTGCCTGCATTGATTTTCCTTAAATTCAATTCTCTACCGATTCAACAGAATGGATGGGCTATACCAACAGCTACTGATATTGCTTTTGCTGTTGGCGTGCTGGCTTTATTGGGCCGTTCTATTCCTGGAAATATTCGGATATTCTTGCTGACCTTGGCCATCATTGACGACATTATTGCAGTGCTTATTATTGCACTATTTTATTCGGATGGTCTTAATTATGGGGGATTCCTGATTGCAGGTTTCGGTATCCTTTTAGTACAAGCCTTTCAGCATATTGGGATTGGTTCTGCTTTTGGTTATGTTATTCCTGGTGCTATTATCTGGATCGGAATTCTGATAACTGGTGCTCATCCTACTTTGGCCGGAGTGGTGCTAGGTTTGATGACACCCGTAGTATCGGTGCGTATGGCAGAGCGCCCTTTAGATATGTTGTCAAACATTGTTAATGAGCTTACTATCCGAGGTCCACAAATAGAAGACGATCGTAATCTGGATCAGTCGCTTCGAAAAATTCAGCTTGCTCACAGAGAATTGTTGCCTCCTGTTGTTCGAGTACAAAAGGCTTTACATCCATGGGTTGCCTATATGGTGATGCCGTTATTTGCATTGGCAAATGCAGGTGTAAACTTTAGCAATACAGCGTTCTCTTCCGATAATGAGCTTCGAATTATTATTGGTGTTGCTATAGCTTTGGTGATTGGAAAACCTGTAGGCATCCTAAGTATGAGCTGGGTTTCTGTGCGGCTAAGATGCTGTCAATTGCCACCAAATGTGACTTGGAGAGGCGTGGCATTAGTAGGTCTTCTTGCTGGTATCGGGTTTACTATGTCTATTTTCATTGCAATGTTGGCGTTTGATGATGAAAATTTACTAAATGCAGCCAAACTTGGGGTATTAATTGGTTCGTTTACTTCTGCTGTATTAGGATTAGCGTGGGGCACCTTTGTATTAAAAGGAAGAGGGAAAAATCCTGTAAATCCACTTTGAAAAAGATTAGCCCCTACACATACAGTAAGCCATAAAAAATTAGCGTTGATAAATACTGGACTGGCCGACACGCCTAGAGCTAGTCATATCAGAACAAAGGCACCAGCGACAATATGAAGAATACGTTCAATAGTCATCTTCTATTCTCCTAATACTGAGTTTAATGAGTACGCTTCCACCAGCTTAAATAGATTAATGGAATTAAAAACAAGGTAAGTACAGTCGAGGCAAATGAACCAAAAATCAAAGAGATAGCAAGGCCGCCAAAGACAGGATCCGATAACATCACAGCGGAACCTAGAATAATAGCAAGTGCTGTTAAGACAATCGGTAGAATTCGCTCCACGCCTGATTCAATAACCGCTTCTGTTATAGAGGAGCCCCGATGTTGATGCTCTAAAATAAAATCAATGAGCAAAAGCGAGTTTCGAACAACGATTCCCGCTAAGGCAATGACTCCTATCATGGATGTAGCCGTAAAGGGTTGGTTCATCAACCAATGGCCAGGAAAAACGCCAATGATAGTTAGAGGTATAGCCCCCATAATAATTAGGGGAATAAAAAACGACTGGTAAAAAGCAGTCAGCAAAATATAAATCAAGACGATGGCCACTATAAAGGCTGAACCTAAATCACGAAATACATCCAGCGTTAGGCGCATTTCACCAAGCCAAAAGAGTTGATTTTTGCTAAAACGCTTCGGCTGTGACTCATGAAATCCTAAATTTTCAATCTCCAGTGAAAAAGGCGGCTTCTTGAGCATTTTTGTTGCAGAAGTGACTGCATAAGCAGGACTTGAACCTAACACTTCACCAGTTACATAAACAACGGGTGTTTGGTCTTTAGTAAAGATAGGTTTTTCCTCTTTATCTTTATGTAGGGTTGTAATTTGTGCCAGAGGAATTAAGTGTTGTTGCTGATTTTTTAGATACAATTGATTCAGTACCTGAACGTCTTCGCGCACCTTTTGCGGCAAACGCAAAATAATGTTTTCTGGCTCTCTAGTATTGGGTCCATGAACATTTCCGACGGAAATACCCTTAAACAAAACGCTCAGTTCCTGCGCTATCGTTTGGGGGGCTAAACCTGCCAGTATGGCTGCATTATGGTTAATTTTAATACGATATTGATTGGTGTCTTGAGTCACTGAGTTATCAATATTTATCATGCCGTAGATTTTTGGGTAAATCACGGAGCTAATCTCATGAGCGATAGCTCTTAATTTGTTGTAGTCAGCTCCATAGAGACCCGCTTCCATTTGTGAGCGAACAGGTGGTCCAGGAGGGCTTTCAAAAAGCTTGATATGGCTTTGTGGGTATTGCTTTTGCAAAGGCACAAGACTTTGATACACCTGGGTTGCAATTTGATGTGAACCAATAGTTCGGTGATGCTTATTCATTAAATTCACACGTATTTGACCGTATTGACTGCCGCGCAAGAGATTATCCCCTCGCACCAGAGCAGCAAAATCTTCTGGGGCCGATTCTCCTAAATACAACTCTAAGTCGGTGACATAAGGATTTCTTTGGATGGTTTGACTTAGCGCGCTAAGCAACTCATTTGTTTTGGTTAACGAGGCGTTAGCTCCTGCATCAACGGACACTAAAAAGGTGTTCACATTGTCATCAGGTAGCATTTTAATTTCAACCCCAAGCGGGCTTAATGAACCGTTAGGGCCTGCAGGGCGAATAAATTGCCAGGCAGGTTGGAGTACTACTGCAAAAAGCAATACGACAATGCTCAAATAAAAGAAATGTCTTTTTTTCGATGAGCTAAGGAATCCTTTGAATAACATAAGATATACTCGCTGTAACCAAGTGTTTTGGCTTTGATGATGTTCATTCATTTGCTTTTTAGCTTTAGTTCTTAACCAACGATAAGCAAGATAAGGAACCACGCTGTAAGCGATAAAGAGCGATACAATCATCGCCAATGGTGCATTGAAAGGAATAGGTGCCATGAATGGCCCCATCATTCCGCCTACAAAGGCCATAGGAAGCAGCGCAAGCATCACCGTAAAGGTAGCAATAATTGTGGGCCTACCAATTTCATTGGCTGCATAAATAACCAAGCGAGTAAAGTTTTTTTGCACTCCTTTCATAATATGACGGTGAATGTTTTCAATTACCACAATGCTGTCGTCTACCAAGAGGCCTAATGAAAGAATGAGCGCAAACAGAGTAATGCGGTTAATGGTCTGGCCGGATAGCCAGCCAATACCAAGCACCAGACATAAAATTAAAGGAATCGAAAAAATAACCACTGATGCTTCGCGCCACCCCAAAAAAGCCATAAGCAATAGCACGACACTAATAATCGCAATTCCTAAGTGCTCCACCAGGGTATTTACTGCATCATTAGCCTCATCGCCGTAATTGCGAGTGATTGAGACAGTGATGTTTTTTGGAATGAGCTGACTGTTTTGCAATTGCTCGAGTTTATTCAAAAGTGCTTTTGCCACATCAACTCCATTGCTTCCTTTTTGCCGCGCAAGAGCGATGGTTACCGCGGGTTCTAACTCCGTTTTTTTCGATTGGCTTTGAACTCCATAGGCAAAATAGGAGGCAATTGACTCTTCTTTAGCGCCTTTTTCAATCGTTGCAATATCTTTTAATAAAATAGGTCTCGCTCCATCGGTGCCAATAATAATGTTAGCTAAGTCTTGATTGGAAATAAGTGAGCTCTCGATGCGAAGAGGTGTTTCGCTTAATTGATGCTCTAATGTTCCTGCATCAAGGCTGATGTTATTAATAGATAGCGCTTGCTGAATATTAGTAATTGAAATGGCGTGTTCCGCCATTTTCTTTGGATTAAGCCAGACACGGACGGCCCGCGGGGATGCTCCCATGACCCAACTTTTCCCTACTTGGGGCACTGCACGCACTTCTTCCAAAATTTTATCGGCAAGTGCGCGCAATTCAACTGGATTTGCGCCTTTAGCATGTAATGTCAGTGTCACCAGTGGGACATCATACAAACTGATAGAACGGATTAAAGGCATTAAAGTACCCGGAGGCATTTTATCCATGTTACTGTTTATCTGGTTGTAGACCTTAACTAAACTGGCCTCTTCATTTTCGTTTACTTTAAAGCGAACCGTGACCATGGCTCCATCATCAATCGCCATCCCATAAGTATGTTCTACTCCTGGAATAGAGGCCATCAACCCTTCTAGGGGACGAACAATCTGATTTAACATTTCTTGACTGTCACTGCCTGGACGATCTACAGAAATAGTTACAGCGGGAACAATAATTTCAGGATTATAGGCTCGTGGAGTACGCTCCAGGGCCAGTACCCCAAACAACAAAACCCCAATAATTAGCAGCAGTGTCAGCTTGGATTGAATAAAAATTCGCGCCAATTGCCCTGCTTTATTGAGCTTATTTTGGGAATAAAATCCATCCTTCACTTGAGTCTCCTGATGTACAATCAATTTACGCGCTTTTTATCGCTTTAGGAATTAATTGATTACTGAGCATCAACCAATGCGCTTGATGCAATCTTGATTGATGACGTGCTTGTAATTCTTGTGCTTTACTTTGTGTTAGTTTCATTTGACTCTCCAACAACGCATTTAGAGGCACTAGCCCACGACCAAATCGCTGCTTTAGTTTTTGGATGACAGCCTCTTCATTCCCTGCTATTTGTCGACTTAATTGCAATTCGTAAAGAGTTTGTTGTTCGGCACGTTGTATTTTTTTTAATTGCAATTGCAATTGATTTCGTTGCTCATCCAGTTCAAATTGGATTTTTTTTGCATTCGCACTTGCTACTTGAACAGCACCAGCGCGCTCGCCGGCACTAAATAAAGTCCAATTCGCGCCTAGGGCAATCGTATCTGATGGAAGTCCTGAGCCGATGGTATTGCCATTCCAGTCATGTCTTAATTGCATCGCTACCTGGGGTTTATATAGTGCCTGAGAGACCGCAATTGCCGCTTTTCCTGCTTGAAGACGTGCATGAAGGGTTTTAATTGATGGATTGTCCTTCAAAGCTTGTGTCATCAATAAAGCATTGTGTTTTGTGTTTGTGGTTAAGGTCGTGTGCCGACTTGGAGCAAAGGAGCTCTCAGGAGAGCCAAGCAGGGTTCTAAAGCTTTCTAGTTCATTCTCTGCTTGAATTTGCGCATTCGATAAGCCAAGAAGAGAACTGTTTAAATAAGCCTCTGCCATTAATACATCGCTATCTAGGGTAATTGATTGCTTTTTTAATGCTTTAGCTGTTGATAAAAATTCTTTTGCACGAATAACTTGTCTTTGAGCTACAGTGACTAATTGATTGGCAGTTAGAAATCGCTCGTAGGATGAATATACTTCATACGCCAGTTGATTTTGGGCTTGTTGATTACCGCATTGCGCTGATACAACCAGAGCACGCATTTGTGCTTGCTGAGCTCTTATTTTTCCACCGGAGTAAATAGGAACGCTTAGCTTAAACGCTGTATCCAGATTACTGTAATATCCTGGATGGTTTAATGCATGTGGCTTGGTATATAAGGTGTTTAGTCCAGTATATTGATTGGCACCAAAATCAGCAAAACTAGCATTCCCTTGACTCAGTTTATAACCAAATACCGACAGCGGACTATCAGAGCGTGCTCCGCTTACTTCAAGTCCCAGTCGCGGCCAACTCAGACTGTCTGCTTGCTTTGCCGTCCCAAGTGCCGCATCAATAGACGCGTTTGCCGCATGGATTTTAGGGTTATTTGCTAGCGCCAGGCGAATGGCTTTGGAGTATGATATAGGTATCGAGCCAGGGTAAAGAGAAGTCGACATTACGCTTGTTATAATAATGAAAGCCATGTGTTTTCTTAGGATGATACTGCTTAATGGCATGACGAAAATCCTTAAACAAAACATTAGATTCCTCTAATGAATAGATTGTCCTATTCCTTGCAATAAATTAAATAAAGCGTCGACAAAACAGCTTCTACTTCCGGTTTGCTAATAAAATAATAAACTCGAGTGCCTTCTTTTCTAACCGCAAGTACACCTTCGTGCCTCATCTTGGCTAAATGCTGTGATAGTGCAGATTGAGACAAGCCAATAAGAGATTCGAGCTCGCCAACCGTGCATTCTCTTTTCAGCAGATAACATAAAATAAGAAGCCTTTTGGAATTAGCTAAAAGCTTAAGTAATTGTTCCGCCTTAGAGGCATTGTTTTTCATTACCTCTAGGCTAGTGTTTATTAATGTATTCATTAGCTCCATTATATTAGGAAAAACTAATATTTCAATAACAAAAGCATTTTTTTGTCGATGATTAAAAATAGAACCTTAAAAAAATAAATTTTCTTGATTAAAACAGTATTTTCTCTTAGCGTAGGTTTCCGGTCGTGAGGACTTCAAAACCCATTAATGGATTTTAAGCAGGATAGATAGCTTGTCCCATATGTTGGCACTGATTGACGATTGGGCTTGTTGATTAGGATGAAGCGCGTCCTCCTGAAATAGTTCGGGATTTTCATCAATTCCTTCTAGTAGATTAGGCAATAAAAGAACTTTTTCTTGTTCTGCCAATTTAGGATAAATTGCTGTGAAACGTTGGGTATAAGTAGGCCCTAAGTTCTCCGGAATGCGAATTCCTACTAATAAAATTTGTGATCCAGATTTTTTTCCGAGGCGGATCATTTGACTTAAATTATTTTCAATCACCTGAATAGGTAATCCTTGTAATCCATCGTTTGCTCCCAATTCAATAATTAGAATACGTGGCTGATATTTTTTTAATAACTCAGGTAAACGACTTAGCCCTCCGTTGCTGGTCTCACCACTAATACTGGCATTGATTAAATAATAACCAGGATACTCTTTATGTAAATTCTCTTTGATTAATGCACTCCAACTTTTATTTTCTTCAACTCCATAACTTGCACTCAAACTATCGCCTATAATTAAAACATTGTTGGTTGCTGTTGCAATTGATGAACAGAGTATGAGTAGAGAAAAAATGATTGATTTCATCGATAGACCCTTAATTATTGTTGCAAAAAATGTAGGAAAGCAGGTTCTTGTTCATTCGAAAACGTTAACTATCTTGCATAATGTTAGCTTAAAAATCCATGCGGGAGAAACCATCGCAATATGTGGGCCTTCTGGCGTAGGTAAATCAACTCTTTTGGCATTATTAGCAGGCCTGGACAATCCCTCCAGCGGAAAAATATATCTATCGGGATATGACTTGGCTACTCTTGGCGAGCGTGAGAAATCCAAATTACGTTCGAAAGAGATTAGCTTTATTTTTCAGGGCTTTTATTTATTACCGATGCTAAATGCTATTGAAAATGTCACTCTTCCTTTAGAGATCCAAGGTATCAAAAAACCAGAAGCAATGGCAAAGCACATTTTGGAACAGGTAGGTTTGAGTGATCGCTTGCATCACTATCCTAACCAATTATCTGGAGGTGAACAACAAAGAGTAGCAATAGCGCGAGCTTATGTCACTCAGCCTAAAATTCTTTTTGCAGATGAAATTACAGCTAATTTAGATGAAAAAAACGGTTTTTTAATCAGTGACTTGGTGTTCAAATTAAATCAAGAGTTTAAAACCACTCTCATTATTGTAACTCATGACTCTAAATTGGCTGGCCGCTGCCAACGAAAATTTACTATTGTTAATGGATGTTTACATGAATATTAACCAATTAGTTTATTTTGCAAGTTTGTTGTTTTTTCGTAATTGGCGTAAGGGGGGATTAAGTACCATTTTCTTATTAATGATTATGGTCGTTACTCTGTTATCTAGTATTTCCTGGTATTCTGAAGGAATGCAAACGGGGATTAATACGAAAGCAGCTGAATTATTCGGTGGCGATTTGATTTTAAAAAGCCCTCGACCATTGCCCGAACTTTGGCAACAACAAGCAATTAAAATGAATTTGGCTACGGCAAATGTCGTCTATATTAATACCATTGCAGCCAGTAAAACGCCCGATACTCATTTCGCCAACATCCAGATAAAAGCAGTAAGCTCCAATTATCCTTTATACGGAAAAATAAAAACTAGTGATAAGGCCGATCCAAAAACAATACAAAGTAGCAACGCTCTTCCCAACAAAGGTTCCGTCTGGTTAGAACCTGGGGCCGCTGAGCAATTGCATGTTCATCCAGGAAATACCATCGAAATAGGGACTAAGAATTTTATATTTGAGCGTTATTTGTATGCAACTCCCGATGGGCAATCAGAGCAATTTAAAATTGCCCCTACGGTTTTGATGTCATTAGAGGATTTATCCCAAGCTAATATTCTTGGCCCCAGAAGCAAAGCTGACTATTTAGTTCTTATTGCTGGTCAAATAGAGCCTTATGTTGCATGGGTTAAACCTTTGCTGCAAAGTGGTCAGAGTGCGGTTTCTGCTTTAGATGGAAGACTTGAATTGAAAACAGGTTTTTCTCAGATTATGAGTTATTTAAAAATTTCTATTTTTCTCATTCTTTTATTAACCGCTAGTGTAATTAACGTTGGCTTAAAAGAATATAATCGAAAAAATGATGTATCCGTTGGACTATTACGGTGTTTGGGCATGACACAGCTACACGTTCTTATTCTTTTAGTAGTTCAATTTCTGATATTAATTTTTCTTGCAGGGCTAATTGCATTGCCCTTGGGATTTGCACTTCATTCGGTGTGGCATTCCTTTTTAGAATCGATCTTACCGGGGGTTCTTTCCACTGATTCTGGGCCTATTGAATGGAGTTCGGGAGTAAAATCGCTACTTTTTTGTGCCTTGTTTCTGTTTGTTTTTGGATTTCAGCATTGGCTAGGTTTAAGCCAGGTTTCTCCTTTACACGTGTTACGACGCCAACCTTTAAAAAAGGGTTCTTTTCATTGGTTATTTGTTTTTATTAAAGGAATAATACTTTTCGCATTACTGTATGCATACTTACAGGATGCACGGCTGCTTTTATTTGGACTTTTGTTTTTGTGTCTAATTGTAATAATAACAAAAACACTGTGTTTTGCTTCGGGTGCTTTTTTACGAAAAATTGCTCATAAATTACCTGTTGTCTTAAATATAGCCGCTCTTAATATCGCACGATATATGCCCCAGAGCTATATACAAGTTATCGTTTTCACTCTTATTTCTTTTGCCGCTTGTTTTAGCTACCTGCTCTATGACAGTTTGCTTAATAGCTGGCAAAAGCAAATTCGTCCTAATACGGCTAACTATTTTATTTTTAATATTGCTCCTGAAAATATAAATCCGTTAAAACAATTCCTCACTCTCCATAAATTGCATGTGGTGCATGAGTATCCCATTTTGCGTGGTAGATTAACCATGTTAAACGGAACTCCCCTGAAAAAAAATGAAAGGGGAGAGCACATTCATAATAATGCCTTAACTCGTGAATTAAATATAACGGCTAGCAATCAATTGCCTTTAGATAACCAAATAACCTCCGGAACATGGTGGTCTAGCGCGAAAAATCAGGCGTATCAGGCTTCTATAGAAGAAGGCTTGGCAAAGAATTTTGGAATTAAGGTAGGTGATAAACTGTCGTTGCGTATTGCCGAACAACAACTTTCTGTACCTGTTACCAGCATACGAAAAGTTGCATGGGCAAATCAACAGCCTAATTTCTACATTATTGTGCCTCAATCGCTTATGGAACATATTCCTATTAGTTATTTGGTAGGCGTTCGTTTACTTACATCTCAGGAAGGTGATTTGGATTTACTGCGCCAAACATTTCCTTCGTTTTCGGTTTTATCGATTGCTATGCTTATTGAGCAAGCAAAACACTTTTTTCAACAATTATCTATCTTAACTGCCTGGATTTTCCTCTTCGTTCTTTTTGTTGGGATAGTTTCACAAAACATGGTGTTATGGACTACCCGGAAGGAGCGGGAAACAGAAACGGCTATGCTCAAAGTGTTTGGGATAAAGAACTCTCGTTTAATGGGAATCTGGCTATGCGAATATGGCTTTTATGCGGTGTTTTCTAGTTTTATCGGCATTCTTCTCGCTTATTTGTTACAAAAAATGCTCTTGGAGATCTATCTGAATATTACTCCAATTGTTTATTCAAGAACCATTGTAATTATTATTTTGCTTAATATTTCGATTATTTTACTGTCGACATTTATTAATGTAAAAAAAAATATGGATTACTCCCCATTGTGTTTTATTAACCAAAATTAGGTGTGGGAAGAAAGGCATGGAAATGTAAGAAAATGTTTTTTAAGGATTTTTATTTATGAGTATTCTGCTTTTTATTATTTTTAGTTATTTTCTTGCTGTTTGTGTTGGCTGGTTTATTCATTTTCTTTTGCATTGCAAAATCTGGGGGGTCGCAATATATAAGTATCATTTGTTTGCTCATCATCGGCATAGGGAAATAGCGAATCACAGTGATTTAGATCTTTATAATATAATTGAGCATATTATTTGGCTGTCTGTTATTCTTGCAGTAGAGTGTTCTGCCTTTATGTTATTTTCTTTAATGTATTCGCTTATTTTTATAATAACTACTTTGTTGTATGCAGTAGCTTTTTATTATATTCATGACAATGTGCATTTCAAACATTCCCTTTTAAATCAGTATAAATGGTTTCGCCGTTTAAAAGCGCGTCATTTAATACATCATCGATATGGCGGTATTATTTATTTTGAAAAAAAACTAAGGGATGAGTGCCCTAATATTTCTTTCGGTGGCCCCATAGGTGGGAAATTTATAGATAAATTATTTAATGCTGATTATAAAGAGGAGATTAAATGATGTTTATCAATAACAAACTGTATCATTGTATTCGAATCGTAATAGGCCTTTTATTTTTGCTCTATGGAATTAATGATTTGTTCCATTTAAATATGTTGCCTAAATCCTCTACTTCGTCACATGGGCAAAGTTTACTTTCCGCACTGAGTACCACCGGGTATCTTTTTATCTTTATGAAGATGGTTGAAATTTTTATGGGGCTGTTTTTTTTATTTAACTATGCGATACCTTTAATTGTTATATGCCTTTTAGTTCCCTTTGTGCTTAATTATGTTCTGTTTGCTATTTTTTTAAACCCCCCGAGCGTTCCTATGGCATTACTTGCTTTATTGGGTACAAGCTATTTTCTTTACTATTTTAAAGAACGTTATAAGCCTTTGCTGAAAGGATAAGAGAACCTTAATTTAGGATAATTTACATGAATATACTTATCACTGGTTGTTCTTCTGGAATTGGCTTTCAATTGGCTTTATCGATGGCTGAACAGGGATATACTGTATTTGCAACCGTATTGGAAGATGAGGAAAAAAAGAAGTTTACTCATCCCAATATATATCCCATATTACTTAATCTATTGAATAAGGAGTCGATTCTTAAGTGTGTAGATGAAGTGAACTATCTTAGTCATGGAAAAATTGATGTGTTAATGAATAATGCAGGAGTTGCAGTTGCAGGGGCTATTGAAGATGTAGCATATGAAACTTTAGCGTATCAATTTCAAATTAATGATATTGGCTTGTGTGAACTCACACGTTTGATATTGCCATTAATGCATGAAGCAAAAACAGGAACTATTATTAACATTAGTTCTATGTTAAGTATCTGTGTTTTTCCTTACAGAGGCATATATGCGGCATCTAAATACGCACTTCGTGCTATAAATGATGCTTTACGTTTGGAGTTAAAAGCGATTAATAGCCCTATTCGTGTAGTTTTAATTGAATCAGGTCCTTTGCAAACGGAAATCAGAGAAAATGCAATAATGCTATCAAAAAAATATCTGGATATAGATGCCAGCCGTTATAAACAAGATTACGCTAAACTTTTAATTTCTGGGAGCAATCAAAAAGAGATGTTTTTTATTAAGCCACCAATAGCAATTGTTGGATTAATCGTAAAAATTATTAAATCAAGGCGGCCCAGAGCACTTTATCGGTTCGGGATATTGCCTAAGGTTCTTAATATTTTAAAAATGTTACTGCCTATCAGTTTGTTTGATCAATTAATTTTATACATTTTAACTATTGAATAAATCCAATAAGAGGGTAATCGTTCAGTCCCATCATAATTAAATCAATTTGAAAAACAGAGTGATTTTTTAATGACCGTTGTTTAACAGGGGTATAACGCTTTGGTTGACCACCTCATCCAATCAATGCTCCTGCTTGTTGTAAAAGCTGAAAAAACTTTACCCAGATAAAATGTCATGTTCTAATTTGATTTATTTTCAGTAAGTTAGCTAAAATATACAAGGTCATCCTAAAAGGCCAAATTGTTGATTGATAAAAGACACTTCCGTGCATGTCTCATACATCCAAATATTGAATTGTTCTTTTTTAAAAATCCGCATGATTTCAAATCCATCAAGGCCTAGTGTATACGTAGCCTCAATTGTTGGACAAGATTTTTGGATTTACAGATAACAAATTGAGGAGTTAATGAATCTGATGATATGGCAGAGAGGTTTTTTATTCCGATTTTGCTTAGCAGAACTATTGAGAAAAAGCAGTGGGCTTGGTTTAAACCATGTTTATACTAATGGATTTTATTGAATTTTACTTACACCGCATAAGGACACAAGATGAACGGCAAATGGTTTTTTAACAACATAATGATAGGCGTATGGCTGATATGTACTATGGCTTTGGTGCATGCAGGAACGCCTTTGTGGACTTTTACACCATTAGCGGCAACAACAATCACCGTAGCAGCGAATGACACTGCCAAGGTGAGCTATTATGTCACCAATCAATCCCGAAGATCATATACATTAGCGATGAAAGCCATTCTTGGAGTAACACAGGTAACGACATCAGGTAATTGCCCCAACCCCTTTGTTTTGGGCTACCGGCAATCGTGTACTTTGACTTTATCCATTAACGGCAGCGCTTTAAATGGGAATGTCAATGGTGGGCCTGTTGTATGTAGCCAACGCAATCCAAGTCAATGCTATCAACCAAGTGCCGCGAATAGCTTACACATTACCAAAGGACCGGCGGTCGATTATACAGTAGGAGGCTCTGTATTTGGTCTTTCAGGTACTTTGGTGCTGGAGAGCAACGGTGGCGTTGCTCTAACCCTTAATGCAGACGGAACATTTACTTTTCCCAATGCCCTGCCTCCAGGGAGTACTTATCTGGTCACAGTACAAAGTCAACCTGAAACCCAAACCTGTACCGTAACACATGGCAGTGGCACCATCACCAATGCCAACATCAACAATGTTACCGTGAATTGCTCCACCAGCACCCGAACCGTAGGGGGTAATGTTTCTGGACTTGCAGCATCCCAATCGATTGTGATGCAAAACAACGGCAGCGATAATTTGATTGCCAACAGCAACGGTTCCTTTATTTTTTCAACACCCGTTGCTCAAGGTGCCACCTATAACGTGACGATACTAACTCAACCCAGCACCCAAACCTGTACCGTGACCAACGGTAGTGGCACAGTGGGTGCTTTTAATATTAGCAACGTGCAAGTAAGCTGCTCCACCAATGCTTATACAGTAGGAGGTACTGTCTCTGGTTTATCTGGGACCGTTGTGCTGCAAGACAATAGTGGCGATAATTTGACTATAAATGGCAATGGCTCATTTACCTTTGCCACACCCGTAGCTCAAGGTGCACCTTACAATGTAACCGTACACACTCAGCCGGCAACACAGATTTGTACTGTGACCAATGGCGGCGGTACCATGGGGGGAGCTAACGCCACTAATGTTGGTGTCAACTGCGTTACGAATACGACCACGTTGAGTACAAGCGTAAGTCAATTGGCCTTAAGTGTCACCGGGCTTACAGAATACGGAGTAAGTGGAACACCCTCGTCTGGACTTTCCCGCATCATTACCATTAGCAATACAGGGAGTAATCCTGCGGTTAACCTATCGGTAACTCTACCCACTTGGCCCACGGGAACCTCAAACAACACAACCTGTGGCAGTACCTTGACGGCAAACAGCAGCTGCACGATTACCGTCAACCCCGGCGCTACAGCCACCTCGGATGGCACCAATCCCTGTTCGAGTGGAACAGCCCCTGTTCCCGGAGCAGTTCAAGTGAGCGCTGACAATGCGACTACTGTGTCAACCAATGTTGTTGTATTGAGTTATGGCTGTATTTATCAAGGCGGATATGTCTATGCTTTTGATGACACAACTCCCAATACCGCCAGTGTAGGCGGTAAAGTCGTCACCTCATCTGATCAGGCGCCTAATTATCCCAATGGCATTGTTTGGAGTTCAAATGGGGGTACTGGTGGTGGAGTTGGGGGTTCTGATCCTGTTGATGCAAGTTATGATATGCTTCCTGGAATTGGTGTGGCATCTACGTCCGCAATAGGTTCACCCACTTACGCCACATTTGTCTCTTTTTTTTCAGGTACCTATACCAATTCAAATCCTTTTACCCCTGTATCCTTTTCTATGTGTAATGGAATGGCTGATGGCTCTTGTAATACAGGCAACATCGTGGCGTTTTATAATCAATTCATTACTAATAATACGCAGGCAAATGGCGGGACTGCTCCCTTTGCGGCATCTTCTGGACCAACCAACATCACTTACTATGCTGCAGGATTATGCAAACAAGCGATTGCTACTTATGCCGATTGGTACTTGCCTGCGATTTGTGAGATGGGATACGGAAGTAGTGCTTGTGGTACATCAGGTGCGCCGACGCTGCAAAACATACAATCCAGCTTGATAGATATTAGTGGTTTTAGCATTCCAGTGGGCCACTACTGGAGTTCTACCGAGGTATCGGACAATCCACAGAACATCGCGTGGTTCCAGTTCTTTGCTACCGGTGGTGGCAGCGTTCAGGACGGCAGTAATAACGGCCGTAAGTCCAGCTTGCTTGCAGTTAGGTGTTCTCGAGCTTTAACCATTTAACCCTTCATTGCTTGGCCAGAGCTTTATAAGCGGTTGCCGCTCCCAATTAGGGAGGTCATATGTTTTAAAAAGGACAGTTTATTCATATCTACTTGATTGCTTGCGGATAGACACGGGTTAGAGTACCATTTTTAAAATCAAACTGGTCAAAATTACAGGTATCCTGACTCGCCCCGAAAGTATGAATTAACAGTAACTAATTCAGTATACATCCTGAAATAAAAACGTTTACAGATACTGGTTACCAAAGGTATAGGTAAGATGCATTCCGATTAACCGTATCCGCTCTCTTAATAGGTTAAACTGCGAACACATCTTACTGCCGTAAAAAGAGATTTCGGGTTGTAATTACTCTGGTAGCCTCCACCATTATAGAAGTATTCAAACCAAGCAACGTTTAGCGGATTACTTGAAAGTTCAGTGGAGCTCCAATGAAAGTCAGCAATGCAATTATTTGTATTATTAAAGGAACAACTATTAGAATAATTACCAATTAAGCCCAAAATATTACTCGCCATACTTTGTGCATCTGAGGGACAACTGGTGTATCCTGAACCAACAGAATCCATTTCACAAATCGAAGGTAAATACCAATCTATATAACATGTACCCGTAGAGCATGGAGAATTACCTAATGAATCAATGGGTTGGTTGCAAACGGCTGCAGCATATTCTATTCCAGGGCCATAAGCAGCAATAATATTACTACTATTACAGGAACCATCATAATTTCCATTGCAATTAAGTTGGCCTATTTCTAATTTGGCAGGATCGCTAGAAGATGCATTAGGACTTGGATTTAAATTCGAAGATCCGTCATCGATTCCCCAGATGTTAATCAAATAAGTATCCCCATTAATAATAGGTACCCACCACACGCCCTGCGTTTGATCTTTGTAGGATACTACTTTACCTCCCATACTTCTTGTCGCTACAGTAGTATCATCGATTGAAAAAAGATAACCTCCTTGATACTGGCAGCCATATCCCAATATGGCTACACTGACTTCTGCATTGATTGTACCTGAATTAGCTGTAACTGTAAGTATGCTCGGTTTGGGAGCCTCTCCCGAAGTACAAAGTGTCCCAAATTCATTGGAAGATACAGTTGAACCAGGTGTTATTGTGATCTCACATGAGCCTCCATTAGCTACCAATGGAGTTACTGTACTGCATGTAGTATTAGACAATGTAGTACCTGTAGGTAGCAATGGAGAAAAAGCTGTCGCTACAGGAATAGCATCTAATGTAATATCATAATTTAAATTATTGATCAGTTTAATTTTTCTAGCATGGCCGCTACCAAGACCTGAAAGGGCTAACGTGGAAGGGCTTATTGCAAGGCCTGAAGTCGGTATAACAGGACTGGAATAGCCTGCCCAATAAGGGGCTGAGCCACTGCTATTACTTGCACTGACCTTAAAAGTGTACGAGGTACCATTCGTTAATCCAGTCACAACACAAGATAGAGCGGTAGTTGGATTACAATTAGCAACTGTAGTATTGTATGAGGAAGTACTAGTTACTCCATAAACTACGGTATAACCTGTAATCGGAGCACCACCTGTATCGCTAGGAACCGACCAATTTAGCGTTACTTGACTGTCTCCAGGGATAGTAATTACTGAGGTTGGGGTTGATGGCACTGCGACTGCTGCACCCACATCAATATTATGCTGCACTTGTGGTGCGGCATAATATTGAGCATCTCCGGCTTGATCGGCATTAACAAGACACGTCCCTGCTGCGGTAAAAGAAACTATATTGCCACTTAAGGTGCAAGCTCCTGAGGTACTGCCCGCATCAATCGAAAAAACCACCGGATTACCCGAGGCTCCACCTGTAGCAGCCACTGTATAAGTACCCCCTGCGGTAGGAGATGAAGGTGGGGAGCTACTAAACACGATCGCTTGAGTTAATTTTACCGTCATGTTTTGCTGCACTTGTGGTGCAGCATCGTATTGAGCATTTCCGGCTTGATCGGCATTAACTAGACACGTCCCCCCTGCGGCAAAAGAAACTATATTGCCACTTAACGTACAAGCTCCTGAGGTACTGCCCGCATCAAGCGAAAAAACCACCGCATTGCCTGAACCACCGCCTGTAGCGGTGAGCGTATAACTATCCCCTACCATAGGCGTTGCTGGGGGAGTACTGTTAAACGTGATGCTTTGCTCTTGTTTGTTGACCGTTATATTTTGCTGCACTTGTGGTGCAGCATCGTA
>NZ_CBCSKT010000013.1:55719-67454 GCF_965140895.1 Legionella sp. | reverse complement strand
ACCGCATTGCCTGAACCACCGCCTGTAGCGGTGAGCGTATAACTATCCCCTACCATAGGCGTTGCTGGGGGAGTACTATTCAATAAAATCCTTTGCTCTTTTTTTTGTAAATTATCTAATTTGATGACTGCCGATTGAGTATGGCTCACTGAAAATAAACAGTATCCATTCGCAATTTGCCTACAGTTACTTGGCTTGTAATTTGAAGACAGTACTTTGATGCCCGCAGCTGGATAATCATGTTTTGTAGTAGTCGTAAGGCTTAAGTTCATAGCAGAAATACGATATCTCTCACACGCATAGGGTCCTTTGCCATTCAAACATAAATTAATATCTAATAAAACAGGATCCCCTGTTTCAGTAACATTGAATAAATGCCCATTTTTTGCATAAGCTAATGAGCCCATCCATAATAGTGCCAAAATGAAAACATGAATAATAAATTTCATTCTTAATTCTATCCTCACTACCTACTCCAATAAATAATACATCCTATTGCTTATATAAAAACAGCGACTATCCGTAGTTAATGATTAAACTCATACTCCGAAAATATTTAATAAAAACATTCGTGGCAAATGAATATTAGATTCAACAATATGAGTTAGTATTCGACTTACTAAAAGGCGGATTCAACTCGCTAATGCAACCACACATTAACTACTAAAATAACATATTAGAAGTTTTAAATCCTAATGTTTTTCAAGGTACTTATACTCAAGAAACTTCAAAATGCTAAGTTTTTAAAAACTGAAAGTTGTCATTAATTCGCCCATTAAGGGCATTTCCAATATATGGCAACGTGTCAGTGAAAAAGCCAGAAATAGCCTCTTTAAAATCCTTAGCACCTTTAAAACAACGATTATTTCTCACATGTTCATTCATCACCCGCCATAGCCGCTCTATGGGGTTGAGATTTGGGCTATATGGAGGAAGGAAGTGCAACTTAATATTGAGCGCCTTGGCATGTTCAACGACCAATAAAGAACGATGATAAGGAGCCATATCTAGAATCAAGTGGACTGTTTTATCAGCATGATGAGACCGGATTTTATCCATAAAAGCTATTATGGATTCTGCATTAATCGTCTCGTATTGCGATGTAATTGCTTCTGCAATATGACCCAACTGAATCGCACCAATAATGTTTAACCGTGTACGACTCGCTGTTGTCCCGACATGCCTTACTTTGCCGGTTCTTATCCAACCATAAGCCAGTTTTGTAGCCTGTGTTGGGTGTACTGAGTCCATGAACAAAATAGGCTCTTCACTACCAGCTTCTTCTTTCAGTTGCAGGTACTTTGCAACAAACTCCTGTTGTAACTGGGCATCAGCCTTATGCGGAAGGCCTTTGGGCTTCTTATAGCTAAATCCGTTGCGATGCAGCCATTTGTGCATTCCTGGTATGGTATAAGTAACACTGTAACGCTCTTGCGCATACAAAATAATCTGATGATTATGGTGATAAAGCTTTGCTTCTAAATGTGCAATTAGCTCCTGGGTTTGTTCTTCGGTTAATTGCCCTTTCGAACCACCACTGGCATCCTTAAGTTTGCCTTCTTGATACTCTTGAATATGTCTAATAATCGTTGATTGATGCAGGCGAAGTGCCTGACTTATTTGAGGAACTGTCCAACCTTCCGAACGTAATAAAATGGCTTTAATACGATCGCGTTCCTTGCCATTTTCTTTTAGGGCATGCTCTCGTTCAAGATAATCTTTTTCTTCTGGTGTTAAGTAGAGTCTTTTCATGCCGCATAGCATGATCTTCTTGATTTAAAATAGCAAGCATTTTGAAAGATCATGGGTATATATAGAATTATCAGCCAGCATTGCGCACAAATTACATATATGGTTCCTGAGCTCAACCCAGTGTATCCCTTTTTATGTCTGGAGTCGCCTTACACACCTATGACCCAAGTTACTGACGAAGGGGGGCAATCCATTAAGGTGGAGTGTCATAAGCTCTCTGATGATCTTTTAGGACATATTCACAGTTTTATTGTGAACGATAATCTAGCCTACCAAGAAATAAAATCACATATTCTAAGTGTATCCTTACCTCAGAAGGAAGATGATTTGATCAATTATGAGCAATGTGTGGTTAAAGTTGCCAAGGAGGAAATGGAAAAGTCTCGGAGCGAGGCGCTTCGGCGGCACGGTCTATTTACCAAAAACGATATCACTGCCTATGATCGAATTAGGACGTCCAAAGCTGAGTTATCTGATGTGTGTGCAACCTACCACATCATACAGTAAAGGAATCCATCCCTAAAAAAGCGGGGATTTACTCTGCATCCTTGTCAGTTGCCTGCGTAAATCGCTGGCTATCAAATTACGCGCCTCGATGCTCTTTTTCTATTGCCTCGTAGATCAGAGAGAGTGTGGATTACAGCATCAATAAAATATTGAGTTGCCGTCATTACATGCGAGGCCATGCGCATTATCACTGCTCCAATCCCTCGTGTACCCATGAAAAGCGAGTTCACTTTAGTTGCAAAGACCGAGGCTGTAGTGCCTGTGGCAAAATCGCTACGGATAACTGGTTACAGAAGAATAAAGAACTTCTACCACCCTGCCCGTGGCAGAACCCTCAACTGGCATGTGCACCTTCATGTTTCTGTCACTCGGGGCGGATTAACAAAGGACCTGCAAATGAACTATCTTTAGTTAGTTATCGTGCTTGTGCACAGCCACAACACACATTGAAGCCAACTCCGGCCCGAGTCCAACATCCTGTCAACTGAAGCAGCTGTGCCAAACGATTTTTATTATAGAAACATTATTGCGTTTAGCCAGCTACAAGTGACTCAATACCGTGTAAGATATTTCTTATTTTGATAACAAGGCGTCGCACAGACCACCAAAGTCGGCGCCATGCTGAGTCAGCAATATGTCAAGTACTAGAAACCCTGCCTACACGTTTGTCCCAACGCATGTCTACTCTGATACGTTAACTCGGCGTTGATTCTGTTTCATTTCTTTACGCGTCTGAATAATTGCAGCAACATCGCCACCAATGTGTGTTTCACCACGCGCTTTTGCCAACTGATTTTGTTTTTCTCGTTCTTGATGGCGTTGTTTTTGTATCTCAGTATGCTGATCAATGCAATGCGGGCAACTAACCCCCTGAACATAAAACTCGCTACGCATATCTTCTTCGCTAATCGGCAAACGACAGGCGTGACATTGTGAATAACTACCCTTTTCCAATGAGTGATTTACTGCAACGCGATCATCAAATACAAAGCACTCCCCTTCCCATAGCGATTCAGCTGCTGGTACTTCTTCTAAATACTTTAAAATACCGCCTTCCAAATGATAGACTTCTTCAAAACCTAGCATTTTTAAGTAAGCAGTTGATTTTTCACAGCGAATGCCCCCAGTACAATACATCGCTACCTTTTTATGGGTTGCAGGTGAAAGGTTCTCTGCTACATATTGAGGAAACTCACGAAACGATGCGGTATTTGGATTGATTGCGTTTTTAAAAGTCCCTATTTGTATTTCGTAATCATTTCGTGTATCAATGACAGTAACATCATCGGAACTAATTAATGCATTCCATTCCCCAGGTTTTACATAAGTTCCAACAACATCATTGGGAGATACTCCCTCCACGCCTAAAGTAACAATTTCTTTTTTCAATTTTACTTTAGTTCGATTAAAGGGCATTTTATCAGCAAAAGATTCTTTATAGACAATATTCGCCAATGAACTATGTTCATTAAACCAGCCATAAAGAGCATCAATTGCTTCTCTAGTTCCAGCAACAGTGCCATTTATACCTTCTTCAGCCAATAATAAACTGCCTCTGATTTTATTAAGTTTCATAAAACTTAATAAAGGCTCTTGTAACTGCAGATAGTCACTTAATGATACAAATTTATAAAGCGCAGAAATTACGTAACTCATATGAACTCACTTTAAATACCGAAATTAATTGTGGCTTTATTATACACTATCCTTTGCTAGAATTGTATGAATTATCCAGTTCATCTAAGGCCCAAATCGATTAAAAGCCTCCCTGTTTTAATCCTTTTTCAGTAATGAATTAAGATATAAAAATCTTCGACACTTAAAACCTTATCTAAACCCAATTGCCTTGCTTTCTGAGCCAAGGGGAGAACTCTCCTATTAATATGCTAAATGTGCTATTGTTTATCGATTTATCTAAAATATGGAGAATGCTTTCGTGCATCGTGATCAAGATATAAACCATCTAATACCCAATGCAGTTCAAAATTTATATACACTCTGCATGGATGTTCATCATAAAAATCCGTGTCTTTCCGGAGCTAAGAATTATGATTTAGCAACCTTAAGAACTGCAATCGCCCAATACGATACAATTATAGAAATAGACAATGAATTTAAATTAAACCAATATGTTCAAAATGCATTACGACCAGATCATCAAAAGTCAATCCGACTAGACGTTGCAGCTTATCATGATGAGATTTCGCTACTAAAAATTACCGAGTTTGAAGGGGTGATCGCTGGCGTTTCAGAAGCAAGTTATTGCATCACTTTTGAATTTAAAAAAGGACTCCCCAAAAAGCATTTTTTCTGTAAAGCGCACAATTTTGACGAGTCGATTAAGCTATTAATTAATAATATTGCAGAAGAAGATATAGAGGTTATCTCTAAAAAGCAATTTCGCATTCAAGCCAAACCATTAACCACATTATTTTGGCAAAGTAATTGGGAGTATGCAGAAATTGAATCGCATTATGATGAAGTAAGCGATGTGTTTATGAGAGAAAAAGTTGAGCAATATATTCTCCCATTAGCGAAAAAAGACACGCCGCTCGTACTCATTGATGTCGGTGGTGGAAAAGGACGATTAGCGATAAAATTGATAGATAGGCTTATCCAAGAAAAAATCCCTTTCAAATATATATTTATAGAGCCTGACTCATCTCAATACGCTACCGCCCAAATAAAATTTGAGTCCTATGCAGAACAAAATATTGAAGGCATTAATACGACATTAGAGGGTTTTAGCAAGACGGAAGAATATAAAGAATGTTACCAAAAAGTTCATGGCATTATCCTCTCCGGAGGCCCTATTAATGAAAATATTGTCGATAGAGTTGATGCTGAAAAAAATTTACGCCGATTAATTCCACTCCTAAGTACCCATGGAATTATACTGGCCTCAGGCTTATCTCCTGTACTCTTTACTAAAAAAGATTTTGTAGAGCAATATCATTTAAACGTATTAGGTACAAGTAAAAGAAATCCATCCATGTATCCCGTTCTTCCTGATTCTTTATATCAGTGTTACGTGCTTAAGAAACAGCACGAACAAATGCAAGAGCAGGAATTAAACGATTCAAGCCCCACTTCAATCAATAAATTATAAAATTAGTTTCTTTTTAAATAATGTAGCCTGGTGCTCGCAACCAGGTTTTCCTTAAACAGCAACCCAACTCCAGCTAGAGCAACTTTTACCAGTCCTTGATTAATATTGATGCGCATATTCCCCGAGACAGGTATAATCAATTTTTTTTCTCATCATAAAAGCACCACTCATGTTTTTGTCCAATACCTAATGAATTTCCTGGCTCGGATTGGTAGATAAGGCAATTATGCCGCGTTAAATCTTCTGGATACAAGGCTAGAAAATCATTCACCGCCGGAATAAGGTGTACCTGACCAAAACTCATCGGCGCATTAATACGCAGAAGCCCCGATGGGATTTGATGTTGTTGTTGTATTATATCCGCAGCATCATTAATTTCAGATTTAATTCGTTTGCAATGCTCATAAAAGAGTTGGCCACTTTCGGTGAGGGTCATTGTACGCGTGGTTCTTTGAATCAATTGAACTCGAAGTTGATTTTCTAAGCGGCTAATTCGCTTGCTAATAACTGAAGAAGAAATAAATAATTTTTTAGCCGCAGCCGCGAAAACTATCTGTGGGTAATCAGGATGATTATCAATGACAAATTGATGGTCCGGCGTAACATCATATAAACAGCTGGCGTCTTTGATGAAATCGTTTAAGGTGAGCTTAGATAAATACTGTTTAGCAAACTGCTTAATCGCTTCAGCTTCATTAGATTCTGGCCATTGTTGCATTTGCATCTAAATTTTTCCAATCTAGATACGCTTTTTCTAAAAGCGGAATGTCGGCAGGATTATCATAATAGGCTTTACGAAATGCTCGAATTTCGCCAAGTCCCCCCCCTTTTGATACCCTTTTTCATACTGTTCAATACATAAAATTGATAATCCGGCATGCGTAGCTTTGTAAAGTGTTGCACTACCAATACCGTCGCAACCAATAATAATGAGATCGTATATCTTATTTATTTCCTGAGGTTGTCAATAGATTATTAGTACTGGGGCTGTGTATGTCTTTTGATTCATACTTAGCTGCGCTATAGTATAAAGAACGTAATGATAGAGAATACTATGGCAGAAATCATTAATCTTAATAAAAAAAGAAAAGCCAAAGCTAGGCTAGAAAAGGAAAAAAAAGCTTCTGAAAATCGCATAAAATTTGGCAGGACCAAAAAGGAAAAACAGATTGCGAAACAAGAAAATGAACGTCAAGAGCACCATCTGGATGGTCATAAATTGGAAGACAAGGACAGCGAATAAAATACAACACTGTAGGCTGGGCTTTGCAGCCTGAGAGCGTTACATCAAACGGCCAGACATTGCCAATTCTCGTCTCGTTCATTACAACGGAACTTCTCTGCTTTTTAAGTTCCTAAATCATCGCACCAAACAAACTCAATATACTGAGCTACATCCTTTTGATTTTATTACTCGATTCATTCAGCACCTTCCTGAAAAAGGATTTCGACTCATTCGATACTTTGGATTTCTTGCCAATCGCTTGCGTGCTCAATTAGGGCCTATTGTCTCGTCTCTATTTATCCATCAGCCCAATCCAAAACAACGTTTTTGGGCTTTGCGAGTCAAACACCAATCAGGGAGCAATCCACTCGATTGCATCCTCTGTAAACAGGCTATGCGGTTGTCTTTCCTGCTCTTTAAGCTCTCCTCCAGACAGCTGATGAATTACACCTCGCAAATCGCCCTGCAAAAACCAACTCGCATCAATTAACGGGATTACTACGTCTTTTTTTCAAAAATACGTTCATTAGAAATCCTTTTTGGATTAAATTTATTCTTAGCTCTATTCCTTCTTCATCCATCACACCACAACCATCGATAAACCATGACCATTTTACTGTACAAAGTTATTCCTTTCTTCTTTTGAATTTCCTATAACCTCGAGATATTCCACATGCAATAGATTACTGGTTAACTACAGCGTATGGAAGGCAATCCTTTGAGAGAAGGGCAGCTAAACAAGGTTTTTTAGAATTATATAAAAAAGAGCTAGATTGTCGTTCTGATGGATTGTTAACACAAATGGATTGTCATCGGGCGTTTCGTTCAGCGCTGTATCAACATATGAATTTGAACAAGGCATTAGTATTGCCCCAATTAGGAGAGGAGTCCATTTCATTACACCAGGCCTTCTACTAAATTAATCCCTTAATTCCATGTCTTTCTACAATGTTAAGTAATTTTAAAATAGCTCCATGAGCATGACGCTTTCCTTGCTCTAAACCGCGAATCATTGCAGGACTCACATTTAAATATTTAGCAAAAACGGCTTGGCTTAAACTCTGCTTTTTACGTAGTTGTTGAATTTCCTCCCCTGTAAATTCGTGCACTACAGGCAAATCCTCATTGGTAAGATTTCGCAAAGTTTTTTTATCAATAATTTCAGCAGCATATAAGCCCTGAGCGAGATCATTAATTGTATCTTGTATGTTAGACATTTTTATTTACCTCAAAAAGTTCACCTAAGTTTGTTAATTTAGTAATTTGTTCTTCTGTAAGCGAGAGCATGATATCTGCCAATTGCTTTAGTTTTTTAAGCTCTGCTGTTGTCACATTCCCCTTCTCATTTTTAGAAAATAAATGTAACCAATAAATTCCATTATCCTTTTTAAACGCAAGGATACTTCTCGAACCTCCACTTTTCCCCCGCCCTTCTTTTGTGGCGACTCTTAATTTGTATAACCCTGCCCCTAATGAAAACTTTAGCTGTTCGTCTCTACCCAATTTGATAAATGCGGTTAAAGTTTCAATTAGAACTTTATCGTTTAAATCAACTTTCTTTGCTTCGTTATTAAATTTCTTCGTTTTAAAGTGATTCATAAAAGCACCAGAATGTAATACACTGTATTATAATACATGGTGATATAGATTTTCAATATTGATTTGAATGTTCTCTTTGTTTTAGCGTCAATAAAACGGGGGGTGTTTACTTTTTAATTCAATTTAAAAAGTTCAACATATTCAAGCCAAAATCGGTAAATTATTATGGTAAAATACTCTAGGTTAAATTATTATTAGGTTCATTGAGATTGTAAACACCCCATTAAAACAGTGTTTTTTAAACGTATAAATCGAAGGTCAGAATGCTTCATTGTAGAAATGCATTAATGGGAACAATTAAAAGCTAAATAATTGATGCAACTTTCGTAAGTTTTCACTCTATTTACTCCATATTCATATATTTTGTTATTTAACATTAGGGTAATGCTGATTTTAGATTTTGGAAAAAAGAGAAGGGAAGACCTCTTATATCCTATTAAAGCATGAGATTGTTCTTTAATTAGATTTAGAGGAAAAATCATTACTGTACTATCAAATTTATAGTCAAATACATTTTGACATATATCTTGCCAGTTATTTGAAAAAGTTTTTAAAATATTATTTCCACAATCAGTCCAGCCATTTTTTGCGGCTATATTTAATCTGGAAAAATTCAAATCTCTCTGAATCAATACCGGATAGAATTCATTGTTAATCTTTATATTTTTTAGATTTAAATTAAATGATTCAGAAGTGTTATTCCTAATAATTAAGCAGATAAGGGATTGGTATCAAAATGACATCTAAAGGATGAAAAATCTTATCTATCATAAACTTTTGATATTTCGAATTTTGGTGATCCAATCAAGCACTGCTACAAAGATTTCTGCTTTGTGTAGTACGCCTGTATCTTTATCAACCCATGGAACAGTTGGTGGAGCAGCAAGTACGTATTAACGGAGCGACTTATTATCTATGGCGTGCCATGGATGAAGAAGGTTATGAGCTGGATGTATTTCTACAAAATCGCCGCAATAAGAAGGCAGCTATACGCTTCCTATCTCGGCTGTTGAATGCCTATCCTAGGCCTCGGGTCATTGTAACGGACAAGCTAAGGAGCGACTCGAAACCCATTCACCAAATGTGCAAAGGCGCTGAGCATCAGTCGCATAAAGGACTCAATAACCGGGAGGAAAATGCCCATCAGCCTACGCGCAGAAAAGAAAAGTGTCTCATCCGCTTCAAATCACCAGCAGGGACTCAGAGCGTCCTGACACTCATGGGGAATACTCGAAATCTCTTTGCTGTCGCCGTTGGGTGTTACAATAATTCAGCATCTCAGCAGAGAATCCAATTTCATAACACTAAAGAACTTTGGATAGCGGCTTCCACCGAGATTCTTTGCACCTAAAATTCAATCAGACGCTCTTTCTTGCGTTAACAAAAGTTAAATTGACGATGCCAGCATCTCTGTTAGTTCTAATTGTTTCTCTAACTAAGGCGTCTAATTCAATTAAACCAGAACAAAGCGAGGTGACACAATTAGTTGAACACTTTTAGGGACGGTTTTGGGAGCTCTAAGTTCTCTTCTTCCATAGAGGGTGTAATGACTTCAGTATAGAATAAGCCAGCAAATTCTTGGGGAAACCTTTCAGGTTTTCTACGAGCGTCTTTAATTAGTTTTAACACCAGTTCATGTATCTTCTTTTTATAAGTTAGTTTTAATTCTGAGTTTTCTGGTACTAACAGAATATATTTTATGGATTCATGCTCATCAGCTGTTCTTTCAAAAAAAAATTGCTTTAATTTTTGTAGGTTATTGGCTTTGATCGCTATTGCTAAATCGATTTCTAGCGCCATTTGTATTAGTGATCGTTGTCGCTCCCTAATTTTTTTTATTAAAAAATTAGGGAGATCATTTTCCCCTAATGAATTACCGCCGGATATTCTTAAAGCAAATTGTTTCAGGGCATCAGTGCTGAAACAATTTTTAATAATATTCCATTCATTTATAATTAATTCATCAAAAGAAATTTGTGCAACACGTCTCAGTTCGGTAGTGAAGTCACGACAAAAGAATCGTTCAGCAGGATGATCCCGTTTGATGTAATTTTTTTCAAATCCTGCCCGGTTTTTTATGGATTGAAAAGGGTTTATCTCTGAGGTAAAGCTACGAAAAGAAGCGCCAAAATCAACGCGGACTAGTCGATGATTCATATCATCAGTGACTACACCCAAGTTTCCTGAGTGCATAGAAAAATCGCCTATTAATAAAGAGGTAACTACTGCTTTTTCATAATTTTGATAGAGATAATTTCCCTCATTATTTTGCTTTAATAATTGATTTTTAAGGTATTGACCTTTAGCGAAAAAACCTTCTAAAAATTCTATTTTGATTGGTCTATCTATATAACCGGCACATTGGTATAAATCGTGGTAATTTTTAAAATAGGTAGAACATAAATATATATCCTCTGGGGTTGACAGTTTAGAATCGCTGTTGATTGCAATTAGATTAATTTCTGCACCATAGTTTGGTGTGGCTATATTAAAAATTTTAGAGCCAAGATATTCGGCAATGTTATTCGCTGGGTTTTCTCGGTCGCGTTTAACTAAGTACACTGCTGAATTTTTTTTATAGAGTCCACAATAAAGATCTCCTTTATGTACCCCTCCTTTTTTTTCATCAATTTTTTTCCCTAATTCTTCCAAGTTTTCATACATGATGTATTCTCCTATCATCTTTGGTTTATATTGCAAGTACTGTGCCAATTGCGTGATGTTAATTTGGCCTCGTCATGGCCGTGTCAACTTAAATTTTATTAACGCAAGAAAAGGGTGGAGCGAATTTTAGGCACAAAGAATCACTGCAAGAAGGGGCATTGTCATGTATGGACCCAGCCCTGGATGCAAGAAGAAATTCAATAAATTGTTAGAAAACGAGATAGTCTAGCACAATAAGGAATAATACAGGCCTACAGAATCCTATGTTTACCTTCTAGCAAATAAACACAGTTTAATGTTTTATTAACCAGCGTCACTAATGATTTGATACGCCATGTTTATGAACACAAAAATAAACAGATAGATGGATTTACCAAAAAATAAAATGAGGATCGATTGGTTTATAATGAAACTTGCGGAGTATCCTTGTAGCTATTGAACGAGAAAAGAAGCATGATTTGATTAATGCATTGAATCCTGAGTGGAACGATTTATATCAATTGCTTCTTTAAAGATTGTGCTATTGTGGGGGAGATCCCTAGACTGCGATCTGGATGACGTGGGGAGTTACGTTTTTTTAACTCTAAGTGGGTTTCTTATTTAAAATAAAATTAGCTATGTGAGTATCATCGTTATGTCTAGAAAAATAATACACGTTATTGATGAATATAAGACTTTTTTACTTGATAGAAAGCGCGAGATTGCGGAACTATTAAACCTCAACGAGGAAGAGCTTGAGGACGAAGAGGAGCTTGAGGACGAAGAGGAGCTTGAGGACGAAGAGGAGCTTGAGGACGAAGAAGAGCTTGAGGACGAAGAAGAGCTTGAGGACGAAGAAGAGCTTGAGGACGAAGAAGAGCTTGAGGACGAAGAAGAGCT
>NZ_CBCSKT010000013.1:0-55619 GCF_965140895.1 Legionella sp. | reverse complement strand
TGAGGACGAAGAAAGTAATGATAAGGATTTGGGGGCAAATAAAGACGAATATGAGTTTATTAAGCAACAAATCGAAATGCTTGAAAACTGTTACGATCCTGCAACTCAGGAAATGATAATATCTGATGGGATGGGCTATCTTTATTATCTTGAAGATGGGAATGATTACATGCTCCATCAGTTTGAAAAATTTCTTCATAATATGGGACTAGTAGCCAAGCAAGGAGTTAAACAACTCTCAATAAACCATGAATGTCCAAGCAACGGCCATCTCTGGGATTTTATAGAAAATAACCAAGATTTATCTGTATTGACTATTAGCGGTGAGTTTTTTGAAGGTAGTTTTCTTGAAAATGATTTGTTTTATAAGGTGGCGCAAAAGGCAAAAAACTTATATTACATCCATGTCTTTGTGGGTGAAGACGAATTTGAACCCGATATGGAGCTTGTTGAGAAAAAACTTAACGCTAAAATGCCTGAACGGTCTTTTATCATAAGCTGGGGCTGCGCCACACTGCTCAAAACAGCAAGTTTCACTCAAATTTTTTATGATAATGATGTTCTTTTTAATGAGCGTGGAAGAGATAGTTTAAATGAAGAGGTATTGTTAGAAAAGTTAAGCGCAAAAAAGGACTTTGGATTGCCCTTAATTTTTGAGGCTCTAGAGAAACGGCTCGTTGGTAAATTCAATGGTGAAGAACGAGATCTGTTAACTGCTTCTCTTGATCTGGAAAAAGAATTCGATAGCTGGCGGCTACTTGATTACGCAGTTTTGCATGATGATATTCTAAGCACTCGATTTTTAATGCGTCAACAACCTGATCTATCTATACAAAACTCAGGGGGATATAGACCTCTGGAAATCGCAGCCGAGTATGCTGGTGTTGACGTTTTAAGAGCGCTCTTAGAGCTTAATCCATCAGCACGATATCTTCCTTCAGAAAAGGTGGATTTGCTTCGTCTAGAGAATGAAATGCAGCATATACCTATAATGATCGCTGCTAGCAACGGAAAATTACACAATGTACAGTTTCTCCTTCAATACGATATAGGTCTTTCCCAATTATATGATTTGCAACAACAAACGATTGATCTTGCCTGGAAAAAGCAACACATTCAGATCGTGCTTTATTTGTTGAAGCAAAACTTTCCTTTTCCGAGCCATTTTGATGTATCCCAAATTAATAACGCAACTCAAGAAGGGAAGGAACTCATAGAGTTTGTCACTAATCGCCAATTTTTTCATGACCTCATTAAACAAGGTAACGTGGAGCAAATAACCAATATAGCCCTCGAAGGTGAAAAAATTGGGCATGGTTTTAACCTTCAAAATACTTCGGCACTAAACACCGCCCTATCCTCTAAGCAATATAAAAGTTATGCTTATCTTAAAACAAAAGGCTTTAAAAGCCCTGCAGCTGAGGCATTGGAAGAAACAATAATTAATTTGAATGAACACGATAAAAACGCCTTAAATAAGGCACTGCTTAATTATTTTAGTAGACCCAATGATGCTTCTGTATTCTATCTTTTATCAAGGTCGAGAACATTACAAAGAGAGGGTGTTTATTTTGATACCATTAGATTCATATATGAACAGTTAATTAATATTCCAGGCATCGCACCTCTTTTATCGGTTATTGAGCATTATAAAGGGACTATTGATATTATTTTTGATTTTAATCAAGTCAATACTATGGATTTAGATGTTACATCGCATAAATCAACTGAAGGGCGATGCCGTTATGATGAAGGACGTATTTTTATCGCCGCAAAGCTTGATCATCAAGAGCTTTTAGGTAATGTTGCGCATGAAATAACTCACTTGGCAATACAAATTCTTTATAACAATGATTGTAAGCCTTATGCCAAAGACACCTGTGGTGATGAGTATAAAAAAATCATAGAAACTTACTCAAAACTCAATGTTGATTCAATAAATAAGATCATTAAACTAGCTTTTACTGCTTACCATGAAAAGGATTGGGAAGCTGAATTAATCGTTCGAATCCCTCATATTCTTGCAAGATACGGTAGAGAGGCGGGAATGACTATACTCCAAAATCAAGTTCCCGATCTATTAAAATATTACAATGAGGTTTTGATTCCTGAGCTCCATGATTTTATAAAAAAATACAATAACTTAAACATTGAAAAACAAGTCATGGAGTCTAGAGTTGCTAATAATCAGCATTCTTTCTGGGGAACTCCAATACGAATGGCAGATGCGACAACAAATGTTCTTGCTAATGCATGTACTATTTTATAATTTCAATTGGTTTGAAAGGCATCGTCATGTATGGACCCAGCGCGGGGTCCATACATGACGATGCCCATTAGCGCTCAGAACGTTACACGAGAAACTTTGCACAATCTCCGTGAAAAATCAAAATCTCCGTTTCATTTTACTAAATGTAACTTCGAGGGAGTTGACCTATCAGGCATTAATCTGCATAACTTAAAATTTAAAAAACTATTCAGCCCTATCGCCTAAAGTAGCGGAAATAAATTCTGGTCTATTATCCATTAATCTTTTGATTCACGCCTGGATACGTTAAATAGTTACCTAATCAACATTGTAGTACTTAATAATTTATGCTTATTTGAAATAAAAAGAACCCCATCAGCATAAACTGACAGGGTTCTTTTAAAAGCGCTTGCTGAATTACTTAGCAGCAGCGGCTTTCTTTTCTTTCTCTTTAACAATTACTGTCTCAGCGACACTAGCTGGGCAAGGAGCATAGTGAGAGAATTCCATTGAGAATTGACCACGACCTGAAGTAAGAGTACGTAAGGTACTGATGTAACCAAACATTTCAGAAAGAGGAACATCGGCCTTGATGCGTACACCAGCAGCACTTGGCTCTTGACCAGAGATCATGCCGCGACGACGGTTCAAGTCACCAATCACGTTACCTACATCATCTTCAGTACTGTATACGTCAACTTTCATAATTGGCTCAAGCAATTGTGGTGCCGCCTTAGGTATTGATTGACGGAACGCACCTTTTGCTGCAATTTCAAACGCGATTGCAGAAGAGTCAACTGGGTGATAAGCACCATCAGTCAGGGTAACGACCACATCTAATACAGGGAAACCTGCTAACGTACCAGTACCCATCATTGAACGGAAGCCTTTCTCAATTGCAGGGAAGAATTCTTTAGGAACGTTACCGCCCACAACTGTTGAAGCAAAGGTAAATCCAGAGTTTGGCTCACCTGGCTGGATAGTGTAGTCAATCTTACCGTACTGACCAGAACCACCTGATTGCTTCTTGTGCGTGTAGCTGTCTTCGATCTGTCTAGTAATCGTTTCACGGTAAGCAACCTGTGGTTGACCTACGATTAACTCAACATCATAAGTACGCTTCAGAATATCTACTTTAATATCAAGGTGTAATTCACCCATACCACGAAGAATGGTTTCGCCTGAATCTTCGTCAGTTTCCACTCTAAAGGTTGGATCTTCTGCAACCATTTTACCAATCGCAATACTCATTTTTTCAGTTGAGCCTTTATCTTTTGGCGAAACTGCAATAGAGATTACAGGCTCTGGGAATACCATCGCTTCAAGTGTACACTCGTGGTTAGGATCGCAAAGAGTGTGACCGGTACGAACGTTTTTCATACCTACAATCGCAATAATATCGCCCGCTTCAGCACTTTGTAATTCATTACGCTCATTGGCATGCATTTCAACCATACGGCCAACACGTTCAGTTTTACCAGTAAAGGAGTTAAGAATAGTATCCCCTTTATTTAGTTTTCCTGAATAGATACGTACGAAAGTTAATGCACCAAAACGGTCATCCATAATTTTGAATGCCAAGGCACGGAACGGCTCATCAGGAGAAACGATTGCGAATTGACCGTTTGGCTCACCTTCAGCATCAGTTAACGGCTGAGGATTAACTTCATGAGGAGCAGGTAAATAGTCAACTACCGCGTCTAATAATAATTGCATTCCTTTGTTTTTGAATGCTGAACCGCAATAAGTTGGGAAGAAGGCTAATTCAAGCGTACCTTTACGGATGCAACGCTTAATGTCTTCTATTGAAGGCTCTTGACCATCTAAGTAAGCCATCAACAAATCATCATCCATTTCAAGTGCTGTTTCAATTAATTGTGCACGATACATTTCAACATCATCATGCATATCAGCGGGTACGTCAGTAACAGTGTAATTTTCTGGCTGTCCAGATTCGTCCCAAATATAGGCTTTACGAGATAATAAATCAACAACCCCAACGAAGGTGTCTTCGAAGCCAATAGGTAAAGTCATAATTAAAGGATTTGCACCCAATACTTTTTTGATTTGCTCGGTAACTTTCAAGAAGTTTGCACCGATACGGTCGAGTTTGTTTACGAAAATTAAACGAGATACTTTTGAATTGTTCGCATAGCGCCAGTTTGTTTCTGACTGAGGCTCAACACCGCCCGAACCGCAGAATACGCCGATACCGCCATCGAGAACTTTCAGTGAGCGATATACTTCAACAGTGAAGTCAACGTGTCCTGGGGTATCGATAACGTTAAAGCGAGTGCCTTTCCAGAAGCAACTTACAGCTGCTGACTGAATAGTAATACCGCGCTCAGCTTCTTGCTCCATGAAGTCGGTTGTTGATTCACCTTCGTGAACCTCACCCATTCTATGGATTTTACCAGTAAGCTTAAGAATACGTTCGGTAGTAGTGGTTTTTCCGGCATCTACGTGGGCGAAGATTCCAATGTTTCTATAAAGGTTTAAGTCAGTCATAATACTCTTATAAAATTTAATGGATAATAAATTGTCGCATATTGTACAGCATTTTATCCGGATTTACAGTAGAACTTGCCCCATTTTTTTATGATTATTTTACCTATTGCATTACAAGGCAAACGAACCCTCATCGCATCATGGAAAGCAGCGTTTATTGAGTGAAAAGTTAGTAGCAAATTCATCGCAAAAAGCCGACTCTGTTTCAGAGTCTGAACTACTATTTAATAGGTATCACTAAACATATAATGTTTTTTGAATTAATTTTGCTTGTTTTAAATGCTTTTCTAATTGTGGCCGTGTTTCAAGTGCTAACTGTTCTAAAGCAGGATTGGAAACCGTTCTAAGCAAACTATAATCCATCATGTGCAGCGCCCTATTATGAGCGCGGATCATCATTTTTATGTATTCTTTTTCTAGCTCCGTATTTTTTAAAGAAAATAAGTGATTCAATTCTTTTATATTATACTTTTTTATTGAACCTGTTATTTCGGTTGGCACAATAATGATGCGTTCATTTTTACTCACCTCCATAGCCTTATATAGATTTGTAGTATGTTCCTTCTGTAGCATTTGCGCGTACTGTTTAACTTGCGGAGAACATACATTTTTTAATAGTTGATTGGCTACTGTGATTTCCCATTCATCCACAGTGAATAAAATAGTTAAAATTTCACTGTCCTTTTTAGTTTGCACAGCGTTTGATGCGTTTATGAAAAAGAACGCAATTATAAAAAAAAACACCGATAAAATAGAGAACAAGTTTTTTTTAGCATCCATGAAACTAATCCTTCATAATCTGATGAAGAACCTATATTAAAATAAGCTAATAAACATACAATTAGTGCTTTCATGGGTAACCTATGGAAATCCTTAGTCTATTTGCTTTTTATTAGCTTAATTGATTCACTATCTTTATCATTATTCTTTGGAGTTACATTGAATTAACCAAAATCATTATGCAGTCAGATGTCGATGAACGAGCCTCATTGCCCCATACTATTGAAAAAATTTTTTTACAAGGTCAATACCAATGGGGGGGCACGTTCATTATAATAAGCTCCTCTTTATTAAATTCATCAACAAGGCATTAGTATTGCCTCGATTTGGAGAGATGTCCATTTCATTACAGAAGGCCGCAAGCGGTATGTCTGCACCAAGGACTTAACACCTGCATAAAAATTTACTTCGCATCGCTTCAGGCTGTTTGCATAAATCGCAGACTATACGCCTCGGCTTTCAGCCTTCCTTGGCGCACAGCGGTGATGGGATCTATACTATTACGTTATGGGATAAGTAGGAGCGAACCGCTATCACTAAGTGATTAGACAACAATTATCGCCGGTGCTTCATCAGCATCCACCCTCTTGTCTGCGTATTCCTGCAAATTACTTGCTGTTGAGGTTTTTGATTTAATACAAAAGAAGGAATAACGTGTTTGAGTCGTGTCGAGGCTAAATCCCTCTTTATCCGATCGGTGCGTTTCTGCTACGTCCATAAAACTCTTTATACAGGTCTTGTCATCAGTAGACAAAGTGTATTTGCGGTTGAGTGCTTCTTCGAAAGTTAACGTTCCGTTCGACTGCTCAACATCCACTTGAATTTTTTGCCATAAGGAGTCTAGTACAGTACCTTTTAGATTAGCGCTCACCGATTCACTTTCTAACAAACGTGAAATACTATTTTCCACTTTGATTTTTAATAAGTCCTCGCCATTAGCTGGACTATCCATATTAGAACAGCTAGCTATGCTGCGAGTAACCCAAGGTACAATCAATGCAATAAAATGTTTTGGCCATTCGAACATTAATTTCCAACCCAAATGATACACTGCTTGTGCAGAAGACACTAAGAAATAGAGACTTGCAAACAACCAATGGCTTAATGCAGTCGAAGCCAATGTATTAATTTCAGCATGTGACCATGATGTACCGAAGACAGCGCTTGAAGCTGCAATCAAAGCAGCAAATAAATAACAACCCAGATACACTAATTCAAGTGTAAAAATCCCAGTTATAAAACTAGTCGGTATAGCAAGTGCTGTAATAAATAACACAAGATTGACAAACGCGTTGTACTTGTTATCCAACCAATTATTAATAATATCTGATCCTACGTAGAGTTGGAGCATCCAAAGCAAGAACAGCCCTCCTGTATATGCAGCAAGACTGTCGATTGTAAATGCTATATACGGAGTCAAATAGAAATCAATCAAAGGAGGTAACAAAGTTACCGCATAATCCAGGCCTAGCATTCCCAGCACAAGTAGCGATTCACCAATAGATTTTAAAAATGAAAAAGCAATACGTCCGGTTAATTTTAATTGATCCAACACCTCTTCTAATCCTGAAAACGGCTTATAATACACAGGGATTTGTTTTTGAAATGCAAAAAATGCAGTCAGCCATTGATTGGAGCGAGCAACACATCGCCTTGCTAACTCTCTATTGTATGTTTCCTTGACAGAAAAATTCTGGTTTAAAGACTGACCGATTTTTGGTATTGTCCGTTTAAAATCCAGGTAATTAGGCACCCATCCTTTTTCTTTTAATTCCAGAGCATCAATAAATTGATTTAATCCCTCTTCAGTCAATTCAGGTAGATTTTGTAACCCTGTCTGTTGACGCGCTTTGATTATCCATAACAGTTCACTGGGAGATAGTGATTGGGCAAGCTGAGTGAGTGTTGATAGGGACAGAAGTTCTTTTTCAAGCAAGCTTAAAACACTTTCGGATTTATCTATTCTCTCAAGGAGACTACTATTCTCCCAATTCGTGTTAAAGTCTACCCCCAAATTGATTAATTTAGCTGAAAGACCATTTAAGTGTAATTGTCTATTTTCTGGAAAATATTTACTTACTCCTGGATTTTGTTTTAATGCATAATCCATCACCTGTTTATTATCTTGAAGTTCTTGGCTTAAGTATTTATAAAAAAAAGCATTTTTAGCGACTAGCTTTAGTGCTATTTCCAGATTATTTAAAAAGAAAGAAGAAGAATATCCACTTAATAAATCACCGTTCGTTTTAATCATCATCAGCAATAATTCAATCTGAGAATCACTTTCATCAGCACTGCCATTTTGAATCATTTCTTGAGTAACAAAGTCTATTTTGTCTATGAGAGAATCCAAAAAAGCACTATCATTTCTTAATGTTCTGGGTAAATAACGCCATAATCTAGGGTTAGCTAATACGGAGCTAGCAATCAAACACGGATATTTTTCAACTAACTTCCTGTTGTCCGTTAAAATCTGTCGTATCTGTTGGGGATTATCTTGGGCGTTTTGCAGTATTTCGTTTAAAGTACAAAGCACTTCTACACTAATGCCAGTAGGCAGGCGTAAATTATACTGTTGGACATTTTCTTTATTTAGCTTGTTAAAATTAACCAGGAAGTTTTCCTGCTCTAATCTTTTTTCAACAAGTTTTTTTAACTGAGCTAGAACATCACTCTTCTTAAATAAGGAAAGTGCTTTTTCGTATTCTACAATAGATTGCCGATCATCTTCCGCAAAATAAAGGCCAAAAAAATCGCCAAGTTTTGGGTAAATACTATGCGTCTGTGTTTCCGTTAGTACCAACTCGTTGTTGTCCCAGTCAGAAAGATCGAGTTCAGCCAAAGGGTCCATTCGTAGGCTTAACAAGGCATATTCAGCCAGATTGTTTATAAGATTGGCCTCATACTGCGTAAAATATTCTTCATATACCGATTCAAAGTATGCAGTCATCGATTGAGTTTGAGTAAGATAGGCATATGCATCTTTGATGTCCTTTTCATTATCCACGCCAAGTGACTTACTTTTGCTCAGCGAAAACATATGCATAACCGTATGTACGGACAAAGCCTCACCCACACGGTTTATGGCATTGTATTCATCTGCGATGCGCTGAATAATGTTACAGCGTTGCTCATGAAGTTCAACTAAAATCCAGTTGGTATCTGACCGGTATTTTCTCAAGTGCGTATTAAATTCTGTGGCAATACCCGGTTCGCATACACCTTCGCCCATTGCTCTTTTTAATTCCCCAAGAAATTTAGCTTGAGTTGATTTGGAAATACAAAACTGTTCATTATCGCCGTTGTATAAAAAATAAAAATTTTCAAAAAGCGCCAAGGCATCTTGAAGCGATAAATTAAATCGGTTGTCATTTGCAACTTGCTTGCGTCTTGCTTGAAAGGATTCAAACAAGTCGTGGTACTCTGCTGGAACCTGTCTTTTAAACGATTCCATTAATTGGTCCCATTTTGTCTCAACTGGCATCGTGTTATCAAAATATCGTTCGCCGAATTGCGATTGAAGATAAATCTTCATGGCTTCATTATGTTTCGTAAAATCAGGCTTTTGATAGAGCATTTCCGTGGGTATATAAAAAACCGGGTTAGTCATAATAAGAACTCTAAGGGAATTAAGTGGTCATATTGTATCACAAGAAGGCTTCGGTGTCAGTGGCTTTTCATACCTTGAGGTGACACCATCATTACTGTATAAAATCGTTTCTTTTTACTTGTGAATTTCCCACACCCGTAAAAATATTATTATTTACTATTTTTGAATAAAGTAAAAAATTGAATAATTGCACTTATAAACTAAACTTCTACTTTTATTTAAGCCCCAAAATAGAACATCCGCTGAACAGTTGATACGCTTTACTTTGTCTGTTTTTTTGTTAATATAGGCAACAAAAAAATAAATCATATCATATTATATACAGATTGAATGTAAATAATCATGGCATATCCTTATCGAAGGAACAATGTGTAAAACACTTATATGATGGATTATCTTAATAAAAATATTAATTTTTAATAGAGAATAATCACATTTAAAAACACTAAATTATCACTATAAATTTAGTTAAATTTATGTCTTTGTTAAAAAACAAAATTTCATACTGGGATAAAGTGAATATTATAAAAAATAAGCTAAGCCGATCGCTATTAACCATAAGATATATTAATAGTTTTTTTTCCAAAAAATCTCCTATACAACTGATAAAAAAAAGAAATAAAGCTCATAACTCTTTTATTTCTTTTATAATTGATACGAGCTTCTCTATTAAGAAACTTAATAGAGAGGCATCTCGCCTATTAGAAACCAGTAGAAACACACTAATAAGCCAATCATTGCTTAATTATATTCCGACAAAACACCAAAAAGCATTCATAGAAAAAATTGAACAATTAGTAAATACTAAGTTAAAACAAGCATGTGAAATAGAAATCTTTCAAAAGGATGGTTCATCAAGAGATGTGATTTTCCAATGCAGCATGGCAGGAAAACAATTAATTGCTATTGACGGAATAGAAACTACGTACATACGTCAATCACAAAGCAATGATCATGATATTGAACTGTTAACCTTAATCAATAAATTATTTCATCATGCCGATGATGCAATTGCCGTCTTAGATAATGAATTGAACATTAAAATTAGCAATCAATTATTTACTGCCCTATTACTGCGTATGACCTCACAAAGTATTAGTGTCGGTATGAATTTGGACAAAGCCCTTCCCAAGCCCACACAATTAAAAATAAAAATTATCAATGCCTGCAAATATGCCCTTTTGGGACAAAAAACCAGCATAATAATTGAAAATCCAAATAAAAAGAGTGATATTTATTATTGTTACGAGATACGAATTCATTCTATATATAATGCTTTTCGTCAAAAAAACGAATTAATTTTCCGCATCAAAGACACCACGGATTATAAGTTACAACATAAACTTCAAGCTGATATTAGCAAGACGTGTAAAAGCAGCGTAATTAATGCGATGACTACAGCACTGGCTCATGAAATCAATCAACCCTTAACCGCCATCGCAACGTACAGCCGTAGTTGCCTTTTTATGCTTAAAAATAACTCAACCATAGGTAATTTAGAAGAAATATTGTCACTGCCATTAGAAAAAATTTCCTCGCAAGCAGAACTTGCTGGAGAAATCATTGCAAACATGAAACAATTCTTTCGTGAAGAACATATTTACGTAGAAAAAGCCGATATTAATCAATTAATACATGATGCTTTATCTATTTTTCATTACGAACTACTCGATCTTAAATTAAAAATCACCCTAAATTTAGAAGATAACCTTCCATGGGTATTAATTAATAGAACCCATATCATTCAAGTTATTTTAAATTTGGCACGAAATAGTATTGAAGCATTTCAAAATAGCGGCGAAGAACACCCAGAACTCACAATTGAAACGGCAACGTCCGAAAATTACATTCGAGTTACAATCAGAGATAACGGGCCTGGAGTACCTAAAGAGTATATAGATAAAATATTAACCTCCTGTTTTACCACTAAAAAACAAGGGCATGGCATAGGTTTACATATTTGTCGTACTTTGATTGAAAATCAGGGTGGAAAACTCCATTTTCAAGCAGAAGATAGCAAAGGCGCCTGCTTTATCCTCAGCGTACCATTCGATGCAGCTAATGAAAAAAATTAAACTCTATATAGTTGATGATAATGAGGCCATCTGCGATGCATTATTTTTTTTATTAAATTCTGTTTACAAAGATGCATTAGAGTTGAAAGTTTTTCACCACCCAGTTCATTTCTTACAACAGTATTCTCCTCAGTGGAACGGCTGCTTAATTGTGGACATGAACATCCCCTCAATGAACGGGCTTGAATTGGTGCAGGAGCTCAAAAGAAACTCCTGCAAACTAAAAATTTTGATGATGAGTGGCTGCGCTAAAGAAAGCATTATTAATGATCAATTAAACTACGGAATTGATCAATTTATAGAAAAACAGTTTAAAATGGAACTTTTTTTAGAAAAAATTACCCATCTGATTTAAGGATATTTCATAAAACTAATGTTTTCCATGATACAAATTTTGAAAAAAATCCACATATAATTTGCAAACTATATTTAATTCATGAACAAGGGACAATCATGGCTGAAAAAATAAATGGCACTGTTAAATGGTTTAGAGATGATAAAGGCTTTGGTTTTATTCAGAGCGAAGGGCAAGAATACTTCGTTCATTTTAGCGGGATACTAGGCGATGGATTCAAATCTCTTCCAGTAGGAGCAAAAGTTGCTTTCAATCTCACTAAAGGAACAAAAGGCATGCAAGCACAAGATGTAGAAGTTGTTAATTAATTGCATGGTTTTCATTATATTTTATAGGGATATCTGCAAAGGCTAGCCTAGAATTAGAATATGGATATTAGGAATTGATATGCAAACTAATAAGCAAACCATCTTCATCATTGATGATGAACCCGCTGTATGTGATTCGTTACAATGGTTATTTGAGTCCATCCAATTCCAAGTAGAAACCTATAGAACTGCATCTTCTTTTCAAGAGAGTTATGATCCAAAAAATTCTGGATTGCTCATCACGGACGTGCGCCTTCCAGACATCAGTGGATTGGAGCTTTTAGAAAAATTAAGGCAACAAAAAATATTTTTACCTGTAATCGTCATTACTGGATATGGAGATATTCCCATGGCGGTAAGAGCCATGAAGCTTGGTGCCAAAGACTTTTTATTAAAGCCCTTTAACGAACAAGTTCTTTTGGAAAAAGTTCAAAAACATATTAACCAATCCGTCAATAATGAATCACTGCTTCTTATTAATAAACGCATCAACAGTTTATCCAAACGTGAACAGCAAATTATAAAACTCATTATCAACGGAAAATTAAATAAGCAAATAGCTCATGAGCTTTCTATATCCATTTACACAGTAGAAGCACATCGTGCAAATATCATGACGAAAGTTCAAGCCAAAAACTTAGCCCAGCTTATAAAATCATATCTACAAGCGCAGAACGATTATGAACCCGTTTAAGAAGTAAGCAAGAATCACAGGGTTTGCTCAGCCCCCCCTCCTCCTGTATATTAAAGTAAATACACTAATTGCTTTCGATCTTTATTAATATAAACAAGTTTGGGCCAACAGGCCTATACCAAAACAGAACTAATTTTCGTTGATATATGTTGTTAAAATAACTAACAGCTATCAATCGTGTTATGTGATTTTATTTTTTCTTAGTTACTTTATTTAATGTTAGGCACAAAGTTGTTCTCTATATTCTATTTGTTGTTCTAAAGTGGCTTGTTGGGTCCATAATAATTCAATCTCTTTTCTTACTGTTTGAATTTTCTCTCTAATTTCCAGTATGAGTCCTTCATCAGATTGCCGATACAAGTCGTCGGTTAGTTCGTTAATTAAGGTTCCCTTTTCATATAGCATCGCTTCAATTTGTGTTAAACACTTATTTTGATACTGCATCCCCTGTTTTTCAGACTTAATTTCCGCCTCTTTTTTCTTTTGCCATTGTTCATCGCGTATTTTTTGCTGATCATCAAAGTTTTGACCTAAATAAAAATGTTTATAAAAGCCTTTTGGTGTTCGCCAAGTATTGGTTCGTACCAATTTAGACAAAATATTGTTGCGGTATTTAAAACAATGGGTATTAGGCATGTAAAAATTTACGTTTAGAAGCGCATACAAATATTCTGCTACCAGTTGTTTGGGAGAAGAAAATAGCTTGTGATGTTCAAATGTCAGATTAAAAAAGGTACCAGAAACCATTTTTTTCACTTCATCGGGAATTTCTTCCTTTATTTCGGAAAATAATAGTTGTTGTACACAGTTAAATTGCTGCACTAATCGTTGATTTTCGTTTTTATCCACATGAAGTGTTCTTTTTTTAAAAATAACATTATTTAAAGATTTTCTATAAAGATTACTTATATATAATTCCCTCATATTGAGGGATTCGGACCCCTCATTTTGGGGTGATTTTATACACTCTGTTTTTTGTTTAGATGATGGTTGTTCAGGTAAATTATCTGCTACCCCTTCAAGTGAAAGTAAACTTAATAGTTTATCCGTGATGCAGATGTAGGTGCCTTTTTTTACTTCGAATTCACCATGCTCTTTGGTTCTGCTGTAGAGTGCTTGCCTTCGTGTAATAAAACCTTCTTCATTTAATTCTCTAATGTAGCGTTCTAGTGTACTTAAAGGAATGCCGGTGTCGGCTACAATTTGAGTATAGGGTTTCATAAACCACTTTTGCTCAGAGCCTTTTAATTTATATGTGCTGCTTTGCCAACCTAATAGAATGTAATCAATAAGTTGCGCTTTGCGCGATGATTTAATAATTGTAACAAGTTTCTTAAATCTTAGGTGAAAAATTGAGCAAAGATTCCCCATGGATAATATCCTTATCCTATTGTGTTTTTTAGGGAACAGAGCTAAAATAAACGCGAATAGATCCCAAAAAATGAAGGAATTACCAGTTCCCTCATTTTCGGACATTTAGCTATGTTCGTTGTTAAATGTTTTGAGGTTATGAGGAGTTGCCGCTCTTCATAACCATTCTTTTTATTATTATTTCATTTGTTTTCCCAGTTCATTTCCGTTTATTTTGCGGCATATTCGTTTTGCGTAACCGTCTTTTGCTTTGCACAAGGGAATACTAGACCAAGCTCAGATTGAACGAAAAAGCCGATGATAAATGCCATATACTTATGTAACCCGGCTTTTCCTCATCGACTTTTCCGTTCAATCTGAGCTTAAATCTAACTTTTCAACAAGATTCAAGCATAAGCTCTCTGAATGGATATTAGGTTATTTTCTACCCCACCCTTCCTTTTACAGCACGCATTAAATAATGATCCATTTATACGTGATCGTTATCCTTTATGTCAATACTCAATACGTAAAATGTCAAAGATTTATTTTCATCCCTTATACCCCTGATTTTACATGATCTATCGGCATTTTATGCTTTGAATTTTATTCTCTATTTAATACACAATACAGTATTGAGTATTGGTTGCTTTTTCCTGCAATTTTAGGTAATGTATGGGTTTACAATTTAACTTATGGAGAGGGGTATGGCCACGAGAAAACCTAAAGTTTTAGTTGTTGCTAATAATAAAGGTGGTGTTGGAAAAAGCCTGATTAGCCAATTAATATCGACTTATATTGCTTTTAAAAAAAATAAAAAGGTCTTGGTTCTTGATTTTGACCCCCAAGGCAATATGTCTTATCGATTTCTTCGCGATACACGTATTCGTGATATGTCAAGTTACAAACCACCGCTGCATCCAGATTACGATCCTAATAACCCAGACGATGATGGTTGGGATGGTCGCTCATCTGCTTTGGATATGTGGACTGAAAATCCAGTAGTGCCCTATCCTACAGATCTCGAGAATTTAGATATTCTCCCTAGCGATGCCGGATTGATCAAAGACATCGAAGCTTTTGAATACAGCGATAGTCTTGAAAGTATAGTACAGCGCCCCTATGATTTTTTTGCGATGGATGAATTTATTGATTGCGGTTATGACTTAATACTTATTGATACGCCTCCTGCAAAAGGTCCATTGACCCAAAGTGCTATTCGCGCGGCAACACATGTTTTAATTCCTTTAGAGTTGAGTAACAAATCACTACAAGGTTTGGCGGGAATGGTTGATTTGGTTAATCGTCAAAATGTATATCGTCCTAGCAATTCACAAGCAAAAATTATTGGTTTGCTGAAAAACAAAGTTGATTACAACAAGCGAACGCCACAAAATCGTATCATTGACACAATTATGTCTAATCCAATGTTGAGTCAATTATTAATTGAAGAGATTGAAGTCCATGACTCGCCAAGAGCAGTTGATATCGATGAAGATCAAGCGCCTATTACAGCACCTTATACTGAATTAAAAGATAATGATCGATTTGCTATTGAAGCACTCGCTTTGGGTGAGTTTGTTTATAATAAAGTATTAGGAGATAAAGAACGTGTCCATCAAAAAGAAAATAATGGCGAGCTCGCTAACATCTAAAGTGAATAAACCTGATACGATCACCCGTGCAGGCATTACAGCGAATCTAAAATTTACTCGGGGCAAGCAGCTTGTTGAGCATGACCCCTTTGCGTTGATTCCTGATCCACAAAACCCAAGGCCAGGTGAAATCATTGATGAAGCTTGGCTAAGGGCTATGTTACATATCGGTACGGAGCAATCCTTATGTAACTTTTCGGAAGTTGGTGATTATGTAATCCCTGAATATTCTCAGTTGCCTTGTGAACACAGTGAGTCATTAGAGGATAGTTATAATGCGCTACGTGATTTAGCTTTTTCTATTCGAAATGACGGTTTAATTCAGCCAATAGAGATTTTTTTGGCTGATCGACAAAATGATCCTGACTATTTTCGTAATTTAAATTTAGAATATGGCTATGTAATATTAGAAGGTCATCAACGCCGACTTGCGGCAATGATGGCTGGTGTGCCAACGGTAACCTGTATTGAGATTACCGATGAGAGTATGTTAGCCAAGCTTAAAGTGAAACATCGTAAATTAAGAAGACAATTGTCCGAAAATAATCTTAGGAAAGGTTTGACTGTTTCTCAGAATTTTCAAATTGTCCAGGCACTTTTTTCTGATCCAAGCAGTTATTCGCTGACTAAAAAAGAGCTGTCTGGCATCATTGGTTTTAACGAAAGTATTGCTAGTGCTTTACGTTCCATATGCATGAAACCTGAAAGTTACCCTCCCGTTTTCTTTTCACGTATTAATGAGAACAAATTAACGTTTAAAACGATTAGAGCCCTTGTTCCTAAATCATATCAGGAAATCGAGCATGCTTTAACGTCTGAGCCTGATTTGAATGAAACTCAATTTACTAGTCCTATTGCGAAAGGTCCAAAGCCTCGTGGGAGACAAGGTGGGGCTATAAAGAAATCATCTATTTTCAAGGTAAATGATGAGCATGAGTCCGTTACAATGCACGCATTATTACTTTCCAGGTTTCCTGAAATTAAAGAAATTGGCGGTGAATCTTCTTTTAAAAATTTAGAAAGTGTTTTAAATAAAATTAAAGAAATGGCCGTTAGAGAGTTGGCGTGACCCGGGTCACGCTTTCGTAACTTATTGATAAATAAATAAAAAATCATGTTTTTGATTTTTTTGATTCTGATAAGGAACGCTTATGACTGAAAAAAGAAAAAGTAAAAAATTGTTTTTTGCTTCGCCACAAAAAAAAGAAAAATGGCTCGTATGTATACGTTTTCCACGAGATATTAAAGAAAAACTTAAGATACAGGCAGACAAAGAATACAGTGGACGAGGGAAGCAATCGTTACTTATTGAAGATGCAGTTAAATACTATTTATATACGCTTGCAGAAATTAAATGGGCTGAATATGAAAAGGATCTCGATTATTGTGAACTCATAGATGATATCTATGAGGGATTAAATCAAGGTCCTTTGGAAAATGCGACGCAAGTGTTTTTTACTGAAGAAACAAAAAATCAAATTCTAGAATTAGAGAAAAAGATTAAATTAACAAAGCCGCTAATGAAAGATGTGCGAACTGGTTTGATAAGAAAGGCAGTTTCAATTCGCCTCAGTTTAGGGGATAAGGCGTTTTTTGATTCAATTATGAGTTATAGTGAATAAGTATAGATGGGGTTAAAAATTACTGTACGAAGCTTGGGAATCATTTCTTGATGTAAGATTTGCGCATGACAATTTATATAAAAAAAAATGTAATATAATTAATTATTATTACTTTTCTTTATGTTGTTGAAGTTCCATTAAATTAACTACTTATTAGATTGAGTTACCAGTCTTCTCTAATCAGACTAATATAATAAGTGAAGCATAAGGAGAGGATCATGACTAAGTACAGTAAAGGATATAAGAAGGTCATTAGCCGAAAACGAGCTATAGCGATTGCATTGTCCAAAGCCAGAAAACAAGTAAAAAAGTTCCTGCTAGAAAAAATTAATTAATCTTACTAATTTGATTTTCCTTGCTAGGCTTTCGTTACGCTAGTAGTTGATGGCACGCGCGATGAACCATTAGCAGAACTATTTTAATAGCTCATCAAGGTATAATGATTGTTTTATATGCCAAAAATCTTCCCACGGATCTTTCTTCAATAACTGATTCGTAGTAATTTAATAAATGCTGTTTTGTGATTTGATCTTCTGGATACAAGATCTTTTGTGGATTGCTAATAATAAATTCTTTTCCTTTGGAAGGGGAGGGGGGAGGATCTGCCAATGGATTGGTTTGTTCTTTGTCACTTCGATTGTATTTTTATCAAAACGCAATCCTTTAAAGCTTGGATGGCGTAAGTAGTTATTTTGGGTCCATTCAGTGAATTGGACTTCACATACCAATTTGGGTTTCACCCAATGTGCATGGGTAGAGCCAGGGGGGCTGAACTAAATGGATTTGTACTAAGTTCGTTTTGTTTTAATTGTTGATAAATTTCTTTTTCGCTTGCCTCAGTAAATCCAGTGCCTACATTACTGATAAAATCTAAATCTCCTTGTTTATTGTATAGCCCCAAAGGTCGCGAGGCACATCGGAACTCCATGTTGAGCCATGGTCCAACCTACCGGTCATTGCTAGGATGACCTATGATTTGTATAAATCTTGGTTATTTCCGCACCAATAAAGAATATTTGCGCTGAGTAATAAACCCATATTAATAGTACGATGATCGAGCTTGCCGCACCAAAGACAGAGGCAATCTCGGCTTTATTCAAATAAAAGCCAATGGCTATTTTTCCCAGGCTAAACAATAAGGCGGTAATTAGGGCGCCGACCCAGACATTACTCCATTTAAGCTCGATATCAGGTAGGCTCTTAAACATCAGGGCAAAGAGTAGGGTAACTAATAAAAAAGAGAATGAGTAACTAATCATAAGATCGATGAAGATACTCGTACCAATAAAATAATTAATATGATTGCTTAAAATTGCTAATAATGCACTTAAGACTAAAGAGGAAAATAATAAAAAAGCGAAAATTAATATCATCGCAAACGAGACAAATTGATTTTTTATCGCCGCAAACCATTTTTGGTGGTGGGGCGTTTCAACGCCCCAAATGATATTTAAGCCTTCTTGAATTGAGCTAAATACGCGGGAGGCGCTAAATAATAAAACGATGATGCTAAAAATGCGGGCGATGAACGCTGAAGAAGGGTGATTGATATTTTTTATCATTTCTTGGATTTGTAGGGCCGTTTGTTCTCCCAATAAGGAATTGACTTGCCCTAATATTTGTCCGCGGGCAGCATCCTCTCCAAATAAGGCTCCTACTAAGGAAATGCAAATCAATAATACTGGTGCTAGAGAAAATAGGGTGTAGTAAGCAAGGGCTGCGCCAAGGCTTGAGACCCGATCTTTTTGCCAATTGATGTAAAGTTCATGTAGCCAGCCTAATTTTAAGGTCATAATAAGTTTCATTCAACGTTTAACTAATCACATAGCCTAGCTCATCGCCAATAGACTTTCTATACCAATCCTGTACTTGTGGAAAACCATAATTGTTAAAAACTAATCACAGAATAGAATGGATGATCCTGATTGCTAATAAAGGTTTGTTAGACAATTAATGAAGGAGTGATTATGGATAACAAAAGCATCGAGAAATCATATGAAAACACCGATGATAAAATTGAGGGAATTGTGCTGCATCTCTTAAAAAAATACATAATAAAAAACGAATTATCGCACCAAGATATGGAGTTCAATGAAGAGCCTCAATGTGAGTAGTAGGACAAATAGTGTTAAAGCTCATTGAGCGTGGCTCCATCGACAATGGCATAACCTATGGAGTTGTAGTTTTGTGCTTGATTACTAGTAAGTGAGGACCCGCCCCTAAGTAGATGTATTTATTACTCTCTTCCAGGATTTTCGGCATGCTTATTGATATCCTTAAGGTTGGTTGTTCTACGCTAATTATTCTCTTCTTGGCAATGTGTGCCTTTCAACGGAATTTAATTTATTTTCCGGTCAGGGAAGAACCCAGTCGTCAAGTTTATCATGCCACGGATATGCACGAGCTGCATCTTAAAACAAGTGACGGTATTGAGCTACTTGCTTGGTATAAAGCGGCCAAAGAGAATCAACCAACAATTTTATTTCTGCATGGAAATGCAGGGCACATCGGTTACCGCATGTTTTTAGCCCGCGCATTTATGGATGTAGGATTTGGTGTGCTGCTTTTGGAGTATCGTGGTTTTGGTGGTAATAAGGGAAGCCCTACAGAGGAGGGTTTTTATACTGATGCACGTACCGCTATCCATTTTCTGCAGCAGCAAGGTATTTCGCCGCCACACATAGTGCTCTATGGTGAGTCTATAGGTACTGGTGTGGCGGTAAAAATGGCAGAGGATTTTCCTACTTGTGCCTTAGTTCTACAGTCTCCCTATACCTCATTACCAGCAGTTGCGCGTTATCATTATCCGTGGATTTTTATACCACCATGGGATAAATATAACTCGCTTGCAAGGATATGTAATGTTAAATCTCCCCTGCTTATTTTACATGGCAAGCAGGACACGCTTATACCCTTTGAGCAAGGATTGACGCTTTTTAATCAGGCTAATCAGCCCAAAACCTTTGTGGTGTTGGATGACAAAGATCATTATAATCTTTGGGATCTGCACTTTGTCAAAACGGTTATAAGCTTTATTAAATCACATTGTACTTAGTTGCGTGCGGTGTTCCTCCCATGAGGAATAACGAGCATAGGAAAATACGTGACAAAGATTATTTCTTAACCAGAAATCTTCATCAGGATAAGCCCACAAATAATTAATAGCGCTGCGATTATTCTTAACATATTTGTAGGTTCTCCTAGCAGCACGATGCCTAATAGGAATGCCCCAACAGTGCCTATCCCAGTCCAAATTGCATAAGCTGTACCTAAGGAGAGGCTTCTCATTGAGATGGACAAAAGGATAAAACTAAGGGCCATAGTAACGAGGGTAATAATCGAAGGGACCAGTTTAGTGAAACCTGAAGATTGTTTCATGTAATATGCCCAAACAACTTCAAGTAATCCTGCGAAAAATAAATAGATCCAAGCCATTTTATTATTCTTTGTAAATAGTCTGGTCGTCCAGAAATGATAAACCGTGATGGATAAGGTCGTCCCTATAGCTAAATTCTAGCATTTTTTGGTGAGGTGTGGGTATAGTACTGATCAAAAAGTTTATTCCTAAATTTATAATCAGGATCAAATTTGCTTTTTAAGTGAAAAAAATCTGCGGCATGTGGGTATGCTTTTAAAAACTGGGCCTCGGAGGCAATAATTTGATAAGGTAAGTAATAGGTTCCACCTTCTGCCAATGCTGCATCAATTAGTGCAGAAGTCCATTGTTTAACCTTTCTTTTATCTGACTGAGTAAGCCCTTGTTGGTAATAAATGACGCAAGAGAAAACTTCCGCCCTGGACCATGACAAATAAGATTCATTGTCGGGTAGGGCGTGGCGGATGGAAATATTTAACACATTCACCTGAGCTTGTTTAAGGATAGAAATCATTTTTTTAGCAAATAAATCAAACTTATTGATGGGGATAAAGTATTCCTGCAGCACATAGGTGGATTGTTCGCGTGAAGTAGGCTCAATGCTGAGTACATCATAACTCGCTTCATAGTTACGCCACTCGATAATTGAGCTTAAGTTTTCATAGTGAATATAGATATGTTGCCTGAAATATTTTCCTGATTTGCTATCTGAGACCCAATTTAAAAGAAATTCTTGGTAAGCAGAAGGGCGGCCTATTGGTGCCAGTCTCTCTTTTACTGTGACCGGCTCATTGGTTTTTTTCCAGGTTATGGCATTAATATACTGAAAATCAGGAGGATATAAATCGGCATTATGAAAGACGGCATCTTGTGAGTGACGAATATTTTGGAAAAAGTAATTTTTATAGTCAGCTACTTTCATTTTCTGAGCAATTCTTTTTACCGGAGTGTTCGTACTCAGCGCGAGGGTAGCCTCAACAATAACTCCAAGCCCACCATAGCCACCCAGGGCACCGAAAAATAGTTCGCTGTTCTTATCTCTGCTGGCGTTTACGATTCGTCCATCGGCAAGGACAATTTTAATTGATTTGATGGATTTAATAATTGCTCCTTCATTTACGTAGCGCCCATGGGCATTAACGCTGAGCGAACCACCAACCGTAAAGTTGGAGAATGATTGCATGATTTGCAGTGACAGATCATATTTATCAATCTTTTCCTGAATTTTCCTCCACGTAACCCCAGCCTCCACGGTGATTAAACGCTTTTCTCTATCAAGGGCTAGAATATGATTCATACTTCGCATATCAATAAACAGAGTATTGTTGGTGGCAATTTGCCCCCCTTGGCTGAATCTTCCGCCACCAATAGAAATCGGACCATGATGGTTTTTAATTAACTGACTTATCTCTCCTATAGATTTAGGAACCAGAATTTCTTTTACCGCGATGGGATTTAATAAAGTAATGTCGTTAACGGTCGGGGTTGTGGCAAAGGAGTTGATGGATAATAAAATCCCTATAATTAATTTAGGAAGACAAATTCCTTTTTTGATGCAGAATTGAGGCGACATAATTTCTTAATTGGACTTGATGGACGCTAAAGATAGTACACTATTTTTTAGAAAGAGTGCTAGAAACTAATGATGCCATTACCAACCAAACTGAATTTGAACTTAGCCTCACGCTATAAAACAGTAAGCTCCTGGGGGAATTTACTGCCTGGTTGGGGCATTCTCTTCTCTGCTCTTTGTTAGTTCGTGAATTTCTGCAATGTATCCGCCTGGAAATTGAACCATTGCTGAGGTACGGCCTCCGGAAGTAAATGGCGCTACAAGAATTTTAGCTTCAGCAGCTTGTGCCCTATCTAAGGTTTCCTTTAAATTAGGCACTTCATAACCGGTCATTTCGTGCCCATAAGGCCAATTTAAATGCCCACTGGTCACAATGACTAGCATTTTACCAAAGCCCGACTCTATAGACATGCGTCGATAAGTCGTTCCCGGCAGCCCAATTTCTATTCCTGAGGCTTTAGGATCATCAGCAACAATTTTTCCTCGAGCGAAGCTGGAGAAACGTTGCGCAAACAAATTAGCGCGATCGGGAGAAACATAAACCCGATTTTCTGGAATTGTTGCTAAAGGCTCATAGGATGGTGGGGTTGTATGCCAATAGATTTGCATGTTCACGCCACCAGGCCACTGAATAATGGCATCACGACCAATCTGATCAGGAAATGGAGCGACAATGACATCAGCGCCAGCAGAGCGTGCGGCCAGAATCGCTTTGTCAAAATCATTAACCAAATACCCAGTTCTTTCAGTACCAAAAGGATGAGGTGTTGGTGTTTTAAATCCAAAGACAGAAATCGTCCCCGCAGGAGTTAACGCTAATTGTGACATTGTTTGGCTGGGGGTTGGTGTTACCTGAAAAACACCTTTCTTTGATGTTTTTCCACCAAAGGTACTGACAAAACTGGAAACAAAACGATCAAAACTTTCAGGAGCAACATAAACGTGGGTGGTATCATATTGAGGTCCAACAGCAAAACCAGGGCTTTGCATGGCATGGGCCGTACAATGGGTCATAATGAATAAAATAAAAGCGTTTATCCCTATTTTTTTCATGAGAGTATCCTTACCAAAATAATTATTAAAGTAAGAGGTTAATGAGTTACGTCCTTTGACCTAGTACTGTTTCACTTTTTTAAAGAGTGTAAAATTATACAGTTATTTAGATTTTTTGTAACCATTGCCTATTTTCAGCTCCTGAACTCTTGCAATCAAAGAAAGAGGGCGCCGAGTTGAGGCTGGTAAATAATTTATTTGCAATACAGGAGCATCAGGAACGAGTCAAGACGCTAAAAGAAATTAGCCAAGGCAATCCAATTACGCAAGAACAGTATGAGCAACTGATGAGAACGGATATTCTTCAACGGGACGAAAACCTTGTGAATTATGAGAATATCTTAGCTTCAAGCAGTTTTCAACATAACTAAGTAGCGCTCTAAATTAGATAGCCCCCAATCTTCACTTTAATATGCAAGGTTGGGGGGCATTACATTGGAGCCATATAACTCATCGTTCGCTTAAATTTATTTAGGTTCAGACAATCAATCCTTTAGTTGCTAAAGAAGCACCGTGAACGCTTCAAAACAAACCCATCAAACAAAATTAATTGTGCTATGTTCCATAATCCCATCATAATCTGGGTGAGGATTTACCTACAATGGCAAATGGAGTTCTCAGTACAGTTGAGCGGGTCGACGACATACCTTTGTTGCTAGCGCAGATGAACAAAATTCAATTGGCAACATTATTGGACAAACACTTTCCCATGCATGGCCATTCGAAAGGACTTGGTTTAGGTCATATTGTCGAAGTCTGGCTTGCCTATATACTGAGTGAAGGCGATCATCGCCTGAATCATGTTGAAAACTGGGCTGGGGGTCTGCTAATAACACTTGAAACATGTCTTGCAAGGCCGGTGCGGTCTTTAGATTTCACTGACGATCGTCTTGCTATAGTTCTTGATTCATTGGGCCAGGATGATGATTTCGAAGCATTTGAGAGCAATCTTAATCAAGGCATCATTCGCGTTTATGATTTAAGGACAAAACGTGTTCGGGTTGATAGCACCAGTGCTTCAGGTTATATGACGGTAAAAGAGAATGGCCTTTTTCAATTTGGACACAGTAAAGATCATCGCCCGGATTTACCCCAGTTAAAAATAAATCAGTCCGCGTTAGATCCCTTGGGCATACCGCTCACAACGACCATTGTTAGTGGTGATAAGGCCGATGATCCATTGTATATCCCCGAGATTCGCAAAGTACAAAACAGCTTGATTGAACATGGGGTCCTTTATGTGGGTGATTGTAAAATGGCATCACTGGCAACCCGTACTTACGTAGCTAAAAGTGAGGATTTTTATTTGTGCCCCTTATCGGCAGTTCAAATGCCTGAAACAGAGCTGTCAATGCTATTGGACAAAGTATGGAATAACGAACAAGCACTAAGGCATATTTATCGTCCAGCAATTGGTGAAGACGATAATTCTGAACCCATTGCAGAATGGTTACGGTTATACAGTCCACATGCAATCTGATGAAGCTGGCCATGATTTTTCATGGGATGAATAGCGGCTAGTGGTTCGTTCACTGAATCACGCAAGAAAGCAGGAGCAGAGGCTACATGAACATATCAAGGAAGCGCAGGCAGCCATTGCCAAGCTTAATCAGCGTGGCCGTGGTATAAAAATACTCGATGAAAAAGAGTTACTTGCGGCAGTTGACACTATTTTGAAAAAGTACAAGCTTCAAAGCCTGTTGCAAATTGAGTATCGTAAAGAAGAAAAGAAAACCCTACACAAAGCAACTCACAAGCGCGAGGCCTATATCCTGGTTGAAACAAGCATTACCGTCCACTCCACCCTGAATCAAGATGCTTTGGAACAATATGTGCGAAATTTAGGCTGGCGGGTAAGACACTATCGGAGCATCAAAAGTGTGAGCCAATATGCATTGTTCCTCATCCGCGAACATTGCGCAAAGCACGCGAGCAAGTTAAATATATGGTGATTGATGGGACCTCTACCCGCCGAATCAGAAATTATCTTCATCGCTGGGTTATGTGGTGGACAAAGACTTCAGCAACCTGGCAATACCAGGGACTTTTGCAACACTTTATTGATGTTTGTTGGCACGAGCACGCAGCCGCCTACGCGACCGCACTTTCTAGCCTTCACTTCAAAGAATTACACATCCAGTCGGTTGATATACTGGCTGTGGCCGCATAAGTTTTGCAAGTTTGAAGTTTTTGTTCGACATAAGTTTTCCAACCTCCGCACCCAACGCCCTCGTCCCCCCGCCCCCATCCCACCCCGCGCGCGCGCCGACCGAAAAATCCCCACCAAGACCATCAATCGAATCATCGGATGCAATAATAGGGAAATCCCCATCACTATTTTTAAATTTATATGAGCGGGCGACGCCCTCCTGTTTTTCTATCACATAATAAAGCCCCTGCGCCATCACACATCTATCAATACCAGGCAAGCGTCTCATTTCAAAACCTATCAATTGCCGCCACACCAAACGAATCTTGTCATAATTATTACCGCCTGTTTCATATAAATTACCCCACTCACGGTTAAGTAGTTCAAAAGCATGTTGAAGGCTCGCATAATTATAATGCATGCAGGGTTTAGTCAAAATTCTAGGCGACCAGTCCTTTCGAAACTGAATGATAGCCTCACAAAGGTCACTCTTGCGAGTCATGTCTTTATTTAGCAATGCCTTCACATCCTCAGCAGACGCTTTTTTAATAAGCTCAATCAACGGGGTTAATTTATAAGGTTCCTGCTTCAGCATGTCTTCAATATGCGGTCTATAGCGTTCATATTGGCGTATCATTTGCTGTTCACCATCTTTTATTTTTGAAAAATAAGGCTGTACCATTTCAGCCAGTTCATAATCTCCCGCACCCAATACAAACTCATAAATGGTTACATTTCTTATTTCATCGCCACCAGGTGTTTTCACATCGGCTGCTTGAACCAGTAGACTGGGATTCTCCTCTAACATTTCAATTAGCGCAGTCACATCTTCCTTTCGTGCATACGCTGCATACTGCAATGCCTGTGCAACATCGCTATTTGCCCACCCACTGATTTCTCGAATTAACTCAGTTGGTAATGGAGAAAAAAAGTTGTTTTCGCGCTCACGTAACATGAGCATGGTGTATATTTGTTCACGGCTTAGCATGCATTTATACCTGGTTGTGGTTAATAATAGATGGTCATTATAAATTCAAATTGAATTATATGTAATCTTATTTTGGACTCACTTTATGTGGTTTAGCTACACTAATAGTGCAAAATATACAAGGCAGCTTGATAGAGATTCGTGGTTTTACTTCTCTTTACGGCGAATACTGGAGTTCTACTCCAGAACGCCACGATCCCCAGAAGGCGTGGTACGAGCTCTTCGCCACCAATGGCGAGAGCAGACCATCGACCCGTCTTTGGCTGATCCTCGGGCCTACTGAACCCTAACTTTTCTTTTGCGCGCTCTGTAAACGAATCCCTTTCTCTTCAATATTAATCAGGCCTCGTTTATAAAGTTGTCCTATTGCACTTTTAAAATTCTTTTTGCTTTCAGCAAAGGTTTGCTGAATTTCTGCCGGAGAGCTTTTGTCATGCAAGGCTAAAAAACCACCGGATTGCTCGAGCTTAGCTAGAATACGTTGTGCTAGGTCATTAATACTGTTTTGTCCTATTTGTCTTAAAGTAACATCAATTTTGCCATCGTCACGTACTTTCTTAATGTATCCTTTGATTTTTTTGCCATACATCAATGGTTGAAAAAGATCGTCCGCATGGATTAATCCCCAGTGATGGTTGTTGATAATTACTTTTCGTCCTAAAGGTGTCGTATCAGCAATAAGTAGGTTAACTTCTTCGCCAGCTTTAAAATCAGCTTCTGTCTTATCTAGAAAATAATCGATTTTTGAACTGGCAATAATACGTCCCTGAGCATCTTGCTTTAAATAGACAAGATAAGATTTTCCTTTTTCCATAGGACAATGTTGTTCTGGCTTGGGGACTAATAAATCTTTATCCAATCCCCAATCAAGGAACGCACCCACCGCATTGACATCAACCACTTTTAAAAAAGCACAGCTACCTACTTTGGCGTGAGGGCGTACAGTTGTGGCAATGATTTTGTCTTCTGAATCAAAATAGACAAATACATCCAGTACATCCCCAACTAACGCACCTTTAGGCACCGATTTATTCGGTAATAAAATTTCGCCCCATTCTCCTCCTTGCAAATACACGCCAAAAGGAGCTTCTCGTACCATTTTTAATTTATTAAATTGCCCAACTTTAATCATGACTAAACTCGTTGTTCTTAGATTAGTAAAGCTTAACACAGAACACCTTATCTGTTTATTATTTGTTGATGTTGCTGCGCAATCTCAGCAGATCGAGTTTTTTCTAATAAAATAATATCAGTACCTCGGATATGAGATATTTTTTTGACCGTTGTTGTTTCCTGGACGAGTTTTTGTATATCCGCAAATAAATCAAAACCATGATGTTTTAATGGACGTAATAAAAAGTAAGCTTTACCTTGCTGGGCGAGCGAGTTTTCCAAGGCGCGAATATAATTTTGAAATGAGCTATCTAAATAAAATCTACAGCGATTTTTAAATTCGGACGGTGAAAGTATTCCGTGGCCGAGTAGAAAATAGGGTGGGTTGCTGATAATCAAATCATATTTACCTCCCCATTTTTTATCATGTAATTCATCATAATTGATAAGATGCCAGTGGCATTGCAATTCGGGTCGATTGATATGAGCTAGGTTTTGATGAAAATAGTCAGTATAAATATCCTGGACTTCAATAAAATCAATGTGTCGAATTGCTGGTAGATGCCAGGATAGCTCCATGCCAATGACCCCACAACCTGCGCAGAGATCCAAGATACGCAATGAACCAAGATCAGCGTGGGATTGTAATTCGGTTGCAACAAATTGCGCGAGCTGAACCGAATCAAGACTAAAATGATATTCGTCAGGTTGTTTGTAATTGTAAGTAAAAGGCATTATTTGGGTTCGTTCTGCATTAGATAAATCATTTGGAACTGCATAGATGGTCTGTTTTTTGTTTTATTTTAAGTGATTTTATTGGTCAATTATAGTCTCTAAATCGTTTTGAAATTAAAAGTGGAGCACTAAGGATAAAATAAAGGCATTTTCGTGTATGATCGCTTATTTTTTTCAGGGATATTCACATGTCAAAAACATATGACGAGTTATTATATCGCTCACAATTTACTAAATTAATGGTTAATATTCATGATGATATTAAGAAGTTAGCGCAAGTATATGGTAGAGTTGAGGCGGTTTTTAACGATGTGGATGCATTAAAACATAATGCCTTTGCTGCCATCGTATAATTCTTGAATTCCCGCAGGATCTTTCATTGTAAGTGGTTATTACAACGTCTGTTGCATGTATGCGCGTGTGTGCTTGTCTGAATGATTTTTATAACCTTTGCAACAATAAAGAGCAATTAGATTGATTAGCGGATCAGTTACGCCATTTAAAAATGCATACTGAATGTTATCAGAGCAATGATGTGCCTTATGATGTTTTTTTGACAGTAACACGTGATGGTTCTGCAGCCATAGGATGAGTCGATTTTCATCAGTGGCGTTATGACACCAATAATGCGACAACTCAGCAATAGATGAAAAAATACCAAAGGCAACCAACCCTGTATTTAAAGAAACCCCTAAATGAAAATTCAACTGAATTCCCACTAAAGCAACTAAATACACCAATAGCCAAAATTTAGTTCCCGATTCATCAAAATAGACTTTTAATGGGTGCCTTACGGTATAAAAATATTTTGCGTGATGCAGGTGAAATGCAGCAATATAAGGTCCCGCTGGAGATGTATAATAAGTGTTATTATCCATATACATATGCACTAAACCGTTAACAAAATCGGTAACTATATAGGCAATCACCAAAACCAAAATTAATCCAGAATAAGAAGTACTTTCATAGGTATAAATTAAATTAAATAACGTAATTGCTTGTAGTGAAACGATTAAAAATGACACGAGTCTTTCAAAAGACCTATACCTCCAATGATTTAAATACTTCTGAATTGCCTGAATAAATTCATTAACTTTATTATCACCATGGGAGTTTAGGGTGGTCATTTCTATTACTATGTATGATTAATTTTAGGTAGGTCCTAATGATACCATTAATAAACAATATTTCCTTGATGAATTAATGATTAGACTCGAGGTAGTCTTAAACCACTTCAGTATAGCAGGATCAATTTACAGAGCATTTTGGAGTAAACTTGCCTCTGAGTATGCGAGTGAAACAACGATTAATAATTAAGGATGAGTATGTTGCAGTTAAGAGAGCTTCGATTAGAAGATGAGAAACAGTTCATTGCAGTAATGAACAAAAGCAAAGAATTTTATTACCCTTTTATTATCCATTGCTTGACTCCGTACTATAGTACATACCCTATATTTGAATTATGTATCAACGGAGAATTAAAATGAACAACGTAGTCGCTAAAAAAGCTATTCTTTATCGTATGGTGATGCCCAAGCATACCTGTCCTTATGGTCTTAAGGCAAAAGATTTGTTGCAACGTCGAGGCTATAGTGTCGAAGACAATTGGCTCACTACCCGTGAACAAGTCGCTGCCTTCAAAGAGAAACATCATGTTAAGACAACACCGCAAATCTTTATCGATGGGGAGCGGATTGGGGGCTATGATGACTTAAGCCGCTATTTTGGTAAAAAAGTAGGTGACCCTAAAGGAAAAAGTTATCGTCCTGTACTTGTCCTTTTTGTAATCACTGCACTTATGGCTCTGGCAACGAGCTATGCATTTTTACATAATCCTTTTACAGCCAAGGCGTTAGGATGGTTTATTTCTTTTAGCATGGTGGTTCTTGCCTTGCTTAAGTTACAGAATATTGAAGGCTTCGCAACTATGTTTCTCAATTACGACCTTTTAGCCAAGCGTTGGGTGCCTTATAGTTATATTTATCCTTTTGCAGAAGCCTTAGCGGGTATTTTGATGATTGCCCATGCCTTGAATTGGATTTCTATCCCAATAGCATTGTTTATCGGCAGCATAGGAGCCATTTCCGTATTTAAAGCGGTTTATATTGATAAACGCGAGTTGAAATGTGCCTGTGTTGGCGGCGACAGTAATGTACCACTAGGTTTTATTTCCCTTACAGAAAACTTAATGATGATTGGCATGGCTTTGGCGATGTGGCTTATGTAAGTTTTAAATCGCACTGGATAATAGGTTGATTAATGTATCCGAATAAGGATTGGCAATGAGTTGTTCTTTTTGGGCTTTAGACAGTTTTTTAATGTAGCGTTCTATGCGCATCGCTATGGATTTGCCCGTCTTAATTTCCCAGTTTTGAGCAATGGTGATGGGTTTGAAGCTGCGTGTGTATTTGCTACCTTTGCCTGAAAGATGCTCTTGAAAACGTTTTTCAAGATTATCAGTATAGCCTGTGTAATAACTTTGATTTGCACAGAGTAAGATGTAAACCCAATAAATTTTTTCGGACATGTTTTGCAGTATATAGTACTGATATTCGGCTGGTTTTAATCCATATGATATGCGCGTTGCGTAGTATGAATCAAGTTATCATTGGGCAGGTTCTGAGAATTACCGCGCTTGACCACGGTAATTCGAGATTTTTCTTTAACAGAAATAAAATTATTCGGTGTAGCCTGGTTGCTTGCAACCTCGTTAGGTCGAATGATTAACTCTGTTCAGGAACTGGTAATTGTTCCTCTCTCCTGGTTTTTGCAAATTTTGGGAAAAAAGGACCCAATTTTTTAATAAAATCATAGGCCATAAATACCGCTCCAAGCGCAAAAACAATGTCTCCTGGTAAGCGCAGCCATTGCCACAATAAGGTTGTATTATAAAACTCAAGACTTCGTGCATGAGCAAAGCCATGCTCATATACATCCATCAATTGCGCCCAGCCTATAGGGAAGAAATTTAGTGTGATCCACAATAACAAGCCAATGTTATATAGCCAAAATGCCCAGGTGCCTAAACGATCGCTCCAGGGAAGGCGATCCCCTGCGGCATAACGTAAGCAAAAATAAACTAAACCAAGTCCTAATAAACCAAAGGCACCGAATAAAGCCGTATGCGCATGGTTTAAGGTTAAGAAGGTTCCGTGTTCATAATAATTCACTAGTGGGGCATTAAGCGTCCCCCCTCCGAACACACCGGCACCAACGAAGTTCCAAAATGAAGCGCCTAAAATATACATAAATGCCAGGTTATAGGCAAAAGCACCTTGGCGTTTAATCAATATTCGTTGCTCAATGGCATCAATAATCAGCAAGACCAAGGGCAATACTTCAATGAACGAAAACATGGAGCCAAGAGGTACCCACATATCTGGTGTTCCAGTCCAATACCAGTGGTGCCCTGTACCAATCACGCCACCTAAAAAGACTAGAATGGTTTCAAAAAACATAGTCCGTTCAGCCAGCGCTCGTGATACCAATCCCGTTCCCATCAGTAGATAGGCTGTGGCGCATGCCGCGAAAAACTCAAATGATTGTTCTACCCACAAATGCACCACCCACCAACGCCAAAAATCGGTAATGGTGAACGATTTTTCAATTCCGGTTAAGGGAATCATTCCAAAGCAATATAGTACGGCGACATTCAGGGTGCTTGCCCAAAACAGGTGTTCTAGACGGATTTTTCCAGTCCAAAATTGCTTCGTAGCGGTTTTTAAATCGCCCCAGCTAGGCCACATCCCACGAAACACAATAAAGCTCCACAAGAAAAGTCCCAAACAAAAGGCAATTTGCCATAGTCGGCCAAGCTGTAAATAAGATAAGCCTTGGTTTCCAACCCAAAACCAAGCTTGGTTTACATAACCCATAATCCCTAAATAATCGCCAACAATTGCCCCTGCTACGATAAAAAGAGTGACCCAAAAGAGCAAATCGATAAAAAATCCTTGATGCCTGGCTTCTTTTTTACTGATGATGGGCGATAAAAATATGGCCCCACTAATCCAGGACAGGGCAATCCAAACAATGGGTGTTTGAATGTGCACATCGCGCAAGAAATTAAAGGGCAAATAATCGTTGATGCGAATCCCATAAAAACCAGCCCGCTCCGTGTAATAGTGTGCCAAAATTGCGCCCACACCAATTTGCAGCAAAAACACGATTGCCACTACTACAAAATACTGCCCCGTTTTACGCTGACTTGGGGTCAGGGGGGCAAAGTTCATAAATATTGATGTTCTTGGGGCCTTATCAGGCGAACTAAGGTAACGATGATAAATGTAAAGTACGGCTCCAAAGCCAAAAAAAACAAAGCAAAATGAGATCCAGGTCCAGTAAAAAGTCTGGGTTGTTGGCGTATTTCCCATGGTCGGCTCATAGGGCCAGTTGTTCGTATAAGAGCTATTTTTACCTGGCCGATGCGCGATTGTAGTCAAGGAAGAATAAATAAGAAAATCAGCGGTTTGTAAGGCACTTTGCTGATCCAGGCTGTAAGCCTTTGTCCAGCCCTGTTCCGCATTATGATTTAACAAGCTTTGCGAAATTTCATTTCTTAATTGCAAAATCGCATCGCTAACCGGTTGTGATAAAATGGATGTTGGCTGACTTAAATTCGTTTGTTGCAAATCCCGTTGCATGGCTTTACGTACCATATACTGGTCGCCTTCAGACAAGCTTGCAAAAGGTTTAGCAAATTGTTGTTGGGCAATTTTATCTTCAATAAGGCGACCCAAACGTACTAGGTATTTTGCGGTGTAATCTTCTCCAAAAGAAGATCCCATACCATAAAGGCTGCCATAATCCATTAAATCCGCACGTTGAAAACCGGCTTTACCGGCAACGATATCATCCGCGGTCATTACGATTTGCCCTGTAGGCGATTGAAATTGTTGTGGTAGTGGTGGGGCAAGTTGGTAGGTTTTATAAGTGCCCCAAATTAAAACAATAAAACATAAAATCGCGGTGACTAAAAGAATCCATTTCAGTACATTGGATACTTTATCTGTACTTTCCATAGCAGTATCTTGAGTTGCGTTAATCATTGTACACTATCCTTATGCCTTTATATTGTTCGTTTGATATACACATTTTTTTATTGTGGTCACCAGTGAAGTTACCATGGCGCGGCTACCAAAGATAGCCTATCTCTTCAATCCACGTGAAGTGAAGACTGCAGAAGACGCAAAACGCATCATCGAAGAGAGGCAATTAAGCCATGTCAAAGTGGGTATTTTTGATATTGATGGTGTGATGCTTGGCAAGTATATGAGTCGCAATAAGTTTTTTTCCGCTTTGGATAATGGCTTCGCATTTTGTGATGTGGTTTTAGGTTGGGACACCAAAGATAAGCTTTATGATAATGTTAAGTATACCGGCTGGCACACGGGTTATCCCGATGCCAATGTACGCATTATTCCCTCCAGCTGTCGTGAGTTAGTTGTCGAAGACAATCAATCGCACAAACTCATGATAAAGAATTGGCTTTGCCACGAACCTTATGGGATGCCGCACAAACTCTTAAAGCATCTCGAGCCGCACACGCTTTATTTGGCCCCGATTTCGTGCCTCACTTGCAGAACGCGAGGAATATTGTCAGGCCGCAGTGGATGTGGTCATTGCCAATAAGGAAGCGATTGCCTTGGAATTGAGCTGGCAAATGGGACGCCCCATTCGCTACACCCAAGGAGAAATTAATGGATTTGAAGAGCGGGCAAGATACATGATTGCTGCAGCCAAGACCGCTCTGGAGCCGATTGAGTTACCTGAAAAAGAGGGCTTTATTCGTTACATTAAACGGGAGCCTTTAGGTATTAATTTGGTTATTGCACCTTGGAATTATCCATTCCTCACTACAGTGAATTCGGTGATTCCGGCAATTATGGCCGGAAATGCGGTGTTGTTGAAAAGCTCTGCGCAAACCCCATTGGTTGCCGAGCGATTGGCACAAGGATTTAAGGAGGCGCGTTTGCCGGAGGGGGTTTTTCAATATTTGCATCTGAATCATGCTGATACAGAACAATTAATTCATTCTGCGGACATCAATGCGGTTGCTTTCACAGGCTCCGTTGCGGGTGGAGAGATGGTGGAACGTGCCGCGGCCGGTCGCTTTATTCATATAGGCTTAGAGTTAGGGGGTAAAGATCCCGCCTATGTGCGTGCAGATGCCGATCTGCAACACGCAGTAGAAACGGTGATGGATGGTGCTTTTTTTAATTCAGGCCAATCTTGTTGTGGAATTGAGCGTGTCTATGTGCACCAAGATGTTTATGATGGGTTTTTAGACTGGATTATGCAAATGCGATTGGAGTTGGGAATTGAGTCGACTTTAGCAGAAATTGGTATTGATACCTCACAAATAGATCGCCTTGCCACAATGGCAACGGAAGACGCTGCATCGGGGTCGAATCCTATAGTGTTTACGCCACAACAGTACAAAGATATTCTTTATGCAGCATGCAACGGACTGTGAGGTATTTATGAATCTTGGGATTTTAAATTGTGATCGGGTGAATGATGTATTTGCAGTACATTATGGGCAGTATCCTGATATGCTGGCAGCACTGTTCCAATCGATAGCTCCCAAGATGACGTTTACTGTGTTTCATGCAATCGATGGGGAGCTACCAAACGATGTTCATGCTGTAGATGCTTATTTAATTACCGGAAGCAGATACGGTGTGAATGATGGTTTCCCCTGGATTGCAGCGCTGGAAGAGTTTATACGTGTATTACACGCAACACCCAAAAAAGTGATGGGTATTTGTTTTGGCCATCAACTTATTGGCAAGTAGTGAATTTTGCCCTAATAACATGATGCAAATAGGGGAAACGATGTTAAGTTTACAAGGGCATCCCGAGTTTATTAAAGCCTATGCTAAAGATGTGATGCAATCACGCAAAAATATTCTTGAAAAGGACGTTCTAGCTCAGGGATTGCACTCTTTAGAGCTAGAACATGAACAGGAATTAATCGCACAATGGTTGGTTAATTTTTTGGATTAATTCGAAAGGAGCAATCAATGCTTTGTTATGCATTTGGCAATATCCTCTACTTGCGCGGCGTTCTGGTTCAACATCCAGTTGATTACAAACCATGTCCTCTAAATACTCGCGTTAGAGTATTAAAATCTGGGAGGTTATCCAGTATATTATTAAACAACTCGATGTAATCTGTTTTTAGTTTATTATTTAAAGGAATTTTTGAGCCATAAAAATCATGAAGAATTCATAATACTGGATTTTTGGGTTTTAAATAAAGCTTCCATCAACATGGTTGAGCCTATCCTTATGCATAGCCGAAACTATTGCATTGTTGGAGCTGGTGGGGGGCACCGAGCATTGCGAAGCTCAATATGGGTGTGGAAGTGAAGTTTCATTCAATAGGGTATATCTAAGCGATGAGGGTAACGAGGTCTTAAAAATTCAGAAGACTATAGACAAAATTGATGGCCCGAAACGTTACGTAAGATTGTGGAATGCGATTAACTCAGATTTACCTTCGGCAAGAGTGTTCGACCCTCCCTAGGGAACTGCGCGGGTTTGTCCTTTTATTGCAGGGGTTCTTTAAAAGATGACTCCGATCCCTTTTTTAAATGCGTTCCGAGATTTATCTTGAAACAGTAAAAATGGTTAAAGCTTTAGTCCTGATTAAAGACAATCGTCCAGACAGGGTTGATGTCGATTTTTTAAAAACTAGTCCAGAATTTAAATAAGTGCCATTAAGTTCTATTTCAATCCAAAACTGAATGTACGCATTGAAATGGAACTGTTTTGTATTCCTTCATATATAAATGAAAGCTCGTCCTCATCATCCGCTGCCCCTAGTGTATACAGCAGAGGATAATAATGATCCGGGGTCGGCACACTTAATCGTCCAGCTTCGGTATTGGTATATTGTGTTGTCAAGGCTTGAACGTCTCGGGCAATGAGCCTCTCTTTTATCCATGTATCAAATTCAATTGCCCATGGATATGGTTTGGGATCTTTTCCCCATGCAATTTCAGGTAAGTTATGTACGACATTACCACTACCGACAATGAGTATTCCTTGGTCACGCAATGATTTTAATTGTTGGCCAATACGATAATGATATTCTCCGGATTGTTCGAAGTATATGCTCAGTTGTACAACAGGAATATGTGCTTTGGGATATAAATGACGCAGCACTGACCATGTTCCATGATCTAATCCCCATGTTTCATTATCTAGGTGCACAGCAGGTTTTTCTACCGTTGATTTTACTAAATCAGCAAGTACAGGAGAACCTGGTGCTGGATATTCAACATCGAAAAGTGCTTTTGGAAATCCATAAAAATCATGGATTGTTTTTGGGTGCGGCATGTGAGTCACCCAAGTCCCTTCAGTTAGCCAATGGGCTGAAATACAGAGAACGGTTTTAGGTGTTGGAATTCGTTTCCCTAATTGTTCAAGGCATTCGGTAAATTCATTTTCTTCAATTGCATTCATCGGTGAGCCATGACCAATAAATAACACGGGCATGCGCTCTGTATTTTTAGGCTTTTGGTCCGTCATTACAAATCTCCTAGTTAAACTCGTTATCGAATTTTAGTATAATATCGGCCTGAATATAAAGAGAGAGCAGGAAATAATAGTGGTTTTTCGTAAACATAGTTCATGATTTGCCGCGTACACACATAAAAAATGTGGCTAGTTTTTTGAGTATTATGGGGGCATATTTTCTGGATTGATCGTGATCATCATGACTCTTTATTTCTATCATTGTGAGTACATTATGATCATTGATTGTTAACAAAAACTTAAGGATTTGGCTGAATGTGGCGTATGTTTTTTTCCCTTTTTCGATTAACCTGAGTAAAGAAGGGGTTAGAACCCCATGTCAAAAAATAAGTCTTTAAATTAATTAATATATTTTAATTTAATAATATAGTTAAATGGGATATCGCGCGTTAATCTTAAGTATGAGAGATAGGTTAAGATAGGATATGAGGTATCTCAATTTAGCTATTTGTTTATTAATTAGTTTCATGAGTCCAGTAGCCTTGGCTGGCAAGGTGTTTACATTCAAAGAAGCCTTAGCAATGGCGTATCGGAATAATCCCGAATTGCAAGCTGAAATAGATAAAGCTCAAGCCATGCGCGGATATTTTATTCAAAGTGGTCTTTATCCCAATCCTCAACTGACCTTAACCGCAGAAAATTTTGGCGGGTCAGGAGGCTATTCCAGTTATGAGGCGGCAGAAACGACTGCCGCTGTAACTCAGCCTATCCCTCTAGGAGGGCGTCTCTCTTATTTGAAAAAAGCAAGTTATGCTGATTATTTAGCTGCGTTAGGGCAAATTAATGTTCAAAAAGCGGCAATTTATATAGCAGTTGGTGTTGCGTATATTGATGCTTTGTATGCAGGACAATGGCATCTGGTTACCAAAAAACTTATTGCGCTGAATAAAAATATTGTTCGCTCGATCGAACGGCGCGTGAAAGCGGGTGCTGGGTCGGAGTTGGATTTAAGATTAGCCCAAGGGCGTTTAGGTGAGGCACGGATCCAAGAAAAAAGGGCAGAGCGTGATGCATTATCACAACGCGCTAAACTGGCTCGTTTATTAGGTAAGGGATTAAGGGTGGATTTACCGTTAGTAGATCAAGGATTGCCGGATGTCACCTTAAATTGGGCTGAACTCTTAAAAAAATTACCGCAAAGCCCGCAACTCATACAAATGCAACAGCAAATAAAAGCGAAGCGAGCAACTATTATCGCGGTTAAAAAATCGGTTTGGCCTGATTTAAACATTCAGGTGGGTGGGCGTCATTTTTCGGATGATGGCAGTAATGCAGCGGTGATGTCTGCTTATGCTCAAGTCCCTGTTTTTGATCGCAATCAGGGAAAAATAATGACTGCCGAAGCGCAGTTGACACAAACCATGCACCAATATCAGGGAACAAGGCTTGATGTTCGTCAAACGGTATATAGCGTATTTTTACAAGCTCAGCAAAGCCGCTATGAAGCTGATTTAGTGACCAGTACTTTATTACCACTGGCGCGAAAATCAATAAAATTAGCGCAAGATGGCTATCAAATGGGACGATATACCTACATTGAATTATCGCTAGCCTTGAATACTTTGTATGAAGAAGAACGACATTATCAGCAAGCCCATGCTGATAATCACAAGACATTGATTCAATTGACAGGGCTTTTAGGTCTTCATCCTACTAAGGAGAGTAAATGAATTTATTCGCATCACTAATTTCCTTTTTGCAAATTGTTATGTTGTTACTAGGGATGAGTTCTTTAGGTGTCTATGCTGAAACCACTCATGCCATGGAACAAGAGCATCAGCATGAAGTTATAGAAAGAGGTTCCCAGGGAGGTCGTTTGTTTAAAGAGGGGGATTTGATTTTAGAGCTTGTAGTTTTTGAGCGAGGAATGTCGCCTCATTTTAGAGTGTATTTTTACAAAAATGGTGAAGCGATTTTGCCCCCAGAATCTGATTTAAGCATAGAGCTTACTCGATTTAATGGAAAAAAGGAGCAAATCAGTTTTATTCCAATGAACGATTTTTTACAAAGTAAACAGGTCATTGAAGAGCCTCATTCTTTTGACGTAACGATTCGCTTTAATTCCTCTGGAAAGCAATTAAATTGGCACTACTCCTCTTACGAAGGGCGAGTAAAAATTCTCCCCGCCATGCTCAAGGCTGCAGGAATACACACAGCAGTTGCTCAACAGCAAGTGATAAGAACGCAATTAAATGTAGTGGGTAAAATTGCCACTAATCGTGATACCACAGCTCCCATTTATGCCCGTTACTCAGGGATTATTAAATCCATGACCAAGAATCTTGGGGATGAGGTCACCACGGATGATTTATTAGCCATCGTTGAAAGTAATGAAAGTTTACAAAGCTATGAAATAAAAGCCCCCATCACCGGCACAATTGTGCAAAAACACGCAACGAATGGTGAGTTCGCACAAAATACTAAACCTATTTATGAAATAGCGAACCTTGCCAATGTTTGGGCTGATTTCACCTTATATCGTAAGGAGGCTCCCTTAGTAAAGCGAGGTATGGAGGTGATTGTGACCGGTGATGAAGGAAAACCTAAATCCATAAGTACTATTTCCTACATCTCTCCGTTAGGTATAGAGGACAGCCAAACCACCTTGGCACGAGCAATTCTTAATAATGAGGAGCGCCTATGGCTTCCGGGTATGTATGTCAATGGCGCTATAGTTATTAAGGAAAAAACGGTTCCCGTTGCGGTGCCCGTTTCCGCTCTGCAGCAAATGGGCAAACAGGATGTGGTCTATGTGCAGCAAGGTGATTATTTTGAAGCAACTCCAGTGCTTCTAGGCGAAAAAGACAAAGAGTGGGCTGAAGTTATTTCAGGATTAGACGCAGGCCAGCATTATGTAAGTAAAAATAGTTTTTACATTAAGGCCGAAATAGGTAAGGAAGGTGCAAGCCATGAGGACTAAAAAATCATGATGCTTGAAAAAATTATTCAATTCTCTTTACGAAATCGTTGGTTTGTTCTTTTGTTTACGCTCATTATTGCGGCATTGGGTGTTTACAATTTTCAGCGCCTTCCAATTGATGCAGTACCTGATATTACCAATGTGCAAGTACAAATTAATACAGAGGCATCGGGCTATTCACCTTTTGAGGTGGAGCAACGCATTACCTTTCCCGTTGAATTGGCCATGAGTGGATTACCTAATCTTGATTATACCCGCTCATTATCTCGTTATGGCTTATCTCAAGTGACCGTTGCCTTTAAGGAGGGAACGAATATTTATTTTGCCCGGCAACAGATCAACGAACGTTTACAAGAAGTGAAAGATAAATTACCGCCAGAAGCAGAAACCACACTGGGCCCCATCTCAACAGGGCTGGGTGAGATTTTTATGTATACGGTGACTAATAAAGCAAATGTTCCCCAAAATAAGCGTCATAACCCTACGGAACTGCGTACGATTCAAGATTGGATTATTAAACCCCAACTACGTAACGTAGAGGGAGTTGCCGAAGTGAATACAGTTGGGGGGTATGTGAAGCAGTTTCATATTACTCCAGATCCGACCAAGTTGGTGCGTTATGGCTTGAGTTTAAATAATTTGGTCGAGGCTCTGCAACGCAATAATGCGAATATTGGTGCAGGTTACATTGAACGTAATGGTGAGCAAAATCTTATTCGTGTACCAGGTCAGGTGCAGAATATCACCGATATAGAAAATATTGTGGTAGCAAATTTTAACGGAACTCCCGTGCGCATCCGTGAGGTGGCTGGGGTGGTGCTTGGTAAGGAATTACGTACTGGGGCTGCCACAGAGAATGGCGAAGAGGTCGTTTTAGGAACCGTCTTTATGCTGATGGGGGAAAACAGCCGTACCGTGTCGCAACGTGTGGCCGCTAAAATGAAAGAAATTAATAAGTCGCTACCCGCTGGAGTCGAGGCAGTTACTGTCTATAATCGAACTACGCTGGTTAATGCTACGATTAATACGGTAAAGAATAATTTACTCGAAGGGGCCCTGTTAGTTTGTATTATCCTATTCCTATTTTTAGGTAATATTCGCGCAGCGCTTATTACCGCGATGGTGATTCCTCTATCCATGCTACTTACCATTACCGGTATGGTGACCAACAAGATCAGTGCAAACTTAATGAGCTTAGGGGCTCTTGATTTTGGTCTAATTGTTGATGGTGCGGTTATTATTGTTGAAAACTGCATCAAGCATCTAGGGGAACAACAGCATACTTTAGGGCGAATCTTAAATCTTGAAGAGCGTTTAAAGGTAATTTCTCAGGCTACCACCGAAGTAATTCGTCCCAGTATTTTCGGGGTATCCATTATTACTGTTGTTTATTTACCGATTTTAACCTTAACCGGTGTTGAAGGAAAAATGTTTTTGCCTATGGCAGAAACCGTCATTATTGCACTCTTGGCATCGATGCTCTTCGCTTTAACTTTTGTTCCCGCCGCTGTTGCTATTTTTTTACGCGGACGCATACAAGAAAAGGAAAATAGGTTGGTGCATTTTCTTTGTCTAGGTTATGCGAAGGTATTACGACAATGTTTTCATGCACGGAAAACGGTGATTGGAACCGCGATCGGTTTGATTTTTATTAGTCTTATCCTGGCTTTTTATTTAGGCGGGGAGTTTATTCCTAGCCTTGATGAGGGAGATATTGCTATGCATGCAATGCGTATTCCCGGCACAAGTTTAACCCAAGCTATTTCCATGCAAGATTTAGTTGAGGAGCGTGTAAGACAATTTCCTGAGGTAAAAAATGTGTTTGCCAAACTTGGGACTGCAGAAGTTGCAACCGATCCCATGCCACCTAATGTGGCGGATACATTTATCATGCTTAAGCCACGCAAGGAATGGCCTAATCCTAAGAAAACTAAACAGGAGTTGGTTCAAGAAATTGAGCAAGCAGTACAAGAGATCCCTGGAAACAACTATGAGTTTACCCAACCTATTCAAATGCGTTTTAATGAATTGATTTCAGGGGTACGTAGTGATGTGGCCGTGAAGGTATTTGGGGATGATATGAATGTCTTACTCAAAGCCGCGGATGCAATGAGTCTGGAACTTAAAAAAATACCGGGTGCTTCGGATGTGAAAGTTGAACAGGTGAGTGGTTTACCGCTACTAACTATAGACATTGATCGTAAGGCACTAGCGCGTTATGGTTTGCAAATTGGCAGTGTTCAAGATGCTTTACTCATCGCTATAGGCGGCAAAAAAGGTGGGGAGTTGTTTGAGGGAGATAAACGATTCGATTTGATTGTACGTTTACCTGAGGTCTTGCGTTCAAGCCCTACCGTGTTAAGACTGGTGTTTATTCCACTGCCTCTTGGAAAAGATGGACATAGCCATTTTATTCCATTAAGTGAGGTCGCTAAAATGGTACGCAGTGAAAGTCCCAACCAAATCAGCCGTGAAAGTGGTAAGCGTCGTGTGGTGGTGACCGCGAATGTGAGAAATCGGGATTTAAGCTCTTTTGTTAGTGAAGCGAAAGAACGAATTGACCAGGCGGTTAAAGTACCCAGTGGTTATTGGATAAGATGGGGTGGTCAATTTGAACAGTTGCAATCGGCCTCAAAGAGACTGCAAGTAGTTGTACCTCTAACATTATTGGGTATTTTTTTACTCTTATTTATGAGCTTTGGAAATATAGGGAATGCTTTGTTAGTATTTTCTGGGATTCCTCTAGCCTTGACCGGAGGTGTTTTTGCTCTTTGGTTGCGAGGTATTCCGCTCTCTATTTCTGCAGGTGTAGGTTTTATCGCGTTGTCGGGGATCGCGGTTTTAAATGGTTTGGTGATGATTACTTTCATTAATAAACTACGAGAACAGAAAAAATTATATTTAAAAGATGCGGTATTACAAGGCTCGCTAGCGCGTCTTCGCCCTGTATTAATGACCGCGTTGGTCGCATCATTAGGTTTTGTGCCCATGGCATTAGCTACGGGCACCGGTTCAGAAGTACAAAGACCACTTGCCACTGTAGTCATTGGCGGTATTATCTCATCTACCTTTTTAACTTTGTTGGTATTACCTGGGTTGTATTTTGTGTTGCATGAGTGGCACCAAAAAAATCGCGTTAAGAAAAAAAACCGAGAAATCTAGGGAGTCGATTTCATTAGAAGCTATTAAGTTTTTTATTAGTTTTATTAAAATTTGATATTAATAAAAAAATTAATTGAATATGGTTATGCATCATGTGGAATAAAAAATTTATACTCAAAATCAACCAGGAAAAATCAGGTGATTCAATTAATTTAGGAGCATATATGAGACTCTTTTAGTGATAGGTCTTTTCTTTAACAATACCTTGTCTTACGTGAATACGCATGAACACAAGATGGAACATGAACTACCTAGTCAAAGCGCTACCCAAATAGTGATTGAGAATGCACCGAATAAAATTACGGCCAATACCATAGAAATACTTCATTAATAATCAAAAGGAATGCTCTAGTGATGGATTGCAAATTCTAATACAACTAGATAATATGATCTTACAAAAAATAACAATAAATAAATGACATGAAACTCGCACTCTTTACTACGGTGTTGCTAACAGCAGCTTCCGCTTCCGCCACTACACCAGTTAATAATTGGTATACAAGCGCTTTTGGTGGTTATACGCACTTATCTTCGAATGTAAGAACCCATTATTATGGTTATTTGCTGTCTGATGTGCATTATCGCTACGGCTATGATGTAGGTGGTAGCATTGGATATCAAAGCCACCCTATTCGTTATGAGTTTCAATATACTTACTTATATGCTGACACGAATCAGTACAGTTCAAATTATATAAAACGATTAAAGATTGATGGCGGTACTAAAGCCAATATGCTTATGGCGAATCTTTATTATGATTTCCATGAAGTAGTGGGGCGCCTTTCTCCTTTTGTTGGGGTAGGTATTGGTTATTCTTTAATGCATGCCACGCTAAACAGTACAAGCCGCTTCCATCGGCCTCATTTTAACCGCGATCAAAATTCCTTCACCTACCAAGGTCTTGCGGGCTTGACCTATAACTTCAGGAATAATCTTGCAGTGAACGCTGTTTATCGTTATGCAGCAACGACCAATAACAGTTATTGGGGTAGACCTCTTCAGGCACAAATGGGTAATTTGGAGGTAGTCTATCGTTTTGATTTCGCCAGTCCCAGTTATAAATAATGACTTATTATCCTGATGAGACAAATGATTCCATTTTTAAATAAGGTTCAGTTAAGGAACGAGTTTTTTTCCTGCCCACCCGATTCAGAGACTATTTTTTCGGCAGGAAAAATGACTGTTAATTGTGAAGCAAGTTCTTTCTCTATAAAGTCTTTGCTTACTTTAAAAGAACTGCTGGCCAGAGAAGAAGAAACCGTTTTTCGTTTTTTAGTGGATACAGAAGGTAAATTGTGGTTTGCGTTTGAAACTCGCCCGCATAATAATGCACCGAAACATTTTCAAATGACCGGTGCCCCTCTTGATGCAGCGAGTTGCTTGACTGCAGGTAATATAAAATTTAGCAGTAAAACAGGAGCAGTTTTAAAAAACATCAGTCATCGTAGTGGTGATTTTCGTCCCTCATTCCTTTCACTTCGTTGGTTATTGGCAATACTTCTTATCAATGAAAAATTACTTCCCTTTAAGCTACCTAGGCTTATTGTTATAAAAGAACTAAAGAATGAAAAAGTATATAAGCATATATGGCGCCTAAAAAAAATCAAACAATGGGTAGACAGTTTTAGTGATAATGAAGCTCTGATCAATCAATTGTGTCAGGAAAACCTCCACAGCAAAATAGTGCATTATGAAGCAATAAGCCACTCCGTTGAAGAAAACGGTGCATTGTGGGTGGGGGACGAAAGACAAGAAGCTTTCAGTTAAATAGGTGATTTGAGTTTTATAACGCGCAATGATTATTTCTTCGCAAGGATTGAATCGACTTCGTAATGACAATTACGGTTTATTACTAACGCGTTTCACTATCCCAAGAAAATTAGTATACACCTTCTTTGGTTTGCAATCACTCTTGTGTCCTTGTCATTTAACGAGTCAATTTTTCAACAAAGGATGGTTTTAGTGATTAATATCCTATTGGTTTTACTTGCATTTGTATTAGTTTTATTAAATGCATTTTTTGTGGCTGCTGAATTCGGTATGGTGAAACTTCGAGCTACTCGAGTGGAAGCGATCAAGGCCAGTTATGGCTTGAGAGGTAAAATTTTATTTCATGTGCATCAACATCTTGATGCGTATTTATCAGCATGCCAGCTGGGTATTACTTTCGCATCCCTTGGACTGGGTTGGATTGGGGAACCGGCTTTTGCTCATTTAATAGAACCACTGCTGATTCTTGTCGGCGTTAACTCACCGCAACTGATAACTGTTATTGCCTTTTTCGCCGCTTTTTCATTGATTTCTTTCCTGCATATTGTTGTTGGTGAGTTGATGCCCAAATCACTTGCTATTCGTCAGTCAGAACGAGTCTCTGTATGGACTGCGTTGCCTTTATATGGCTTTTATTGGCTTATGTATCCTGCAATTTGGGCACTCAATACTTGTTCGAACTTTCTGTTAAAAGTTTTTCATTTAGACGCAGTTCACCATGGTGAGCATTTTTACTCGACAGAAGAAATAAAATTGCTTTTAAACGCCAGTCATCTTCATGGAGAGCTGAGCGAAGAGGAGGTTGATATCATTGAGCATACTTTGGATTTAGCTGACTTGAAAGTTACCGAAGTGATGCGTTTCAGTGAGGAAATGATCATGATTGATTTAAATCAACCAATTAATCAGATGATGGATATCATTATGGAACACCGTTATAGTCGGTATCCTGTATATGATCCTGAGAAAAAAGACATTATTGGGATTATTCATGTAAAAGATATCCTGCCTGCCATTTATCAAAAGCCTAAACTAGAAGACTTAAGGCCATTTATTCGACCCATTTTAAAAATTTCACGTCGATTGCCTGCATTAGATTTGTTACGACAATTTCGCGAAGGGATGCCTCATTTTGCTCTTGTTTATAGGGGTAAGAATACCATTTTGGGATTTGTTACCTTAGATAATTTACTGCAAGTGCTCATCGGCCGTATTAAAGATGAATTTCATCGCACCAAAGTAGATTGGGTGTTAAACAAGGATGGAAGTATCACGGCTACAGGCAATTGTTCCATATATTCTTTGGAACAAGCCATTGATCGCGACATTGACGTAGAAGATGACATTGATATTTTAACTGGATTATTTTTACAACGCTTAGGCTATATACCCAAAGAAGGGGAGCATATTGATTTTCCGGAATTTGATGCAGACATAGAAAAGATCAAGGCTAGTAAAATAGTAAAAGTTAGAATTTACCCCAAAAAAATATCAGACTAGCCATTAAAGCTGAGGATTTAAAAAATGATAAAAGGCTTGCTATCTTCTGAAGTGGAAGAACGAATAAAACAGGGCAAACAGAACATAGCTACAACGACAAAAACTAAAAAAATTGCCGAAATATTCATTGAGAATATTTTTTCAGTTTTTAATTTAGTCATATTTGCAATTATTATTTTTCTAACAACGTTTTTTTTTATAGAGCATGATGAGCGATTATTTTTTGATATTATCGGAGTATCTTTTATTGTCATCATTAATACCTTCATTGCTATATTTGAAGAAATTAAAGCGAAAAGAGCTTTAGACAAAGTTAATTTATTATTGACGCGTGAAGTAAAAGTTATCAGAGATGGTATAGAGCAATCCATTGAACAATCTGAAGTAGTTCTTGATGACATTATTTTATTAGAACGCGGTGATTCAGTAGTGGTTGATGGTGTTGTAGTAGAATCTACAAAATTAGAAATCGATGAGTCCTTGTTAACGGGAGAATCCACCCCGATTAATAAAAATATAAATGATGAATTAATGTCTGGCAGTCATTGTCTTTCAGGTCGGGGAGTCTACAAAGCCTTAAAGGTTGGTGATGATTGTCATGCACAGGAAATTACGAAGCTTGCCAAAAAATTCAAGCGCAATATTTCCCCTTTGCAAAACCAATTAAACTTTATTGTAAAAGCGTTATTTGTAGTGGCATTAGTTTTAATCATTCTTGAAATAACGTTTGGGCAAGCCGAATCAAGTCGGGTCGAACTAATTAGAAAAATAGCCACTGTCATGCTGGCCTTGGTTCCTCAAGGGCTTATTCTGATGGCCTCAGTCACATTTGCGCTGGGAATTTACCGAATAAGTAAAGTTGGCGCGATTATACAAAAGCTTAATGCTATTGAAGCTTTTTCCAATACTAAAATCGTTTGCACCGATAAAACAGGTACACTCACCCAAAACAAACTGTCAGTCCATAAAATCACGCCACTAACTACTGATTACTCAATGGAGGAGATAAAACAACTTTTAGGGACCTATGCGCGTTTTTCTCTCGATAAAAATGCGACCTTGAGAACATTGGAACCATTTAATGCATCCGATGCTATCATCACCGGAGAGATCCCTTTTTCCTCTGAAAATAAATTCAGTTTATTACAATTAATCATCCACGATGACAATTTACAATTAAATAATAAAAAAGTAACTTTTGCTCTGGGTGGTTATGATGTGCTTTTGGATAAAATTGACGATTCAGAAAAAAAACAGATTGATGCGCTGTATCAAAATGGGCAATTAAAAGTTTTCCGCAACCTGATATTTGGTATCGAAAAATCTAATCGTTCACCGGAGGCTCTTTCAGAAAATACGAACGGCATGGAAATAGAACCGATTTGTATCATCTCGATTATGGATCAGGTGAGAGAGGATGTAATGGACGCCATCAATCTTTTCAAAAGGAAAAACATACAGATTAAGATATTGTCAGGTGACAATGCTTCATCAATACAAGCTGTTGCCTATGAGATTGGTTGGAAAATCCTGGATAGTGATTTGATATCCGGTAACGAAATTGATGCGGTGAATGATGAGCAGTTACTAACAATAATTAAAGAAAAAAAAATATTTTCTCGTCTGAAACCTCAACATAAACTAAGAATTGTTAAGCTGTTAAGAGAAAACAAAATTTACACTGCTATGATCGGCGATGGAGTTAACGATCTGCCTGCAATAAAAGAAGCTGACATAGGGATTGCTATGGAGGAAGGAAGTAGCATTACCAAAGAAGTAGCTGACATTGTTTTATTAAAAAACAAATTTACGCTTCTTCCTAAAATTTTTGATGAGGGTAATAAGATCGTCAATACGATTAATGACGTAGCGAAACTATTTCTTACCAAGACCTTTTTAGTTATCTTTACTACACTGATGTCATTTTTTGCTTTTTATGATTTCCCACTTACGCCGCGTCGGGTCGCCTTAATTAATATTTTTTCTATTGGTTTGCCCTCATTTATCATTGCGCTAAAAAATTCCAATATTAACAAATTAAAAAATTTTACAACGGAATTATTTTCCTTTGTCATGATTTCCGCATTATTAATCGCGGTAGCTTCTTATGTAGGTCAGTGGATGACGGAGCAGTATGCAGGGCACACTGCGGAAGATTTACAAATGGTCATGCTTTCGATTATGGTCATAGTAACCACGACCAATTTTCTGGCAGTTACTATTCATAAAAAAGAAAAGAATTTACGCTTATATTTTTTATATGCTTTTGGACTCATAGCCTTATACTCGTTATTGGCGCTTAGCGAGAGTAATTTTATTGTGGTTAAGTGGGCAAAAATATTTTATGAAATATCGTATCTTGATCGAAAATATTGGCTGATTACTTTTTTGATCAGTTTTGTCTTCTCTATAGCGATTATTTTGTCTCAACTTTTGCGGAAAAGAATATTGAAATTAATAACACGGTGACGTTAATGATGATAAATAAATATATTGAATCAATATGATTTAAATGTGAGCTTTATCTACCATGATTATATGAGTAAATTGGGGTTATATAATTAAGGACAATTGTATAAGACAAACAAGGAAATAGCGCAATGCTATTTCCTGTGCTCCATATGAAAAGGTAGTTTAGGCATTCGAATCTAAAAATTCTTCAAGGACGGATAACGGTCTATTTCCTATCAAATTATTTGTCATATTATTTTTAAATGTGGTAGGAACACTTCTAATGGCAGAGCCGCATACATTTTCAAATTTATCATTGGCCATTTGATAGAAAATCCAATCCCTGTATTTTTCCTGATTAGAAGCGCGTTCGTAAACCGGCAAAAAAGCCTTGCAGTGTGAGCACCAGGATGCATGAACTAATAAGACTGTTTTCGGCATGGCTAACGCTGCGCAATCGTTTTTAGTGAATGCTTTTAGCGTTGCAAAAGACAGAGTGGGGATCAGAGTGACTAGCGTTATAACCAAGCATTTTATTAAGTTTTTCATTTATTTCTCATTCAGGATTGGGTGGGTGCGAAATGATAAGTTATCTCTCAAGTCAAATCAATTAGAGGTTGATTAACAAATAATTTAATTAAATTTGTTATCGAACGCTTGCGTTAAATAGGCCATCTGATTATAGAGTTCGTAAGCGAGAAGTCAGAGCATTAAAAGAAATTTGTATCGTTGTTAACCAGGTGGTTTCGGAGGGAAAATGGATAAACTTGTTTTGTATAATAATCAATGGGGTCAGCCTGGATTTATAATCTTCTGACCCTATTGATTGCTCAGTCATTAGAAGCCTTTTCCGACTAATGGTTGAGTATAAACCCCACTATTATATTCTTGCCAGGTTTCGGCAGGTTTAATGGGACATTTTTTGGAAACCATGTGCCAACCAGGTGTTTGCTTATAACAGGCGGCCTGGATTGGCCCAACTACTAGAACCATACTGCTAGCAACTATTAATCCTGCTGCTAATGATTTGATTTTCATTTACATCTCCTTATGCATTGCATATCAAATAGAATGATAATGGTACAATATGAGTATAGATCGGTCTTGCGAGTATGCAAATTTGCTACATTTTATTGAATAAAATCAATGGGCAAGATAATTAAAATAGGAACGTTATATCGGGGTAATTTCATCAATAGATTACTCCTTTGGCCCCGAGGATAAAGATTGCCCATACGCCAATTAAAATATGGGATGCGGATACACTGATAAGTGAAGATTGCTTGTAAAATAACCATCCCCAAAATAACCCGGGTACAAATGTCAGGGAGGCAAACATTAAACTCAAATGTGAATGTACTGACGAAAAAATAAGATTAGATAAGATAATTGCGTTCCAAATCCGAAATGTTTCATTCCCAGGCAAAAAGGAAAAGAAGGTCGATTGCAAAGCACAGCGTGCGATTAACTCTTGAATCGGTACAAGGAGTGTATAAAAAAATACAACAACCAAATAAAGTGTGGGGCTAAATTTACCGTTCACTACCCCCTCATCAAAGCCTGAAAATAGCGCTACATGATTCGGATTTGGCTCCCAATACACTAAATAAGCTTTAGCCAGGAGAAATATAAGCACTACAGGCAGCGAATACTTCAATGCTTGTAAGGTTTTTTGTGGCCAATCCTCGAAAGTAATACCAAAGTGTTTTAATGGTAATCCGGTGAGTCGCATTGCTCCAAGAATTCCTAGAGCAAAAAATATAATTAAACCAACGGAGAGAAACGTCGTATTGTTTATTAGATTTTTTTCAATACCAATCAAGGTTGTAAGCGATAAGGTATATAAGCTAATTAGCCAAAACATGGCAATCATAAATACTCCAAGTACATTGCGTGCCTGGGCCTGTTCTAAGCTTTCTTCCATTTTTTTTATGGTGATTTGATTGGTGTCTCTTAGTTTTTGAGACAATATTTTGGCCATGTTTTTGGTTAATAGTAAGCGTATTCGTGGATGAGCATTTACTGCCTCCAAATTAAAGCTTAATACAGCTAAATCTGATTTTGCTCGAATGGAGGCAGAGCGCGGTTTATTTTCAACAAGCGCCATATCTCCGATCACATCGTCTTTTCTCAAGGTGGCTAAAACATGAGAATGCTTTTCATTATGCTTCGTTTTCTTATTAACAAAAACCTCTGCTTCGCCTTCAAGAATAATATAAAAGGAGTCAGATTTATCATGTTCCTGAAAAAGCACATCCCCTTTACCAAAAAACAACTGCACTGCTAACACTTCATAAAAATCAGATAATTCATTTGCTGTAAATTCTTCGGTAAGTATTTTATGCGGGCTTGTATTTATTTGATAATTATATGCAGGCGAATTGAATGAAAAATTAGAGCCAGGATTAAATTCTTTGATAATACATGAAGAACGATTTACAACATTCACAGAAGTCTCACATAAATCTTACAACTATATTGAGCATAGTAATAGTTATTGAGATTTTCAATTTTCGGATGAGTTTTAGATGCTTTATTCTGAAATTTGAGGATGATGCTATCATGGGGGATAATCACGCCATGGCTATTATCAACAGAATTTTAGACCGAGCCTCACTTCGAAGATTAATTTAATTTAGGTAATCCTCAATAAGCCTTCCATGGCACACCGTGACACGGTTCTTCTTTTTTTCACGGATGATTTTTTGTTCACCAACCGCATTATAAATGCACTACCCTTTTAGTCTTATAATCTTTTAGATGAAGCGGGTTTGGGGGGATTATCGGATGTCTGTGTGTTTAACGCATTAAATGTTTTTAATGTATTTAATACATTAAAAAAAGTAGGGTTATTCTGCAGAGTAAAGCATTGCTGTTCCAGTAATTTTAATTCTTTAGCAGAAGATAAATATTTTTTGGTATTTTCATAGCTCTGTATTTTAGTTTCATCAATAAAGATATTTTTTTGTTTTGCATAATCATTGAGAAGATGTTCTGCTGGTGAATTTTTACTTTCGCGAGCAATGGCCAGTGGGCTGTATAATGCGGTATCGATTATGTCAACTTGTGAATCTTTTAAAATTATTTCCAAGATGTTAAGGTTATTTTTTTGAATACAAACATCTAAGGCATTGGCGTGATTATAATTATGAATATTAGGGTTGGCTCCATGTTGTAATAAAAGTTGTACGGCATATTCTAACTCATAATCACAAGCTAAATACAATAGGGTAGACTCTTGGTTTGTCAAACCTTGCAGTTGATTAATAAAAATAGGTAGATCCTTTCCATCTATTGTTTCAAATAAAATCCTAAGCTGTTCTTCAAAACAAAAAGGTGTATCGATTGACAATAGGAACTCTTCTTCATGGGAGGGTTGATAATCTTCAAAATTTTTTAGAAAATTCAGCGCGGTTTTTTTTATAAAAGGAGTAAAATCAATGGCATTGTAAATATCCTTACTTATTTGATTATGTAAATCACCAAAATCTATTTTATTAGAACTTTCTTTTTCTATTTTTGTAACACTATGGTTTTTTAAAAACGCATTTAAATTTTTTGCATTTATATCATTTTTCAAAAATGATATTGCCTCTGAACTGTTTTTAGAAAATCCTTTATCCAGGTTTTTCTTAATACTATTCGTAATATTTTTAACAAAAGGAGCATATGTTAAAATCTGGCCGGCAGCGCTAGTTGGTTTATAGTACAGATTGGCTCCATTTCTTACTAAGACTGTCATTGCTTTAATGCGGTTGTCTTTACAACTACGAATAAGCAGAGTATCGCCCATGAGTTTGTTGTATGCTAGAACAAGTTCATTGATCTTTGTCAGCGAATTTTTTTGTACTATTGTCTTTTCATTATATCTAATATCAGGAAAAGCTCCATTAAGTAATAATATTTCAAATAGTTCATCAAAATGATGATCATAAGCAATTTGTAAAAGATATTGTTCTGAACTTTCGCCAAGGGCATTGGTTTTTATATTTAAATTTACAGGTTTAAGCGCTTCAAGAATTAATTTTAACTCAGAAGGTTTATTATTTTTAACGGCAAATTTTATCAAATTATTTACATTGTTTTTATTTATAATCACTAACGCTGTAAAATCCATATCTTCTATTACTGATTTTTGATTTATTTTACTATTTTCTGTTAATTTGGTTTGATCGTTTTTTAATATCATGTCACTTAAAATGAGAATACTAGTTAGTATTTTTCCAACTTTTTTCTCAAGCTCATTCATTTTATTTAATACACTAAGTGCATCTCCGCTTTCATTAACTGTTTTATATTTATAATCAAGAAGAGTGTATTCTTTAATGATTTTTTGATATTCATTTAGTTCATTATTAATTTGGATTTTTTTAATTTGCTCATCGATTACTTTGATTTCTTCTGATACAGCACTCACAGACAATAACTTTCTTTTGGGCATTGCAATATTTATTTTAACTTGATTTTGGCCACTTTTATCCTCATCAATATTATGTATATTCACAGCATCATCATTTAAATTATCTAATTCAGTGGTTACGTCACCCAATAAATTTTTAAAAATGCTAATAAAGTTTTGTGTATTACAATAAAACGGCATATCGGTATAAGAAATAATACTAATCGCCTCTTCTAAAGCATTTCGATACTCTATGTAAGCTTCTTTTTTTTCTTTTTGATTTATATGCAAGTCAATCGCAAGGCTTTTTGCAGAGAGGTTGTTTAATAATTGATTATATTGATTTTTAAATTCATTTCTTACATTTTCATGCATGGTTTCTATTATGCCTGAAAATTCCAGAACATAAGGTTCTACAAACCATAAAAGATCACTTTCTTTGTTAAGATGGAGTAATTTTCCGCACTCTTTGAATGTTAAGCTAAGTTTCTTGCAATGCTCATCATAATAAATCCTCGCGGTATATGTTTTATTATCATGAGTTAAATTAATAGTAATATGGAACGCGGCATCGCTTTCATTTTTTCGTAAATATTCGAATACGGTAAAATGATAATCAGTGATTATATATTCTTTACTGTCGATTATTATTTCATGCTTTTTTTTCGGTGGTGCTTCATTAAGAGTAATATAAAAATAAGATTCATTTTCGTCTGATTTTTTTGTTTGATAATTTAAAGGAAATGTTTTTATTTTTTTGTTTGTAATATTATTACGTATATTTAAATACACACTATTTTTGTTAGAAGTAGGCATTCTGTGTTTTACTCTTGCTAGTTAATTAAATTATATTCCTTATGGTTTTTAAAACCACCATCTTCCAGATGAGCGATTGACACATTTAGCGTCTATGTTTTTTACTTAGCTTTAAACGGATATCTATTTTTGCTCTCGAAGTCTTTAGCATCAGAGTCAGCATTTACATAGTTCACCATTCTGGGTAAGTAAGGCCAAATGTAATTCTCCAAAAACAACTTCTCTATTCTTGAGAGAGTTTGGCAATGTTATTTCTCTTGATGTTGCAGTGTGTGAAGCAAAAAGAAACACTTTGTTGAATATTGCGTGAGGTGTAAATTAATCCCGAAGAACAAGACGAGGATGTATTGTATCCGATTTGTTCTTTTTGTAAACATTTATATGGTGTTAGTCTTATCACGGCAAGGAAGGGCGTGATGACTGCGAGAAATAATTAGGTCGCAGGGGAGGGGAAGGTATTCTCAATCCAGAAATCTTTTTGAGAATAGGAGGTTCTATGTTGCTCTTCTTTGCTTTTAACCGCAATTTTCTTATTACTTAAGGAACGCGAGAGGGTATTACGATGAACCCCAATAATTTCGCATAGATCATTATTGGAAATATCTAAGATATCTTTTAAATTATATAACGCGATTGCTAACACCTCGCTTTCACTTGGTTTGGATTCGATGTTCATAAATAGCTCCGAATGCACCATATGTTACATGCTAGCATGAAATGCACTTTTTAGTGCAATTATTTTGTGCTTATTCATAAAAATAATTCGGGGCTATGAGTCAGCTTATTAATCTACCTTTTTACCTGTTAGTTTTGTGCTGATTTTTGCTGGATTAAGGTTGTTGGTAATACGAGAAACCGTTCTATCTACTCGTCGTTGCAGCATGATTTCCACCATTACGGTTTCATTTGGATGAAGAATTTTGTTAATGTCGGCAAGCGAGGAGTGAAAATCCAGTATTCGGTAATAGGCAAGAGCTTGAGTGCTTTCTTCTGGATGAGCTTTAATCCGAAAGCCCAGGTTGCCTTGCATTAGAGGTGTATTAATTCCAGCTTCCATGATGTCGTAGTCCAGATAATAAGTCAGTTTTCCGCAATTAAGCTGATTTTGCTGGCGGTCAACGAAAAAGCCTGTCGGAAGTGCATACTCACTGTATTTTGGGCCTGCGGTTAGATAAAGATTATAATCGTCAAGATGATTGCCTCGATCATCAATCAGTCGAAATATAATCATAGAATAACGACTGGTAGTGTACTCACGCTGATAAAGAAGCGTCTTTACAAATTCTGTGTGCTCATTTTTTTGAGTTTCTTCCGTAAGCTTATCTAGCTCTTTTGCCAATGCATTATAGGCATTGCTATTTTTTACTTGGAGACAACGTAAAACCCATATAGCTGTAGGGTGATTGGCCGCATTATTCATAGTAATACTGCGAATGATTCCCATTTTTTTACCGGAATGCGAACACTCAGGCAGAACCCCTAGGGCCATTGGCTTTGAGCGAGTCATTTGGGAGACCACAAGATTTTCTCCGTTAGTTCCTTCCTGGCACAACTTTAATAGACTGTAATGCATATTTGCAGCAGCAACGCGTACCACGCCATCTGAGCCAGGCTCACCTGTGTACGAGTTAAGTGCGTCATAAAGCTGGCGATCAATTTTTTGACCTGTAAGTACAAAGGGGTAGATGCCATTAGTCAGGCAATCATAATCTAATGGCGCTGCCTTAAGCAGCGTCATTTTTATCCATTCTTATTTCTCTTTGCCGCACTATCTTTTGCTGCTCAACATATCTGTCATTTCTAAGCACGGGAAATGAGCGTGCTCTTAATCGTACAGCTCTCGGCTCCACCCTTCCTTGTCGATT
>NZ_CBCSKT010000012.1:0-6801 GCF_965140895.1 Legionella sp. | reverse complement strand
TCTTAATCGATTCAACGCTGATTGCTCTTCAGCACTTAATGACATCCTTATCTTCTAATTCCTATCATTTTTCAAATAACATACGATAAACGATATTGAATCATTTTTTTAGATACTTAATGAGGTCTGCTTATCCGTCATTACACTACCCCCCGTTTTATTTACTTTATAAATCAAACTTAAAATTAATTATTGACGTTACCAAAATGGTAACACATAATTAAATTATGAGAATAATAGCAAAAAGTCGTCTTAAAACTTATTGGGAATTGCCTGGCAATGAGCACATGCAGTCTTATTTAAATGAGTGGTACCATTTTTGTTCTAAGCAAATTTGGAAAACCCCTCAAGATGTTAAAGACACACTAAGAAATGCATCCATTATTGCTAATAACAGGGTAGTTTTTAATATAAAAGGTAATGACTATAGTATTATTTGTGCGATAGATTATCCGAGACTAGCCATGTTTATTAAATTTGTTGGTACTCACAAAGAGTATGATCGAGTAAATGCTTCGGAGGTTGAAAATGATTAAACCAATTCATAATGAAAGCGATTATAAAATAGCTTTAGAACGAGTTGATTATCTTTGGGGAGCTAAGCAAGATACTCCAGAGGGTGATGAGTTAGGTGTGCTTCTTGTTCTTGTAGAAGGATATGAAAATAAACATCATCAAATGCCTCAATCAGATCCTGTCGATGCTATTTTTTTTCTAATGGATCAACTGAATTTAACAAGAAAAGATTTAGAGGTTTTTTTGGGGCCTAAAAGTCGAGTTAGTGATGTTTTAAACAGAAAACGCAACTTAACTCTGCCTCAAATTGTCAAATTACATAAGGAATTACACATACCTTATGAAAGTTTAATTGAAGAGCGTCATTATCTTTGAAATATCTCGGAGAGAAGCATGGATCGGTCTTGAATAAGGATTCTGAATTAGAAGTAGCATGCCAAAATGAAATAGAAAGAATACGAGCTAAAAATCTCTCTAAGTCTGATTAATTCTATTAATCAGTTAAATTATATATAATTCAAAAAGTTATATTAATTATTCTTCCTCATTTTGAGTTTATGCGCCTGATCTCCGTATCTAACTGTACATCGCTAATGATAGAAGATGTTTTACTTATTTTAAGCAGTCCTCACTAAATTCCTATAATAAATTTGCATGTGCTTCATAATTAAAATGTATCTTTGAAATCGTTCTTCCTTCGTGATCATGCCATATTAATTTCCGCACTTGCTGTATAAGGTCTTCCATTTTATTAAATGATTTGCTTCCATAGACTTTCTGCTTTAGCCAGAGCCAAAATCGTTCTATTGGATTGTACTCCGGCGAATAAGGTGGCAAAAAAAACAGCTCAACCCAGTCGTGTTTTTTTACGAACGTCTTTGCTTTCTTACTTTTGTGTATTGAGCCATTATCTAACAATGATCATCAATTTTTTAGCAGGATTAGCTTGATGAAGTTGGTGTAAAAACAAGATAAACTGCTGGCTATTTCCTCTGTCTGCCTGCTTCCAGTCAAATCGACTGGTGCGCATGTCTAACGCGCCAAAAATTGTTTTGCTTAATCGGTTTTTGACCGTGCTCACTGTTTTTTTTCACCGCGCTTAAACCATCCACGGCTCACATAGGGTTGATTTGAAAAATGAGACGCATCTACAAACAGTATTTCAGTGTCACTCCCAATGTCTTTCCCAATAGCGTCAACTATTTCTGCGATACGTTCCTTATTGTATTTATTCGCCACTTGGCATGTTTATCAAAAATCAAACAGATTGGAATAGCCTCTAAACATGATTTTTAGTTAACAATTGGACATTCTTGAAAATAATAGGCGTGTTGATAATTTATCCCCACCACCTACACACTTCATATAACAAATAGTTAACCAGAATACTCAAAAGAAGCTGTATTGCTCGTATGTAGCAAATTGGCTCGTATCAGATCAGCCAAGGTTCTAGTCTCCATTTTTTTCATAACCTTAGCGCGATGAGCTTCTACTGTAGAAATGGATATATTAAGATCATATGCAATCTGCTTATTTAATTTACCATCAATAACTAAATCCATAATCTGCTTTTCGCGTTTAGTTAAGCTGTTTATCCGCTGACAAAAATCAGACTGTAATTGGAAGCTGTTATTTTGGTTTTTTTTCAAGCAACTTTGCGTGACCTCTAACAAATCCTGATGATTCACTGGCTTAAGAATAAAATCTGCCGCCCCCGCTTTCATTGCCCTTACTGCCATGGGAATATCCCCATAACCGGTGATGATAATTACCGAGAGCTGATTTTTAGTTGTATTAAGATATTCCAATAATTCAAGACCACTTATGATAGGCATTCTCACATCAATAATCAGACAACCATGTTGGGTAGCATCATAATTATCAAGAAAATCTTTGGCATTCTCATAAGCTTGCACTCGAAGATTAACTGACTCAAATAACCAACGAAATGACGCACATATCTCAGGATCATCATCAACAATAATAACCATCGGCTCCTTAATAGACATATTGCGAATCCTTATGAAACATCAGCAGTTGAAAGCAAATACCATTCGGTACTAGTTCAGTTAATAAACTACCACAATCAGTGGTAAAAAGAGTACGACAATGAGTAAGCTCTTGCTCTACGCCCTCTTCTGCTATTGGAAAATTAGTTGTAATAGTCATGCTTAATGCATTTTTTTGATGGGTCTTCGTTTGAATTTGTAACTCACTTTGCTTTATGCCATTTTTTTCCACGGCATCAATGCATTGTTTCAATAAGCGAAATAAAACACATTTAAGCTGAGATTTATTCATATTAAAATCAGGGAGGATTTCATGGAAATCTAAAGTTAATTTGATGTTATGATGTTGTATTTCAAAGAAAAATAAAGAGGTAATCTCAGTAATAATATTTGAGATATTAATACCCTCTTCTTGAACAATTAACTGTTGCATCGAATAAATTTTATCTTTAAATAACTCAGTATGCTCATTAATTTTTTGTAAGGCACTACTCATTTGATTGGGGCTAAGTTCATTTCTTTGTAACTTAATTTCACACCCACCTAGATAGGCTCTAATTACGGTTAATGGCTGATTTAATTCATGAATAAACTTCAATAGAAGTTGGGTATGTAAGTTCTTTTGCATTAATCCATTCATCTAGTTGCTATATCCTAAAATATCCTATGAAAAAGCCCGTTAAAATTTTTACTCAACATAAATAATATCAATCAATATATCTATATTTTGAGCCATTTTTTATATGTTAATCCATTGACTTTGTGTAGTTTATTCTGGTTATCCTTAATATGCGTTGAAATCAAAGTCCTTTAGGATGCACAAGATAGAGTTCTCGACAGCACTCCATGAGTGCGAATCTAACACAAAGATAAATAATATCCAATTTGCTTAGGATATTTATTTATAAAACATAAAAAATATCAGTAAAAACGATAAGTTATATTGATAATATAGGGCTTTCATATAGGCTGGACATAGGCTATTCACTCTCCAATGAATAATTTGTTGATCCGAGCCTTGATTGAGTGTGTTGACTGGGAGACTAATTGCCAACACACCCTAACAAGAGCAAGCAACTTTAGTTTTCAAACATTCTTTTAACAATTGTGGTTTTCCATAGCATGTAATATGAGAGAAAAATACCCATGCACATCAAAGCCATAGATATTAGACGGAATAGGGATATATTCGTCATACACTTGTTTTTCTTCTTTATTTTGATTATTAGCATGATTCTAATTACTTTTTTTCATAAGGCCAATTCCCTATGAAGATGAGAACATGCTGATACTATGTAAACGATATGCAATAATTTTAATTCAGGCTATATTCTTCAACAATCCCAAATGGGGGCAGTATAATTAATAGCTCTAGACTACACCTATAAAGAAAGATTCTTCTTATCCTCTGAAATTGGAGGTATATGATTAAAAAAATCAGCAATTAATAAAATAAAAAACATCGCTAAAGAAAAATAAAAGAGCGCTTTTGCAAGAAGGATAAGCGTAGGATTAAACCCTTTATATACGTAAATCGCCAGAAGAAGTGACACAGCCAAAAAAATAAATGCCCCTGCTAACATGATTTATTCCTTTAATTGAACATCAGTTTTTAATTTAGGCGTGCCTTTGTAGGTTACTCGATGTAATACACCAAGTGAATGACAAACCCAGGCGATAAGCTTTCCAGAATTATAAAAAGACTCGATTAACCTGATTGAAATAAAGCTTTCAGCAAGATCCCACAAAGGACCATGCCTCCCCACATAAAATACCGTGTCAAAATCATCGGCCTTCATATCGGCAAACTTAGCTGTCTGAGAAAGTGCTTTTTGCGCCCGCCATCATTTTTAAAACACACCATCGCAGACGTTTGGTTTTCGGGTAAATCGCTCTTCGGATCAACTGGGGGTTGACAACCTTTAGGTGAGGCTAAAGTTAATTCAACACCGGCATCGGCAAAAACAAAATAAGGTGCAGCAAACTCTTCAAGCCAAAAACCTGTCTTGCTCCCAGTATTACCCAATTGGTCATGAGAAGTTAACATCATCAATATTTTCATTTTCGTTCTCTTTCCGTATCTTAACGAATATGAACTTGATTCTACTGAGCATGAACGGTGATAAAAATTATGATTATACAGTTATAGTTCCTTAAACGTTCATGTACAACCAATTTTTATTCTTTTTTAGAATCCTATCTTATGAATTTTAGTTCAAGTTAACGTGGTTTACTAACGATCTACGGTTTGCCAGGTGTTAACAGATAAACAATGGCTAACTCTCGCTAAGACTCTAAAAAAATCAAACATAGCGCCCCCTCGTTCCGTGTTTATTATTACGTTTGAGGATACAATTCACCATTCAAGACCTGCTTCCAGTCTTTATTGAAACAAGACCAATTTAATCGGAAATCGCTACATTTTGCGACCAAGACTAGAACTCGGCATAACTTATGCTGTATAATTAACCAAGTATACTATCAAAGTACGTCCGACCTATGTTTATTTACGTTGAAGGATTTATTGATCTACCCAGTTTTCAAAATGCTGCCAAAAAGCAAAATTTAGATCCCAAAAAAGTGATTTTCTTATTTCCGGGGAACTCTAGTCATCATCTTATAGGCACTAATCTTTACACAATCAAAGGTGGCGCAGGTCTGGCAGTTCCCGCACAGAACTTAGGACGTTTAGGTTACCCCGTTCTTAGCTTACCTACCACGAACATGGAAAAATGGTCTACGAATTCAAACCAACAAGAAACTGTAAAAGGCGCCTTGGCTGATTTATATCGTGCCGTGGGTGCTAGTTATCACTTGTTATTGCCAGTTAGATCACATTGCAATACCGCTTACTTTGATTCCGGTTTGGAAGATACGGGAGGCATTGTAGAACCCAGTTTTTGGGGATTAAATCTCACAACGCCCAATAAACCCCTAGCTACCCACTACATCCAAGAACTGGATAAATTAGCCGTGTTCATAAAATTGCCCGAAGAAGAGCGTCTTAAAGCAGCACAAGCAGACAGCTCCAATCCTTTCTTGGCGGCCTATTTAAATGGACTGCAAATGAAAGAGAATGATCCGTGGCTGCAATTACCCGGCACTGTAAAAAAACAAATGCCTTCAGTACAACCTAAGCCCCCTCTCCCGATAGTAAAAAAAGAAAAGGAAGTTGTTACCAGATCAAGTGAGAAGTCCCCAATTATCAAGCCGTCGTCTGCCTCCATCAAAGTTACAACAGAAAACTCCAACACGGATTCTAAAGACAGCGCTGCTTTCGATTTTCTAGTGTATGGTTCTCTCTTTACCGCGGGTTTGGGAGGCATTGTAGTAGCCGTACTGGCTTGGCCTGTTATTGTTCCCACCTTGGTGAGTGCAGGGATTATTTCTGCAAGTACCGCTACAGTTGTTGCGCCTGCGCTTACGGCAACCGGAATAGCAATTGCTGGTGTCGTTACCGCGTTGAGCTTTTTTAAACCCTCAACTACAGATTCTTACGTATGTGAAGAAACTGAAGATACATTAAAACTTGTTCGATGGTGAAATTAGTCATGATCAAGTGAGTAGGCACCTAAGGTCAGGTGAGCCTGGGTCAAAGGAATTATGGTGTTACATCAAGGCAGATGTACGACGTCATGAGCAACCATCAGCAAGAATGAACTATTTCGGGCGCGGCTCAAGCAAGCTGTTAACAATCAGGTGCTTTTTGATTACATCCTATCGGATAATTGGTTTGGCTCCAAAGCAAACATGACCTTGATTCATCAGACTTTAGAAAAACTCTTTATTATCGGTATCAAATCAAACCGTTGTGTTGCTCTCACAAAGCATGATGCTGATAGCGGTCAATATCAACAAGTGAATACACTCGAGTGGAATGATGGTGCAGCGAACACCGTTTATCTCAAGGATATTAGCTTTCCCGTCCATTTACTCAAAAAAGTCTTCACAAACGAAGACGGCACGACCGGGACGCTTTATCTCGTCACGAATGATTTAACCATTGACGCTGACTGCATTTACGAAGTCTACCAAAAACGGTGGCGAATTGAAGAGTACCACAAATCAATTAAGCAAAATGCAAGCTTATCTAAATCACCAGGGCTAAAACATGTGTGATCTAAAATAATCCATGAAGAACTCTGTTTGCATACTCAGAATCTATTGCACACTTATAGCGTCGTACTTTTACACTTTTTTTGTTGTTTTGTCTTGGCGCAAAATATTAATGACGACATGTCTAATAACGCCCAAATTTTCCGCACAGTTGTCTCTC
>NZ_CBCSKT010000011.1:1219-28740 GCF_965140895.1 Legionella sp. | reverse complement strand
GAAAGTATTTTAGGTTTCATCAAGCCTATGGTGGTGTTGGGTGTGGTTTCCATATTACTGTTACGCGAGCCTGATTTTGGCGCAACCGTAGTGATTTCCGGTACGGTCATGGCTATGTTATTTCTTGCTGGCGTTAAATTACGGTATTATATAGGGCTATTACTCATCGTTATGGCCGCGCTGGCTTTCTTGGCGGTTTCTTCTCCTTACCGACTTGCTCGTTTAACCGCATTTTTAGATCCCTGGGCTGATCAGTATAATAGTGGCTATCAGTTGACGCAGTCCTTAATTGCCTTTGGGCGTGGTGGTTGGTTTGGTGCAGGACTAGGGGAGAGTATTCAGAAGTTATTGTATCTACCTGAAGCGCACACCGATTTTTTATTCGCAGTATTAGCTGAAGAGTTAGGTTTAATGGGCATTTTGATGGTCATTGCCTTGTATAGTATTTTGGTTTTTCGTGGTCTGACGATTGCGTACAATGCGTTTTTGCAGGAACGTTTTTTTGCATCATATACAGCCTATGGTTTGACCTTTTGGTTAGGGCTACAAGCAACTATTAACATGGGGGTAAACTCAGGTTTACTGCCTACAAAAGGGTTAACTTTACCACTAATGAGTTATGGTGGTGCAAGTATGGTAATTAATTGTGTGGTCGTAGCATTATTATTGCGCATTGATCATGAAAATCGTTGGCAGGCTTTAGGATTAAAACCGCTGTCAGCATAAGGGGGAATTGTGAGTTATTCAGGACCATTTATATCTCCAAGGATGGGGCGTGTTGAACAAATTCATTTTGTTGGAATTGGTGGCGTTGGTATGTGTGGTATTGCAGAGGTATTGCATAATCAGGGATATCGCATCACTGGCTCTGATGCAGGTGAGAGCAGCACGGTACAACGATTAAAATCTTTAGGTATTCCGGTTTACCTGGGCCATGAGGCAGAGCACATTCAAGGTGCGGATGTTGTCGTACGTTCCTCTGCTGTCGGTATGGATAATCCTGAAGTTGCGGCAGCTCGCGAGCAGATGATTCCGGTCATCCCACGTGCTGCAATGCTTGCTGAATTAATGCGTTTTCGTCATGGTATCGCGGTTGCCGGAACGCACGGAAAGACAACCACAACGAGTTTGGTCAGTAGCTTATTGGCAGAAGGGGGCCTAGATCCCAGCTTCGTTATTGGTGGTAAATTAAATAGCGCAGGTGTGAATGCCAAGCTTGGTCAGTCACCTTATTTTGTCGTCGAAGCTGATGAAAGCGATGCTTCATTCTTATTCCTCAAGCCTATGATGGCAATTGTCACTAATATTGATGCTGATCATATGAGCACTTATGATGATAATTTTGATAAGTTGAGAACTACCTTCCTTGAATTTTTACATCATTTACCATTCTATGGGCTTGCTGTTGTCTGTGTGGATGATCCCGAGGTACGCGGTATCGTGCCCCAAATTGAGCGACCTACCTTAACTTATGGGTTTAGTGACGATGCTCATTATCGAGCCGTTGATTGGACGCAGAATGAATTGATTAGCGAATTTACCGTAATTCGTCCGGCACCCCATGCAGTGCTCAATATTCGCTTCCAATATCCAGGACGACATAATGTATTAAACGCTCTGGCCTCGATTGCGATTGCTACCGAGTTAGGTGTTGACGATGCTGCCATTATGAATGCTCTTGCCAAGTTTCAAGGGGTTGGTCGTCGTTTTCAAATGTTGGGTGAAAAACATTTTGAGCGTGGTTCAGCGCTGATTGTGGATGATTATGGTCATCATCCACAAGAAATTTTATCAACAATCGACGCGTTTCGCCGTGTGTGGCCGAATAAGCGTTTAGTGCATGTGTTCCAGCCTCATCGTTATTCAAGAACGCAGTCTTTGCATGATCAATTTGTCGATGTACTAAAGCTATCGGACAAATTATTTTTATTTGATATTTATTCTGCTGGTGAAGCAGCTATTCCTGGAATTAGCAGTGAAAGCTTAGCGCAAGAGATCGAAAGTAATGACAAAAATGTTACTTTAGTGAATGAACGCTCGCTTAAGGCCGTGTTGGATGAATTTATCCAGGATGGTGATGTTATTCTAATGCAAGGTGCTGGGAATATTGGTCAAATTGCGGTGAACCTGATGAAAGAAGAACTGTGAGAATCGATGATGAGCACCACTGAAAAAGATTGTGAGCTAACTGCGGAATGTCAAGGCACTTTGCTTTATAATGAATCTTTGGCAGAATACACCACCTGGCGTGTTGGCGGGCCTGCCGCCAAGATGTATAAGCCGGCAAATGCGGCTGATTTGGCTTTATTTTTGCGTAATTTGCCGCAAAGAGAGCCCTTGTTATGGCTAGGGCTTGGTTCTAACTCCCTAATCAAAGACACTGGTTTTTCAGGAACCGTAGTCTTAACTCAGGGATGTCTCAAGGAAATCAATTTGCTAGGAGAGCAAACCGTAAAGGTAGAGGCTGGCGTTTCTTGTGCTAGCATGGCTCGCTTTTGCGCGCGAAATAACCTTTCTGGCGGTGAATTTTGGGCAGGAATTCCAGGTACTATGGGGGGAGCTATGCGGATGAATGCAGGCTGCCATGGCGGCGAAACCTGGCAATATCTTGTCGAGCTGGAAACTATGGATCGTTCAGGACAAATCAGGGTAAGAAAACCTGATGAATATGAGGTAGCTTATCGGCATGTAGCCGGACCAGTTGATGAATGGTTTGTTTCGGCTACGTTTACGTTGCCTTCAGGTGAGAAAGAAACGTCACTACAGGTCATCAAAGATTTATTAGCACATCGGGCAAATACTCAGCCTACTAATGAATATAATTGTGGGTCGGTATTTCGTAACCCTCCTGGAGATTTTTCGGCGCGACTTATTGAGTCTTGTGGCTTAAAAGGATTTAGTTTGGGGGGGGCTATGGTTTCTCAGAAACATGCCAACTTTATTATCAATCATCAAGGTTCAGCTTCTGCGGCTGATATTGAAGCATTGATTTATTTGGTGCAAACTAAAGTTCGTGAGCAAACAACTATTGAGTTGATGCGCGAAGTTCATATTATTGGAGACGCTTAATGTCCAAGCCAATCAATCTGGCATTGCTTTATGGTGGAAAATCCGGAGAGCATGAAGTTTCATTAGTTTCGGCTGCATCTGTTTTAACTCATTTGGATGCAGAAAAATACCATATTATCCCGATTGCCATGGATAAAGAGGGACTTTTTCATGTGCATCAATATGAAGATTTGTTAGCCTATAAAGACAAGCTTCCAGTGGTTACCGAGCACTCTAAGCCTTTAGTAAGCTTACTGATAGATGGACGTTTTGCTGTTGATGTCGAAGTTGTGTTTCCTGTAGTTCATGGCCCACTGTATGAAGATGGTTGTTTACAAGGAATTTTGGAACTGGCTGGTATCGCGTATGTTGGATGTGACGTCTTACCTTCAGCGATTGGTATGGACAAAGACATGACGCGCCGTGTGGCATGCATTGAGGGTTTGCAATCAGCACGTTACACGCTTTTATCCTGGCATGCGCAAGCGGCAGAACGACAACGTTTCTGCCAAGAGGTCGTCACTGAATTTGGTTGGCCATTATTTGTAAAGCCATGTTCCATGGGTTCAAGTGTGGGCATCCATAAAGCTAAAACTATGAGCGAATTGTTGGCTGCAGTCGATGATGCGCTACGCTACGATGAAGAAATTTTAGTAGAGTCATTCATCGAAGGCCGTGAGATAGAACTATCGGTACTCGAAAGCCTAGACCCCTCTGCTGCTCCACGAGTGAGTATGGCGGGTGAAGTTTGCGTTCATCATCCTGATGGTTTTTATTCTTACTCGGCAAAATACCTCGAGAGTAATCAAACGGATTTAATTATTCCAGCCCTTTTAAGTCCGGCTTTAGCTGAGCGATTAAAGCAAGCTTCTGCGGATGTATTTACTCGTTTAAAATGCAAAGGTATGGCGCGAGTAGATTTCTTTGTGAATGAGAAAACAGAAACTATTTATTTTAATGAAATTAATACCTTGCCTGGTTTTACCTCCATAAGCATGTATCCAAAGTTATGGCAGGCGAGTGGTTTAGCTTATCCTGATTTGCTTGATGAACTGATTCTTATTGCACAAGTTCATCAAAATTGTCGTAAACATTTAGTAACTAATTATCTGTGAGCGCAATGAGTACGAACAGGAGCAATGAATCTGGGAGTTTACGCTATGTTTTCCTGCTTTGGGGGTTAATCCTCTGCGCAGTAATATTGGCTGGGCGCCTGGGTTATTGGTACCTATCTGATGCAGAGTATTTTCCCATAACCACGATTAAAGTGGCTGCAAGTTACGAACATGTGACTCATAAAGAATTAGAGGATGTTTTAGCAAAATATGTAGGAGATAGTTTTTTTGCATTGCCAGCACGTGCACTGCAAAGTGAACTGAATGAAATGATTTGGGTGGATACGGCAATAGTAGAGCGCGTTTGGCCAGATACGTTAAAAATCAGGCTAATCGAAAAGAAACCAGTAGCAATTTGGGGTAATTCACTAATGACCAGCGATGGTCGGCTATTTAATGAAGGCTCTGATATTGGTGATTTAAGTCTACCGAAGTTAAAAGGACCATCATCTCAGCAACTAGAAGTCTTACAAGTTTACGAAAAATTGAGTAAGATATTATCAATGTACGGATTGAATGCTACTGGACTGCATTTAAGAGATAACCAATCCTGGGTATTATTAATAGGAAGTAACATGAAAATATACTTAGGAAAGAACGAGTTAGAAACACGATTGCTGCGATTTTGTAAGGCCTATCCAGCTGTATTTGCTCAAAAGATCGAGCAGCTGGCAAGTGTAGACTTACGCTATCCGCGTGGTATGGCAGTGCAGTGGAAACAACAAACGGAACGATAATGGCTAAGAAAATAGAAAAAAATATTATCACTGGCTTGGATATAGGCACCTCAAAAATTAATGCACTGATAGGTGAAGTGTCCTCCGATGGAACAATCGAAGTAATTGGGATTGGTCGTCATCCATCCCGTGGTTTAAAACGCGGTGTAGTTGTTGACATAGAGGCTACAGTTAATTCGATTCAGCGCGCAGTACAAGAAGCTGAGTTGATGGCTAATTGTGAAGTCAGAACAGTTTATGCGGGGATCGCAGGTAGTCACATACGCAGCTTAAATTCACATGGTATCGTTGCCATTCGTGAAAAGGAAGTGTCGCAAGCCGATGTGGCGCGAGTGATTGATGCGGCAAAGGCGGTTGCTATTCCTGCGGATCAAAAAATTCTACACATTCTGCCTCAAGAATTCATTATTGATTATCAAGGCAGCATTCGTGAGCCTGTTGGCATGGCGGGTGTGCGTCTTGAGTCACGTGTACACTTAGTGACAGGTTCGGTGAGTGCGGCACAAAACATTGTGAAATGCGTTCGTCGCTGTGGTTTGGACGTGAGTGATATTATCCTCGAACAATTGGCTTCAAGTCATGCAGTGCTTACTGATGATGAGAAAGACTTAGGTGTTTGCTTGATTGATATTGGCGCAGGGACCACAGACATTGCTATATTTTCTGAAGGCGCGATTCAGCATACGGCAGTAATTCCGATTGCTGGTGATCAAGTAACCAATGATATTGCAATGGCTTTACGTACTCCAACTAAAGCAGCAGAAGCAATTAAATTAACTCATGCCTGTGCATTGCCTGAATTAGCAAATCCAACTCAAATGTTGGAGGTTGCCAGTGTTAATGAGCGACCAGGAAGAAAAATTTCAGCAAAGGCCTTAGCTGATGTTGTTTCAGCACGCTACGAAGAATTATTTACTTTAGTGCGCAATGAATTGCGTCGCAGCGGTTTTGAAGATCGCATGGCTGCGGGTATTGTAATTACCGGGGGGGCGGCGAATGTTCATGGCGCGATTGAGCTGGCAGAACTTTGTTTTGAAACACCAGTGCGCAAAGGTTATGCACAACACGTATCAGGATTGGCTGAGGTTACCGAAAATCCTGCGTTTGCTACGGGTGTAGGTTTGCTGTTGCACGGATATCAGCAACAATACGATGCACGCTACAATGTTCCGGCAATGAGTGAAAACTCTAAGGGCTTGTGGTTGCGTATGAAAGAATGGTTTCAAGGAAATTTTTAAGATACATGTAACTGGAAACGCTTTACCAATTGAGAGAGCGGAAGAGGAAATTTTTACTGGTTACGATTACAGAATAAACGTATGGGGAGCACGGTTATGTTTGAATTAATGGAAGGCCAACTGCAAGGTAATAATGCAGTCATTAAGGTAGTTGGCGTTGGTGGCGGTGGTGGTAATGCTGTAGAGCATATGGTTGCTGAAAATATTGATGGTGTTGAGTTTATCTGTGCGAATACAGATGCTCAAGCGTTAAGAGCATCTAATGCAAAAGTTCACATTCAGTTAGGTGATGAATTAACTAAAGGTTTAGGTGCTGGTGCGAACCCACAAATTGGCCGTGAAGCTGCTGAAGAAGATCGCGAATTAATTCGTGAAATGCTTACAGGCGCTGATATGGTATTTATTACTGCTGGAATGGGCGGTGGTACTGGAACTGGTGCAGCTCCTGTATTTGCAGAAATTGCCAAAGAATTAGGAATTTTAACGGTTGCGATTGTAACCAAGCCTTTTTCATTCGAAGGCAAGCAACGAGCCATGGCTGCAGAAGAAGGAATTCGTCGTCTTGCAGAACATGTTGATTCATTAATTACCATTCCTAACAATAAGTTGCTCAGTGTTTTAGGTAAAAATATTAGTTTATTAAATGCATTTAAAGCAGCTAATAATGTCTTACTTGGTGCAGTAAAAGGGATTTCTGATCTGATTACTCGCCCAGGTTTAATCAACGTCGACTTCGCGGACGTGCGTACAGTAATGTCTGAAATGGGTATGGCGATGATGGGAACTGGTAGCGCAGTGGGTGAGCAACGTGCTCGTCAAGCCGCTGAAGCTGCAATTGCTTCTCCATTACTAGAAGACGTGAATTTCTCTGGTGCTCGTGGAATCCTGGTGAATATTACTGCTGGCCTTGATATGTCAATCGGTGAGTTTGAAGAAGTTGGCGATGTTGTTAAAGAATTTATTTCTGATGATGCGACAGTGGTCGTTGGTACCGTAATTGACGCAGATATGACTGATGAAATGCGTGTTACTGTAATTGTTACTGGTTTGGGTGATGCAAGACAACGTCATCAACAAGCTCAACCACAACAGGCATATCGCGCGCGATTAGTTGAATCAATGAGAAGTGATGGTTCATTTGACTATCAAGAGTTAGACCGTCCAGCAGTGGTGCGTAAGCAAGCTAGTTCAACTGCAGTGTCTTCCACAATGAGAGCAAATGGTGATCATGTCCCTGATGTTGATTATCTAGATATACCAGCTTTCTTGCGTCGCCAAGAAGAAGCGTAGTCAGCATTACTGTTGTAGAGAAGACTTACCCGGGGTTTGTAATTCAAATTGCCCGGGTTTTGCTTTATTTGATTTATAAAAAAATAGACGAACTTATAATTTATTGGTAAAATCTCGAAGTTTTTTGCGCGTAAAATAATAATATTATGAGGAATAGGAACAAGGTGAGCACTGAATGATAAAACAAAGAACTCCTAAAAAAGTAATCCAGGCTACTGGCGTGGGATTGCATTCGGGTGATAAAGTGCTTTTAACCCTGAGACCTGCTCCTGTTAATACTGGCATTGTTTTTCGCCGCGTTGATCTTTCACCTGTGGTTGAAATCCCTGCATCCTATGAGCATGTAGGTGATACGATGTTATGTACTACACTGCATCATGGCCAGGTTAAGATTGCCACTGTAGAGCATTTGCTTTCTGCGTTGGCTGGTTTAGGTATTGATAATGCATACATTGATGTTAATGCGCCTGAACTTCCTATTATGGATGGCAGTGCAGCGCCTTTTGTATTTTTGATCCAGTCTGCCGGTATTCGCGAGCAAAATGCACCAAAGAAATACATTCGCATTACTAAGCCTATTCGTGTCGAAGATAATGGAAAGTATGTGCAATTTTATCCATACAATGGATATAAAATTTCTTTTACTATTGATTTTGATCATCCAGCATTCAATGACAAGCCACAAAAAGTAAGTTTTGACTTCTCTACAACTTCTTATGTTAGAGAAGTATGCCGTGCACGTACTTTTGGCTTTCTTTCCGATTATGAGAAGCTACGTGAGTGCGATTTAGCAAAAGGTGGAAGCCTGGATAATGCCATCGTAGTTGATGATTATCGCGTCCTTAATGAAGATGGATTGCGTTTTGAATCTGAATTTGTAACTCATAAGGTTTTAGACGCGATTGGTGATCTTTATTTATTAGGCTCAAATTTAATTGGTGCCTTTGAAGGTCATAAATCAGGGCATGAACTGAATAACAGATTATTACGTGAGTTAATGGTCAGACAAGATGCGTGGGAGTATACTACTTTTGACGCAGAAGATTACCTGCCTGTAATGCATAATGACTTTTGTCCTGTCGAAGCCTAAGCCCTTCTTATTAAATTAGTGTAGCCTGGTTGCTTGCAACTAGGCCTTCCGTTTAAGTTGTATCTTCATCTAATCTTGTTTGCAATCCGCTTTTAGGAAAACCTGATAGCAAGTAACCAGTCTACGTTGGTTAAAATTTAAAATATGGCTATTTTGTACTTATTTTGACCTCTGGTCCTTGAAGGATCTAATGCCAATTATCGTAATCAACGCTTAATTAGTTATTTGCAGTTGCCGAATAATGAGTAGCTGCTTGATCAAGAACGCATATTACGATTGAGTTAATCGAATTTAAAGCGATGAATTTTGCTTGATACTAAGGTACAGAGATAGTAAGTTTATTATTTTAAATGAAATAATAAACTTATCGTCATTATAGTTTGGGTGCAGTCCTAGCCGGAATTTGCATTTGAGGTGAGAATACTCTATCTGCGCTATTCGCTTATTTTCCAACGTCCCGCGGTACGTCAATGGTAAAAATGAGCTTGTTTCTCAGCACTTCGCCTCCAATAGACTATAATTTTAAGTTGACGCAAAAGGAGCCGTAGTATGATATTCAAAATTAAAGCATTAACTCTAGCCTTGTTATGTACCTCATCTGCTTTTTCCGCAAATATGGATACCGCAAAAACGCAAACGAATGATGCGCTACATATGGATTGGTTAGATACTAGTGTCTCCCCGGCTGAAGATTTTTATTCTTATGCAAATAAGAACTGGCAAAAAAATAATCCTATTCCTCCTGAATACCCTAGTTGGGGCAGTTTTAATCTAGTACATGATAAGGTGCAGGATATTGTGCATCAAATGCTGATTAAAGCAGCTGCGAATACCCAAGCAAAGCCAGGTAGTATTGAGCAAAAAGTCGGTGATTTCTATTTCAGCGGCATGGATGAGGCGAATATTAACAAATTAGGGATAACGCCTTTACAGCCAGAATTTGATCGTATTCAAAATATTAAAAATTTAGCGGACCTACAAAATGAAATAGCCCACTTGCATCAAATTGGCGTTGACGCATTTTTTGGTTTCGGCAGTATGCAGGATTATAAAAACAGTAGTGAAATGATTGCAGCAACCGTACAAGGTGGTTTAGGGCTTCCTGATCGGGATTATTACTTAAAAGATACGGCAAAATTTAAACAAATTCGCGATGCCTACGTGGTGCATATTGCTAAAATGTTTGAGTTATTAGGCGATAAGCCAAAGAAAGCTGCTGCTGCAGCACGGCGGGTAATGGAATTAGAAACCAAACTTGCTCAAGCCTCAATGTCGCAAGTCGAACAACGTGATCCTCATGCGGTTTATCATATTATGGATATGGCCCAATTAGAGAAAATTACGCCTAATTTTTCTTGGCCAGCTTATTTTAAAGCCAGGGGGCAAGAGGATCTTAAAAGTATTAATATGGCCATGCCAAACTTTTTTATGGCGCTCAATGAGCAACTTAAAACCGTACCTCTTCAGGATTGGCAAACCTATTTACGCTGGCACTTAGTTGATAATTATGCACCTTATTTATCTAAGGCATTTGTCGAGCAAAACTTTAAGATGGCAACTGCTTTAACTGGAACCGAAAAAATACTGCCTCGTTGGAAACGGGTAGTAGGTACTGAAAATGCAGCTTTAGGATTTGCTATTGGCAAGATGTATGTAGCGCGTTATTTCTCACCAGAAGCAAAAAAACAAGCATTAGATTTACTGAAAAATATTCGCTATGTCTTGCGTGAGGATATTAAGAGCCTTACCTGGATGACTCCGGCTACTCGCGAGGCGGCATTGAAAAAATTGGATTTAATGGAAGAGCGCATAGGTTATCCGTCTAAATGGTGGGATTATTCGTCATTGAAGATAGATCGTGGCCCTTATGTGTTGAATGTGCTTCGGGCCAATGAATTTTTAGTAAAACGTGACCTTAATAAAATTGGCAAGCCCATTGATCGCAGTGAATGGGGAATGACACCACAAACGATTAATGCCTATTACGATCCTTCGATGAATAACTTAAATATTCCTGCTGGAATTTTGCAACCGCCATTTTTTGATCCTAATGCACCGGCGGCAGTGAATTATGGAGCCATTGGTTTTGTTATGGGGCACGAAATGACCCATGGCTTTGATGACCAAGGAGCCCAATTTGATGGCCATGGTAATCTAAAAAATTGGTGGACTGCTGAGGATTTAACTAAATTCAAAGCGGCAACCCAATGTATTATTGATCAATATTCACAATATGTAGTGAATGGTGATTTGCATGTACAAGGAAAATTAGTTGTGGGTGAGGCAGCTGCTGATTTAGGTGGGATCACGTTGGCATACAGAGCATTTCATCATTCCGATGCCTACAAAAAGGCAAAAACAATTGATGGCATGACTCCTGATCAACAATTCTTTTTGGGGACTGCTCATGTTTGGGCGATGAACATGCGACCTCAGCAATTGCAAAATCAGGTGACAACCGATCCTCATCCTCCAGCAAAATATCGCGTTAATGGAAGCTTAGCGAACATCCCGCAATTCCAAGAGGCTTTTAGTATTCCTAATAATAGCCCCATGGTGAATGCAACTCGCTGTGTTATTTGGTAACTGTATAGCCTCGTTGTAAGCAACTAATGGAATAACCCCCAGGAATTACCGCGGCTTGTGTATGACCGCGGTATCCATGAGTATAGGGTGAGAAGCCTGATTTGTGCATTGCTCCCGTATCAATTACGCTGCGCTAATATGGGCTTGTTCATCTATACTAAAAGTAGCGGCTATCTACTTGGGGTTGGCAGGTATGAACTTTAACCAGTTATTAATGGCTATTTTAATGTTGGTTTTATTTTTCTTGGTGAATGAATATGTTCCTTTAGCCCCTATTATTAATTTGCTGTTTAATTGCGTGATGATCGCAATAATTGTTCTTTATGTGATGCAATTTATCTGGGTAATTAAATCGATTTTGCCTGCACCTAAATTATTTAAATAAGCCTTACCCTAGATATTTGTTTCATGTATGATGGATTTGGAAAGCAGGAACGCTAGCGTTCTTAAAAAACATCGTTTTGGGAAAAATCGAATAACTTGTTCTATATATTAGGATAAGTGTGTTTTTTGGAATGGAAAACAAAGGGAGGTATTATGAAAAGGAACCCAATTCAAATATTTAGTGGCATTATGTTGACGTTGTTTTCTTTGCAAGCGCTTGCTGAAGAACGTATCCGCATTACCGTAAAAACGAAAGAATATACTGCTGCAGGTATTGGTTATTCTGTGGATGGGCAGCGTTCAGGCGCAATTGGTAAATCATACTCAGGTAAAGGCTCCAAAAATCGCACCTATGTTTTTGGATATAGAAAAAACTCTATTGTTGGTGCGAATATTACTTGCGGTTCCCGTGTTTTAACAAAAGATACGACTGTTACCCTGGTTACTAAAGGTGAGCAGTGTCTTAGTGTGATCGAAGAATAATGCAAGTTTTCCCCGTATTCTAAGCGCGCGAAATGCGGGGAAATAAAAAACACCCATTTCCTACCTTATAAAAATTAGAGATAATAGAACAAGAATTCCTAAAGACCTTAATTATGAATAAAAATATAACTGCTATCCGTATAGCGACAATACAGGATGCAGAAGCAATTTCTCAAGTACATATTTGTTCTTGGCAAAAGATGTATAAAGAGTTCATTCCTGAAGAAGTTTTAAAAAACTTGTCATTAAGTGAGCGGACCCAACAATGGTCTGAGTTAATCAATCAGAATGTTCGGGTATTAATTTGTGAGATGGAACAGCAGCTTGTTGGTTTTGCTAGTATTTGTGCTTTTCGTGGCAACAGCGCACAGAGTGCATTCGGAGAAATAAGTGCTATTTATTTACATCCCGATTATTGGCGCATGGGCTTAGGTTCCCAATTATGTTTGGCTGCAATGTCGGAATTAGTCGAGTTGGGTTATAAAAAGGTTGGGCTGTGGGTATTAGAAGAGAATAGCCAAGCACGGAGTTTTTATGAAGCACTCGGCTTTAAGCTTTCAGAATCAGCTAAATTTGAAGAGTTTTATGAGGGCGGCGCTTTATTAAAAGAAGTGCTTTATGTCAAAACGCTTTAATCCATCGCTGCCAACAATGACGGGATAATCAATTAAACTCTGTTTTTTAATTTAAATTCCAATACCGTCATTGCAAACGAAGTGAAGCAACCCATAGTTCCGTGCCTCTAACTCCGGGTTGCTTCGTGATTATGTTTCTTGCAATGAGGGAATAGGCATATTATCCCCATGCTACGTCCCACAAAAAGTTTGCGTTACTCGTTCTTCAGGCTGTGGTAAAGCCTGCAAATACTCCGTATCGGCTTGTTGTTCATAAGGATTCTTTAATACCAACAACAGTGCATCCATTAAGCTACGGTCATTGTTCTTAATAAAATGATTAATCGCATTTTCCACTAAATGATTTCTGGGAATGTATGCAGGATTAACCTGATTCATCTGGTTTTTTATAACATTGATATCCACCGCTTGCTGTCTTACACAATGAGACCAATCTTTAACCCATTGCTCACTTTGAGCTGACCCTCCTAACGCTTGGATTACGTTTTTTTGTTGTTCTGGAAAATCAATCGCTTGGCTTAATAAGCGGAAGGTATTAGTAAAATCAGGCTTATACTGTTGTAACAAAGCAAAAAATAGTTCTATCAGTTTCACTGTTTGCTCATTAAGCTCTTGAAAACCTAGCTTAGCCCGTACTTTAGCACTCCAATAATGATGGAAACGGGCAGGAAATGAGTTGAGAATATCATCCAAAGCTTGTTGTTCTTGTTTATTAAATAAAGGCTGCATGGTTAAACGAAGCATGGTTAAATTCCAGCGAGCTATGGTAGGCTGTTGGCCAAAGGCATAGCGGCCTATGGTGTCAATCGAGCTATAGACGCGCTCAAAAGCAAATTCATCCATAAACGCACAGGGGCCATAATCCAGGGTTTCTCCAGAAATAGCCATATTATCTGTGTTCATAACCCCATGGATAAAGCCAACCCCCATCCATTCGGCCATGAGGCTTGCTTGACGCTCTACAATAGCTTTAAATAATTCCAGATAAGGTGCATCTTGCAGCAATAACTCTGGAAAATTTCGTTCTACAGCATAGTCAGCTAAACATTTTAAAAGATGCGTGTCCTCCTGTGCCGCTGCATATTCAAAGGACCCCACACGTAAACTACTGGCTGCAATACGAGTGAGCACTCCTGCCGGGACTAATCCTGTTTGCCGATAGATTTTCTCATCAGAGGCAATGGCAGCAAGACAACGGGTAGTGGGGATATTTAAACCATGCATTGCTTCGCTAATGAGATATTCTCTTAATACCGCGGAAAGTGGCGCTCGGCCATCACCATTGCGAGAAAACGGAGTTCTTCCTGAGCCTTTTAATTGCATATCCCAGCGTGTTCCATCTTTGGCGGTAATTTCTGCCAGCATGACGGCACGTCCATCACCAAGAATTGGGACGAAATGACCAAATTGGTGGCCAGAATAAGCTAAAGCAATGCTTTGCAACTGCGGGGGTATCCAATTACCTGCATAAATTGCTAATGCCTCTTCTTCACTATAGGGCGTTACATCAGGCCCCCCAAGAGTTGCCGCTAATTCGTGATTGAATTGCACCAGAGAGGGATTTGTAATTGGGGTGGGGGTAATTTTTTCATAAAAATTATCAGGTAATTGCAGATACGATGTCGTTGTAATATTGGGGATCAAAACAAATCAGCCTATAAAAAACTTCTTAATACTTATTATAGTTCCGGAGTTGTTTGAGCTAAAGGGCTAGCCTACAATTTACTCTACTAAAATGCTCAGTACACGCGGTCGCGTGATTATCAAGGAGTTGACAATGGACAAACAAGTGGTTCTTATTACTGGAGCTCTTGCAGGTATTGGCAGGGCGACAGCCTTTGCTTTTGCTTATGAAGGAGCCAATCTCATTATTTCTGGACGCCGACAAGAAGAGGGCGAATCTTTAGCAAAAGAGTTAAGGGAATTATGTGTTGAAGTTGAGTTTGTACGTGCTGATGTTCGCATTGAAGATGATGTTAAGGCTTTAGTCGAGCAGACCATAAAACGCTTTGATCGTTTGGATGTCGCGGTGAATAATGCGGGGATAGAAGGGGAGGGTTCGCCAATAGTTGAAAGCACCATTGAGGGTTTTCATTCTGTGTTTGATACGAATGTGGTCGGTGTTCTTTTTTGCCTTAAGTATGAATTGCAAGCGATGATTCCACAAGGCTCAGGTTCTATTATTAATATTTCTTCTGTTGCCGGTAGAAAAGGCTTTCCTGGTGCCTCTATTTACTGTGCAAGTAAACATGCTGTTGAAGGCCTTACTAAAGTGGCTGCGCTTGAAGCCGCTAGCGCGAACGTACGCGTAAATGCTGTTTCCCCCGGTCCAATTGATACTGCAATGTTTGACCGCTTTACAGCGACAGACGAAGTAAAAGAGGTATTTATTAACCAGATTCCTTTAAAACGTTTAGGACGTCCTGATGAAATTGCCAAGACGATTGTTTTTTTAGCTTCAGATAAAGCGCCTTACATTACAGGCCAATTCATCGGGGTCGATGGGGGATTAATGGCTTAAAATAATATAATTAACATTTATATTGGCATTATTGTTAATTCAATAACAATGATGCCAACCTTTCTAATCAGCCTCGGTCAGCTAGTTTTATAGATTTGATAGAGGATGACGTTCAATCAAAAAACCTATCAAACAAGCCATTTTGAATATAAGATAAAATATTGGTAATGAATCAAACTATTCATGCATTTTGGCCTTCAAAAAAATGATTAAATAGGGTAAAAGATCTCTCCGAATATTAAGAAGCAAGGAACATAATAATAATGAAAAAAAAATGGTCAAAGTTAACCTTAACTACTCTAGCAATAGTAACTTCAACCAGTTACGCTGCGAGCACTTCACTAACTGATCGCTTCACACTGAATGCATCAATCGGTTATTTAGCTGGAAAATCACAAGAGTTTGTGTATAACGATGAAGGAGCTGAAAAAATAAGCCAATTAAATTGGAAAATTAATGGCGCTGCAGTGATCAAGGGAGAGGGAAATTATAAATTGTTACCCTGGCTTGATTTTAATGCACAAGGATGGATAACTTTAGCCCGGGGCGATGCAGTAATGGATGATTATGATTGGTTAAATCCATTCGAAAAACATTGGAGTGACTGGTCTCACAGCAAAGACACCGATTTACGCCAAGCTAATGAATTTGATTTCAACCTTAGAGCACGCTTTTTTAAACTATCCTCAGTGCAATTGGCCGCTATGGTTGGATATCAACGAACTTTATTCAGTTTCTTAGCTAAAGGTGGATGTTATGTTTATAACGATGGTGCGGACGTTGGTTGCTTCCCTGAAGGTGCAAAGGGGATTGGCTATAAGCAAACCTTTAGTACACCTTATATCGGAGTATTAGGCAATTATCGCTTTAACGCCTATGAACTTAACGCTCTGTTTAAATACAGTAGCTGGGTCACTGCAAAAGATGTGGATCAGCATTATATGCGTGATCTTACATTCCATGATGGCGGGCATAATTTTGAGTTTTATAATGTTACGGTTAATGCTGGTTATTATGTAAGACCGCAAATTAAACTCTTCGCTGAAGGTGCTTTTAGCTATGTACCTAATAAAGTCGCTGACACGAATATCAGGGATAATGCAACGAGACAAGAAGCTTATCTTCCAGCGAGTGCGGGACTAAATAATAAAAATATGGTGCTTTCTGTGGGCATTCAATACAAAGGTATGGCGGGATAATTGTAGTAAAAGCAATTGAAAGATTTCTATACATTAGGTAGACTGTTCAGTCAACTCGATGACTTGGAGAATCTAATGACTAAAGAAGAAATGATTTGCCGTATCCTTCGTTACGTAACTCAAAAACCAAGTGCACAAAAGACTTGCTGCGGTTAATGAGCATGGAACTTATGCACGTACTGAGCTACCGCAATCCAGCGGTAGTCAGTTATTTTTGCCATCACCATCCTGAATTTAGTAAGCAAGAGGGAGAGCTTTTGTTTACTGATCTTTTGGGATGGCTGTGGCTCAATCAGCAGCGAGTGAAGCAGGGTAAAAAAACATACCTCTTCGGCCCTTTGCTCATTCTCGACGAGTTATGGCATGCCTTCATTTTGCATACCAAGGACTATATGCATTTTTCTCAACACTATTTTGGTGCCTATGTGCATCATGATGTTGAACCGATTGGTTTTGAGCATTTCATGGAAGAAGAAGAGTTGCGAGATTATTTGCAAGACTGCTTTGGCTATTTAGGTGAAGAATGGGTAGCTCGACGCTTTGCTGATGCGCTTTAAGCGTCCTCTGCTAAATGCAGTAATGCCTTCTGTAAAGGCTCATAACTGCAGTGCTGACTTTCGCTGATAATCACTTCTTTGGCTTTCGCTGATAATTGCTGTTTTTTCGGCTCGGTAGGCTTGTCATACTGCACAACTGGAGCAACTACAGAAACTTTAATTGAGAGCAATTGATAGAGGCCTGCTTTACGCAAATTATCACGCAGCTCAGGAATTAAATAACGTAATTGCGATGACCAGGCAGCATTGGATGTGGTAATTAATAAACAGCCTTTATTAAAACTTCCCACCTGACATTCTTTGACTAACTCATCCGGAAGAAATAGGCGTAGCTTATTAGATAGCTCTTCCAATTGTAATGAACGTTGGCAAAGGTCAACGAGTTGTTTATTCAGGCAACGATTAATAGAGCGCATAGTTTTATCTTAATTGAAACTGGATCAACTATAGAATAGCAAATTAATGTGAAATACAATATTATATTTTTATATAGATGATCGTTAAAAGTACATTTGTGCTTTTCAGTCTAGGCTGTTTTGGCATCTTCAGGGATATATTAAAAATATAGGTGAATAATGATTGATAAAAAAACAGACAGAAATATTGTCTATTTTACCCGCATGCATTGGATTATATTTTTTTGGCCTAGTCTCGCTTTGGGCGGTGCTTTGGGGCTAACATCTTATGTCCCTCATTTACGTGAAGTTGGTTATGGTCTGACGATTTTTGCTTTGGCATGGATGTTTATGACTTGGGTTACGTACTACTTTTCCTCTTTGACTATCAAGACGAATCAGGTGATTCTGCGTACTGGAATCGTAGTCAGACGAACAATTGATATCCCGTTAAGCAAGATTGAAGCAATCGATATACGTCAATCAATTATGGGTAGTATTTTACGTTATGGGATGGTGTCTATTACGGGTACTGGAGGAACGCGCCGGGTTATTAATTATTTAAATAATCCATTAACTTGTAGACGTTATATTGAACAATTGATGGATCAGCTTCATAACAACAATTAACACATTACGTCATCCCTCACTGCATTCGGGATGACGCACTTTTTTTAAATTCGAGCTAACAATTCCTCTTTGGTCTGTTGATCAACAAATGCAGCTTCAATCGCCATACGCGTAATCGCATTCATTGTCTCATCACTGTAATGATAAGACTCTTGGACGCGTTGATATTCCAGCCCAAGCGTTGTGCTCATAAATGGAGGATCATCTGAACTAATAGAGACGTTCATGCCCGCTTCATAAAACTTAGGGAAGGGATGGCTATTCATGTCTTTAAACAAGCCTAAAAAGATATTGCTGGTTGGGCAAACTTCTAAGGTAATTCCTCTATCTTTAACCATTGCCATGGTTTCTGGTGAGTAGATTGAATTAACTCCGTGTCCAATACGTGTAATGGGTAGATTCCCCATCGCTTCAACCATGCCACTTGCAGGAGCAAACTCACCGGCATGAACGGTGCATCCTAAACCGGCATCTGCGGCAATTTGATAGGCCTTGGCAAATTGCTTTGGAGGAAAGTTGGCTTCATCACCACCTAAGCCAAAACCGGTAACACATGGAAAAATGTCTTTATGTGCTTGTTGTGCCAAACGCTCAGCCGCTTCAACACCAAAATGACGAACTGCTATGAGGATAATCCGTCCTACAATGTTAAATTGTTCTTTGGCATCATCAATTGCTTGCTGAATTGCAACGAGGTGTTCTGCGGAAGGGATGCCACTAGAAAGTTCGGCATGATCAGGAGAATAGGACATTTCTACATAAATGGCATTTTCTTGCGCCCGAGCCTTTAAATAATCGAAGGTAATATCATAATAATCACGTGGATCTTTGATTACCGCCGCAAGGGTGTCGTAAACTTTAAGAAAATCCAGGAAGTCTTTAGACAAATAGCTTTTTCCATCGGGGGCAACAAGTCCTGAGGGTAGGGTTAATTTATTTCGGCGGGCTAGTGCTGCGGCCAGATCAGGGGCTATTGTGCCTTCTAAGTGGACATGCAGTTCTGCTTTTTTTAAGCTCATGATTTGCCTCAGTGTTTTCTTTAAATGTTGCCAATGGTAACTTAGATGAAAAAGTTATAAAATAGCTGTTTTAAGAATGTGCGAATTTTTGGATTGATTATGAATAGCAATGATATAGATAAAGCCTATGTAAGCCCTTATGATAAATTTTTATTCGAATTCGATGCAACTCATAGTAAGTCGGAATCACAAATCAAAGAAATTACTAAGCACAAACGTTTAGATAACATTCGTGATAACAAAGACCATCAAGAGCAAAAAGGGGAACTTTGGGAAGGATTCTAAGCTTTTTTCCTGCCTAAATTCTCATTCGACTTATTTCATAATAGCTTGGGATGATCTGTCTTACCTGAGCTATTGTCCTATTTCGTAACGGCTTATCCCGAATGAAGGGATAAGCCTATTACTTTAAGCAAAGGGTTTTCTTTTTTAGAAATTGATATCTCTGCAGGTGGGTTTAGCTCAGCCCACAGAAGATAATTGTTTTAGATTAGCCCAAAAACCAATGTAATACTTTATACGACAATATGGTTAAGAGCGATGCTGCGGGTAATGTAAGCACCCAAGACATGAAAATATTTCGGATCACAATCAAGTTTAATGCGCCAATACCTCGTGCTAAGCCAACACCCAGTACCGCGCCTACTAAAGTTTGAGTTGCTGAAACTGGAATTCCAATACTTGTTGATACCACAACGGTTGTTGCTGCAGCTAAGGTCGCAGCAAAGGCACGGCTGGGGGTGAGGGCAGTAATGGAGCTACCTACCGTTTCAATTACTTTTCTTCCATACATTAATAAACCAGTTACTACACCAACACAACCAAATAAAATAATCCAAGCGGGATAATTATTGGCATCAAAAGTTTGGTGAGAATGCATCACTAAGCTATGAATAATGGTTAATGGTCCAACCGCTAATGCAACGTCATTTGAGCCGTGAGCAAAAACCATAGCGCAGGCAGTAAGGGCCATGAGTACAGCAAAGTATTTTTCTACTTGAATAAAGCGTTCTCTGCGTCTGATTCTTGGGTGTTCAGGGATGCGTCGAATAAAGATCATTCCAATCAAGGTAATCACAATACTGGTACCCAAGGTTACAGCTAAGCTTTGTTTAAAATTAAAATGAATACCAAAATGATGTAAACCCTTAAATACCGTGATAAAGGATAAAATAGAGCCAACTAAAAATAGGTAGATGGGGATGTATATTTTTGCCTTGGCTAGTGGGTTACTTTTCACAAAAATGGTCTGTTGGATGCTGATAAACAGTATGTATGCAGTGATTCCTGAAATCAGTGGTGAGGTAATCCAGCTGACAGCAATACGGCTTACCTGGTTCCAATGAATGGCATCAGCGCCAAGAACTACCGCACCAAAGCCTACCATCGAACCAACTAAAGCATTGGTAATGGATACGGGAACCCCAATATAACTGGCAAGGTTCATCCAAATAGTACAGGCTAATAAAACCCCGAGCATCCCTTCAATCAGTACTAATGGTTGTTCCGATAATTGACTGGTGTTGATGATCCCATCACGCATAGTTTCAGTGACCTCGGTTCCGCCAATAAACGCTCCTGCAAATTCAAAAATAATCGCAATAAGCATTGCCTGCTTTGCGGTTATTGCTTTTGAACCCATAGTGGTACTCATGACATTGGCCAAGTCATTGGCCCCCACACCCCAAGTCATTAAAAAACAAAGAATAATAGCAATACAAAGATAAACGATTGAATAATCCATAGGAATTTACTACCGAGCAATTAGAATTTGTAGCCGACTGCCCACTGTTTGAGCGTAATCAGCCAAGTCATCGATCCACTGGACCAGTTTATAGAGGAAGATTGTATCGATGGCCGATAAATCTTTTTCGATTTCAAAAATACGGTGTCTGACTTCAGCAAGTCGTGCATCGCTGTCATGTTCTATTTCGTAGAGGGTCATAATCATTTCTTCAACGATTTTAACTTCAGAACCTCTAAACCCGGTTTCCAGCAACTCATCCAGTTCATTAATCGCGTTACATGCTTGCTTGGATGCATCCAAACAGCGATGTAAAAATGGCATGAACAGTGATGTTAGCGCATCAGGAATTGTCATTTTTCGGCTGATGATAAAATTAGCAATATCCTCTGCTTTGTTGGCTATGCTGTCTTGAGCACTAAGTAACTCAAGCAAGTCAGTACGTGAGACAGGTAAAAATAGACCCGTTGGTAAATGAAGACGTAGATCTCGTTTAATAAGATCTGCTTCTTTTTCCAAAGTGACTATTTTGTCTTTAATACTGGTTGCGGTGGACCAATCTTTTTTTAATACAGCTTCAAAAAATGGGTATAGCTGTTTTGCACATTGATGTACTTTACGCATGTGTTGTTCTATCGGCCTTATTGGAGAAGGACCAAACATGTTAAAAATGCTACCCATAGTGATCTCGGTAAAAAGATTTTGTTGAAGTATACCCAAACTTTTATAGGAACAAAACCCATTGATTCCGGATATTGGTGCTACAATTGAAAATATTAGTTGTTTTTTATGTATATTTTGGATGTGCATTGCCGTTAAAAAAAGAATATATCGCGCTTACAGGGAGTTTGATAATGAAACGGGTATGGTTAATTGGTGTATTTTTTTTCGCAAGTAATGTATTTGCCCAAGAACTAATTACAAAAGTTATTCAGTTGCAGTATATCCCTGCAGAAAAAGTAATTACATTAATGGAACCTTTGATTCCAGAAGGGCAGGCACTTAGTGGAACGGGACAAACACTCGTTACCAAGGTCGATGCAAAGACACTAACGCAACTCAGAACCATACTGCATCAGATTGATGTGCCACCAGTTACTTTTAATGTTTCAGTTTATCAAGGCGACCCACAGTGGCTTAGTTCTCAGAATGATAATTCAGTAACTTACAGTACTCAGACCCAATCACAAATGTTACAAAGCCAATCTGTTCGCGTAATGAATGGTGAGTCTGCTCTGGTTACTATGAACCAGGAGGTGCCTATTGTTACCTCTGTAGGTGCAGGTTTTTATGGCACTGGCGTTACTTATGAGCAGCATCAGATTAAAAATGGTATTTTGGTTCAGCCTGTTTTGCGTGGCTCGCAAGTTGAATTATCAGTGCGTCGTCTACGCGAACAAATGAATCCAGCCGGCGGGCAACAATTTGATAATCAAAAAATCGATACTAAGTTGGTGATTCCTCTAAATAAATGGGTTTCTTTAGGTAGCCCTGAAGGCGCACAACAAACCGATAATTCATCGCGGTCTTTTTCCGCAGGCAATACCTTTGCTCAGCAATCAACGTTGTATATTAAGGTGACTATCATGGGACAAAATCCTGCTGCACCAAAGACAAACGCAAATGCAGTAGATACCTGGTGATTAGTAAATAGGCATGTTGTTTATAGTGTATAATTAAAATAGACAGCTGCTCTTTATGAGGAGGCAGTATGACAACAATAAACTCTTTGGTAAACCATTTGTTGATCGCGATGCCTTCACTACACGATCCAAATTTTGAAAAGACAGTGATTTACCTTTGTGAACATCGCGAGGAAGGGTCTGTAGGTTTAATTATTAATCGTCCGATGCAATTTTCCTTATCTTTAGTTTTTGAGCAGTTGGATATTGAGCCCATACGTATTGAGCAAAGCAATTTGCCTTTAATGTTTGGGGGACCAGTACAGCCTGAGCGTGGTTTTGTGGTGCATAAGGATTTGGGTGAATGGCGTTCCAGTTTGTTTTTACAAGAGGACGTGACGGTAACCACGTCCAATGATATTATTCGCGCGATCGCTGACGATAAAGGACCCAAAGATGTTTTGATTACTTTAGGTTACAGTGGTTGGGTGGATAATCAATTGGAAAAAGAAATTCTGAATAATTTATGGTTAGTTTGCCCATACCGTTCAGAAATTCTGTATGAAGTTCCTTTTGAAGATCGTTGGGAGTATGCCGGATCAACTTTGGGCATCAAAATGAATCAACTGAGTGTAAATTCTGGTCATGCCTGATGGTGTATATTTAGCTTTTGATTTTGGTTACAAACGGATTGGGATGGCTGTAGGGCAGCGATTGACTTGCAGTGCATCTCCTTTAGCCACGCTGCGCGCGCAGATGGGAGTGCCCGATTGGAGTGCTGTAGAGAAAGTGATTTCTCAGTGGAATCCCCAAGCATTGATTGTAGGAATTCCTACGTGTATTGATGGCAGTACACTCTATACCACTTCCGCCGCACGACGTTTTGCAAAACAATTACGTAAACGCTTTGCTCTAACAGTGCATTTAGTCGATGAACGGCTTTCCACAGTAGAAGCCCGAGGCCAACTATTCGAACAAGGTGGGTATCGCAAAATCAAGCAAACCGAGGTGGATAGCATTGCCGCCTGTGTTATACTCGAGCAGTGGCTGCAATATCCTGAATGAGGTTTTATGAAGCATTTTCTAGAAATTAGTCAATTATCTCGTCAACAAATCGAATCTTTATTACAACGTGCTTTTTTCTTTAAACAACAAAAAAATTATCCCTCATACCAGCAACATACGGTGGCTAATTTATTTTATGAAAACAGCACGCGGACTCGAGTCAGTTTTGAATTAGCAGCGAATCATTTATCAATGCCAGTGATTAATTTAGATCTGCAAAGCTCCTCAGAAATGAAAGGCGAGGTGATTGAGGATACGATTAAAACACTCGCAGCGATGGGAATTCGTCATTTTGTAATTCGCCATCAGCGAGAGGGTTTGCAACAAAGTTTGGCCCAGAACTTGGGGGATGATGTTCATATAATTAATGCTGGAGATGGCACCCATGCTCATCCTAGCCAGGCATTACTGGATATGATGACGATTCTGGAGCAAAAACCAAAATTAGAGCAACTAAAAATCGCGATTTTGGGAAATATCCGCCATTCACGCGTTGCTAATTCCTTTCAATGTATGTCGAAAGCCTTAGGAGTGGGAGAGCTGGTTTTAATCGCTCCAGAACTTTGGCAACCACAGACTTTGCATTATGGCCGCGTTACGGCCAATATTCGTGAAGGCTTGGCAGATGCGGACGTGGTGATGTGCTTGCGCGTGCAACGCGAACGGTTACTGGCGGATGATCAGATGGATTTAGAACAGTACCGCCACGACTTTGCTTTAACCCAGAAAAGCCTGGCTTTGGCCAAGTCCGATGTGATGGTGATGCATCCTGGACCGATGAATCGAGGTATTGAAATTGACGGCGATGTAGCCGATGGTGCTCGTTCCTTCATTTTGCAACAGGTGCAGAATGGAGTGTTTACGCGGATGGCAATTTTTGACGCACTTGCTGGCATGCTGGGCGGTTAAGCCCTGCATGCTCCAAACTGATTCGTTCTCACCAAAGCGTCAATAAAATAGTTTAAAAGTATGCTACCTCGTATAAGCGGCGATTTGAACATATGTTTATTTAGGTTTCTGCAAAGTATGCTTAAATGACAACGCTTGCTGTAAATGAGCTAAATTTACAGAAGTACTTTCACCCACATCGGCAATCGTTCGCGCGACTTTAAGTAAACGATGGTAGCCTCGAGCAGATAATTTGAGCTGGCTCATTACTCGACTTAAGAATTCTTGCTCCTTAGTACCAATCTCGCATACTTGTTCACAGACTTTCGCACTTAAATTCGCATTGAGGCAATTTTGTCGCTTCATTTGTACAGCGCGTATTTTAATTACTTGCTCGCGAATTTGCTCACTTTGTTTTTCCGGATTGGTGTTGGGTTTAATCAGCTCTTCTTGGGTTAAAGCTTGAATAGTGATTTGCATATCAATACGATCTAAAAGCGGGGCGGAGAGTTTGCCTAAATAGCGATTAATGCGATCGGGACTACATAGACAATCTGCTTGGTTATTCCCCCATTGTCCACAAGGGCAAGGATTCATGGCAGCTAGCAATTGAAAACTTGCTGGAAACTCTACCTGAGCTGCGGCTCTGGAAATGCAAATCGTGCCCGATTCTAAAGGTTGTCTTAGGGTTTCTAGGACATGGCGGTTAAATTCAGGTAACTCATCTAAAAACAATACCCCATTATGAGCTAGGGATATTTCTCCGGGTTTGGGGGGATTGCCGCCGCCGACTAAAGCAATAGGTGAGGCCGTATGATGCGGAGCACGAAAGGGCGGTGATTTCCATTCCGTAAAATTGGGCAGTTTGCCACGAATAGAGCTGAGGGCGGCACACTCTAATGCTTGCGTTTCTGAAAGTTGCGGCAATAAGGTATTAAAGCGTTTGGCTAACATGGTTTTACCACTTCCAGGTGCGCCACTAAGTAAAATACTATGTCCACCTGCTGCTGCAATTTCCATGGCCTTTTTTGCATGAAACTGCCCTTTTATTTCTGACCAGTCGAGTTCTGATTGGGTGGTATTTTGTTCAGGGCGGGGAGGTAGAAAATGCAAGGGGGTTCCTTGGCATAGATAGCTACACACTTCACGCAGGTTACTCGCTGTGCTGATATTTTGATGCCCGGTTAATGACGCCTCGACCGCGTTTGCATCGGCAATAATTAAGTGGTTATTACTTTTATGGGCCGCTAAGACGACAGGAATAATCGCAGAAATACCACGAAGTTCTCCGCTTAATGCTAATTCGCCAATAAACTCGTGGTGTAATAAGCTTTGTTGGGGAATTTGATTTGAGGCAGCAAGGATACCTAAGGCGATGGGTAGATCAAAACCACTGCCCGTTTTGGGTAGATCTGCAGGGCCTAGGTTGACGGTGATTTTGCGGCAGGGAAATTCAAATTGGCTGTTGATAATGGCTGAGCGTACCCGGTCTTTACTTTCTTTGATTGCGGTTTCAGCAAGACCTACAATCGCGAAACTGGGCATACCATTTGATAAATGGACTTCAACGGATACTGGGTGCGCCAGTATACCCACGGTACTACGTGTTTTTGCAAATGCAAGATTCATGAGGATTAATTTCCTTGTTAATCGGTTGGACTTCGTTGGCTTCGTTCATTTCTACTCCATGGTCAAAATGAACTAGGCTTTAGCTTTATTTTTCTTTTTTCTTCTGCTCAAGATGACTCATCAATTCATTAACTTGTTCTTGAATATGATCTAATTTTTCACGTGTACGTGCTAAGACTTTAGTTTGTACGTCAAATTCTTCGCGAGTTACTAGATCCATATGCGTAAATGCGGCATGCAACACTTCTTTAAATTTTTGTTGGATGTCTTTTTCAATGTTTTGTAGACTTGGAGGAAGTGCTGCGAAAAGTTGTTTCGCTAAATCGTCAAATTGTTTGGGGTCGAACATGGTTCACTCCTTTATTATATTTGTAACCAGTCTAACAAAAGTATTAATCTAAAAAAAGCATATGGAATATATTATGAAAATGATTACAGCAATTATTAAACCATTTAAACTGGATGATGTGCATGAAGCATTAATGGATATCAATGTACCTGGCATTACTATTTCTGAAACACGTGGATTTGGACGGCAAAAAGGTCATACGGAATTATATCGCGGAGCAGAATACGTTGTGGATTTTCTCCCGAAGATCAAAATTGAGCTGGCTTTGCCTGATGATATGGTTGAAGCGGCGATCGAGGCAATTTGTAAATCTGCTTATACGGGTAAAATTGGGGATGGTAAGATTTTTGTTTATGATTTGCAGCAGGTTGTGCGGGTGCGAACTGGGGAGATTGGGGTGGATGCTTTGAGTTAGTTATAAAAATGCTTATATAAACGTTTGTCATTGCGAGCGTAGTGAAGCAACCCGGGGTTTAACTCCTGGGTTGCTTCATCATTAGGTTTCTCGCAAAGATGGGATTATAGGCTACCCCGGATTTCGCCAATAAATAGCCCGTTGAGTAATCACCGCATCGAGAGGTATATCCCATGGATGAGGTTGAATGAAATTCACCCGCTGAAACTGATAAGCCACACCAACTAAAGTACAATTCGTTTTGTCTTTAAAAGTTCTATCGTAATAACCAGCCCCCATTCCCAGACGAGTGCAACGAACATCGAAGGCTACTAAAGGCATTAAAATTAAGTCTAGCTCTTCCGCAGGTATTGCTAGATCATGACTTACATCAGGTTCAGGAATTCCATAGCGGTTCTTTTTAAATGGAGTCACTGGAGTTGCTGGTAAAAAGGAAAGAGTTAAATCTTCTTCCTTGATTGCGGGGAAGTAGCAAAATTTTCCCTGTAAGGGCGCAGTATTCCAAATGGCACTTAAATCAATTTCCCCATTCACCGCAAAATACAAAGCAATACGTTTTGCATGTCGGTATTGTTCCAAAGAACGTATACGAGTACATACTTGATTGGACGATGTAGTGCGATATGAAACAGAGATTTTAGAACGTATCTGCTTCATTGTCTCTCTTAATGCTTTTTTTACTTGGTCCGCCATATTGATATAAGTCTCTATATGTTCTGATTAAATTATCATTTTTTTATGGCCAAAGTTCAAGTGATTAGGCTACTGGAATACGGCTAGGAAATTAATGCATTTTCTTATTTCTACGTAGGCGGGAAATGAAAGCTGATGCTCTTTTAGTAAAATTGAATTCTTGTAGCACAAATATTATTTTTATCGCAA
>NZ_CBCSKT010000011.1:0-1209 GCF_965140895.1 Legionella sp. | reverse complement strand
GCACCTACAAATTAAACTACCTAAAACTCTAGGCAAAGAAAAAAAAATAAGGTATATACCCGTTTCGGTTTTACCCGATTAGACATATTAATAAATCATTGAGAGAATGTTATGAGTGATTTGTTTGAAGAAAATGATGATGATACTACGAGCGAAGTAGCTGAAGAGTTTGACCTCGAAGAGGATTTGGATATTGATCCAGAAATCGAAAATGCGAATCCTAAAGATCTTGATGCGCGACGACGTTTAGAGCAAATGTTGGATGAAAAGCGTTTGCGAGATGAATTGGATGATTTTGGAGATTATTAGACAGCAGCCAGATTATGCATACCCAGGTGTTCATGGAGGAGGAGAAGAGTAAAGTGTTCGCAGCAGATGATCGCATCCTTTTAGGGGAGGGATTGTTTGAGACACTTAAAGTCGTACATGGCAAACCGTGCTGGTCTGATTTACACTGGCAACGGCTAAAGAGTTCCGCGCAACAATTAGGTATTCCTTTTACTCTTCCCTATGAACATTGGTTGCAGTGTTTAGTGAAAAAAATTCAACAAGATCAGCTGATTAATGGGGGAGTCAAAGCTATTTTAAGTGGCGGTAGCGCACCTCGCGGTTTGACTCAATATGGGCAGCACAGCCAATTAGTGTTGCAAAGCTTTCAATTTGCCGCGCAAATCCAGCCTTTACGTTTAATTTCCGCCCCTTGGTTACGGGATGCAGCAAATCCAATCTATAGTGTAAAATCAGTTAATTATTTAGAAGCGATTTTGGCGCGACGTCAGGCGCTTGCAGCAGGTGCTGATGATGCCTTATTTTTTAATTCAGAACATCATGCAACGGAAACCTCCTGCGCCAATTTATTCATTATTCAACAGCAAACCTTATTCACCCCTCTGTTGACGGATGGTGTTTTACCTGGCATTACTCGTTCCAGAATTCTAGCTTTTTGTAGGCAAAAAAATATCCCCTGCCATGAGCAATCGTTAACTCAAGCCAGGATAGACGCGGCTGATGCGGTTTTTATTACGAATTCTTTGCAGGGGCTTCAAGTGATTCGTTCTTTAGCTGATGTTGATTTTGTCCTAAATCATCCGTTGATTGAGCAGCTAAGGTCGTTTTTGACTGATTAAACGAAACGCTATTAATTTTCAGTACCCCAAATTTACATAAACACAGTAGCAATACCGCAATTCCTGAAATAATAATTCCAAT
>NZ_CBCSKT010000010.1:0-97033 GCF_965140895.1 Legionella sp. | reverse complement strand
AACGTGAGTCAACTTACTGGTGGTAAAAAATTATACTGTTAGCTAATTCGGAATTAATCGATTATTTGGTGCGGAATGTGAGATTAAAGGCGAGAAAGTTCAAGAAACAGCAACGATAAGTTGGCTAAGTCAATTTGGGTATTTTGCGATTGGCGTTATATTAATTCTTATTTCTGATGCGACTGAGTTTGATTTAACTGCTGTTGGAATCTTTTTCTTCATTCTTGCAGTTATTAATGTTATCACCACGGAATTGGCTATTACTAATAAAAAACTAATTGGTAAGGTTGGTTTTATTCGCAGATCTTCTATTGATATCCCTCGTCACCAAATTGAATCATTAAATGTAGATCAGAGTATTATTGGGCGAATCCTAAGATATGGCAAAATTACTGTTAATGGATCAGGTGGCAACAAAGCCAGCATACCGTTTATCAAAAATCCATTGCAGTTTAGAAAAATGGTAATGAATGCTCTTGATAATAATAATAATAATTAATTTTTTAATAGCCAAACGCTTATGCACTCGCGGCTATTTCTAGTTTGGCTTTTCTTCTTCGGTTACTATTTCGTATAGCTTCACGTCCTGCTTCTGTCCGTGGCCCTGTAGATTTTCCACCATGTAACTTACAACGCCCATTAATAGCCTAACGACTATATCCCATACAGGAGGAGCTTTGCATGGTGTACCCATCCTTGTTTTAGCACCGCATAGGCCACGATCTTTCCTTGGGGTTTTTGGTTCATCAGCCCAAAGAGAAATACGGACATTAAAATGTTTATCCAAGTATAAACAAGCCATAGCACCTCCTGGGATTTCAGATTATTTATTATAACCCAGACCCCATGACGCGCGCCTGTTTAGACTGCACAAATATGCAGGTTATTAACCATCATTTGAATCTCTACCCAGCTCAGCCTCTATTTCCTCGACGCTAGGCAAGCTTGATTTAAACTCTTCAGGCAAAGATTGTGTGATCTGGTATTCTGATACACCTATTGGTTTATGCACATCACTCAATGAATATTCCACAACAAATTTATCATGGCTTTTGCATAATAATAACCCGATGGTGGATTCATCATTCTTACTTCTTAACTGAGCATCAACCACCTTAATATAGAAATTTAACTTACCAATATGCTCTGGTTCAAAATCCACATTTTTTAGTTCTACGACAACGTAGCAATGTAATCGCGTATGGTAAAATAACAAATCAATGAAAAAGTCGCGCTCACCTACTTGGAGTGGTACTTGCCTGCCAATATAGGCAAATCCCGCCCCCAATTCTAAAAGAAATTGAGTAATGTGCTCAACAAGCCCTAACTCTAGCTCTTTTTCATCATAGTCTTTTGCTAAACGTAAAAAGTCAAACACATAAGGGTCTTTTAATGTTTGGTGAGCTAAATCAGATTGAGGTGCAGGAAGTGCTTTAGAAAAATTAGAGAGTGCTTTGCCTTCTCGTTGCCATAATTTGCTTTCAATTTGATGTGTTAATACACTACGGCTCCATCAATAACTTACTGTATTTTTATATATAATATAAGCCTTCATCTGTGCTAGAGCACTTACTGATAATGACTAAATTATGTCCCCAGGGTATTTGAGTTAATTGGGCAACAGCTTGTTGCCCAATTTGAAATGCACCAGACCAAAAGACTACCCACTGTCGAATGTACTTGATATTACGCTCAGAAAATCCTTTCATATCAGGAAATTCAGACATCAGATCACGGCTTAGTTGTTTAGTAAATCTATCACCCCAAGTAGTATTTTTTTGCTTTTCAAGAATCTCTGTACCAAGTTCCCAGTAAAACATCAGTAATTGCTGATTTACCGCTAATGCTGCTTTTAATTGGGATTGCTTCACTTTGTCCTTCAATGCAGCAATCCACTGCTTATATTCACCATCATGAATGATGGCATTTTGGTTATGCGTCATCTCAAACCTCAAATTTTAATTTAGTGAAATTGTAGCAAATTAATGTAACCGTGCATCTCTATTCCTCGGTAATAAATTCTGCGCGCTCCTCCCCCATACCCCCTGTAGTAGATGGCGCACTACAGGGGAATACAGTTTTGGCATCTGTGCCAAGTGTTATGTCGGAAGTTGGTGCAGATAGCGCACTTCGATATCGCTCCTTCGATTTTCGATACTTCGATTGATATGTTTCAATAATTAATTTTTTTTGAGCTAATAAACTTTGTATAATATCTTCAAGCTGCTTTCGAGTAATCTGAGGAAAATCAAGATCGTTATGCAGAACTTTGTATGGATTTGCATTGGAAGTTGTTCCAGAAGAAATATAAACACCGGAGTTGTAATATTTTTCTATAAGACCTAAAACAATAGGGCTAGCTACTTCAACACTAGGAGTATCAAAAAAATATAAAATCCCGTACTTGCCTCATCTCATATTTATTGAGGTAGCCAACTGTCCAAAATTGGACTTTTGGTGCATTAAAGATAATATTGGAGAGTCTTTTTCTAAACTCAAAAATAAGCGAGATCGTACGCTATTGTGCCATGCTGTCGATCCACTATAGCTTTCTTTAGAAGCCCATTTAGCCGATTCTTTATCAATATGGGCGAGTAACAAAACAGCAGCATTCTGCAATTTAGCAAGCTGTGTTAAAAATCGTATAAATTCACGTACCCGCGCACGTTCATTTTCATTTGCATCAAAAGTATCGCTCGCATTATCTATAACAATAAAGCTAGCACCATAAGCAAGACTTCTGCTGAGTAAAGCATCATATCCTACCGTTAGAATCTTATCTTTATTTTGCGTAATATATAACCCAGGATTTTCTGTAGAATCAATAATAAGCAACTTTTCCGCCAGCATAACAGGATCTATCTTTTTTTCTTGGCAAATACATCCCAAGCGATGACGAACAATTTGCCCAGAATCCTCTGCTGAAAAAAAAAGCACCTTGCCAGCTGTTGTTGGTTTATCCATAAAAGGGAACCCTGTTGCAATGACGTTAAAAATAGCTATCGCGACAAAGAGATAAAGCAGACAATTCAATCCAATCAGAGTAATGTATTTAAACGGTTAATCGATGAGATTATTTATCAATTTGCTATAGTGTTCAGCTCTAAGATAGCTGAAACCTTATTTAGCCCGACAATGGTCTTACGAAAAGAAATACATTATTTGAAGGATGAGACGTCTATAGAACTATTTAATGGAACACCTACTTTACACTAAAGTAGGTGTTGTTTGGCGATTTAAAAAAATTTTGCATGCCCGAATTACCGTGGCTTGACCACGGTCTCCACTAACGCGTTATTAAACCGCAGTAATTCTGCAGAGTATTTAACATAAAATAACTTAAGTAAGCACCATTAGTTACAAATAATCTGGCGATACTTATTTTCACATATAGGAAGATCTAGCTCATGTATAAACTTTGTTTCTGTCTCTGCCTCCCATTTAAATAGTGTTAAAGAAGCAGTTTTTAACGCAGGAGCAGGTACTATTGGCAATTACTCCCACTGTTCATGGGAAGTACAAGGCGAAGGCCAGTTTATGCCTTTACAGGGAAGCGAACCATTTATTGGTGAAACGAATAAAGTTGAGATGATTTGTGCTCCTGATTGTATCCATGAAGTAATCATGGCTTTACAAAAAGCACATCCTTATGAAACACCTGCATATGACGTTTGGAAATTGGAAGATTTTCAAACAAACACAGAGAGGATATAGGCTGGGCCGAAAAGCCCAACCTACTCTTAAATTAATATCATGAACGGCTTATTGGTAGCATCCAAACTGAGTGTTAGTGGTACCTTGATACTGAGGAGGAAATTCATCCATCGATGGAGCTGTTGGTTCTAAACCACCTTGCACTGATTCATATTTTCCATACAGGTTCTGATTCGCATCAAAGCCCTGCTGTATTATGTGATTTGGCTGCTGTTCCATATAAGATTGTGGTGGCAGTGATACAAAACGTTGTTCTACCTCAGGAATATATTCGTATACTTGTGGTGGTAAATAATATTGAGTCTTTAACTGACAATCAAAATACAAATCACCTACAGTAAGACGTGTTAGAGTTCCACTACGTAGATCTCTAACCTGTTGTAGACACTCATTAACTTTAGCCATACTCTTATCTTTACGCGAAAAGAATGATGGGATTTCCGCATCTTTATTATTTAAATGTTTCGCAATTTCAGCGCGAAGAGCAACTATGGCTAATTTCACCATAGATGGATCAATCCCATTACTTGCTAAATTATATTCTTCATTAACTGTTAACCTAAAACGAAGTGGATCCCTTGGATCCATAGCATTTTGATCTTTCTGCAAAGGACTATATAAGAGATTCATTACAAATGCACCAATACCAGCACCCATAATACTTAGCAGAACTGCGCCAGTTACAACCACAGCGGCAGGGCTAAAGCCAGCCATAATTGCCAAACTTGTTAAAGGAGCGGCAGCAAATGCTAAGGTAAGAATAGAAGAGCCCGCGCCAAATGCAATAGAATTAGCCATTACTAAGGCAGCTCTTAACCAACCTTCATTGTAGTAAAAACGTTCTGCACCTTCTAAAAATTGATTAAGCATATAATATACAGCAATGCTGGCTAATACAGCAGCAACTGCCGCCATAAGCAATAATGCCAATGCAGCCAGTGTCTCCGAATCAGTATCAACACAACATCCACCATGACCATGGTGACCAGGCAATCCACCATGTGGAAATCCGCCATGAGGAAATGAGTGATGACCGTGACAATCATGAGTAATTGAACTTAGCAACATCCAATCAAATAAAAAGGAGTCATGACAGTTGTAACGATTATAATCGTTATATACAAATTGAATTTTAACGTCAAACTTGGGTAGTTCCGGTTTAAAATTTTTTTGCTCTTGTTCAGAAAGATCTTTATAAACAGGTAAGGCATAAAAAATAGCATTAAAGTATTTGTACACTTTAGCTTTTTCGACAGGAGCAAAATGGTAAAGATTACCATGAGGTGATTCAAGGGAATATTGTACTGCAAGAAACATTTCATTATAAATTGATGTTACGTCCTTTGGCACATCGTTTCGACTTAGATAATCCTTATAATGCTGTAAGACATTGCCATAAAATAGCATCAAATTATGATCAGTAAATTTACGTATATTTGTCATAGCTACTCCTAAAATTAAGTAGCACTAATCCCATTTAACTTAGGTTTTTCTTGCATTTTATTGCATCCCATTTCAGCAGTCCTTGCTTTTGACTGGGGCTGAATTTCAGCCCCTTTTCATGTTACATACCAGTCAAAATTAAATAGAACTCGTACTAATGCCTTTCAATTTGGGCTTGATTAATTAAACTTTTTGCATATAAATCATAATCCATCATGCCATAACTAGCTTCGATCTGTTGAATGAGGCTTTCCTGTTGTTCTTTATCTAAAGTACTTAATTTTCCATCATTAATGTGCTTTAGTCTTACAACAACATAATCACCATTAGGCAATACAGCACCATCGCGGCTTTCTGGTCGTAATAAGTTGAATGCCAATTCATTAATTTGAGGATCGGCTTTATCACTGTCTCGAGCGGCTTGTTCTACCGTAATCCAAGATAGTTTATTGGAACTTAGAATTTCTTCATTCTTTTTATCAACCGGGTTTTGCAAGCTCATTCCCAGCATTTTAGCTTTGGCTTGGGCACCCTGTTTTGTTAATGTAGTTTGAATTTGCTTCTGCACTTCGTCTAATGATTGTTCCTTTTCAGACGTATGTTCACTAACACGTGCAACAATAACTGAGTCATTATCTAATTGAATAGGCTCGCTATTATTACTTAGCTCTAATACATCATGGCTGAATGCTGCATTAATTACTTGTGGATTCTTAGTTAAGTTATCCTGGTCACCAGCACGAGAGAAAGGCTGAGTCGTTTCAATTTTTAATTTCAGCGCCTCCGAAACAGGCTTCAAAGAATCGGGTGATTGATAGCTTAAGTCAGACAATTGCTCCAAAGCTTGTGCATATTTAGCTTGAGCCATTTCAGTCATCAATTGCTCTTTAATTGTTGTCTTAACTTCTGATAAAGGTTTGATTGTTACCGGTTTGTAAGCAATTAATTTAAAAATTTCTAAACCGTGTTTGGTTTGCGCTGGAGCTGATATTTCTCCTGCCTTTGTTAAATTAGATAAAACTTTATCGTAATCATTTTGCCCTGCAGTAATCCAAGGAAGCTCGCCTTTATCAGCTACAGAAAGCTTATCATCAGATTCTGAAACAACGAGCTTATCGAATTGCTCAGGATCGTTTTGCAACACTGCATACGCATCGTCAGCCTTTTTCTGAATTTGGTCCAGCTCATCTTTAGAAACACCTTCAGGAATTGCAAACAAAATGTGAGCAACGTGCCATTGTGCTGGAGTTAAGTAGTTGTTTTGATTTTCATTATAAAAACGGCTTACATCGTCATTTGATATTTTTACTTGCTTCTTAATATCATTCATAGACAAGGTTACATATTCCAAGCTTACTTGCTCAGGAGCCATAAACTCTTTTTTATGTTGCTTGTAATATTCAGCAACCGCATCAGAAGAAACATTAATTTGCTTTTCAAAATGCGAAGCAGGAACAACTAGATAGTCATAATCTCTATTTTGCATGTATAAGCGAATGAAACGCTCAACTTCATCTGGTAGTGCGAATGAAGTACCGATAAAAGCAAATCGCTGTTGGTTCAACAACATACCTTGGCTTACTTCATTTTGAAAGCTTGATTGAGTAAATAAAGCCGCGCTGAGTGCCTGTTGATATTTTTCAGCAGAGAAATGACCATCTTCCTGAAATTGTGGAATACTTAGTATGGCAGCATTCGCTTGATTGGCACTAACGTCAAAACCATTTTTACGGGCAGCTTGCACCATAACTTCATTAGCCACCATTTGATCCAGGACTTGGCTTTGTAATTTTTTGTCATCTTCAGCAGTTATATGTGCCACATCTTGCATTCCGCGTGCACGTCTGTAATTTGTTTCAAAGGCTTGATAAGTTAAGGATTCACCATTAACCATCACCTTCGCATTTGAGGTTTGATGCGATTGAAAATAGTAATCAACTCCAAAAAGAGTAAACGTAAGGCCGATTAAAACGACAACTAGCCAAGCAACAACACCTTGTATGCGCTCATTTAACTTCTGCAACATTTCCCGAGATCCATTTAGTATTAACAAAGTTTTAATGAAGTGCGATTGTAACCTAATCGGACAAAAATCTAAACAAAAAACGCTAAATTTTACAAATAATGGAGCCTAAGATTCGCTTTTAAAAAACAATGAAAATCATAATTGATGCCTTTTGCAATAAATCATGCGGTGCACAATCAGTGCAAATTACAATCAAAGGCAAGATGAATTAGCGTAAAAGTGGTTATGCTAAATTGTAGCCTGTATCAGACGATACGGGATCTTGTGACACATTTGGCTCGTATTACGCTGCGCTAATACGCGCTATGTGTAATTTTTTTGTATAAATAAACGTAGTCTGGTTGCAAGCAACCAGATCTACGTTATTTTTTATCTTTTTGATTTATGCCTTCCGTTATGAAGACATTTTTTAGGATATTGGCGGAGCGGACGGGGCTCGAACCCGCGACCCCCGGCGTGACAGGCCGGTATTCTAACCAACTGAACTACCGCTCCAATATGGTGGGTGCTGTAGGGATCGAACCTACGACCCTCGCCTTGTAAGGGCGATGCTCTCCCAGCTGAGCTAAGCACCCGAAATCGTTATGAATTTCGCTTTACTACTCACCAATTTATGCTCTGCATAAAACTTGGTGCTCTCACTTATAATAAAAAACGCGCCGTGGAGCGCGTTTTAATAATATGGCGGAGCGGACGGGGCTCGAACCCGCGACCCCCGGCGTGACAGGCCGGTATTCTAACCAACTGAACTACCGCTCCAATATGGTGGGTGCTGTAGGGATCGAACCTACGACCCTCGCCTTGTAAGGGCGATGCTCTCCCAGCTGAGCTAAGCACCCCAAATCTTTAAGCTTCTTGAACCGCTTCTTTCAGGTTTTTTCCTGCTTTAAATTTAGCTACTCTTGACGCTTTGATCTCAATGATCTTCCCAGTCTGTGGGTTTCTGCCAGTACGTGCAGAACGGTTACCAGTAGAGAATGAACCGAACCCAGGTATTACCACCTGATCGCCACTCTTTAAGGCATCAGTAATAGTGCTAGTAAATGTTTCAAGCACTCTGCTTGCATCTGCCTTAGTTAAACCTGAACCACTTGCTAAAGCATCAACTAATTCGCTCTTATTCATTGCTTCCCCTATACAGTTAATCTTCCATACTCAAGCTAATCCAACTTAAACTTAATCAAATTAACCAGTCAAGTAGTTACATCCTTGCAACGCCCGCCAGTAGCGGGCCACGAGAGGAAATATACCCTTAATTAATGGGTATGTAAATCATTATTTTTATTTTTTTTTGATTTTTTACCCGCCAAAACGGCAGATTGTACATTATCCGGACTATCTAACCAAGGACTGCGTTGTAAAGCCAGCTCTAACACCTGCTCAATGGTCTTCACAGGGTGGATTCTTAGCTTACGCAACACATTATCTGGTATCTCTTCCAGGTCTTTTACATTCTCTTCGGGGATAATGACATGCTTAATTCCACCTCGATGAGCAGCTAATAACTTCTCTTTTAGTCCGCCGATAGGCAATACTTGTCCACGTAAGGTAATTTCCCCTGTCATGGCCACATCAGCCTTAACAGGAATTTGCGTAACTACAGAGACTAATACGGTACACATACCAATACCAGCACTTGGACCATCCTTCGGTGTTGCTCCTTCAGGAACATGCACGTGGAAGTCATTCTTTTCAAAGATATCATCAGCAAGCTGTAGCTTTTTAGCGCGGCTGCGCACAACAGTCATCGCAGCATGTATTGATTCTTGCATTACTTCGCCCAGTTGTCCCGTATGAATCACCTTACCTTTACCAGACATCATGGAAGATTCAATAGTCAGCAATTCACCACCTACGCTCGTCCAAGCTAAACCAGTTACTTGGCCAATTTGATCAAACTCTTCAGCAAGACCATATCTGTACTTCTTCACACCTAAATATTTTTCAATATTATTTACAGTAACAGTTAATCGCTTAATTTTTTTCTTGTTTGATAAAATCTCTTTTACAACCTTTCGGCAAACACTCGCAATATCTCGTTCCAAATTACGAACACCCGCTTCACGAGTGTAGTGACGGATGATTTCGCGAATAGCCCCTTCACTAATATGAATCTCATCGTTACTTAAACCATTAAGATTAATCTGCTTGGGTACTAAATACTGTTCTGAAATACTGACTTTTTCATCTTCGGTATAACCTGCTAGACGAATGACTTCCATTCTATCTAATAAAGGTGCAGGAATTTCCAATGAATTTGCCGTTGCAATAAACATTACATCACTTAAATCATAATCAACTTCAAGATAATGATCGCTAAATGTATGGTTTTGCTCTGGATCTAATACTTCAAGTAATGCAGAAGCCGGATCGCCACGGAAGTCCATAGCCATCTTATCCACCTCATCAAGCATGATTAAGGGATTTTTCACTCCAGCCTTACATAGTTTTTGAATTATTTTCCCAGGCATTGATCCAATATAGGTTCTACGATGACCACGAATTTCCGCTTCATCACGCACACCACCTAAAGCGATACGAATGAACGTACGACCTGTTGCATTAGCAATCGATTGTCCTAAAGAAGTTTTACCCACCCCTGGAGGTCCAACTAAACATAAAATAGGTCCTTTCAGACGTTTTACTCGTTGCTGAACTGCCAGATATTCAATAATACGTTCTTTCACGCGTTCTAAACCGTGATGTTCTTTATCCAATAATTTTTCTGCTTTAAGTAAATCAAATTGAATTTTATTTTTCTTTTTCCATGGAACCATGAGCATCCAGTCAAGGTAATTACGAATGACTGTTGCTTCAGCAGACATGGGTGACATCATTTTTAATTTATGAAGTTCAGCCATTGCCTTTTCTTTAGCTTCTTTAGGCATACCTGCTTTATCAATGGATTTTTCCAACTGCTCAATTTCATTACCTTCTTCGCCAAGTTCACCCAATTCTTTTTGAATGGCTTTCATTTGTTCATTCAGGTAATACTCGCGCTGACTTTTTTCCATTTGGCGTTTTACACGACCACGCACTCGTTTTTCAACGTGTAATAAGTCAATTTCAGTTTCAATGGAGGACATTAAACGTTCAAGACGCGTGCCAACATCTAAGGTTTCTAATAATTCTTGTTTATCATCAACTTTCAAAGTTAAATGTGCCGCAATAGTATCTGCCAGACGACCTGGCTCCTCTATTCCAGCTAAAGGAGATAATACCTCTGGAGGAATTTTTTTGTTCAATTTAATGTACTGTTCAAATTGCGACATTAAAGAACGCATTAATATGCCAACTTCAGGCTCTTGTACGGCAACATTTACCTCATCCATAACTTCCAAAGAAGCTTCCAGGTAACCTTTTTCCTGACTATATCCTTTAACTCGCGCACGTTGCTCGCCTTCTACCAGAACTTTTACTGTACCATCAGGTAACTTAAGCAATTGCAAAACGCTTGATAAAGTACCTACTTGGTAAATATCTTCTGGAGATGGATCATCATTAGATGATTTTTTTTGCGCGACTAAAAAAATTTTCTTGCTATCAACCATAGCGGCTTCAAGGGCTTTAATTGATTTTCCTCGACCAACAAAAAGGGGAATAACCATATGAGGATAAACCACCACATCCCGCAGAGGCAGCACTGGAATCATAGACAAATTTTCAGTCTCATTAGGCGTCACTTTATTTTCAATAGACATAACGAACCCTTATTCAAACAAAAGCTATAGTTATAATTTTACAACAAATTTTTACTGCTCTTTAACTGAGTATAACGGTATTTGAGGAAATGAACAAAGTACTTAATAAGAATGGGGAAATTAATATGACAACTTAACAAAATTAGATTCAAGCACCCTATCAGCTACTTGTTTAAAAGACTTAATTGATTGAATAAAAATGCATGTACGACTATTCAACATCTTTTAAGTCTCTGAACCAGTAACTGGATAAAGGCGCAGAGACTAACATAGAATAGTCGCAAAATTAATTAGCTATTCCTTACCACCTGCGGCACTCTTCATCTCATCATGTTCATAAATAAGTATAGGCTTTGACGAATTGTTTACGGCTCCCTCGTCAATTACAACTTTATTTACTCCTTCAAGAGAAGGTAATTCATACATGGTGTCTAAAAGAATATTTTCAAGTATCGCACGTAAACCGCGAGCACCCATTTTTCTTTCTAGTGCTTTCTTCGCAATCGCAACCAAAGCCTCATCTCTAAATTCTAGTTCAACTTCTTCCATTTTGAAAAGTGACTGGAATTGTTTAGTAAGTGCATTCTTGGGATTAGTAAGAATATCAATAAGCGCAGCTTGATCCAGTTCTTGTAGTGTAGTTATTACAGGTAATCTACCTACAAACTCAGGAATCAATCCATACTTAATCAAGTCATCAGATTCTAACTGGTTCAATACCTTCGATACTTCAATGTTAGAATCTTTTTTGTTTTTCAGTTGTGCTGAAAAGCCTATACCTGACTTATCGCTACGTTCTCTGATTACTCTATCCAAACCAGCAAATGCTCCACCACAAATAAATAGAATATTTGAAGTATCTACTTGCAAGAATTCTTGTTGCGGATGTTTACGTCCACCTTGAGGTGGAACAGAAGCAATTGTTCCTTCAATCAATTTTAATAAGGCTTGTTGTACGCCCTCACCAGAAACATCTCGGGTGATTGATGGATTATCTGATTTACGGGAAATCTTATCAATTTCATCAATGTAAACAATACCCTGCTGAGCTTTATCAACATCGTAATCGCATTTCTGCAATAACTTTTGAATAATATTTTCAACGTCTTCACCGACATATCCTGCTTCGGTTAGCGTTGTTGCATCAGCTATAGCAAAAGGAACATTCAAAATTCGAGCCAATGTTTGCGCTAGAAGAGTTTTGCCGCTACCCGTTGGACCAATCAATAAGATATTACTTTTTCCAAGTTCAACGCCATCTTCGCTTTTATGCTGCAATCGCTTGTAATGATTATACACGGCAACAGACAACACTTTTTTGGCATGAGGCTGTCCGATGACATATTCATCAAGGAATTTTGCAATCTCTTTTGGTGAGGGCAAGCGTACTTCAGCTTCTTCATGAGCTTCGTGTATTTCTTCACGAATAATATCGTTGCATAATTCAACGCATTCATCACACACAAATACAGAAGGACCAGCAATTAATTTTTTCACTTCATGCTGGCTTTTTCCACAAAAAGAACAATATAGAACCTTATCACCACTTCCATTACTGGATTTACTCATATCCAACCCCTTCTTACAGCCATTACCGGGAAATAGGTAACACATGTAAAATATTAGTCAATCAGAAAAAGATATGCCACTACAAATTAAGAACTAATTTATTTTGAGCCCCGCAATGGCACATCAGTCTCTGGTTTAAAGCTTGATTAAAACAGCTTAAATCAAGAGATCTCACTGCATATTGGGGCAACAAGTGAGAATTACAACTGCTCTGCTGAATTATTTGTTATTTCTCTATCGTAAAGTACTTTATCGATGAGGCCATATTCAGCTGCTTGCGTAGCACTCATAAAATTATCACGCTCTGTATCACGCATAATTTGATCTGGAGTCTTTTTAGTGTGCTGCGCCATAATGTTGTTTAAGCGTTCTCTTACGGCTAAGGTTTCACGAGCATGAATTTCAATATCAGTTGCCTGACCTCGATACCCACCTAAAGGTTGGTGAATCATTACACGTGAATTTGGTAGACAGAATCTCTTGCCATCAGCACCAGCACAAAGCAGTAAAGCCGCAGCACTTGCGGCTTGACCGATACATAAAGTACTGACATCAGGCTTAATAAACTGCATGGTGTCGTAAATCGCTAAACCAGCTGTTACCACACCACCAGGAGAATTAATGTAGAGAGAAATGTCTTTTTCAGGGTTTTCAGACTCAAGGAAGAGCAATTGAGCAACCACTAAATTAGCCATATGATCTTCAACTTCACCCAATAGAAAGATAATACGTTCTTTCAATAATCGTGAGTAAATGTCATAAGAACGTTCACCACGTGAAGTCTGTTCAATAACCATTGGCACCAATCCACTGGCATTGCGAATTATGTTATCTGAATATCCCGACATATAATTACTCTCCTTTTGTATTCTCAGCCTTTTTAGGATTCATCACTGAATCATAATCCATAGATTCATGCTTAATCTTAGCATCAGCTGCTATTTTATCAGCAACTACTTCTTCCATGACTAATGCTTCAATTTCAGCAAGATGTTCTTTGCTGCTTTGGTACCAAGCACGTAATTCATCAGGATTTTCGTAAGCACCAGCAAATTTCTCAATCATTGCATTCACTTTATCTTTGTCTGCGACGATTTGATGTTTCTTAACATATTCAGAGAATAGTAAACCAAGATGAACACGGCGTTTAGCTTGTTCTTCAAACAATTCTCTTGGGAAATCAGGAATCGTTTCATTTTCATGATGTTCATGGCCAAATAGACGGTGATACATATCATGTTTCAAGTGTTCGATTTCTTTGTCGATTAACGCTAATGGTAAATCAATAGCATTAACTTCCATTAGTTTATCAAATAATTTCTCTCTGTTCATCATGCTAACACGACGCTCTAACTCACGAGTCATGTTTTCTTTGATGTCTTTCTTCAGAGCGTCAACACCACCTTCCTTAATGTTAAACTTTTCAGCAAAAGCATCATTAAGTTCAGGTAGTTTGCCTTCCATAATGTTATGAACAGTAATTTTGAATACAGCTTCTTTGCCCGCTAATTCGTTGTGGCCATAATCTTCTGGGAAAGTAACTTTGATGTCGAAAGGCTTATCTTTCTTACCACCAGTAATTCCATCTTCGAAACCTGGAATCATCGCGCCAGAACCAATAACTAATTCGTGACCTTCTGCACTACCGCCATCGAATAATTTGTCATCTAAGAAACCTTGGAAGTCGATAACAACTTTATCGCCTTTTTTAACAGCACGTGAAACTTCATGCCATTCTTTGTTTTGCTCACGTAGTTTATCTAACATCTCTTCGAGATCTTTGTCAGTAACTTCTGAACGAGCTAATTCAACAGTTGCTTGATTTAATTCAGCAACTTCAAACACTGGCATTACTTCAAACGTAGCCGTGTATTTAAAATCTTTACCTTTTTCTATTTCTTCAGGCTCGATGTATGGGTAGCCTGCAGGAATTAATTCATTTTGTTGTAATGCTTCGAATAGGGTTGACTGAACCATTTCTCTAGCAACTTCTTGGCGAACGCTATCTGAGTAACGGCTGGTAACGATGTGCATAGGTACTTTGCCAGGACGGAAACCATCAACTTTAACTTTATGAGCCAGATCTTTGAGCCGCAAACTTACTTCTTCCTCAACTTTCGCTGTAGGCACAGAAATAGTTACCTTGCGCTCCAAACCGTTTAGGGTCTCAACAGAAACTTGCATCAATTCACCTCTTGGATTTTTATAATGAAATGGTGCGAAAGGAGAGACTCGAACTCTCACGGGTCACCCCGCTGGAACCTAAATCCAGTGCGTCTACCAATTCCGCCACTTTCGCAATCAGGTTGGATTATCAATCAGTAATTCGGTCTTGTAAAGACTCAGATGAATCTTTAGCGAAAAACCTTAGTTTTCATCACATGGGGTGAACGATGGGACTCGAACCCACGACAACCGGGATCACAACCCGGGGCTCTACCAACTGAGCTACGCTCACCATAACTTAGTATAAAATGCCATCAGGTGTTACTATGGGCTGGCACGCCCGGCAGGATTCGAACCTGCTACCCTCGGCTTAGAAGGCCGATGCTCTATCCAGATGAGCTACGGGCGCTTAATTTGGTCGGGGTAGAGAGATTCGAACTCCCGACATCCTGCTCCCAAAGCAGGCGCGCTACCAGACTGCGCTATACCCCGACTAACCCGTCCCGAGGACAGTGCGGACATAGTACTAACCTAAACGACTAAGGTCAATACCTAATTTCACATTTTTTTAAATATTTTAAATTACATGAACCTTACGTGGCCATATTGTATAAATCAATTCTCAACTGGTCTTTAATTTACATAAAGACCTACCCTATTGCCAAGAATTACGGTCCAAGCATGAATAGAGAGTTACATCTTAATAGTTTTTCAGATAGCATTGCTTCATTATTTATTTCATTTAAAACACCATGAAATTCAAGTTGCTTCCTCTTTTTGATACTTTAAACCATTTACATAAGAACCATGAAAATGCGGTATTACCCGATCCACAATTTCAAAATGATTTTCATTACACCTTAAACTTCTTAAAAAGCTATACCGGTAGCCAAGGAACATTTAATAGTTACCGCCGCGAGGCTGAACGTTTGTTGCAATGGTCATGGCATATAAAAGGTACTCCCCTTACTGAATTAAAACGAGATGATGTCGAACAATACATTCGCTTTTGTCAAAACCCTCCTAAAAGCTGGATAAGCTTAAAAAAGGTTCCCCGCTTTATAGAAAAAGCCGGGCAACGTATTCCCAATGAAGAATGGCGCCCATTTGTGGTTACACTGAGTAAAGCCGCGATAAAAAATGGGCACAAACCTGAAATAGAGCAATTCAGTCTATCTCAAGGTGCTACTCAAGAGATATTTGCTATATTAAGTACCTTATTTAATTTTTTAATTGCAGAAGAATATTTAGTCTCAAATCCTGTAGCACTGATTCGTCAAAAAAGTAAGTTCATTCGTAAACGTCAACAAAACACTCCTATTCGTCGCCTAAGTATTGATCAATGGAGTGCGGTACTTAATGCCGCAGAAACATTGGCTGAAGAATCACCCGAAAAACATGAGCGCACCCGCTTTATGTTAAGTATGCTCTTCGGGATGTACTTACGTATCTCCGAACTGGCAGCAAATGACCGTTGGATTCCCAGTATGAATGACTTCGCGAAAGACAGTAATGGACATTGGTGGTTTACCACTGTAGGAAAAGGGAATAAAGAACGTCAAGTTGCCGTCAGTGACGCCATGCTTGATAGCTTAATACGCTGGCGTAGTTTTCTTGGCTTAACCCCACTGCCCTCACCTGCGGATAACTCACCGCTGATTCCCAAAATCAGAGGTAATGGCCCAATGAGTGATACCGCTCCCATCCGCCGCATCATTCAACATTGTTTTGATTTGGCAGGGGAAGAACTTCGTATGAAGGGCCAACGCGAAGAGGCAGATAACCTAGCCGCTGCAACAGTGCACTGGTTGAGGCATACCGGAATATCAGAAGATGTAAAAATCCGTCCTCGTGAACACGTGCGTGACGATGCCGGCCATAGCTCAAGTGCAACTACGGATCGTTATATCGATATTGAAAAGCAAGAGCGCTATCGTTCAGCGAGAAATAAAATAATCGATCCTGTATCGACTGAAGAATTCTGAACTGCGTTAGAATTGGCGGCTTCGGCACTTACAATTTCAGGCGAAATGTTCATTTTGACTTGTAAATTCTTAAGTGGATAAGGTTGAGCAGCAGCCTTAGAATAGTCCCTATTTTTAATATGACTGTCTAAAATAGTAGTTTGAATGAAAGGATGATCCGTTGCTGCCTTATCATTCGCTCCAAGCTAAAGCTCTACAGGATTTAATGTCGTAGGTTGCTGCATACGAAAGGAATAATTTTTGTCAGGCGCGAAAGTAACTGCTTGCGCATTAGCGGAGTTTTTATAATTTGCAAATGATTTTTCTTTTTATTATTCCCTCAGAAATGAACCTGAAGCACACAGCGTATGGCTATATCACTACGTAAAATTACATTCTTCTTTTCATTTTATTAGGCTATATATTCTTATATATATGATAGAATTCTTCCTCTTCTCTTGTTGCTAATAATTAAAAATGCTAACCCTACGCCAAATCACCTTATCACGTGGCAATAAAGTATTGCTCGACAAAGCCTGCGTCACTCTTTATGAAAAACAAAAAATAGGTCTTATCGGCCATAACGGCTGCGGTAAATCGACCTTATTTGATTTTTTCTTAGGTAAGCTTATTGCAGATACGGGGGACTATTTAATTAATCCTCATCTGCGGATTAGTCACTTATCGCAGCAATTACCTGAAAGCAATGAAAAGGCGCTGGATTTTGTAGTTAGTGGTGATGAAGAATACATCAAATTATTACATCGTTTGGAAAAGGCGGAAAAAGAGGAAAATCATGTGGAGGTAGTTGTCTGTCATGAAGAGTTAAGTCACTCAGGGGGGTATAGTAAACCCGCACAAGCAGCAGCGATTATGTCTGGCTTAGGGTTTAGTAGTGAGGAACAAAATGCTTCCGTAAACAGTTTTTCAGGTGGATGGCGGATGCGTCTGAGCCTAGCGCGTTGCCTCATGAAACCCGCTGATTTGCTATTACTGGATGAGCCAACCAACCATTTAGATATGGAGGCTATTTTTTGGCTTGAGCGCTTTTTAAAGCAAAGCCCAAGCACGATTATTCTGATTTCTCACGATAGAGAATTTCTGGATGCCTTTGTTACCCATATTCTTCATATTGAAAAGCAAAGTCTGACACTTTATGGCGGTGATTACAGTTGCTTCGAAAAAACCCATGCCCAACAATTGGCCTTACAGCAAGCAATGTATGAGAAACAACAGACCAAGATTAACCATATGATGAGTTTTGTCACCCGTTTCAAAGCAAAAGCAACGAAAGCGAAGCAAGCACAAGGTCGTATCAAGGCTATAGAACGTATGGAGGTTATTGCTGCCGCTCAAGCAGACTCGCCATTTTCTTTTGATTTTTTCCCCTGCCCTCGTGCAGATAATCCCTTGATCCAATGCAATCAAGTGGATGCCGGTTATGCAAGGCAAGCTCCGATACTAAAGAAAATCAATCTATCTCTTAGTCCGGGAGATCGGATCGCCCTATTAGGTCCCAACGGTGAAGGTAAGTCTACCTTAATTAAGACGTTGACGGGTTCTTTACCCGTTTTAAATGGGACGATTCATCGCTCCGCCCATTTACAGATCGGCTATTATGCACAACATCAGTTGGAGCAATTGGACTGTAAATTAAGCCCTGTAGAAACGATCCAAGCCTTATCTCCAGAAACGCGTGAGCAAAGTATCCGGGATTTCTTAGGCGGTTTTAATTTCATGGGTGATATGGCGGTGCAACCTATTCACCATTTTTCTGGTGGAGAAAAAGCGCGTTTGGCTCTAGCAAAATTAGTTTGGCTTAAACCCAACTTATTATTGCTTGACGAACCCACCAACCATTTGGATTTAGGAATGCGCTCAGCCATCGAATTGGCACTACAAAGTTATGAAGGAGCGTTGATACTCATCTCGCATGATCGACATATGCTCAAAACCACAGTAGATAATTTCTACTTGGTTTATCAAAATAAAGTACAGCCTTTTAATGGCGACTTAGATGATTATTATACTTGGTTACAATCTAAAGATGCGGTGAAAGAAAACACCAATACCACTTCTAGTCCTGCAAGTGATTATAAAGAAAAAAAGCTATTACAAAATCGTTTAAAAAAATTAGAGCAAATGATTGAACAATACCATGGAGAACTAGAAAAATTGGATATTCAACTTGGTGATGCTAGTCTTTATGAAGACAGCACTCAACAAAATAAGTTAAATCAATTAGTGCAAAAACGTGAACAGGCTCATTCTTCATTGGCTCAGGTTGAAGAGGAATGGTTGGAAATTAGTGGGACGTTGGAAGATTTATAGTCCTCAGAAGGAACTAGCAATGAATGCTTACCAAAAATTAGAGCAGCATTTTAAAAAATACTACGATTTTGAAAATCTTGCAGCGATTGTTTCTTGGGATGAAGCAGCTATGATGCCTGTTGGCGGCGGCCCAGCACGTGCAGAAGCATTAGCAACCTTAAGCGCCATACAGCATGATTGGTTAACCGATAAAAAAGTCGGTGAATGGCTTAAACAATGCCAGGACTTAGAACTCACTCCCTGGCAACATAGGAATGTTTATTGGATTGAAAAACAATACCAACAGGCAACCTGCATCCCCTCATTGCTCGTGGAAGAAGTTACTAATAAATCATTAATTTGCTCTCAGGCATGGAGGGAATTACGAGCCAAGAATGATTGGAAAACCTTTCAACCCTATTTAAAAAAATTATTTGATAGGGTGAAAACCATCGCCGAAATCAAATCACAACTGTTTGCTAAATCGCCTATAGATGTATTAATTGATGAATACTCCCCTGGCTTAGATTGCGCCACCATTACGCCTATATTTAATTCGTTGAAGCAAGAATTACCGATTTTGATTCCTAAAATTATGGAAAAGCAAAAATCTCGTAATATAAAACCCATTCAGGGTAATTTTGCGTTCGAGAAGCAAAAGCAGTTAGGTATGGAAATTATGTCTCGCTTAGGTTTTGATTTTAATCATGGCCGATTGGATTTAAGTCATCATCCCTTCTGTGGTGGAATTTCTACTGATGTTCGCATCACCACACGCTATAAAGAACAGGAATTCCTCTCTTCACTTATGGCAATTACTCATGAAACTGGACATGCCTTGTATGAGCAAGGATTGTTAAAAGAGTGGCTGACTCAACCGGTTGGACATTCCTTGGGTATGGCGGTGCATGAAAGCCAATCCTTATTTATGGAAATGCAAATTTGTCGCAGCTTAGAATTTATGGGTTTCTTAATGCCTTTGACGAAAGATTATTTTGGCGAGACACAAAATCTTACTGAAGAAAATCTGTTTTATCATTATACCCAAGTGAAGCCTGATTTTATTCGTGTTGATGCCGATGAAGTGACTTATCCTTTACATATCATCCTACGCTATGAAATAGAACAGCAGTTATTCGCTGGTGATATTACGATTGATGATTTGCCTGAGATATGGGATTGCTATATGCAAAGGTATCTAGGTCTATCAACTAAAGATAATGATACAAATGGAGTTATGCAGGATGTACACTGGCCTTCAGGAATTTTTGGCTACTTCCCTGCTTATACCTTAGGAGCATTAATTGCGGCACAGTTATTTTCATCAGTAAAAAGAGCAATTCCTAATATTAAACAACAGATTGCGCAAGGTGATTTTAAAGCTTTATTACTGTGGTTAAGAGAGAATATCCATCAAAAAGCCAGGTTATTGCCTTATCAGGAGTTATTACGCCAGGCAACCGGTGAAGAACTTAATCCGCAGCATTATTTAACGCATATTCGTGAACGATATTTATAATAATGTAGCCTGATTGCGCTCTTGGTTGCATCTAGACGTGCGTAGGTCAGGGCCATGGGCCCGAACCTTACTTAGCTCTGGATTTCAATTGCTCCAGCATCAGTTTTGCGGCTATTTGCTCTGCCTTGCGGCGGTTTGGACCTTGACCATGGGTTATTTGCTTTGCCTTATCAACAGTACACGCCACATAAAATATTTGATCATGCTCTTCCCCTTCAACTTTCGTCAAAACATATTCAGGAAGCGCCAATTTTTCAGCTTGCAGGTATTCTTGAAGTTGGGTTTTGGAATCTTTTAAACAATCGTTCAAATTAGGATCTTCGAGCCGAGACTTATATAGCTGTAAAATCACCTCTTTAGCAGCATCCACACCACCATCAAAAAAGATGGCTGCAAAGACCGCTTCTAAGGCATCAGAAAGAATAGAAGCGCGGCGAAATCCACCGCTTTTTAATTCGCCTTGACCTAAATAGAGATAATCGCCTAAATCCAGTTCACGGGCAATTTCAACCAACATATCACCGCGAACCAAAAAAGAGCGCAAACGACTGAGCTGCCCTTCACTTTGTTGTGGAAAGCGATGGAATAACTCATTAGCAATCACAAAGCTTAAAATAGAATCGCCTAAAAACTCAAAACGTTCATAGTTGTCACTACCAACACTACAATGTGTCAATGCCTGCTTCAAATAAGCTTGGTTGCTAAATTGATAATTTAAACGCCTGCATAATCTTTCTAAATTAATTTTCACTACCGGCTATACCTCTTAATGAATCATTTTACCTATGTTAGACCAACGCACTGTACCCGTTTTACTGTCCCAGCTCATCCAGACTAAAAAGGCTTTCCCTCTAAAATAAGAACTAGGAACAAAGCCCCAGAAACGACTGTCTGCGCTGTCGTCTCGGTTATCGCCCATCATAAAATAACTTCCTTCAGGAACTACGATGTCAAAGTCTGTTGCAGGAACATCCGTGCGGACAAAAACATTATGTACCACCCCATTTAAATCTTCTGTGTATTTCGATACAGGCTTACCTGAGCTTTCATCAATAGTATATTCAATAAAAGTTTGCTTTGCCTCTTTACCATTAATAGTCAATACCTTGTTGTGATAACTAATTCGATCACCGGGAACACCAATAACTCGTTTAATGTAATCATAAGAAGGATCGGGCGGCCAACGAAATACAGCTACCTCACCTGTTTTAGGATCAGCAACCGACACTATCTTTTTTTCTATAACAGGTAATTTAAAACCATAAGCAAATTTATTTACAGCAACAAAATCCCCTACTAATAATGTTGGTTCTAATGATCCGGAAGGAATACGAAATGGTTCAATAAGGAAAGAACGTAGAATCAACACTACAAAAAATACTGGGAAGAACGAGCGTGCGTATTCAATAATCTTATTTGGCTTTTGATCAGGAGTACGTTTTTTAGCCCAAAAGACGATATCTAATAGGTAAATTAACCCGCTGATAAATGATAATATAACTAATATTAAAGCAAAATTCATAAATCACATCCTATAAATTGTAGGTTAGGCCATAAGCCTACCTACAAGTCATTGCAAAATTTCCTTAATTTTCCAATACCATTACTTTTTATCTGTTTGGAATACCGCCATAAACGCTTCTTGAGGTATCTCGACATGACCAACCTGCTTCATGCGCTTTTTACCTGCCTTTTGCTTCTCTAACAATTTACGCTTACGTGATACGTCACCACCATAACATTTTGCCGTTACATTTTTACGTAAGGCTTTAACAGTTTGGCGTGCAATAATATGGCTTCCTAAGGCGGCCTGAATTGCTACATCAAACATTTGCCTTGGGATCAAATCTTTCATTTTTTCAGCAATTATTTTTCCACGACTGTGTGATGAAGAGCGATGGACAATAACAGAAAGCGCATCAACACGCTCGCTATTAATCAAAATATCCATTTTTACCAAGTCAGCTTCCTGGAAGCGTAAAAAATTATAATCCAAAGAAGCGTAACCACGACTAACTGATTTCAAGCGGTCAAAAAAGTCAGAAACCACTTCACTCATCGGTATATCATAAGTAATGGAAACCTGACGACCACTATAAGTCATGTTGACTTGCACACCACGACGCTCAATACATAAATTAATGATTGACCCTAAATAATCTTGGGGCACTAAAATATTAGCCCGCACAATAGGCTCATACATTTCTTTAATTTGTGGTAATGGTGGTAAATGCGATGGGTTATCAATTAATAAGGTTTCCCCTTTTTGGGTAATAATTTGATAAACCACTGTAGGTGCAGTTGAAATTAAATCAAGATTATATTCACGCTCTAAACGCTCTTGAATAATTTCCATATGCAGCATACCTAAAAAACCACAACGGAAACCAAAACCTAAGGCTTCTGAAGACTCAGGTTCATAAAATAAAGAAGCATCGTTCAGACTTAATTTAGCCAAAGCTTCGCGGAAAGCTTCAAAATCATCAGCACTAATTGGGAACAACCCTGCGTATACCTGAGGTTTAACACGTTGGAATCCAGGCAAAACACTAGTCGCCTGATTTTTTTCCAAGGTTAAGGTATCCCCAACTGGAGCCCCTTGAATTTCTTTAATACCAGCGACAACATAACCTACTTCACCAGCGTTTAACGAGTCTAATTTGGTACGTTTAGGAGTAAAGATACCGACTTGGTCCACTTCATAAGAACGTCCAGTAGACATCACGCGCATCTTATCGCCTTTGCGAATGGAACCATTCACAATACGTACCAAGGAAACCACACCCAGATAACTATCAAACCATGAGTCAATGATCAGTGCTTGCAATGGCTCATCGATATTACCCTCTGGTGGAGGAATATTAGCAACTAAGGCTTCCAACACATCGTCAACACCCAAACCACTTTTAGCGCTAGCACGTATAGCATCATGGGCATCTACACCGATAATATCTTCAATTTCAGCGATCACACGCTCAGGTTCAGCCTGAGGCAAGTCGATTTTATTTAATACGGGTAATACCGTTAAAGACTGATCAATCGCAGTGTAACATACAGCTACCGTCTGTGCTTCAACCCCTTGAGCCGCATCGACTACCAGGAGTGCACCCTCACAAGCAGCTAATGAACGCGATACCTCATAGCTAAAATCTACGTGTCCAGGGGTATCAATAAAGTTCAGTAGGTAAGTCTTACCGTCTTGGGCTTTATAATTTAATGAAACACACTGAGCCTTAATGGTGATACCGCGCTCACGCTCAATATCCATGGAATCAAGTACTTGCGCACTCATTTCACGCTCAGTTAAGCCACCACACACTTGAATAAATCGATCTGCTAAAGTCGATTTTCCATGGTCAATATGGGCAATAATTGAAAAATTGCGAATCCGCTTTAAATCACTCAATTCAGCTAACCTTTTTTGCAAATAGCGCATTTTAGCTTAAATACGCGTCAGCTTAAAGTCATTACAAAAATTTGCTAATATTCGACTTTTTTAATAGAATTTTTTTCTTCCGCTTCAACATAGATGAGATTTACAATGCAACGAATAATCAGACTGGGTTTTACCGCGTTAATGCTCGCTCTTTTTTCCTTTGCGTCGTATGCAATAGACACCGCCTTCACCAAACGTAAAGATGTACAGCAATTTATTCAAGAAATGGTTAAAAAACACCATTTTAATGCCAGACAACTAACCGCCACGATGAATCAAGTCAAGTTGCAACCGCAAATTATAGAATCGATGGAAAAACCTTATGAAAAGAAAAATTGGGATGTTTACCGCGATATCTTCTTAACCCCTACTCGCGTAAAAGGCGGTGTGGATTATTGGGCAGCAAATAGAACGACCTTAGAAAAAGCCCAAAAAAAATATGGCGTCCCAGCGGAAATTATCGTCGCAATTTTGGGTGTAGAAACTTTATATGGTGAACGTCAAGGGGATCACAGAGTACTCGATGCCTTAGCCACTTTAGCCTTTGACTATCCTAAACGTAGCCGATACTTCAAACATGAATTAAAAGAATATTTACTACTTTGCCGTGAACATAATCTTCCGGCAACTCAATATAAAGGTTCTTATGCGGGTGCAATAGGTCAGCCCCAATTTATGCCTAGCAGCTACCGAAATTTTGCGGTTGACTTCAAAAATAAAGGCAAACGTGATTTAGTGAATAATAATGACGATGCCATTGCAAGTATCGCTAATTATTTCAAGGCTCATGGCTGGCAAACAAATGCTGGTGTGGCACAACATGCAAAACTGGTAGGAACACGTTACAAAAACATGCAAATAAACCCCAGAACTGCGAATTATAACTATTCACAATTAGCAGCAAATGGTGTAAAACCATTAACTTCAGCACATAATCATCCAGCACGTGCAGCACTGATGGAGTTAGTTACAGCTCAAGGCAATGAATACTGGATTGCCTATCCAAACTTCTTTGTAATTACCCGCTATAACTCAAGTCCGCAATATGCGCTGGTAGTTTATTTATTATCACAACAATTAAAACAACAATGGGTAGCAATGAACGCAAAAAAGCATAGAGCTTATTCATAGTGGATACATTATTCTTATTCACTAAGCATCTTAATGACAAAGGATGTCTTTGCTTAAAACTTGATGCAGATGGGGTTACACATACCCCACCTGCCCAACGCAGTTTTACAGAAATCCAAACTTTACAACCAGACTGTAGCACAGTCGTAATTGAAAGCTGCGCTAATGCCAGTCTTTTAACTATTGAACTACCCTGGCTTCCTGATCGAAAAGCGCGTATAGCCATTCCTTATGCCCTAGAAGATAAATTAGCCCAATCCCTTGATGAACTACATTTTGCCTTTGATAAAGCAAGATATCAAAACAACCACTATCTGATTACCGCCATAAGCAAGCAGCGAATGCATTATATTATGAGCTTGCTGACGGAAAAAAATATTGAATTTACTGCAATTACTTTAGATTGGTTTGCATTAGAGTCAGGAGAACTCTGTATTAGCGAACGTGACGTACTCGTTAACGCAGATGATTTTAGGGGAGAACTTTCTGGTGATTTAGCCGATAGTTATATAAAAAAACATCCGCTTTATCGCCCCCTACTGTTTACCGACAGCCTCATTAGCGTCGAGTTGGAGACCGAAAAGAAACCAGAGACTTCTTATGAGTGGATTGCAAAAAGAACATTAAATGCCAAATTAATGAATCTTTGCCAAGGCGAAATGCAACATGGCAGCAAGTCTGATTGGATTAAAAAAGGCTATCAACTTGCAGGCGCTTTATTTTGTTTTTGGCTGGTGTCATTGATCTTGGTAAATGCAATTAATCTTTATTTTGTAAATAAACAAACAACACAAATAGATCAACAGATTGCGGAAATTTATCATGGTTTTTTTCCTGATGCCAAACAGGTTATTAGTCCTAAATTTCGTATTATGCAGTTGCTAAAGAGCAACAATAACGAAGGACAGACTCGTTTTTGGTTTTTACTCAACCAATTTTCCAAGGTCATGGACAGCGAGCAATTTACCTTGGAACAATTTCGTTATCAAAATAAAATCCTATCCGTTACCCTAATCAGCCCTGATTTTGCTAAGTTAGAAAAACTGGAAAACCAATTGAAACAATCACAACTAAATGTCAAACAGACACAAGCATCAACTCATGAACAACAAGTTGTTGCAACCCTGGAGTTATCATGAGAGCTTATTTAAGTACGCTTAATGAGCGAGAAAGATCGATGGTTATTGGTGCCGCAATCTGCCTTGTTCTCTACTGTTATTACATATTTTTGTATGCCCCATTAAGCCGCCAGGTCAACCAAAAATCCACGCAATTGGTTGAGAAAATAACGACATTGGATTGGATGAAAAAAGTTAAGGGACAAAACCTGAAGCCAAAGAGCAAAGAAGCTGTCGATAACAGCCAGTTGCTCACTATTTTAGCGACACAGCTTAAAGAGCACACCTTGCAAAAATTTCCTTATCAATTGCAGCAGACTGGAGCGGGGGATATTCAGCTGACTTTTGAAACAGTACCATTTAATTTATTTGTTACTTGGTTAACCAAAATTAATGAACGATATGCGCTTACCATTAAGCAATTTAATGCAGAAAAAACGCCTATTGCAGGCGTAGCTCGCGTGATGATTTTGGTGAGTGCGGCTTAACTTCAGGATTATATTTATAAATTGTAGGTTGGGCCCAACCTACACATCTTGCCCCCCTCTATGACACAGCAAGCAACATAAGGCCACGAATGCTAATACGCAACATAATAGAATCCCGAATGAGAATTCAATCCCGGATTATATAGTAGTACTTGATTATTGCTGCACACTACCCCAGCTTTTTACTGTAGCCCCATTACGAAGATCCGCAGGTAAAGCACTCAAAGCTTTTTGTGCATCAGCTGCATCCTTGTAAGAGCCATATACCCCAGTGTAATATTCTTTTCCGTTACGTTGATATTTTACTTGAGCCATTCGATTTTGCTTAGGCGCTTTATAAAGAACTTGCGCCACTTTTGAAGCCTTCTCTCCATTAGCTAATTCAATAGTGTAACTTTGGGGGCTTTGATTACGCACCCACTCTTCATCACGTTCATGGAATGAAACTGGAGTGCGCATATCACCAACATGATATGAATCAGGCACAATCACATCACGTGAAGGCCGGATCGAATAATTGTATTTGTAATTAGAACCGGAATTTCCATAATTACTTTGCATATAGAGCTGGCTGTTATCATAACTAGCGTACGCAGGATAATACAAATTCTCACTGGTTTGATTGTCTACCAGAGTGCACGCAGACATACTTAAAACACTTAACCCGACGATGGTGAATTTAATATTATTATTCATTATTATTCCCCTGGTTATCAGCTTTCTTATTAGTTGTTATCTTCCAAAGCCGGAAAAACTTTAGAAAAAAACGCTTCGTGCCAATTTTTCAGCGTGGTACTTATCTTAAGTGAAAGATGAGCAAACCCTTGTTTCAACTAATAGTATGGCTTACAGTTACTGTTTTATCATTTTCACGGCAAGATTTATGTGGACGCATCGACGCTCAGGACAAACAAACCAACGAGGAACCAACGATCATCGAGATCCTTATGAACGAGATAGAACTCGTGTTATTCATTGTCCTGCTTTTCGAAGATTACAAAGAAAAACGCAAATTTTAGGAACTGATGAAGGAGATTTCCATCGCACTCGCCTTACTCATTCGCTAGAAGTCGATTCGATTGGCCGAAGCATCGTTCGCAACCTATCGATTAACCAGGAAAAATACTCATTAGTAAGCGGGCTTCTGCCTAACGATGATTTAATTTCCGTTATTTGTTTACTGCACGACATTGGCCATCCTCCCTTTGGGCATGGTGGTGAGGTTGCATTAAATTACATGATGCGTAATTACGGTGGTTTTGAAGGAAATGGACAAACGCTGCGCTTATTAACTAAAGTGGAAAGCAGCTATGGTGCTTTTGGTCTGGATTTAACGCGTCGTGCATTGCTTGGTGTTTTAAAATACCCTGTACAACGCTCTAAAATTATTGCTCCCGAACAACCACCTGTTCATGAGTCGATTCATAAAACCATCAAGATAAATGATTGGCTTCCTCCTAAAGCTTATTTTGATTGTGAACAGCCTGAAGTCGATTGGTTATTAGCGCCCTTTTCAGCGACTGACCGTGAATTATTCCAATCCCTGTCTGTAGAACCTAGTGGAACTAAAGTAGGTAAAGCGGCTTATCATAGTTTTGACTGCTCCATTATGGATACCGCAGATGATATTGCCTATGGGGTTCATGATCTAGAAGATGCCATTCATCTGCGTCTGATTAATCCTTCGCACTTGGATACTCCTGAATTTAGAGGATTATTGAAGAAGACCTCGCTTGCAAATCATCAGGATCGACTTATTAATTCTCTATTTTCTAATGATCCGTATTTAAGAAAACAAACCATTGGGGAAATGGTGAATTATTTTATTACCTCAACCCAAATTATCGTAACTCATGAAGGCTTTGAGAATAATTTATTAAAATATAATCTGGCCTTAATTCCTGAAGCAGCGGCCCTATTAAAGCATTTAATGCACTGTATTTATGATAATGTAATTGACTCTCAAGAGGCACGCACCTTTGAATATGGTGGTCAAACTGTGGTGTTGCGTTTGTTTGATGCGATTAGCTCAAATCCGGGAAGCCTGCTAGATAATAAAAATCGTTTGTTATTTAAACAAGCAAAAGACGAAATGGAAGCTTATCGAGTGGTCTGTGATTATCTGGCGAACATGACTGATGAATACGCTTATCGCATGCATGAACGTCTTTTTGGGTTTAATACACGTACAATTTTTGAGCGTTTATAGCTATAGGTGGATTGGGTCCCTTGCCGAACAATGCATCGAGTTACAACCAGGCCCCTTGTTGGGCCATGGCCCCAATCCACAAATAAACCGTGACACCGCTATGTTTGGGATAAACACGAACCCCAATAAATTCGCAGTAAAAAGTAAGATACATCTGGATACCGTGATCAAGCTGCGATAATTCGGATTTTTTTACAAACCTGGGTAGCAAATCAGACGCATAAAATACGAATTAGTCTTAAGTTCTTCATCCCAAAAAAAATAAAGAGCTGTCTCAAAAGATATAATATTGATAAAAATAAATTTATTGTGTTAATTTGAAATAAGACAAGAAAAATGCCTAAAATGTGGCGTCCCCAAGGGGGTTCGAACCCCTGTTCTCGCCGTGAAAGGGCGATGTCCTAGGCCGCTAGACGATGGGGACCTAGATTTTTTATTCTACTACATTTTACAACTATTTACTACTATAACCCAAAACGCCAAAGTGGCGTCCCCAAGGGGGTTCGAACCCCTGTTCTCGCCGTGAAAGGGCGACGTCCTAGGCCGCTAGACGATGGGGACCCTGAACGTTTTACCCCATCAACATACAAAGATGTTGATGGTGGAGCTAGGCGGGATCGAACCGCCGACCTCTTGCATGCCATGCAAGCGCTCTCCCAGCTGAGCTATAACCCCTAATAAGGCTCGCATTGTAATGACCGCCCCCTATCCTGTCAAGTAATTTTTTATTTTTTTAATGCTAATACATTTATTCCGACAAACTACTCTAAAAATAATGACCATAAAGTCGACTCCAGCCGCTTACTTACAATTTTTTGACTGCCTAGACTTGTTTTCACTCATTAAGTTTGATTTAATTCGCCACGGTGTTTGAGCACAGACACCTATGGAAAAATGTAGGCTTGTATCACATCGATGCAAGTGAAGCACAGCAAGTTAGTAATAATGGAAACGGAAGATGTCTAACGATTTAGCGATCTATTTAAGTAAACAATTACTTTGGCATGCATTGCTCATTGCATCACCAGTAGTCCTAGTCGCACTAATTAGTGGTTTACTGGTTTCTATCCTTCAAGTTGTCACACAAATTCAAGATTCTACCCTAAGTTTTGTCCCTAAAGTTTTAGCTGTAGTGCTCATGTTAATGCTTTGTGGCGGATGGATGTTGCATTCCTTAGTGGAGTTTGCACAAACATTGTTTCTCAATATTCCAGGGGCCATTAAATCATGACCCTATCCCTCCCCTGGCTAAGCAACCTATTTTTTATCAGCATACGTTTAGGCACTGTATTGCTCTTTACCCCAATTCAAGCCATACGTTATTTGCCTATTCATGCACGCTTACTTTTTATTTTTACCCTGAGCATGCTTTTAGCGAATTATGTTCCCCCTGCTCCGTCAATCTTAAGCAACAATACCATTCTTCTCGGTGGACTCGCTGAATTTGCTAATGGCTTAATCTTAGCCACCAGCCTTTATGCAGCATTTGCACTCTTTCAGATCGCAGGTCAATTAATTGATAATCAAACCGGCTTTAATGCCGCAGCTATTTTTAACCCCAGTGAACATTATCAAGAGGCATTAACCAGCCATTTATTATCCATGCTGGCAGTTTTATTCTTTTTTAGTCTGGATGGCCACCAATGGTTATTTAAAGGCTTGGCTTTTTCTTTTGCGATTATTCCGCCTGGAACCCTCGACCTGTTTGCAGGATTTATCCCGATTACGAAACAGTTTGGCTTTATGTTTAGTATGGCCTTCATAATTGCCAGCCCCATTATTCTTGCATTGCTTTCCATTGAGCTATGTGGCGCGTTAATTACCCGCAATATGCCGCAGGTTAGCACCTATTTTCTGACCTTACCTATAAAAATAATTTTAGGATTATTCCTCTTATTTATGATGATGGGCTACATCGCCCCCATTACCAACACCGTGTTTGCTCAATGTTTTCAAACCTGGCAGGAGCTTATGTCATGAGCGATAAAACTGAAAAAGCAACACCCTATAAATTACAAAAGGCAAAAGAAAAAGGACAAGTAAGCAAAAGTGTTGAGTTAACGACATGCACAGCCTTATTCGTTATGTTAGGAATGTTAAGTGCCCTATGGCCAAAGCAATTACATGAACTACAAAAGATGTTTCGTCATTTGTTGCAACTGGCGGCACATCTGCAATTTAGTATTGATAACCTCAATCATTTACAACAATTTATTTTAGGTCAGTTGATCAGTCTGTGGCTTCCTTTTGCTTTAGCAGGCAGCTTAGCCACGATCCTTACTAACCTGGCGCAAACCGGCGTAGTGTGGTCAACCACCCCCTTGATACCTGATTTCAAACGCATTAATGTGGTCCAGGGTTTTAAGAAACTATTTTCAATAAAAAGCTGTTTTGAAACAGTGAAAAGCACCCTGAAATTAAGCGTGACATTTATTTTTTTATTCTTCACCTTAAAACATCAAATACCCAACTTATTGCAATTAGCCTTCACGCCGATTAACAAACAGCCTGCCGTCATCATGCACTTTCTTTTAACCCTTATTTTTCAGTTATTGCTGCTGCTCTCAATGCTCGCGGTACTGGATAAGTTCTATACGCGTTGGAACTATGCCAAAGATCAGCGCATGAGCAAACAAGAGATAAAAGATGAATACAAACAACGGGAAGGCGATCCTAAAATTAAATCAAAAATCAAACAGTTACAACAGCAATTACGGAAAAAAACCGCTTCATTAAAGCAAATAAAAACGGCTGATGTAATCATTACTAATCCAACCCACTTAGCCATTGCCTTAAAGTATGATCGCTGTAGCATGCCCGCCCCAAAAGTGGTTTGCAAAGCACAAGATAAAATGGTGTTGCAAGTCAAAGAACTAGCAAAAAAACACGGTATTCCCATTATTGAGCACAAAGCATTTGCACGCATGCTCTATCATTCTGTGGATTTAAATCAATGGATTCATAAAGAACTTTATCCCTTTGCCGCGGCAATTTTTCGCGAGATTTATGCGCGTAAGCAGGATGTGCAATGAAAACCAATTTCTTTAATAACAGCAGTGAAATGCTTATGATTGCTTTTGCTACAAGCATTCTCTTCATTCTGTTTGTGCCTATCCCTGCTGCATTATTAGATTTATTACTGATTGTAAATTTTAGTTGGGCTTTAACTATTCTCCTACTTACTTTCTACACGGATAAGCCTTTAAGTTTTTCCACATTTCCAGCCCTACTGCTAATTTCAACCTTATTTCGTCTCGCCCTGAACATCTCCGCTACCCGCCTTATTTTGTCAGATGCTCATGCAGGTAAAGTAATTGATGCCATGGGACACTATGTTATTCGTGGGAATTATGTGATGGGTTTGGTTGTTTTTTTAATCTTGATCATTGTGCAATTCATTGTAGTGACTAATGGGGCTCAGCGTGTAGCCGAAGTCGCTGCCCGCTTCACTCTAGACAGTATGCCAGGTAAACAAATGAGTATTGATGCCGATTTAAATATGGGCAGCATTTCTCAAGATGAGGCTAAACTTAGACGCTCACAAATCGAAAAAGAAGCAAATTTTTATGGCGCGATGGATGGTGCCAGTAAGTTTGTGAAAGGCGATGCCATTGCCGGTATTTTAATTATTCTGGTCGATATTATTGGTGGTTTTGCAATTGGCTTATTACAAAAAGGTTTTAGTCTTTCCGAATCCATTCAAACCTACACCCTACTTACGGTGGGTGATGGCTTAGTTACACAAATTCCAGCTTTAATTATTTCTACCGCGACCGGAATTATCGTAACCCGTGCGGCAACAGATGCGCATTTAGGCTCTGAGGTTGCCAAACAAATTAGCGCCTACCCTAAAAGCCTAATGCTGGTGTGTTTGAGTTTAACCTGCCTTTTGTTTCTAAAAGGCATTCCCATAATTCCAGTATCATTTATTTTAGCTTTGTTTGTGTTCATTACCTTTTTAGCAATTAAGTCTAAAAAAGATGAAGTGCTCATCGAAAAAGCCGAAGAAAATTTATACGATAAAATTCGCATTCATCCGATTGAGATTAGTCTGAACAAAGAACTGTATGAAACGTTATTACCTTATGAAGAACAAGTACTAAAAATCATTCAACAAATTCGTGAGCGAATTGCTTTTGATTTAGGTTTTGTGCTGCCGGATGTAAAACTAAAAGCAGATAAAAAACTAAGTTACCCGCTTTACCATATCGCCATTCAGGGAAATCATTCCGGAGTGAATCCCCTCTATTTAGACAAAGTACTAGCCATTTTTTCCAGCCGCAATAAAAAACCCGGTACAGCACTGAGTGCCGGATTTGAAGTGCGTGACCCAAGCTATGGCTTACCCGCATGCTGGATAGATCTCGAGAAAAAGCAAAAGGCCACGGAAGCAGGCTATACGGTATGTGAACCACTTACCGTATTAACCACGCATCTAAATGAAATTATCTATGCGCATATTGAACAGTTATTAACCCGTGAAGAAACCGAAAAACTGTTATTACAGCCTGGTATTAAAACCCTGAGTGAGGAATTAATTCCTGCCCAATTACCTTTAAGCCATGTGCAACGTATATTGCAAACACTCTTGCAAGAAAAGGTTTCTATTCGCCCCTTACAGCAAATATTGGAATTATTATTAGAACACGCCAAACAACTCCCAGATCCAATCCAACTTACGGAGCTAGTCAGAGCAGGCCTGGCTATGCCGATTTGCCAAAAACTACTAGGTAATCAAAATAGCTTATATGTTCTGACCTTGGAACCCTCATTAGAACAACAGCTCAACCAAAGTATTAGCGGAAGAAATAATTTAGCGCTGGAACCCAAAATTACGGAAAACTTAATCAGTGCATTAGCAAGTCAGGTGGAAACGATGTTAGGAGAGCGAAAACGTCCCATTTTATTATGCTCCTCCCTACTGCGACGCCATATAAAACAATTAACTCAGCGAGTGATTCCCCATTTAACCGTGCTGGCAATGAGTGAAATTCCAGTCACGATTCAGGTGGAATCTTTTGGGATAGTAAAATAAGGAAACATTATGTTTGATGCGATTAGCGCCACGCAACTGGCTATGGATTTTGATCAATTAAAATTACAATCGATCAGTCAAAATATTAGCAACATGAATACCCCTGGATTTAAACGGCAACTGGCAGAAACAGCAGCGTTTACTGACCATCTGCAAGCGAATATCAATCAAGCAACCCAACAGATTGATCAAGGACAGATAAAAACGCAGGGAGTCCTGAACCAAACGCAGAATCCGAAAAATATTGCCATTAGTGGTGATGGCTACTTCCAAGTCCAAGGAGAACAGGGTGTTTTTTACACTCGTCGTGGTGATTTTCTAGTAAATAACCACGGTGAACTCATTACAGCAACTGGTGAAACGGTCTTGGGTAAAGGTGGGGTCATCAAAGTAGATAATCATGCTTTCACTATTGACACACAAGGTCGATTATTCATTGACCATCATCAAGTAGATCAATTAAGCATCGTTCAATTTAATCAGCCTAATTTGCTCCGTTACACCGGTAATGGACTGTATCAAAGTGATGAATCGCCCGTTCCTGCAGGAGCCAATACCCGTCTACTCCAAGGATTTATAGAGCAATCGAATGTAAAATCTATGGATGAAATGATGGATATGGTGAAAACCTCACGTCATTTTGAAGCCAGCCAACGGGTCATGCGCACCGCAGATAATTTATTAGCCACTGCCATTAATCAGTTAGGAGAAGGAAATGTCTAACACACTCGCGATTGCCGCTAGCGGACTTAAAGCTGAGGAATATCATATTGACCGTATTGCCAATGACTTGGCAAACTTGAATACCCCCAATTATAAAGCCAGTACGGTAACCTTTGAGGATGTGCTGTACCAAAATATTAATGGTGAAGAACCACTATTCAACAATCAGGCCAGTGCCAAATTAGGTTTAGGGACCGCTGTATACAAAACAGGTAAGGATTTTACCCAGGGACCATTAAAGGTCTCTACCGGTGACAAAGATGTTGCTATCAATGGCGATGGCTTTTATCAAGTAATTAATTCCGACGGCAATATTGCCTATACTCGCAACTCCAGTCTACGCCTCGATGACGAGCACTACCTGGCGACTCAAGATGGATTAAGACTTGCAGATAATATTCAAATTCCCGATGACAAAGCTAAATTAACGATCAAAAACAATGGGGATGTCGAAGTTATCTTACCTGATGAGTCAGAACCACAGCTAGTAGGTACCATTCAGTTGGCTAAATTTACCAATCCTGAAACCTTAAATCCTATTGGTTCAGGACTTTATACGGTAACAGATCAAACCAGTGAACCACTAATCGATAACCCAAACAGTAGTGGTTTAGGCGCACTAATGCAATATCAGACTGAGGGTTCTAATGTCGATATGGTCAGTTCGCTCATGCAACTCACCATGGCACAACGAGTTTATCAACTTAATGCGAAAGCCGTACAAATTGCGGATGAATTGGAAAAAATAACTAATGAAATTCGTGGTTAATTTATTGCTGTTACTGAGCGTTTTTCCAATTCAGGCAGAAACAGTGTTGCGCTTTCGCACGCCCATTACTCCTGAAGCTAAAAAGCTAGGTGATCTGCTGCTGATTACTCCGGATAAACATCAGTGGGGAAAAATAATGCTGGATAGCAAACCCATGTCAGGAAGCAAACTGAATAAGCAACAAATACTCACTTGGTTGCAACACAAGGTTGGAAACTTTTCTTATCAATGGAAGGGTAAAACCAGCACTACTATTCGCGAAGCCACCCGTGCCAAAGCTAAAGATTTGCTATCGACAGCGCAAAACGCCTTGGCTAAACAACTAAAAAATCAGGCATATAGCCAAGTGGAGCTAAGTAGCAAAACAGTAGTTAAAGATAGCAGTATTGCCTTAACCAATTTTAAAATCCAACTCCCTAAAGGCTATCCTGTTGCTAAACGGGTTTGTGTTCGTCTGCATTATCAAAATCGCTCTATTCCTATCTGGTTTGCGGTTAAAGCCTATCAGTCCGTATTGGTCGCGAAGCACCGAGTTAAGCGTCATACCCTGCTTCGTTCATCGGATGTGATCTTAAAAAGACGTAATATTGCTGGTCTCAACAGTGTGCCCTTAATGCAATTCCCAGCTACTGTTTGGCTTAATAAGTCGATTAATAAACAACAAATTTTAACACAGGACTTGCTTGGTAACCAACCCGAAGTAATGCAAGGACAAAAGGCAAAAATCCTCGTACAGCAGCATGGAATAGCAATCACGATTGAGGCCATCGCGCAAAGTAATGGCACCGAAGGACAATCCATACGCATGAAAAATCCACGTACGAATAAATACTTTTTTGCAGTGGTCACTGGAAAAAACTCCGCGGAGGTTACTGCATGAGTTCACTATTAAAAAAACTGGTTTTCTTAGGAACATTAGTACTTAGCCAAACATTATGGGCAATTAATCTTTTTGATGAGGATGTTTACCGGCCGTTAATCGCCGATCGTAAAGCGACCTTGCCCGGTGATATACTTACCGTCATTGTCATGGAAACCTCTAATGCCCAAACCAGTGCCGATCTATCGTCACATAAAAAAATAAAAGCGGTGTTAGATGCTGGCTATAACCGCAACAATCACCAAGTAGATTTTGGTTTAGAAGGAGATGGAAAGGCAACCGCTAAAACCGGGCGTAATGGTAAAATTAAAGCCGCTCTTACAGTACGCATCAAGGAAGTATTTCCCAATCAGACTTATTTGGTTGAAGGAGCACAACGAATTACCATTAATGGAGAGAATCAAAAAATCCTGTTACGCGGTGTAGTGCGGCCTGAAGACATTAGCCCGCAAAACACTGTTTTATCAACACGCTTAGCCCAGGCTCAGATCGTTTATACCGGAGCGGGTTCTGTATCTAACTCACAAGATCGTAATTACATTTATAAGATCCTGTCTTTTATAGGGGTCGTATGATGAGCGTAAAAAAGAAACTGTTGCTCCTGCTGGCTTTAGTGCCACTATGCTGGCAACCAACTTATGCTACCGTGCGTCTCAAATCCATCGCTCGTTTATCTGGCTTACAGGAAAACCCGATTACAGGTTACGGCTTAGTTATTGGTTTGGCAGGTTCTGGTGACTCTCGACGCAATAAAGATACCACTCAGGCAATTTCAAACTTATTACAAACATTTGGTGTCACTCTAAGTCCCAATGAGATTAACAGCCGTAATACGGCAACCGTAATTATCACGGCCAATCTCCCTTCTTATGCCCATCAGGGAGATAAAATTGACATCAATGTGGCCTCGCTAGGTGATGCCAAAAGCTTGCTGGGTGGAACCTTGCTAGTAACACCGCTTAAGGGCGCAGACAATCAGGTTTATGCCCTAGCTCAAGGACCTATTTCGATTGGGGGGTTTAAGTATGACCTTTATGGCAATGTCATCCAAAAAAATCACCCGACTACTGGCTTAATACCGGGTGGAGCAATTATTGAAAAAACGATCTATAACGATTTAATCGAAAAATCGGGTGAAATGCATCTGATTTTAAATCGTCCAGATTTCACCACCGCAGACAGTATCGAATCAGCAATCAATGGTCAATTTGGTACTAATACTGCACGCGCACGTTCAGCGCAAGACATTGAAATCCACCCACCTCAGTCAGCCCGCAAGCATTTTATTCGTTTTGTAAGTCAGCTTGAAAACATAGTGATTACTCCAGATAACTTACCTACGGTAGTGGTGAATGAACGTACTGGAGTTGTGGTTGCCGGAGCTGATGTAAAAATCGATGCGGTTACTATTTCTCATGGCAATTTACAAATTGCTATTTCTACCGATTATCAAGTTTCCCAACCGACCTTAATTCAAAACATGGGAAAACAAGTACGTACTGCTGTTGTGCCGAACACGAACATTAATGTGAGTGAGCGTATGGCCAACACCGTGAAATTAAAACAAGGTGCTACAGTAGCTGATTTGATTAGTGCCTTAACTAAAGTCCAAACCTCCACGCGTGACATTATCGCCATCTTGGAAAGCTTAAAACGCGCCGGAGCATTGCACGCAGAATTGGTGATTCAATAAGGAAAAATGATGAGTACAGATAACACCATACAATTAGTAAGTCTGGCCTTGGATGCCACCTTAATGCGCCAGACAGCTATTGCCAATAATATTGCCAATATCAATACGGAAAATTACCAAAGCATGGAAGTTAATTTTGAACAGCAATTACAGGAAAACCATTTAAGTCCAAACAACAATGACTTATCTGAGATTGCGCCCTATTACCAAAGCTGTGACCACCAATCCAGCGTTGATGAGCAAATGGCGTTAAATGTGCAAAACATGACCCATTACCGCGCTCTGGTTAAAGGCTTAAATCAAAAGCTAGCCATTATGAAACTCGCATTACAAGGAAATCAATAATGAATTACGCGCAAATTTATGCCATTTCAGGCCAGGGAATGAATGCTGAAAAATTACGTGTTGATGTGGTGGCTAATAACATCGCCAATCAGCACTCATTACAAAATGCAGATGGCTCGGTGTTTCAAGCAAGTCAGGTAATTACCTCCGCTAAAACATTCTCTGAATTAGTAGAAAACCCTCAAGAAATGGGTATCAATTCCGTAGAGGTAGTTCCACAAAATTTACCCCCCAATAAAGTCTATCAACCCGGGCATCCAGCTGCCGACAAACAAGGCTATGTCACTTATCCAGGAATTAGCACCATTGATGAAATGACCACCCTCATACGCGCCTCGCGAGCTTATGAAGCTAACGTCAAAATGATCAATAGCGCACACAGCTTGTACTTACAGGCGTTAAGCATAGGAGACGAGCGATGAGAATCGATGCCCTGGATAACATTTTTTTAAAACCTAATGTGCAAAGCCCAGAAATAGAGTCAACTAAAGCCGCTCCACAAGAGTCTTTTTCTGCATGGATAAGCGAAAAAATAGGCGATACCAATACTCAATTAAATAATGCTGATAAAGCCTTAAATGAACTAGCCAGCGGCAATGCAGAAAACTTACACCAAACCATGATTACCCTGGAGCAAGCTAAGTTATCTTTTCAGTATTTAGAGCAAATTCGTAACCGTTTGATGAGTGCCTATCAAGATTTATTAAGAGAGCAAATTTAAAGTGAATTATTTACAAAAAGCCAGCTTCTGGTTTAGCAATTTGGAAGCAAAACGTAAACTCAGTTTAATTGCGTGCATCGCAGGGATTGTCATCATGACAATGATGCTCAGCTGGTGGGTCTTGTCCCCTTCCTACGCTATTTTATTTAATCATTTGGATGAGCAAGATGCGAACAAGGTTTTAAGCCAATTGGATCAAGATAATATTTCCTATCAGCTTCGCAATGGTGGCCGAGATATTTTAATTGATAAGGATATGGTTGCGAAAACCCGCTTAAAGATCATGGGGTCGGGCATGCAATTGGCTGGCAATGTAGGCTTTGAATTGTTTGATAAAAATGATTTTGGCATGACCGATTTTTCGCAAAAAATTAATTACCAACGTGCCCTACAAGGAGAGTTGGAACGTACTATTTCCAGCATTGATGAAATACGCCAGGCACGAGTGCATTTGCTGATTCCGGAAAGCCATTTATTTGACCGCGAGAGCAATCAGCCGAAAGCTTCGGTGACCTTGCATTTAAAACAGGCTTTAACACCAAAACAAGTGCATAGCATCCAACAGTTAATTGCGGCAAGTGTTGCGCATTTAAGTTTAGCGAATGTGGTAGTCGTGGATCAAAATGGGAATACCTTATCAGCAACAGAAGAAGATCCCTCCTCCAATCATTTCACCGCACAAAAAACCATAGAGCATTATCTGAATGACAAGGTCATGCAATTGCTGCAGAAAATCTTTGCCAAAGATCAAGTCATGGTGAAAATCAATGTAGCCATCAATTACGATGAACTGCAACGTGAATTAGTTAAACCACAAAGCAAAGGGCAAATTACCCACGAAAAACAAACCAAACATTCTGCAGTAGATAAAAAAGGAAATCAGAAAGGTAAGCAGGATTTAACCTTGGAAAAAACCTATGAATTTGGCCGTGAAAAAGAATTATTTAAACGGGCAAATGGCACCATTGAACGGCTTTCAGTCAGTGTGGTTTTACCGCAACAGACTGATGCTAAAACCATTGCGCAAGTTCAACGCCTCATAAAAAGTACGGTAGGCTTTGATGAAAAGCGTGGCGATGTAATCAGTGTTGAAGCATTAATTAGCATGCCTAAAGCGGCAAAAATCGCGGCCACACCAAGCCCTCAAGAAATTACTACACAGCCTTTTAGCTACCTTGTCACAGAGCAATGGAATGAGGAACGCAAATGGCAAGCTCTTGTTGGTTTCATCGTACTGACTGTATTAGGTAGTTCCACTGTATTGCTCTTAAAACACAATCGGCAAAGAAAACGCCAGCAACTGTTAATTGAGCTAACCCAATGGCTAAATCATCATGAATAATGAATTAAAAAGAATCGTGCTTAATTTAGCGAAATTAAACCCTGCTGATCAGCGCTGGGTACTTAAACAGCTAACACCGATACAGCGCGAGCAATTTGCAAGCGTGCAAGGCCATGCGCTGCTTAAAGAGGCAACTAAATTTCGTTATATTCCCAGCCCCAAGCTTGCACCAAAGGAATTTAGTTTACCGGAATTTTGCCAACAGCTAAGCCAGGAAGACCCGCTTTATGTCGCTATAATTCTGGAACAAGGACAATTCGCTTGGAAGGAGATGTTTTTAGAAACATGCATGCAAAAACAGAAAATCCAAGAACAATTAGCGAACCAAGTACAGCAACTGAAATCAGCTTCGAAATTATACCTCTTCCAACAATGGCAAAAACAATTAAGCTTTAGTGAACAACTGGAGGTGCCTCATGGCAACACTCTATAAAAATGTCTTAGTTAGCACAGAAGAAATTTATTTATACCAAGAAGCTCCTGAGGAAATTGAGGAACTTATTCCTGAGACACCTACTGTAGATGAATCACAATGGGAGCAAATTCGCCAAGAAGCTTATGAGCAAGGCTATCTAGCAGGAACGACTGAGGAACGTAGTCGGTTGGAACAGGAAAATAGCCAAAACCAACAGCAATTAGAACAAATTCTGGCATCGCTACCCCAAGCAGTAGCGCAAAATCGCCTGGATTTGGCTAATGAAATTGCCGATATTGTATTGCTAATTAGCAAACAGTTTTTTATTGAACACAGTAATAATCAACAGGCTCTAAGTCAACAAATCAACCATATTCTTACACAATTAAATGACAAACAATCCGTTGAGCTTTGCTTGCATCCACAAGACATTACTGCCTTACAAAATGGCGCTATGCAATTAAATGCAGTGCATTTAAATGGCTTAAAAATAAAAACAGATGAGTCACTTGCCTTAGGAGGTTATATCCTTAAAACCAGCCATGGTGTTTTTGATGCCAGCATCGAAAAACAAATTGATAAGCTCAAGGAAGTTTTACTGCAACTAAAGCAGCGAGGCACTCATGCATCCATGGATTAATGAACTCTTAGCCGTTGAGCGTTTAGGAGAAATTGAGCAATTCATTGGCTTAAAGCTAGTTGCTAATGGACCGCCACAAACATTCATTGGCGAGGTTTGCGACATCCTGGATCAGCATCATCAACCAATGATGCAAGCTGAGGTCATCGGTTTTGAACAAGGAAAAGTCTATCTTATGCCCTATGATTCTGCTCCTGTTTGCATGGGTTATAAAGTGCGGGCAACGGGAACCCCCCTAAGTATCTCCGTGGGTGATTCCTTATTAGGGCATGCGGTTGATGCCTTTGCCAAACCAATCGATGAGCGTTTGCGTTTACACAACAAACAGCGGGTTTTTACCCAAAATAAAAAGATTAATCCCTTTAATCGTTTGCCAATTAGCGAGCGTTTAAGCACAGGAATTCAGGCTATAGATGGTTTACTACCCTTAGGCAAAGGACAACGAATAGGCATTTTTGCGGGTAGTGGTGTGGGAAAAAGTACCCTGCTGGGCAACATGGTGCAAAACCTGAAAACGGATATTAATGTAATTGCGCTGATTGGCGAGCGTGGCCGAGAGGTCAATGACTTTATCTGCAATCATTTGGATGAAAACACCTTAAAAAAATCAGTGCTGGTGGTTTCTTGCAGCGATGAATCAGCTTTAATGCGTCGTCAGGCAGTGTATACCGCCACGGCAATTGCTGAATACTTTTGCCAACAAGGTAAACATGTCATGTTATTTATGGATTCGATTACCCGTTTTGCCATGGCCCAACGAGAAATCGGCCTAAGTTTGGGAGAACCCCCTACGGCTCGCGGCTATACCCCCAGTGTTTTTGCTCTACTTCCTGGCATTGTTGAACGTACGGGAAATTTTAAGGAGCAAGGCAGTATTAGTGCAGTATATACAGTTTTAGTTGAAGGGGATGATTTTACTGAACCTTTAGCCGATCACATGCGTGCACTTCTTGATGGACATATTGTTCTCACTCGCGAGTTGGCACAGCGTGGTCACTACCCTGCGATTTCAATTCTGCAAAGTGTCTCTCGGTTAGCTAAGCATTTGGTTAGTGTGGAAGAACAGCAACTCATGAATCAGATTTTCGCCATGCTAAGTATTTATGAACAAAATAAAGATTTGATTGAGTTGGGAGCCTATAAGCCTGGAAATAATGCCCTGTTAGATGCCGCAGTTCAGCGCATGCCTGCGCTCAATGAGCTACTCATTCAGGATGAGAAACAGTCTTTATCCTTTAATGAACTCATGCAGCACTTTAAAGAGATTTTATTATGAATAAATCACTTTCAGCGTTGATGACCAAATTAAACTGGCAACTAAATGAACTTAATTTGCAATTACATGAGGCACAAGGCCAATTACAAAAAGTGCGCCAAGAGATGGAGGCGCTGGATGAACAAATACAGCAAGCAGGAATTAATTCGTTAACCATTAATCCTGATTTTGAAATTAGCCGGCTCAATTTTATAACGCAACAACATGAAAAAAAGGAAGAGTTGAATATGACGCTTAAACAGCATCAAGACAGCAAACAAAGTGTGCAGGAAAAAATGCAGCGCATTAAAACCGAACTAAAAATGTTAGAAAAATATTTGGAACGTGAACAAGCCGAACTCCAGGAGCAACAGAAGAAAGCGGAAAATAATGCCTTGGATGAATGGGTTATTCAACGGAATTAAGGAAACTTAATTAGGAATATAATGAAAATTAACGAATCGCTACCACAATGCTATGGACAGTCTAAACAACAAACCAACCAGCAATCACCTGCTGACTTTGAACATTGGTTAAATAACCCAGCCAAGCAAAGTACTGGGGATGAGTATTACTGGCAGCACCAAACTCAGCTACAACACTCTGAGTTACACTTTGATGCTAAGCCACTGCAAGCACCGAAAACAGAACAGGCACTTACTAAGGAAAATGAGCAGATATTCCATACGCATGTCAACGTTCAGGAAACCCAACATTTTGAATTACAAAGTACTCTGATTACAACAATGGATAACACCGCATCATCGCATTCGCCCGAAAATAAATTTATGCCGTTTATGACTAAGCTGGAACAAGCCTTGGAACAATCATCGTTGCCTATGCCAATACATTCGAACCAATTCACTCAGGATACATCGGCAGTCAAAAAGGCTGCTGGTGTATCAAAGAGCATGACAACCACCACACAGTTTAAAAACAATCATATGTTTATTCAGGGAGAACAAGCAGAACTAACCTTGAATCTGCATACATTAGATAAACAAGAACAGAATGAACTGGTGCAGCTCATTCAAAACTATTTAAAGAAAAAAGGCTTGGTTTTAAGCCGCTTAATTATTAATGGAGTAAACAATGACCGAACCAGTTGAGGCCGTTAGCATGGGCCAAGATGAGTACATGAAATTATTCATGCAAGAACTGACCTATCAAGACCCTTTAAAACCTATAGATAACCGTGAATTTATGGCCCAGATGGCACAATTTTCTTCCTTGCAGCAAGCGGTTGGAACTAATAGTGGAGTACAACAGTTATTAAAATTGGCCGAGGAAAATCGAGGCATTAATCTTTTGGGTAGAAAAGTAAAAATAGATGGGCAAGCTCTATCAGGTGAAGTTAAATCAGTGCTTTTACAGCAGAATGGGGCTATAGAAATTATGGTTTTTGTAGGGAATGAGCATATCAAAGCAAAATTGGACCAAGTTCTTGAAGTTGAAGTTTAAGTGCCGCTGTACAAGTATGGCCTCCATAACCTCATTGAAGAGTTTGATCGGGAGAGTTCGGCCAAATGACGAAATAAAACACCGAGTTTTAAAAGGAACAAAAATGACAAGTACTTATTACAGCAGTCTTTCAGGAATGCTTGCGGCAAGTTACGGATTGCAAAATACCTCGAATAATATAGCAAATATGCAAAGCCATGGTTTTAAACGTAGCGATGTATTCTATTCCTCTTTAGGTAATGGACATGGGGAAGAAGGAAACGGGCATGGCGTGCGTGTTCATGGTACCTCAATTAATTTTAAGGGAGGTAATCCTCAGGAAACCGGCTCTGGTTCTGATTTAGCCATCGTGGGTAACGGTTTTTTTGTGGTTAAGCTAAAGAATAATGAATTAGTTTACACCCGTGATGGACATTTCGAATTCCAAAATGGTGTTTTAACTGATCTCAAAACAGGCGGTCAGGTGCAAGGTTACGACCATGCGGGCAATTTGGCTCCTATCTATAATACAGGGCCTAAAATATCTGCGGGGAAAGCCACCAGGAATGTTTTTATTCATGGTAAATTTGTACCTCAAGAAAAAGAAAAAAACCAACAAACAACTATGTCTACCTATGAAGATATCACCTTTGAGCTAAAAGATATTTATGATGCGCAAGGAAATCCTCACACCATCACTCTGAAATTCACAGGTACTGAAATGCCACAGCAAGCCACTGTGCCAACAGAATGGGTGTTAACGAGTATCACAGACGATAAGGGGAATGAGATTGTCCCTCCATACACTCAAACAATAAAATTTGAGATAAATGCGGATCTTCCTATTAGAGGGGTGTTAGATGGCGACAACACAATTCAATTATCTCTAAACGGACAACCAATCTCTATTTACTTCGGAGACAGTAATAATGGGCAAAATGAATACGTAGAGCTAGGAAAGCCCTCTTCCAATCAATCAACAACCACCACCATCGAAATCCACAAAAACGACGGTTATCCCCAAGGCGAGCAAAATGAGCTTAGGATTGATGAAGAAGGTCTAATTTCCTACTACTATAATAATGGACAAATCATTAAAGGCATCTACATAGGCATGGCCTCTTTTGATGATATGGAAAACAATTTAATCCAAACGCAAGACAATTTTTTTCGGGCAAAAACTACTCACGGCATTCATTATGGACATGCAAATACCAAAAAGTTAGAGGCTATTAAATCCGGTTGGTTAGAAGGTTCTAACGTCGATCCCACCGTGGAATTTGCCAATATTGTCGTTTTACAAAGAATGTTCCAAGCCTGCTCCCAGATTATGGATATAGACAAACAATTATTAGAAGAGTTGGAAACTAAGTTATGAAGCCCTATCGATTAATTAATGCGGTAGAACTGCAGCAATTAAACCAACAATTTAAACAAGAACTGGATGATTGGAATGAGGAGTACTGCCGCACCCCTCTTGACTTGCATCTGGCCATGACACCTAAAAACTACAGTGCAGAGCAGGCCTTCATGCTTCAAGGGTATAAGGATGTGCTTGGCTGCATTGAGGGGGATTATTTAAGGGTGATCGCCCACGCAGTATTTGCTAGTGAACAATCTGCTTTTCATGCGGCTAGCAAAGAACTTCTCCTAAAACTACTCAATAAGTTTTTCCAGCAGGAAGAAAGCATGCTGCTGCCCTATCAGGGAGAAAATCCAGATTGGTTTTATGCGGGTTCAACAAGTGTGCATCTTACCTTCTCTTGCGAACAAAATAATTTTACCCTAATTGTAAATCCTGCTTGGGTTTATCAACAACTGCCTGTATCGCAAAGAAAAACTACCCCATTGAGTTCTCTTGAGGAGGCATTGGCAACACAAGACATTCATTTATCTCTAGAACTTAGTTCCAGTAATTTATCAATAAAAAGTCTTGCCGGGTTGCAAATCGGAGACGTACTTAGCACCAAACACCTCATAACCGAGCCATTAAGAGTAGTTCGAGGAAAAGAACTATTCGCTGAGGCTGAATTAGGCCAATCCGCATCCCATAAATCAATTGTATTAAAGAGGAAATCATGAGCATTACCGTAAAAAAAGTTAGCTTAAAAGAACATCCCCTCCAAGCTCAAGGTCAAATTCTTAACCAAAACTATCTGGGTTTGGTTGGTGACATTCAAGTCCAATGCACAGTGCGTATTGGCACCTTAAATCTAAGTATTGCTGAATTAAAGGAATTGAAATCCGGTCATGAATTACGGCTTGATCAAAAAACGAATGAGCCGGTAGAAATTCTATTAAACGACCGTGTAATTGCTCGTGGTGAATTAATGAGCCATGACGACCATTTTGCAGTACAGATTACGGAAATTAATGCATGAATAACAGAGTAAAACAGAGCGGGCTACTCTTGGGCTTACTAATATCCCCAGCACTTCATGCCCAAAACACCCTGACATTTAAACAGGATCCAATCAATAACATCCATTGGATTCCTTATTTAGTTATTTTACTAATCCTTCTCATTGTGCTCTCATTCTTTGCAAAGCGCTCAAAAGGATTAGTAAAAAAAAACACCCAAGGTCAGGTTATTGAGAAAATCCCCGTGCATCATAAAATGCACGTCTACATTCTAGATTATCAAGGCCAACGATTTTTAATTGCCGACAATCAAAATTCCTTAGCCATTCATCCAGTTCAGGAGGTCAAACCTTCATCATGATGTTTCTGCGTATTATTTTTTGTTTTATTTTGTTTTGTCCGTTAACGGTACTTGCTGCTTCTGGGACTAATATAGGCCCAATCCATTTAGATCAAGATAATATATCTCCAGCACTACAAGCATTCGCCCTGCTTACGGTTTTAAGTTTGGCACCCAGCATTTTAATTATGTTGTCATCATTTACCCGCATTGTGGTCGTGCTTTCCATGCTACGTAATGCTTTAGGATTACAACAGACGCCACCAAATACGGTGATTATCAGTTTGTCGCTTTTTCTGACCTTGTTTACCATGATGCCGGTAGCTAAAGCCATTTATACTGAAGCGTACCAACCTTATGAGGCGCATCAAATTACCACAGAAACCGCACTCGATAACGCCGTCAAGCCCTTAAAAAAATTCATGCTGGGACAAACTCGCGAAAAGGATCTGAAGGTCATTTTGCAATTAGCGAAGGAACCTTTGCCCTCTTCTGCAGAAGAAATTAAATTCTATCAATTGATCCCTGCTTTTATCTTAAGTGAATTACAAACAGCCTTTCAAATTGGGTTTATGATTTTTTTGCCTTTCTTATTGGTTGATCTCATCGTTTCAGGAATTCTCATGACTGTTGGGATGATGATGATGCCTCCCATGAGTATTTCATTACCAATTAAGATATTGTTGTTTATTTTAATTGATGGCTGGGATTTGGTTGTCCAGGCTCTGGTGGGGAGTTTTCAAATATAGTGCGGCCCCCGTATTATGCTGCGCTAACACGGGCTACGTTTGGGTAATGATTTTGCTTAGCAGGAAAAACAGCGAGACTCCTCCTCTGGATACTCATAATCATCGGTATAGCCTGTAGTATACTGCGCAGCAGTAGCTGCAGAAAATACTGAAAACACCGCAACTGTGCCTCCTGCAAGAGGATAAACGGCCGGTGCGATGAACTCACTATAGAAAAATATCGTCCCTCCAACTATTAACTCATCACCGCCTGTAGTTCTTGAGCATCATCTGCCTCTGGCTTGCTTTCAGCTTTGGCATTACAGGCCGTTACCATTGCAAACAAGGTGCTGCCTGAGCGAGTAAGCAAAGAAAGTGGCGCATGAAATAAACTGAAGGCAAGTAAAAGACTGCTGAGAGCAAAAGCAGTTAATCCTAAACCTGCGATGTGGAATGCGGTCGCAGCATTATCAATCGATTCATCACAAAATTCATAACTACCACATAGCGCAGCCCCCGTTGCTGCAAGCGAAGCACCTACTCCTAGAACTGCACCAAAAATAACGCAGGCTACTGAAAATCCAGAAAAAACACTCAATGCCGTGGGATAAACAATATTAGCGAGCAGACCACCAGAAAACTCATAGCCACTTTTATACGATGAAAAAAAACCAGGTCGAGCATGATACGTTTCAATGAATCTTCGGGCAGGGCCTTGTAAAAACCAATCATCATGTTTATCTTTGGCAAAATTAATTACATTCCAAACATCTTCCCATGCAACCATCCCAAGCATAAAAACACCCTCCCTGAGTAGTATTTATACATCATCATAATGTGGGAAATAATTAGCTGTCAAATCCGCACAGATTATAATAATTTGCAAATAACCTAACGAATGTATTAACTATTTCTTTAATTAAAGATATAGCATATTTTGAGGCTGGGGAGTGTACGTCATCCCGAACAGCGTCTTTCATCGTAAAGACCTCAGCATTACGTATGTTACGTAGAGTTTGCCTTTTTTATAAGTTAGGCTTATAGTTCCTCAGTTTTTTACAACCTCTCATGACAAGGAACCCTACATATGAGTAATCAACAAGTCCAAGAGCAATTAAATCGCCACCTTTCTTATTTAGAACAAGATAAAAATAACCTTACTCTATTGGTAAAAATCAGCGATCTTTACATAGAACTCGATGATTTAGATGCGGCTCAAGACTATCTTAATCAAGCAAATGATATTGATCGTATTGCCTGCCTTGGTCATCAAGGATTACTCCATTTAAATCGAGGTCAATTTTCTCAGGCTCAGGAGAGTTTTATTGAAGCCTTAACGTATGAAGATACCCCAGCCCTTCGTTATAACCTTGGCTTTACCCATTTTATTAATTCCGAGTTGGAAAATGCAACTCAGGTTCTATCCCCCGTTATTGAGGGAGAACATCACCCTGAAGCAAAACGATTAATGGCACGTATACACCATGGACAAGGTGATTTAGACCAGGCTTTAGGCTTAGCAAAAGACGTATTAACTCATGATGCCAATGATGCGGACACTTTAGGTCTTCTTGCACTATTACACTTTGACCGCGATGAAAATGAGCAGGCTATTCAGGCAGCGAACCAAACACTTGAGCTGAATCCAGATAATTATGATGCAAAACTTGTGCATTCCATGTTAGGTCTTACTACCCAAGAAACAACTGTAGAGGATATTGAAAAACTGTTGCAAATAAATCCTGGTGATTGCCGTCTTTGGTTTGCCTTAGGCAGTGCCCATTTGAATCAAGGTGATTTTGAGCGTGCAGATTATAGTTTGCAAAAAGCTATAGAAATTTATCCTGAATTTTATGATTGCCGTATTGCCTTAGGCTGGTGTGCATTGCTGCAAGATAATTTGGATGAGGCGTTCAATACTTATCAAATTGCAACACATCAGGTTGCTGAATTAGCTGATGGCTGGGGTGGACTGGCATTGGTTGCTGCGTTGAAAGAAAACCTTCAACAGGCTAAGGACTTAATTCAAAAAGCAAAAACCTTAAGCTCTGATTGTTTTCTTGCGGAGATTGCTGAGGTTATTTGTTTTAATTTGACTGATCCGATGAAGGCTAAAGAGCATTTGGTTGAGACCTTAAAGAAGACTGGAGTTCCAGTGAGTGAGAAGTTGGCTGCGGTTATTGAGGAGTTACAAGAACCAGTCCAGTTGCATTAAGGGTTGTATAATAGACTCGCGCGATAGTACTCGGTCAAGCCTCGGTAATTCGGTCCTCTAATTCATGTAAATATTGACAGACCTTTAGGTTGGAGCCATGGGGCCAACCTAAAGGTGAAGGTTTATTTCAAGCCTTCTCCCGCACACAATTCTTCTTCTCCACGCAAATATCCTGCACTTTTATGTTAATCGGCCTAACTACCCAACCACCGCCTAAAGATTTAATCAAACCCACAGCAGCACTCATCTGCAGGCCGTCCACATTATTGGCGGATTGCTCGGCAGAAAACGCAGTAATTTGCGCGGTTAACACATTTGAATAAGGCACGGTCCCTGCTTTATACTGATTCACCACTAATTTAAGTGCTAAACGTGCATGAGCAGCCGCTTTATATTGGAATACACTTTGTTCGCGTAAAATACGCAAGGCAATCAGGTTGTCTTCCACATCCTGGAATGCCGTTAATACTACTTGCCGGTAAGATGCTACCTGCGCCAGATAAGCCTGTTTCGCAGCACGCACGGTAGCTGATCGTAAACCGCCATCAAAAATGGTTTCTGCTACTTGTAATCCCAGCGACCAACCAAGATTGGGCTTATGAATTAAGCGGTGGAAACTGTTTGCTGAGGCACTACCTGTGCCAGTCAAAGTCAAGGTCGGGAAATAAGCAGCTACCGCGACCCCAATTAGTGCGCTTGTTTGCTGAATTAAGCGCTCTGCTTGCGCAATATCTGGCCGGCGCTCCAGCCATACAGAGGGAACCGTTAAAGGAATTGTTGGTGCTTTGGCCGTTAAAGGCATATGTTGCAAAGATAAAAATGCAGGGGGACGGCCAATTAATACCGCAATAGCATGTTCATACTGACCACGTAAAATACCATTATTCAATGCAGCAGCCTGTGCAGTTTCCAATTGGCTTTCTGCCTGTACCACATCTGCTTGCGAAACCACCCCCGAACGGTATTGATTCTTAGTAAAGCGCAAAATTCCTTTATAAGATTTAACCGTATTATCTAAGAAAGCTTGGTTCTTATCTAAAGTACGCAATTCAAAATAATATTGCGCTAAAGAACCTTGGGCAGACAATCGCGTTACGCCAATTAATGCGGCATTAGACTCAGCCAAAGAACGATCTGCCTCTATCGTGCGACGAACTAAACCCCAAATATCAGGTTCCCAAGTTGCATTGAGAATTCCCGTGTAGTTGGTTATGGTACTTGCCGTGTTCCCACTTCCCGTTGCTGCGGTACCTACGGAAGTTGTACCTCCTGAGGAGCTAATGAATGCAGTGGATCCCCCACCCTGGCGTTGTCTAAAAATATTAAAAGCACCCGTTATCGTAGGGAAAAGACTGGCGCGCGCTTCATTCACAATTTCTAATGATTGACGATAATTCGCCTCAGCATTCACAATATTTTGGTTATAGTGATTAAGCTGCTCTTCCAAATCATTAAGTACAGGGTCGTTAAATAATTTCCACCACTCGCCACGATCCATCTCATCCTGCGGCTCTATGGGCTTCCAGTTTTTACGCACAGGGCCTGCAACCATTTTGCCCTTAGCCTCTTTAAACTGAGAGGGACCAACGACTTTTGGACGCACATAATTAGGACCCACCATACAGGATGTAAGCAAAGTTACAATCAGAGTCACAACCGACCCTTTGACTAATCGATTAGGCTGATTGGCCATAAGCACCCCGAGTAGATTTAAATTGTGCAATCCAGCGACGAATGCGGATGCTTGCAGTATCCAATGCTAAATAAATCACTGGTGTCGTATAAAGGGTCAACAATTGACTCAGAATTAAACCACCAACAATCGCAATACCTAATGGGCGTCGTAATTCCGACCCCACCCCAAAGCCGATAACCAGAGGTAAGGCACCAAGTAATGCGGCCATAGTTGTCATCATAATTGGACGAAAACGTAATAAGGCAGCCTCATAAATAGCCTCGCGTGGAGTTTTACTCTCATTTCGTTCTGCCTCTAAGGCAAAGTCGATCATCATAATGGCATTTTTCTTCACAATACCAATCAAAAGAATGATGCCAATCAATGCAATAATACTGAGATCCGTACTACACAGCATTAGAGCCAGTAAAGCCCCAACCCCTGCCGAAGGTAAGGTAGACAAGATGGTAATAGGATGAATTAAACTCTCATACAGCATACCTAAGACAATATATACTGCCAATAAAGCCGCTAAAATTAAATACTTTTCATTCGCAAAAGACTGTTGAAATGCCTGTGCAGTTCCTTGAAAGGAGCCAATCATCGTAGGTGGTAATTCCATCTCGTTAATCATTGAAGTAATCGTATTTACGGCATCACCAAGTGAGGTACCCGAAGCTAAATTAAAGGAAAACGTAGCTGCTGGTGTCTGACTTTGATGATTCACCGACAATAAGGTTGAACCCTGTTTAAAACTGGCAAATGCCGATAAGGGAACTTCATTTCCGGCAGGAGATTTAACATAGAGCTGATCTAATATTGCCGGATATTGCCAATATTTTTGTGCCACATTCATCACCACAAAATATTGGTTCATTGGTGTATACATCACTGAAATTTGGCTTTGTCCAAAGGCATGATAAAGTTCCTGATCAATGACTTCTGGGGTGAGGCCAAAGCGTGATGCCATATCATGCTCCACGTTAATAAAAGTTTGCAAACCATGATTCAACTGATCATTATTTAAGTCTGAAATACCAGGAATTTTAGACAATTGCTCCATAATCCGCGGCGTCCAAACAGCAAGATCAGCCAAACTATCTGAGGACACTGTATATTGAAATTGAGCAGCACTCGCACGACCACCAATGGTTAAATCCTGGGAGGATTGCATGTACAATCGTGCTCCAGTAATCACCGCTAATTTTTTCCGTAGACGAGCCAACACTTCTTCTGTGGGAATATTTTGATGCTTGGGAACTTTTAACAAAATAAATACGGTACCGGTGTTACCTGTATTATTACCTGGCCCCGTACCAATAAACGCCGCAACATTCGCCACAGCAGGATCTTCCTTAATGAGGGAAACGCATTGAATCATTTTTTTCTTCATCGCCTGGAAGGAAATATTTTGATCCGCCTGCAAGGAACCGGCTATGCGATCCGTTCTTTGTTGGGGAAAGAAACCCTTCGGCACAATAACATACAAATAAACAGTTAATAAAATAGCGGCAAAAGTTAACAGCAACATCATGGTGGGATGAATAAGTACCCAACGTAAACCACGACCGTAACGGAATTTAACCGCATCAAGAAAACGCATAAAGCGATTAGGTTCTACCTCCTCCTCAGAGCGTAATAAACGTGAACACATCATCGGCGTGAGAGTAAGAGAGACCACTAGAGAAATAAGAATGGCAACTGATAGAGTCATCACAAACTCTCTAAAAAGACGTCCCACAATACCGGTCATAAATAGGATGGGAATAAATACGGCAATAAGCGAAATACTCATGGAGATTACGGTGAAACCAATTTCCTTCGAACCATCAAAAGCGGCTTGCAGTGGCTTTTTACCCATTGCAATATGACGGGTAATATTCTCCAAAACCACGACCGCATCATCAACCACAAAGCCCGTTGAAATGGTTAGTGCCATGAGCGATAAATTATCCAGGCTGTAATTGCATAACTTCATGACCGCAAAAGTTCCCAGCAAGGATAAGGGAACAGCGACTCCGGGGATGAGCATGGCGCGAAAACTACCCAGGAACAAATAGGTCACAAAAATGACCAATAACATAGCGATAAATAAAGTTAATTCAACATCATGTAAGGAGGTTCGAATGGTGGTTGTTCTATCCATCAAAATATTTAAATCAATATCCTGAGGTATAGAAGCTTTCAGTTGTGGCAATATTTTTTTTACATAATCTACAGTTTTAATTACATTGGCCCCGGGTTGTTTAAATAAAACCAAAAGCACTGCGGGTTTACCATTTGCTATTCCGGCATTATGCACATCAGCAACCGAATCGCTCACATAGGCTACATCAGAAAGACGCACCGGATTATTATTTTGATAGGAGATAATTAAAGGGGCATACTCAGCCGCTTTAAACATTTGATCATTACTTTTAACGATGGACACCGTACCGTCCTCATTCACAACACTCCCTCTTGCCTGGCTTACATTCGCCTCCGCGAGAGTCGTGGCCAATTGACTAAAGCCAATTCCATATTTATTCAAGCTCAAGGGATCAACTTCCACACGCACTGCCGGCAAAGAGCCTCCTCCTACGTTGACTTGGCCAATCCCTTCTGTACGTAGAATTCGCTGCTGCAAAATAGTCGAAGCCATATCATATAATTGCCCAGTTCGATACTTATCCGAAGTCAAGGCAAGAATCATTATCGGCGCATCCGCTGGATTAACTTTGCGGTAGGTGGGATTATTGGTGAGATTAGTAGGCAATTGACTTAGAGAAGCATTAATCGCCGCTTGCACATCACGTGCTGCACCATCAATATCACGTGATAAATCAAATTGTACGATAATGCTCGATAGCCCTAGGGTGCTAGTGGAGGTAAGCTGAGTAATCCCTGCAATACGTCCAATTTGTCGTTCCAAAGGAGATGCTACCGAAGTAGCCATTACTTCTGGGCTGCCCCCAGGGAGTGAAGCCTGCACACTAATAGTAGGGAAATCAATTTGCGGCAAAGGAGCTACAGGCAATAAATTAAACGCCAAGATACCGGCAAAACTTAAGCCTAATGCCAATAAGATCGTTGCGATCGGCTTACTAATAAATAAGGAAGATATATTCATTATATATCCCCTCTTTTTAAGGGTATCCAGAGACGCTTACAATGAAGGAGCTCCTCAATGTAACACGGTACTAATCTATGACATCGACGCATCATTCAGGAGATCCTTCGCTGTGTTTAGAATGACCTAATAGATGTATAGTATTCAACCGATACCCCATAACTCTCCGTGAAATACGATCAAAAGTAAGGTAAATCACGGGGGTGGTGTACAACGTCACCAACTGACTGACAATCAAGCCGCCAATAATCGCAATACCCAAAGGACGTCGCAGCTCCCCACCGATACCATGACTAAGCGCCAAGGGGATTGCTCCTAGCATAGAAGCCATGGTTGTCATCAAAATGGGGCGAAAACGTAATAAAGCAGCCTCATAAATTGCCTCGAACGGTGTCTTCTTATAAAGACGTTCTTGTTCCAAAGCAAAGTCGATCATCATGATGGCGTTTTTCAGCACAAGGCCAATCAGCAAAATAATCGCAATCAAAGCAATAATACTTAATTCATTATCCGTTAAATAAAGCGCCAATAATGCTCCCATCGATGCGGATGGTAAGGTAGACAAAATTGTTAAGGGATGGATGTAACTTTCATAAAGTACACCCAGGATAATGTAAACCACGATAATAGCCGCAACCACCAGCCATCCCTCATTAGCTAAAGAGTTTTGGAAACTTTTGGCCGTGCCTTGAAATCCTACATCAACATTCAAAGGGACATTAAGCTTTTCTTGCATGTCATTAACCGCACGTACCGCATCTCCTAAAGATGCACGTTCTGCGAGATTAAATGACAGAGTTGCCGCAGGAAATTGATCTTTATGCGCAATAACTAAAGGACCTAAGGTTTGCGTGATACTGGCTATTGCGTTCAGCGGAACAGAACCACTAGTTGTCGTAATTGTTCTCGCCCCAAGACCAATAGGATTACTTACGGTGATGGTATTGGGGGTGGTAATTGGTGTAGATGCTGCTGTGGTTGCCGTGCCTGTAGCAGATGCCTTACTCACCGATGAATTAATGTATATATTTTCAAAAGCAACAGCGGCTTTGCTTAAGAAAGGCAAAACTTCTAAAATAACCCGATACTGATTACGCTGAGTAAACATAATTGATATTTGCCGCTGCCCAAATGAATCATATAAGGTGTCATCGATCATTTGCATGGTAATCCCCAATCGGGATGCGGTATCACGGTCTATATTGATGGAGGTAACCAATCCCTTATTTTGTTGATCACTATTTACATCCTTTAAGCTGGGAATTTCTCTCATTTTATTTTCGAGTATTGTTGCCCATGTGACCACCTCAGTACTATCCGGTCCACTCACACTGTATTGAAATCGAGTGCGGCTTGCGAGCGTATCAATCGTTAAATCCTGAACTGGTTGCATGTACAAGGTTGCCCCTGCCACATTATGTATTTTGTTTTGCAAACGAGTAATAATCTGATTAACACTAGGACGTTCGTTTAAAGGTTTTAAATTAATAAGAATACGTCCACTATTTAAGGTCACGTTAGTGCCATCAATACCAATAAACGAGGTAAGGCTTTCAACCGCCGGATCCTTAAGAACTACATCTGCCAAAGCCTGCTGCCGCTCCGCCATCGCAGGAAAAGAAATTGAATCAGCAGCCACGGAAATCCCTTGAATAATGCCAGTATCCTGGATTGGAAAAAAGCCTTTTGGAATCACATACAATAAAATAGCGGTAATAATGACGGTGGTAAAAAAGATGAATAAAATAAATGATTGTGAAGAAAGAACCCAGCTCAGGGAGCGTTTATAAACATCGATCAAGCGATTTAGCTGGTGCTCTAAATACAACTCAAATGGCTTTACCTGCGATTCGCTTTGAGCCTTTAGTATACGCGAACAAAGCATAGGCGTTAGCGTTAACGAAACAAAAGCTGAAATGGCGATGGTTATCGTTAAAGTTAAAGCAAATTCACGAAATAGGCGCCCTACTACATCGCCCATAAATAACAAGGGAATCAATACTGCGATTAGGGAGATGGATAAGGAAACAATGGTAAAACCTATTTGTGCCGCTCCTTTATGCGATGCCTCAACGGGATTTTCTCCCAATTCAATGTAACGCATGATATTTTCAATCATCACAATGGCATCATCAACAACAAAACCTGCGGCAATAGTAAGCCCCATCAACGTCAGATTATTTAAACTAAATCCAAGCAAATACATCAAGCCCAACGTACCGACCAGTGCTAAAGGAACCGAAATACTTGGAATAATCGTAGCGGGCAATTTACGCAAGAAAAGAAAAATCACTATGACCACCAAAGCCACAGACAATAATAATTCCAGTTGCACGTTTTCTACCGAGGCCCGAATACTCAAAGTACGATCGGTAATAATTTCCACATTAATTCCTGCTGGAATAGCAGCCTTCATTTGCACTAATAAATTTTTAACTCGTTCAGCAACTTCAATGACGTTAGCTCCGGGCTGTCGTTGAATATTAAGAATGATGGCAGGTTCCTTATCCACCCAAGCTGCCTGCATGGTATTTTCTGCACCATCAATAATATTAGCAACATCAGATAAACGTACCGGAGATTGATTTTGATAGGAAAGAATCAAGGGCTTATAAACAGCAGCCGATAAAAGCTGATCATTGGAGTTAATCGTATAGGCCAAACGTGGTCCATCAAAATTTCCTTTGGCTGCATTCACATTTGAAGCAGTAACCAGGTTACGCACATCCTCCATAGTCAAGCCATAAGCCGATAAGGCATTAGGATTTGCCTGGATGCGCACCGCCGGACGATTGCCGCCCCCGATACTTACTAAACCGACCCCAGATAACTGGGACATTTTCGGCACTAAGCGAGTTTCGGCATAATCCTCCACCTGGGTTAAGGGTAGTGTTTTTGAAGTAAGCGCCAAGGTAATAATAGGCGTATCAGCAGGGTTAACTTTACTGTAAACCGGGGGATTAGGTAAGTCTTTAGGTAGGTAGCTGCTGGCGGCATTAATGGACTGCTGTACTTCTTGCTCAGCAACATCCAATCCTATATCAAGATTAAATTGCAAAGTAATAATCGATGAGCCAGTAGAACTGTTTGACGTCATTTGAGTCAAGCCAGGCATTTGCCCAAACTGACGTTCAAGTGGAGCGGTCACTGTAGCGCTCATTACTTCAGGACTAGCGCCCGGATAAAAAGTTGAAACCTGGATTGTCGGATAGTCTACTTCCGGTAATGCAGAAACTGGCAATAATTGATAAGCCAAGACCCCACTTAGGAAAATCGCAAACATCAATAATGAGGTAGCAATTGCTCTTGCTATAAATGGGCCAGAAATACTCATGAGACACTATGTGGTTTATGTTTTTTGGATGAATAATGTTCCTGAACGATGATTTTGGAACCATTCATTAACTTATCAGCTCCTTCAATAACGACATGTTGCCCTGACGCTAAACCATGAGAAATAACCGTGTCATCGCCACTAGCAGGTCCCATCACTACTGGAGTTGTAGTTACGGTATGATTTGCATTCACTAGATAAACAAAATCTTGGGTGGTGGTATGTTGTATGGCTGAGGTGGGAACCAGAGTCGCCTTAGTTAAGGTATTTACCAATATTTGCACATTCACAAATTGATTGGGGAATAACTTACTTTCTTTATTATCAAATACGGCTCTTAGTTTGACCGTTCCAGTAGCCGGATCAATCAGGTTATTCAAAGCGATTAATTTGCCTGTTGCCAATAATTGATTCTGCTGACGATTGTATGCTTTCACCTCCAAACTCACCCCCTTAAATGCTTGGGGTGCTACTTGCGGCACAAAATCTTCAGCAATCGGGAAAATAACGGTGATGGGATCATGTGTGGTAATGACGACAATGCCGCTCGTAGTAGAGGTTTGCACAAAATTACCTGGGTCAATAAGCCTTAGACCTACTCGTCCATCAATTGGTGCAGTGATGTTACAATAAATGAGATTGATCTTGGTGCTTTGAATTAAGCCTAAATCTGTTTCAACATTCCCTTCATATTGCTTCACCAATGCTTTTTGGGTTGCTAAAGTTTGTTGCGAAATAGAATCTTCTTTCCACAGAGTTTGGTAGCGTTTCAGATCGATGCGCGCATTTTCTAATAAAGCGGTATCTCGTTTTAAATCACCTTGATATTGCGTTAATAAGGCTTCATAAGGACGTTGATCAATTTGCGCAATTAATTGTCCTTTTTTAACCAAGTCCCCTTCTTTAAATAAAACCTTCATTAAGAGGCCATTAATTTGTGATTGAACTGTAACAGTATAGACAGGAGTTACAGTACCTAAGGCAGAAATGTAAATTGGAACATCGCGAGTTGTTGCAACCCCAGAAACAATAGGGACCGGTTTGACTGGGTTAGCATGGTGTCTATTAACGAAAAAATACCATAACAGAACAATCAGCAACACAAAGGCTAGGATTAGCAATCCTAATGAGCTTTCTGAGGGGAAGTGTTTCTTCCAACTAGGGGGAATCACCCGTTTTTTCTTATTTTTTTCAGGTGATTTAACTCCTTGCATAAGTACGACGATCCTTCGTTAAAATTAATGCTAGTCCATCATAACGTGCAATTCGTCCCCTCGTAAAGAGAATTTGTCCTAAAAAACAGCCACTTCCGGCCTGATTTTTTGCCACTGTACTAATGGAGAGCATTCAGGATTTGCCATTTTATCTACTGGGAGATAAAAGGTTTGTTCTAGCAAATGTTGCCCACTCAATGCGGCATGTGATACATGGTCAGTAAAGACAATCCAAGTACTCTGCGCAGGAAAATCAACGCGTGTTTTATTCACTTGTGCTTGATACGCATCATCAAGCTTCATAGTATCGTGTAAATGCAACATATAATGATCATAGGCAGAACGTAATGTTTTTGTTGTTTTCGTCCATTTAAGTATATGCGCTTTTAACTTGCTGTATGTGGAGATTTGCGGAGCAAAACGTGCGAGTACCTCGGGAAATGGCTCACCCAGATTCCAAACACGTGGTTCATCATGAGGGTTCACATTACAAAAAACACGTAAAATTCGTAACCCATGTACTGGGCTAGCTGAAAATGAATCCACATGTAAACGAGTGTCGTCTTTGCGTTTTGAACTAACGCGCCCATTGACTTGTGCCGGCCTAAAACTGGTACGTCCCCAGCGTAAATGAGGGATGTATGAGGGTAAAGCTGCTTGGATTAATTGATAGGAAAAATCAGCATATCCTTGCATCATCTGCGTAAGTTGTTCATCAAGACCGTTTATCTCTTTTTTATAGGCATTTAAGCTTTTTTTCTGGGAGTCGTAACTGATATTTTTTCGGGTTCCATCAAGTATGCTTTCTGACATAAGATTTGGATGAATGTCAGAAAAGACATGTTTAGGGAAAAATAATACTTTTCCATCTTCCAACTGCTCAACACTTTCTTGTTGATTGATTTGTTCTATGTCCTGTGTCAGTAAATAATAATTCATTTTTCGATGACCTCTGATTGTATGCTTAGATTCAGGTTGGGCTACGCGATTGCCTTAAATAGCACTACCCCAACCTGGATTTTTGCGAAATTGTGCACTGATTATTTTTTTTCTGCCAGTTTTTTCTGATAAAAATAAACTAATAAAAGAATAAGTCTAAAAATTTACGCCCATATCGCATATAATCTTTGAGTTCATTTATTTGCCTGGGGAGCGCCTTATGACACATTGCCCTTGTGGAACCCAAAAAACGTATGAGCAGTGTTGTGGTTTGTACCTAGAGAAAAAACAGCTACCACAAACACCTGAGCAATTAATGCGCTCACGATATACCGCTTATAGCCTGGCTAATATTGACTACATTAAAAACACTATGAAAGGTCAAATGTTGGTAGGTTTCAACTCAATCGAAGCCGAGCAATGGGCAAACAGCGTCACTTGGCTGGGCTTGGAAGTTCTAAGTGCAGAACCACCTGATTCAGATACTGGCTTTGTTGAGTTTTGTGCGCGCCTCATGGACCATGGACAAGCAAAAGTAATTCATGAATTAAGTGAATTCCACAGAGAAGATGGTTCCTGGTTTTATGTAAATGGGGTTAATAAAGAAAAGCCCGCCAAGATCAAGAAACAACAAATAAGCAGAAACGGCCCCTGCCCTTGTGGTAGCGGTAAAAAATATAAAAATTGTCACGCTAAATAAATCCCAGGTTTAACACTATGAATGGAACTATTTTACTAAATGTCTTTATCTTTCTTGCTGCCGCCAGCATCATGGTGCCTATTGCCAGCCGATTTAAATTAGGCTCTGTATTAGGTTATCTTATTGTCGGCATGCTTATCGGTCCTTTCGGACTCAAACTTATTGGTAATTCGCAACAAATCATGCATTTTGCTGAGTTTGGCGTCATTATGATGTTGTTCTTAATTGGCCTTGAACTAGAACCCTCAATGTTATGGAAATTAAGAAAACTCATTGTAGGCTTAGGCAGTCTTCAAGTGATTATTACCACCGGTGCTTTATTCGCGATTGGCCTCATGCTTGGTTACGATTGGCGGCCAACCCTTGCAGTCAGCATGGCCCTTTCGCTGTCTTCTACTGCCTTAGTCTTGCAAATGTTACAAGAAAAAAACCTGCTCAAAACGGCAGAGGGTGAAGCATCTTTTGCCATTCTTTTATTCCAGGACATTGCGGTAATTCCTATCTTAATTATTATCCCCTTGCTGCAATTGACCGGACATATTCAACTTAACGAGCATGAAACCACCTTTATGACCCAGCTTCCTAAGTGGCTGCAAGCGCTTCTTGTTGCCGGAGTTATTGGTTCTATTATTTTGGTGGGGCATTATTTATCTCGGTATTTATTTTTTATTATTGCGAAAACAAACCTGCGTGAAGTATTTACCGCTTTTTCCCTGGCCTTGGTTGTGGGCATCACCCTACTTATGGAGTCAATAGGCGTCTCTCCTGCTTTAGGCGCGTTTATTTCCGGAGTGGTTTTAGCCAACTCTCAATATAAGCATGCCATTGAAGCAGATATCCAACCATTTAAAGGATTATTACTTGGACTGTTCTTTGTCTCCGTAGGCATGGGCATGGATTTTTCGCTCTTTTCAGAACATGCCTGGCTTATCCTTGGCGCTGTATTAGCCTTGGTTCTGGTCAAAGCCACCACGCTCATTCTTTTAGGGCGTTACTTTGATTTAACTAATTTTCAATCCTTTGGCTTAGCTTTTGCTCTGTCCCAAGGCAGCGAGTTTGCTTTTGTACTCTTCCAATACTCAGGCTCTACCCGTGTTATTAATAACAATACTATTGATTTTTTCACCTTAGTCGTTGCCCTATCTATGCTGACCACGCCTTTTTTAATGCTGCTGTATAACCGCGTTATTTTGCCGCGTTACATGAGTATGCTACCGGAAAAAGAATACGACTCGATTAAAGAAAGCAATGACATTATCCTGGCTGGTTATGGACGTTTTGGCCAGATTATCGGCCGTCTCCTCAATGGAGAGAAAGTAAAAGTCACGGTATTAGAAAATAATGCAGAACAAGTAGAACTGTTAAGAAAATTTGGCTACATAGGTTACTTTGGAGATGCCACCCGGCTTGATTTACTTAAAAGTGCTGGAGCCGAGAATGCTAAGCTCTTGATTGTCACGGTGGGGAATGTCGATGCAAATCTTAGAATCGTTCAATTAGCTAAATATCACTTCCCGCATCTTAAAATCTATGCCAGAGCACGTAATCGGCAACATGCCTATGAATTACATAAGTTAAACGTTGATTATTTCATTAGAGAAGTTTTTGAATCTTCGCTCACCATGACTAAAGAAGTCATGAAGTTTTTAGGGTATAAACATGAGGATATTGAGCGAAAAGCTAAAGCATTCAAAAAGCATGATAATGCAACCTTAATTCAATCATTTGAGTTTTTTGAGCAAGAAAGGGATTTGATTAACTTTGCTCGGCAGGCACGCGGAGAATTAGAACGGATTCTGCATTCCAATTAGAACAACCTAAGCGTCATGCAGAGCAACTGCATGACGGCTACGTGGAGTACACATGATCAATTTTCAGGATATTTCTTTAAAAACCTTTCTAAGCGAATATTGGCAAAAAAAACCTTTAGTTATTCGTAATGCCTTACCTAATTTTGTTAATCCCTTATCTCCTGATGAATTAGCAGGACTTTCCTTAGAAGAAGATGTTGAAAGCCGTATCGTCTGGGAAACACCAGAACAGAATCCAGCCTGGCATCTAAAGCGCGGCCCCTTTACAGAGCAAGATTTTAGCTCTATGCCCAAAACTCACTGGACCTTATTAGTTCAAGGGGTGGACCGATTAATTCCGGACGTGTATGCCCTGCTGGAGCATTTTGACTTTCTTCCTCAGTGGCGCATCGATGACATCATGATTAGCTTTGCAGCCCTAAATGGCAGCGTGGGGCCACATTATGATAACTATGATGTCTTTTTATATCAGGCTCAAGGACGTCGGGAATGGTCGTTATCGACTAAAGAATGCAATCAAGACAATTACCTTAAAGATCTTGAACTACGCATCATGGAGCGTTTTGCTGTAGAAGAGCAGATTATCCTTGAAGAAGGGGATATGCTTTATCTGCCTCCCCATGTTGGGCATTATGGTATCTCCCGCTCTGAAGCATGCATGACCTATTCTTTTGGATATCGCAGCTACCAAGGGCAAGAATTATGGGACAGCATCGGTGATTTTTTATCTGAAAAAGGCGCATTTACCGATTTATACCAAGATCCAGATTGGTCGCATTTAAAAAACACGTCAGAAATTACCCAGCCAGCCTGGCAGAGTGCGCAAAAACTCTTACAGAAATTAATCAACGATGAAAAAATAATGAAATCTTGGTTTGGTTGTTTTGCTACTCGATTGGATCAAAACGCTGAACAGCAATTGCCCATGCCCTTGGAAGATGATGAACTGAGTGATTTGCCAAGCTTTATTCAGGAATTACAAGCAGGATTAACTCTTATACGCGATGCCTCTTGTCGTTTTGCGTATGTAGAGGAAAATTCAGGACTGATAAATCAGTTTTATATTAATGGCTGTGAATGGGATATCGCCGGAGTAACGCCAGAATTACTCCGGGAACTAGCCAATCATCGTATGATAAATACCAGCCCTTATTTAGGCCACAAACCCAATCAATTGTTTCTTTTTGATTTGTGGAAATTACAGTGGTTACAAATAGTAGAGTATTGAATTTTAATTGGTTAAATAAACAATCCTGGAGTATAGTTAAGGTATAAGAAGTCATAACAAGGATAGGTCATGAAAAAAATGATATTGGTTTTAACTATGGTGGTTGCTTCTGTTGCTTTGAGTAACTGTTGCGGTAATCCATGTAATGGAACATGCGCACCTAGTGATTGTTCTGGTACTAATAGTTATACCGGTAACTGGTATTAAAATAAGAACAACAACCCCATCATGTAGCTCGTATTAGCGCGCGTAATACGAGCTACATAGCTACTATCCAACAGTATCACTTCGACCCCAATTAAACCGTCCAAGTTCAAGACTGATTTTATGGCTAAACAATGTAATCAAGGCACCTACCAAAACAAGAATAATTCCTACAGCACTCATAAGGTGTAACTCTTCGCCAAGCAGTATAACCCCAAAAATCACAACAAATACGGGTTCTAAAACAGATAAAATAGACGCTTTTTCGGAACTAATATAACGTAAACTGTACAGCATTAATAAAATTGGAATCACGGTTGCGATAATGGCAATGCCTAATAAATGCAGCCATACAATAGTTGATGATGGCATAGCAAGTGTATGATTAAAAAGAGAAACAAAGAAGGCTGTAACCATACATCCCAGGCAGACCATCAAAGTAGACATATTCGGTGACAGTGTATTTCGTTTACTGGCAATAATGTAACAAGCGTAAAAAAACGCGGAAATCACTCCAAGCGAGATACCGGATAAATTAAAAGATAAGGCACTCAGGTCAACTAACAGGCTCATACCAATCAAAATAATTAAAATTGCTAGATAGTAAATCTTGGGAATGGCTTGCTTATATACTAAAAAGTTAATGAGCATGATTAATACCGGATAGGTAAAAAAGATGACCATCGCTACCCCTGAACTCACGTATTGACAGGCTAAAAAGTAAAGTAAGGTTGAAAAACCATAATAAACAACACCCGTTAAAAATGCGTTTAACATGTTTTTAGCAGTATCCGTACTCTTTTTAAGTTGTGGCAAAAGTACAATTACAATGGCAATGCTGGAGATAAAAAATCGCCAAAATAACATGGTACTTGATGACATTGATCCATTCATGGCACTTAAACCGAAATAGCCAATAAATCCATATAGAAATCCGGATAAAACTGCGTAGGTTGCGCCAAGGTGTTCTTTTGTCATCATGATGTAATCCAGTATAAACAGTGCAGTCCGGTTGTTTGTGCCCGTGGCCACCACCATTAAGTTAAGGAAATTTTGCAATGATTTGTAGGCTAAGCACCTGGCTCAACATTGAATTCTGGTGTGGCTCGATGCATTTGTTGGCTATGAGCCCAACCTACAATGTATCAATATAATCCCTAACGTAATGGCAGTGATCTTGATTACAAACAACCAAGCTCGATTATTTAATTTTTTTTAGTAATTTAGCATTTTTTGTTAGGATATCATATTGAAAACAAAAAATACATAGTGTATTATTTGCGCACTGAATCTTAAAGGTTGAGACTATGCTGCGATTTTTCATCTTTATCTCTTGCTTCTTCATCATATCAACGAATGTTTATGCCGAAAAAAATCCCTGTAAAGACCATCAATGTATCGCAGTAATTGATGCAGGAAGCACAGGCTCTAGACTGCATGTTTTCACCTATGACAAAGATAAAACCAATACTCCAACCAACATCACTGAAATCTGGGCAAAAAAAATCTCCCCAGGACTTGCAACAATTGAAACCAATAGAAACACTATTGATTCATACATGACCATTCTCTTTGCCGGAGCTCCTACGCAGCAAATGCCCGTCTATTTTTATGCTACTGCCGGAATGCGCCTAGTCCCTCAAGCAAAACAAAAAGTCTATTATCAAAACATAAGGAACTGGTTTAACCAAAATGCCAATTGGCAATTAATGGATGCCAAAACAATTACCGGAGATGATGAAGCGCTCTATGACTGGTTGTCAGTGAATTATCACCTCAAAACCTTACAATCAGCCCCCACTGAATCTGTCGGGGTATTGGATATCGGCGGTGCATCTACTCAAATTGCCTTTCCTGTCCCTAGTGAATCCACCCAACAAAAAGGAAACTTTATTGAGTTAAATCTTTATGGGCAGCATATTACCTTATTCGTGCATAGTTTTCTTGGTTTAGGTCAAAATGAAATGACCCACCAATTACTGGATTCCTCTTCCTGTTTTTCTGATAGCTACCCTCTTCCTAGTGGTGGGTTAGGAGCTGGAAACGCTCATGAATGCGCACAAGAAATTGAATCGCTAATCAATGGGGTACATAAGGCCAATCAAATCATCCAACCGCTTTTGAATAGCCAGCCTACCCTCTCTTGGTATGCTATTGGAGGAATTGCGAATCTTGCTGAAAGTAACCCATTCCAGTTTCCTGATGGACAATTAACTACTCAAGACTTCCTCCAGCAAGCAAATGATTTAGCGTGTCATCAAGCTTGGGATACGTTGAGTTCTACCTATCCTGATAATGAATATCTTGACTCCTACTGTCTATTACCTGCTTTTTATTATGCCTTAATGGTGCATGGTTATGGGTTTTCACCATCACAAACAGTGAATTATGTGCCTTCTGCACAGAATATAGATTGGACTATTGGGGTTGTGTTGCATCATTGATGCATTAATCGTAAATTGCTAGATCCATAGATCCTGTGGTCAAGTCGCAGTAATTCGAGAGTGGATTAACAGATTAGCGCTGATTCCTATGAACGATCATTACTAAGAATATAATGATAAAGCCCCCCAAGAAGTCCGAAGCAGGCCACCTTGGATTACGCTTCAGCAAGTAAAAATTTGATTATAACTCTTCCAGTGAAAAATCATTCGCGCATAAAACAGCGTTTTGACCATAAAAAGTGCTGATTCCTTCGCGAAATAGCTTGGCACGTTCAGAGAGGCCATGCATGCAATAATGTTTTACTTGTTCATACACCGCTTGTTTAAATGCGTCAGTATCTGCTTGTTCACCATCTAAGTTATCAATACTTACTCGAAACTTATGTCCTGCAGCCTTAGAAAGTATCCATTCGATTGCTTGTGGCTTTACTTCAACTTGCTGGAATAAAGCCTGTTGTTCGGCCGTACGTCCATCGGGAGCATACCAATAGCCAAAATCAACCAATTTCCTTCGCTCTTCCCCGGCAATTAGCCAATGCGAGCATTCATGTAATGCGCTGCTAAAAAAACCGTGGGCAAAGAAAATAGCGTGGTAATCGCGTTGTTCGTCGGCTGGTAAATAAATGGGCTCATTTCCACCTTTCACCAATCTGGTGTTATAATCGGCGCCGAAACAAGCGTGAAAAATGGTTATCAAATCCTCGTAGTGATGCACAAATACCTTTTCAATGGCTAAAACAAAACAATAATGCTTAATTTATACTAATATGATTAAAGAGTCATCGTTTTTTTGTGAGGTTTTTTTCGTAACCTCGCAATAAGTTAAGCACATTGCACTGTGGTTTTACTGTACAAGTTACTTTAATTTCTGCTAAATAATGAGAAGAATATATGGTTTTTTACCAAGTAGGAAAGTTTATTAATCGATTTCGTTGGCCCGTTATTATCCTCTGGATAGTGTTTATTTTAGGTTGCATTCCCTTTCTACCTAAGATTATGGATCCCTTTAAAACAACTGGTTTTGTCGACTTGTTTTCTGACAGTACCCGTACACAAGCCTTCCTGAACAAAGAGTTTGGTTACGACAATAATAATAAATTTATTATCATGTACCACAGTTCCAGACTGAAGGCGACTGATGATGAGTTCATCTCCAAGATTAAAAAATCATTGTCTGGACTAGATGATTACCCTATTAAGCATGAAATTCTACTGCCGTATAAAAAACAACAAGTTTCTAAAGACAAGCATACGGCTTATGCAGTAGTAATCCTTAAAAGTAAAAAAACAATTAATGATGAGCAATTAAACGAATTTAAGGCTGCTATCAAAAAACCAACCAACATGACTATGCAGATTGGTGGGGAACCTGAATTTGTCGAACAAGTGACGCATCAAACGCAAATCGACCTTTATAAAGCAGATTTTATTGCAACCCCTGTTGCCATTATCACCTTGCTTTTTGTCTTTGGTTCGGTTGTTGCCGCATTTCTGCCTATTATTTTAGGTGGAGGATGTGCCCTAATTATTTTAACCAGCCTTTATTTTCTTGGCCATTACTGCACGCTCTCCGTATTTACCATAAACATCGCCCTGTTATTAGGTCTTTGCTTGTGCCTGGATTATTCCCTATTTTTTATCAGCCGTTTTCGTGATGAATTAAAGAGTGGATTAAGCAGCAGTGAAGCTTTGGCCGTAACCCAAGCCAGTGCAGGGAAAGCTATTGTTTTCAGTGGGTTAGCAGTATTTGTGAGCTTAAGCGCCCTATTCCTATTCCCGATTAATATCTTGATTTCTGTTGCTGTTGGCGGACTTATGGCGGTATTTTATGCCGTTCTTATATCAACCTTACTATTACCTGCAATTCTTGCGGTGTTGAAAACAAAAATTAATCTGCTACCGATTCGCTTTTTCCGCAGAAAAAGCGAAGAATTCAGTTATTGGCGATGGATAGCCGAGCGTGTTGTAAAACGCCCTTATATCTTTTTCTTTACGATACTAACGCTATTACTCGTGTTAGGATACCCATTCTTATCCGTAAAATTCGGTATTTCCGACTATCGAATTTTCCCCGAAAACTCTGCAAAACGTAGTTTTTATGATACCTATGCCGAGAAATTTAATATTGAAGAATTAAACCCTATCCAATTAGTGATAACTTCCGATACTTCGATTTTATCAAAAAATAACTTGTCTAAGATTTATAATCTGGTGGATAAATTGAAAGACAATTCCCGCATTAAAAAGGTTACGGGGATCATCAGCAGTGATTCTGATCTGAGTAAAAACCAATACTACACCCTATATCATGATAAACGTAGCCTCTCAGATTCTCATGTGAAACAGTTGTTGGCGAATACCACATTAAAGCATTTAACTGTGCTCAATATCGTGAGCAAATATCCGCTCAACTCTCCTGAAACCAAAAAACTGATTGCTGAGTTACGTGATTTGGAGCCAATTTCAGGTTTAACGATGAAGTTAACCGGAACAGCTGTAAGCAATATCGATGTATTACATACTATTTATCGTGTCCTACCCCATGCAATTTTATGGATAATGATATTTTCCTATCTGATACTCTTAGTTCTGCTCAGATCGGTTTTCTTACCATTAAAAGCTATTTTAATGAACTTACTAAGTCTCTCTGCTTCTTATGGTGCCTTAGTGTTTGTATTCCAAGACGGATACCTCGCTAATCTTCTGAATTTTGAACCTCAAGGCATGTTGGACGTTAGTTTATTAGTCATTATTTTTTGCGCTCTATTCGGATTTTCAATGGACTATGAAGTCTTCCTGTTATCGCGAATTAAAGAGGCTCATCAATTAACCGGAGATAATAACAAAAGTATTATTTTTGGAATTGAAAAAAGTAGCCGCATCATCACCAGTGCAGCCCTTATTGTCATCGTTATTTGCGGCTCATTTCTGGTCGCTGACGTATTGATGGTAAAAGCCTTTGGTTTAGGTATTGCCGTTGCCATTTTTATGGATGCCTTTTTAATAAGAAGCTTCTTAGTCCCAGCAACAATGGCTATGTTTAAATCATGGAATTGGTATTTGCCACCGTGGCTTAATCGTTTATTACCGAGACTATAACAATAACAAATAAGCCTCGGCGTTCCGCCTTCCATGGCGAGCAGTAAGTGTTGCTTCCTATGGTGGCTTCACAAGCAACACTTAGGCTGGCCAATCTCCTTTTATGGACCTGAGGTCGTTGTTCTTCGAGGGTTTTATGTAATAATGTGCTCAAGTGCATGAATGTGAACTTTATAATGTCATCAACATTATTTGATCACACTTCTTCATGCACTTCAAAAAAATTTATTACTTCTTTTCAAAAAAAGCTGATAAAATAAAATGCACTATTAAAGTACAGCATAATCAAGATCATAGCTGAATTATATACCCTAAACCTCACTTTTTAAGCCTATCTCTTTTGCAGCTTTTCCATTTTTCTGGTACATTATTGCAATTCTTTTTTACCCTAAAACTAAGGTCTCAAAAATGGTACGAAAAATTTTTGCTGTGCTGATGTGTTTCGTTAGTATATCTGCCTTTGCATGCAACAATGCAGTTCCTACAGACAATCCCGGTTTTTGCCCTTCATTTAAAACTGCTGCAATCTGTTATTGCCAAGCTTCGGGTTTACCCGCAGGAATGTGCCAAGACATGAGAATGCTCTATGCACGATTAATCAGTGTGTTTGGTTCATTGCAAAAAGCTTGTGAATATCAAAAATACACTTCGGTACAAGATTGTATGGATAACTGGAATTGCTACCGTTTGGGCGGGGCTGATTCTCGCGGAAGAATTTGTAGTTCGACTGGCAAAGCTTGTTCCTGATTACGCTGAAATGAGTTGGGCCAATGGCCCAACTTTTCACTTGATATAGATCTGATTTAGTAAAAGAGTATTGCATTGTGATCAATAAAAAATCAATATTACCGCTGTTTTCGCTTTTGTTTTTTTCACCTACTGGTTGCCACGCCAACATAAATAACCAAGTAAAACATCCTTTTTACGTAGGCGCTATCGCTGGTTATGGATCAACCACCTGGCATGCATTAATCCCTACAAACAAAAAACAGAAAACTGCTCTGCTAATGTCCACACCTGTAGATGTTCAAGAAGGAGGGACAACTTGGGGAGCATTGCTTGGGTATGAATTTACCCCTTATTTTGCCGTTGAAGCAAATTACATGCGTTATCCTAATTCAACCGTATATTTCACCTCTTATAGCTTATTCAGTTATGAGCATGATGGAAAATTGCGTTTAACTACTAAAACAGACAGCATCAGTGTCCTGGGTAAAATTATGCTGCAAATACCTCGCACTGAGTTTAGAGTATTTTCTAGTGCTGGAGTCGCTGCCCTCTATCGTGAAGATTTGATTATTGATGACTGGCGGGCCTCTCCTACTTTTGGTGTCGGGGTCAATTATAATTTTACAGACCGTATAATGGGTGAGGTAGTAGCAAACTACACTGCGGGTTTTGGAGAGTCTCAACTAAGCCCAGCTGATGCCTATTATCCATTCCTTTATTCCATTTCTGCTCGCTTAGCCTATCGTTTTTAGTATTCTATGTGGCCCAACCTACAAGGGCCACAACAGAACTCCATGTTAGGCATGCCCCCAACCTACATGTCATTGCAAACTTCCTTAATTTGCTATCAAAAAAAATTTGTTCGCATATATCTCAATTATTGCCTATGATTAAACCAATGCGGAGATGAATCCCCAAGTAAACAAGTATCTACTATAGGTCAAAAAATGATAAAGATGTTGTTAGCTTCATTGGCATATATAGTGAACGTAGTAAGATTGGTCCTTCTATTTTTCGTCCTGTTGTTAGTCGTCAGTTTTGGCTCCCACTTTATCGATAATCCTGGTCAATACACTACATTAATGAAAATAACCAGTTGGGTACACCAAATAAGTCAGCCACTTCAGGCCCAAATACAACGAATCATTCCTTATAAATTTCATGGTATTAATTTTAGTCTTTTAATATTAGCCGCACTCTTACTGCTGTTCGCCAATTTCTGTGCTTCATTCAGAAAAAAATGCTTGAGCATCATGCGTCAACAGAAAGAGAAGAACGCCTATTATGAATGGCGCAATCACATGAACCAGGTTGTATCCAAAGAAAAAATGTCTGAAATCGACAGTAAATTTGAAGCGTTAAGCACTACGAAGCCTAGTGATAGAAAGCAGCTTCTTAAGGAATTTGCAGAGCTCAAACACAAACTCGACAATATGGGTCAACAATTAGCTTTTCTAGCCATTGATGTGGTTGACTCCACAGGTATGAAACGAAATGAAGACAAACATCTTGCCGCCTATGATTTTGATCGTTATAACACTTTTGTGGACTCATGCCTTAATGAACATGGTGTAGTTAAATTTGCCAAAACTCCCGATGGTATTATGAGTTGTTTTCGTACCGTTGATGGTGCTGTCGGTGCCGCCGTATGTCTGCTTGAACGCTTAAAAAGCTTTAATCAAAATGAAAAGAAAATAAAGCGCGACTTTTCGATTCGTTGCGGCATTAATGCTGGTTTTGTGTATGTCGATGAGGATACACCTCTTGAGCATGTAAGTGACCGAGTTATTGATATTGCTGGCCATATGCAGAAATATGCTAAACCTAACTGCATTAATATTGCAGCAACAGCGATAGAACCTTTGAAAAATCGCACTGGCTTCCTGGAAACTACCGATGTGATTGATGAGCAAAAGGTTTATGAGTGGAAGCCGCATAAGGCATCGTGATAGTAGCAATGCTGGGCTTAACAGCCCAGCATTGCTACTATTAGTTTACCTGCTCATGCACCACGTGAAAACGATCTTTAATCTCTTGCTCCGCCACATTTATCGATTTAACTCTAATCGACTCATTAATATGCAAACCTTCAGCCCGAATAATCGTAAGGTCCTTAATCCCAATAAAGTCAAAAATAACCCTTAAATAATCTTCCTGAAAGTCCCTGGCTTTCATTACCTCGTCACTTGAATAATGATTACCACGAGTAGAAATAATAGTAACCTTTTTCTCTCCTGCCAGGCCTACAACACCTTGTTCTGTATACTTAAACGTGCGTCCAGCGACTAAAACACGGTCAATCCATGCCTTTAATTGGGAAGGTAGAGTAAAATTATACATAGGTGCTGCAATAACAAGCTCATCTGCGTTAATAAACTCATTAACCAGCTGTTCTGAAAGCTCCAAATCCTCTTTTAAGGATAGGGACAAATCCGCAGGATCTTTTTGTTTGGCACCTAATAATCCACTGGATAAATGATTAATAGGCTGGGTATTTAAATCACGATAGACTATTTCTGCCTGTGGGTTTTCTTGTTGCCAATAATCAAGAAACTGTCTCATGAGTTGACGAGAAATAGAATTATTCTCCAAAATACTACTATCAAGAGCGAGTAAGTTCATTTTTATCTCCGAATTAATTATTTGGCTCTGCATTAAGCATATAATTAAAACAATAAATGATAAGATAGCTATTTCATGAAACATTGTCCTATAATTAACAATAATTAACGCTTTAAAGGCTCCGCGATGCGCTCATTAACTCTTTTGCCTGATTTAAATGACTTATATTTCTTCTGCTGTGTAGTTGATGAAGGCAGTTTTACTCAAGCAAGTATTGGCTTAGAAATGACGAAATCCAAATTAAGTCGACGTATTTCGGAATTAGAAAATTATTTAGGTGTACGCTTACTTAATCGCTCGACGCGTAAACTCAGCTTAACGGATATAGGTCAATTGGTTTATGAGTACAGTAAGGCCATGGTGAATCAAGCCAGTTTTGCTCAAGAAGTAGCAATCCAAGCTCAATCCAAACCTAAAGGGCGTATTCATGTAACCTGCCCTACTTTGGTTGCTCAGTCACACTTCAATACGATTATTATTGAGTTTATGCGACGTTATCCAGAAGTACGTGTCAACCTCTACGCCAGTGATCGTAAAGTAGATTTAATTGAAGAAGGCTTTGATATGGCCTTGAGATTTCAGGTCAATGAGTTGGAAGATTCCAATTTAATTGTTCGAAAATTAGGAGAAAGCACTCACTGCCTAGTCGCAACCCCCAATTATTTGCAAGGATATGCTCCATTAAAGTTTCCCACTGAATTGACGCAATTTTCCTGGCTAGGTAAAACGAAAATGGATGGCGTCAATCAATTGCAACTGACACATACCAATGGGCAAAAAGTCAGTATTCCATTGACTCCCCGCCTTGAAAGTAATGAATGGACGATCTTAAAACATGCCGTTTTGGCCAGTTTGGGTATAACCTTACTGCCAAGAGAATACTGTAATCAGGAAATTCAGGATGGAAGCTTAATACGTATTCTTCCGAAATGGTCTTTGTCTACTGCGAGTTTCTACCTCATTTATCCGTCTAAACGTGGTTTGGTGCCCGCTGTACGGCATTTTATTGATTTTGTGGGGGAAGCAGTGCAGCAGAATTGTATTTCATTGAAAAATACATAGGTGCAGCCCATGGCCCAGCATTAAGCTCTGATGTAACACGATACCTGATAAATAATACAATTGGAATTACTGCGGCTTAACCACGGTAATTCGGTCATCCAGACTCGTTTGAACTCATAAAGTGGTAACTTAAAGAAATCGACCCAACAATAATCAAGTATTTTATTTAAACTGCGACGCCTGCTTAATTCATCCCAAACACCCTCTAAACAATTTAATATTGAATTAAGCAAATCATCATTCATTGTCTCAAACTGAATCAATGAAGCGGATTCATATCCATAAAGCTAATCATAGCTATAACCTACTTATAAAAACCCATTTATACCATCGCAGGGCTGACTTTTAAATATCGACTGTTTTTGACAATCCTTGATTAGATAAAATTTCTAAATACTCAGTTATATTTTTTGAGGGATTTTTAAGACGCATCCGGATTTTTTTTATTGCGGAACAAAATATTTTGCTATCTAAATCGGTTAGGTGCATTAAGAAATCGTCTAGATGCTGAGACTCAATAGAATATTTATTTAGCTCTTTTTCGGGAAAATCCTTAATATTAAAGGTAACAATTGCATCACAGCCGGAAACAATAGCAGCAGCTAAAATATGTCTATCATCTAAATCAGGAAGTTTTAATCCCACCTCAATATCTTCATAATTTTCTACAAGGCAATCTAAAACTACAGTATTCATTAAGTTTTTTGTTTTTTCCAAGGAATCTCTTGAGAGATCTGGTCTATTTTTCAAAACATTTCTAATCCATTCCTCATGAATTCGATTAGTCCATTTCGCTCGATATAGTCCTGTTGTTGCTTAATTGCATTAAAACGTCACGAAGTGGGGCAGGATATAGGACATTAGCATCATATAAAACTGTAAAATGTCCCATTCACTAATATCCCATATTTAATGATTGTGCTTGATCCAATAAATCCTGAAGAGCTTTCTCACGCTCATCTAATGATTTGCTCATAAATAACTGAACATCACTCGCCAAAACTCGACGACGAGTACCCACCTTCTCAAAAGGAATTTTCCCTTCTTCTAATAATTTTACAAAATAGGGCCTAGAAACATTTAACATATCAGCAGCTTCCTGTGTAGTTAAATGAGCATGAGATGGTATTAGAGTTAATGAGTTTCCTTCTGCCATTTCACTCAATATTGAAAATAATAACTTTACCGCAGAAGCTGGTAACTCTATCTTTAAACCATCTAAATTTAACGCCGAATTTTTGGGAATCCTTTGCATTTTTCTTATTGTTTGAAACGAAATAAACGATTTTTCTATAATCAAAGGAATAAGTTCCTCTATGCTTTTGGTTCGTCTCAAATAGGGAGGCTGCTAAAATGAATCCCTGAGCCACTACGATCTCTTACCTTAGGTACTTGAACTTCTACCTCTCCTATCCCTGTTTGTATCTGACGAGAAGGCAGATAACCATTCCTAACCACCGCAGGGCGCCCATCGAGTAAACGCACATCAGAATACACTGAAAGCATCTCCGATAACTCCGCTTCTACTGCCTTCCTGATTAACTCGTTGGCTCCTTGCCTCAACACCTCTGTTAATGGGTCTGCTACACCGTTTTCTTTCGCTGGTGCCGATGCAAGCTTTAGACTACAATCCTTCATGGCGTATCTCCTTTGTTGATTTTTGTTCCCGCTAAGAACAATCAACAGAATACGCCACCTAATTTAATTTGTCATAGACTATAACTCTCTTTTTTCCACTCACATACTCTTTATGGCTGGCATTCAATGCCTCAGCAAGACGAGCGTCCTCACCACTGACTTTACCAAATAGACTAAGCGCATGATTCATTTGTATTATTTTGGCTTTTGGTAAACACAAAGTCACATTAACATCAGCATTTAGAGGATTCTCACTAGCCTCAAGTAATTCTCGTTTGGTCATCGTGCTAACGTATTTTGAAGGGCGATCATGCTCAGGTAAAAACTCTTTACCCTTAGCCATACGCATCATTTTATAATAAGTATTTACATCACGATAAGTAAGCTTTATATCAAGGGCATTGTCTTGATTATAAATGTCCAACTCTTCATTTCTAGGAAGAGAAGGATCATGCATTTTTGCGTAATGTGGTTGTGGAGTACTTTTAAAAATGCGCTCAAAAATAGCAGCTCCCAGCAAAGCGAGCCCAGTTGCAGCAATCCCCAATCCCACAGCCAATACACCACCAAGAAACGTAGCATATGAAGCTAAGGAAACAATTGGTGCCAGAAATAAAAAAGGCCAATTTCTCGCTAAAAAATATCCTGCCGGGCGAATTACGTAGGTATAAGGAACCATGATGCTATAATAAAAGACACTACGAGCAACGGAAAAAATCCAAAAATTTCGTGAGCTTCGTTTGGCATTATCTTCATTTGCACTAATGTAGGTAAATCGAGTTCCCTTGATACCTGCATAATTTAATGCATGATCAGTAACTGCGTTTGGGCCTTGTTTGTTTTTTGGAGGCATCACCTCTACTATTTGCCAATCATCTTTCCAAAAACCAAAATAAGAAACCGGATCATTTCCCTGTTTCTGTACTACAACTTGAGGCTTAGGAAACAAAGTGTCCCAATGATCCATGTTATTTGTAAGCTCTGCCTCGTGCAATCCAGCAGGATTTAAGGCATCAACGCGCGCTAACTTATAATCGCCGCTATCAATAGCTAACAATAAACTTAACGACCCTCCAAGACTTGTTCCACAAACATGAATAGGATTATGCTGCAACGCCAACCACTCATGAATACGTTCCCTACCTGTTTGATATAAAGAAGTACCAACTGATTCAAAGCCTCGAGCATCGGCATTAATCTGGGTTAAAAACCCTTGTCCCGCAGGATAGGTAGTACCCATAAAGATCAAATGAGGCACTGCATGCCGATTGATTAACGGCTCAAGACCATAGGCAAAAACCCGGTCAGGGTCATACTCTTTTCCAGTGGTTAATTCAATTGATTTTATAACATACTCCACAAGGCTCCATTTACCAGCAACGTATTGAGGAATACTTATCGACTCATAAGGAGTTAAATCACTATAAGGTAACAATGCCAAACAATTGCTTAAATAAAGCTGTATTTGCTCTGATTGGTTTTCATCAAATTGTTGGCCGTCTAATTGATTAAATAACTCTAAAAAACCCGCTTGGAAAGCACGGCGCATTTCTTTTAAAAACGAAGAGTTACGTTCAATAAAAACGGCATGAAAAACTACTGGAGTTAATAGTTCTCTCCAGGAATCGGTCCATCCCATCATCAATACACGCAATACATTACGTGCGATAATAGGAGCCTGTTCTAATAAAGAAAGCCCTGTTAATGATTCAAAACCAGCATGTTTAAAAAACTTCAAATCCAGCTCAGCTGTAAATGCATTTTCATTCAGCATATATTGAATCCCCGAGGTGTTCAAAAAAAATCATTATTGCACAAAAAAATTACTTCGGTAAAGACTTAAGCAGCAGTTTTCTCTTATATTGAGATAATTATTGACAATGGAAAACAGGGTTAAAATCGCAAGGCACACGCCTTACCTTGGTCCCACGGACAAGCCGCGGGAAGTAGGCAGAGAACTATTACAATTGTTCTTGTTGTAGTGCTTTTACTATTGATGGGCGAGTTTTTAAATGCTGCATAAATTTTTCGATGTGCGGGACCGCAGATAGATCCATTTTAAAATAATAAGCCCATCTTAAAATAACAAATAAATAAGCGTCTGGAAGGGTAAACTGCTCTCCCATTAAATAGGTATTTTTGCCTAAATGCTCGTTCACAAATTTTAACTTGGCCTGAATCATTGGCATGCAAATGCTTTTTTTCATTTCTTCAGTCAAAGCTGGATTAAAAAACATACCAATCGATTTGTGCAGTTCTGTTGCCACATAATTTAGCCACTCTAAAGTATGATAGCGCTGCAAATCCCCTACAGGCGCTAAAACTTTTTGATCTTTAGCCGTATCAGCCAAGTATTGCAAAATAACTTGGTTTTCAGTGATTACTTGACCATTATCAAGCATAATCACAGGTACTGAGCCTTTAGGATTAATCGCCCAAAAATCCTCATCATTTTTTGTTTTTTTGGTTCTTAAATCAACTTCCAGATCCTGGTAACTATAATCTAATTCATTTAAAATAATTCGCACTGCCAAAGAACAAGCCGATTTACAATAATAGAATTTCATCTTCACTCCTTTGATTTAAGTTATGTTCCTCATCAAGTTCCGTGAGCAACCATAGAATTTTTTAACTCCGATTCAATTTCATTAACCAACAACATAGTAGCTGATGTCCTCTTAAAAAAGAAATCCCAAATATACTTTTCTCTTAATGAGTCTAATATCTCAAGATTTTTACTCTTCCATGTCTGTATATTGGTGAGCAACTTTTCAAGACTTAAGCCCTTTGGCGGTCCAGCAATGTCATTATATAACTCTTTAAGCCGGCTAAATTTATCCATGGTCATTTGAGCATTAGAGTCAATTAGAGGCAGATGCTCCATACGCTCATAGAGTTTCTTAAGAATTCGTTCTTTCTTTTTACCCAATCCAACATAGGTTGAGGGCGGTACTGGAAGTACATAAAAAGGTACTGAATTTATTGGCTGGCCATATTCAAATACGGTTTTATAGGGCAAATCGCGAAAGAAATATGTGGAGACTGAAGCAGAAACTGGCTCATTCTGTACCGCTTCCACCAGCGCAATTGCACTATGACGACAGGTATTTCTGATGTTCAAATAAAATAGGCCTTGTTTTATTTTATCTACTTTCAAATTCGAACTAGTCTGAGGTGGAACCATATCAAACTTAAGTATAATTTGCTCATCAGACTCTTTGTGGGGTTGAAAACATTCAAAAACATTACCCTCCGTACTTAATCTACTTAAAATTTCTAGATATTCTAAATATTGTTCATAGCCAATATCATAAGCCTGATAATTGATTGTATTTTTTGCCTGACTGCGTCTAAAAATTTGTTCATTCATTAATTGTGAACTAACGCCGTTGGTGCAAAGTCGGAACGCTAGCGTTGACGCTTCTAAGCAAGATTCATTTTTTTCATTAAATAAAAAACCCTTCCCTACCCTGCTTAATAAATTTGCTACCGTAAACTGATTATAAACACCAAAAAAAATAAATGAATGCACATCACTTTTAGCTATGGCAATAAAAAATCGGTCTGTCTTTTTATTTATCTTAATAGGAATGAGGTCATTAGGCATAATGATTCACGGAAAAAAATATGTCTGAAAATCTTACCATAGTTTAGATTAAGGAATAATTAACTATCCCAAGTCTGAGGCATCAGGTCAGGTCAGGACCAACCTTTGCACAGCGTAATGCAGACTACGCGTTACCACATTAAGGAATACATTTTAATTCGGGATGGGACTTTATAATCAATTCATATAATTTAAGATTAACGCTGAGAATCTCATCACCTGATTTAGAATCAGGGTTTCCTTCGCCCCCCTTACTGTTTAATGCAATTACAGTGGTTACATTATTACACGGTTACCAAAAATACATCGTTCTAAATCCTAAAATACTGCCTTTTGTAATGAATCCATGACTTTAGGCGCTGAGTTTGATTCGGCATATGTACCAGACGAAAGGAAAAACGCGGTTAAGCTCATTCCCAATGCACATGATTTAATTTTCAACATTCATTCGTTCATTGAGTTAATGTATGTGTTAATTTTGAATTAGATAAAAAACGGCCGTCATTGCGAACGCAATGACGGCCGTTACATTCATGTGAATGCTTGTGAATTAATTGGATGAAGCCGCACGAATCTTTAATTGTTCTAAAGCCCCTTCCAAACGACTCAGTACTCTTTCCTTACCTAATAAAACCAGAGTCATATCAATAGAAGGTGACATACTTGAGCCTGTGACCGCAACCCGTAAAGGCTGAGCTATTTTCCCCATATTAATATCAAACTGAGCACAGGTATCATTAATGCATTCCTGCAACGCATCTTTTTGCCAATCAGTAACCGCTTTAAAACGCTCATATAGTGCTATTAATGGTTCTAAAACTACTGGGCGTAAATGCTTTTTCACAGCATCTTCATCATATTCAATTGAATCAGTAAAGAAATACATACTGATTTCAGCCATTTCAACTAAGTTTTTGCAGCGCTCGGCTTGAATCGCGACCAATTCCTTTAAATCGGGTCCTTTAGATAAATCCACACCGGCTTGTTCAAAATGCCAACTCAATGCTTTAGCCACCTCTTGAGGATCATCATTTTTTTGATAATGTTGGTTTAACCAATACAACTTATCATAATTAAAACTAGAAACACCCCTGCTCACGTTTTTAAGATCAAAACAGGAAATCATTTCATCCAGGCTAAAAATTTCCTGATCACCATGAGACCAGCCAAGGCGAACTAAATAGTTTAATAAAGCATGGGATAAAACACCCAGCTCTTTAAATTGCAACACGCTTACTGCACCATGACGTTTAGATAAACGTTTGCCATCATCACCTAAAATCATAGGTAAATGAGCGAACACCGGCACAGGAGCTTTTAACGCGCGAAATAAATTAATTTGTCTTGGTGTGTTATTCACATGATCATCACCGCGAATCACATGGGTAATGTTCATATCCAAATCATCAATAACTACCGCAAAGTTGTAGGTAGGATGCCCATCAGAACGTACCAGAATTAAATCATCCAACTCTTTATTGTCTACGTGAATTTCGCCATAAACCTCATCGGTGAAGGAAACCGTACCCTCTTCTGGATTTTTAAAGCGAATCACAAAAAGCTTATCTGTCTGCGGTAAATTTTTATTACGGCAATGACCATCGTATCGTGGCTTCTCCTTGGCAAGCAATTGAGCCTCACGCAATGCTTCCAGACGTTCTTTACTGCATTCGCAACGATAGGCCTTGCCTTCATCCAGAAATTGCTGTGCTACTTGATTATATCGTTCATAACGATCGGTTTGATAAAAAGGCCCTTCATTCCAATCTAATCCTAACCAAGTCATGCCATCTAAAATAGCTTGCACGGACTCTTGTGTAGAGCGCTCTCTATCGGTGTCTTCAATTCTTAAAATAAATTCGCCTTTATGACGCTTTGCATAAAGCCATGAAAATAAAGCGGTGCGCACACCACCCACATGTAAAAATCCGGTTGGACTTGGTGCAAATCGAGTTCTGACAGTCATAATCTCTTCTGTTGTTATGGGGTAAATAATCCATTGCCATTAAGCTAAGGAAAATTTGCAATGGTTTGTAGGTTTGGCCCTGGCCCAACCTACAACATATAAATATAATCCTTAACTTAATGGCAGCACTTTAAAAATAGCATTTTGAGTATATAATAACTGACTTTGTAGTCTGGGTGAAGCGCCTTACATAGAGACTGGAATGCTGCAAATAAATTGTGATAAACAGAACATAAAAGTCAGATTATCTACCCCCAGGAGTCATCCTTGAAAAGTATTGGTATTAAATATCAACTAAGAATTACCACCCTTATCCCAGCCTTTCTCGTCGCATTGCTCTTCGCAGTCTTTTACAATGGCCTCTTTGGTAATGATCTAAAACAGCACATGTCACGGCTGGGGGAAGCTTATATTCGCCAATTAGTGCCCGCAGCTCAATATGCTATGCTTCGTCGAGATGACCGCACTTTACAAGGCTTAATTAATGCGTCAACGATTAACCCTGAGGTTAAAGCACTCGCTTTTTATAATAGCGAAGGACAATTACTAGCCTATCGTGGCGGCAAGCATTCACTGCATAAACCCTTTTCCCCTCCTGACTTTACTGGAGATTATATTGAAAGCAAACAAATAAACCCCTTCACCATTAATTTCATTGCCCCAGTCACTATTCCTAAATTTAATCTGTACTCCAATACTACTTTTAGTAACAAGCAAGCAAATGCCTCAGCATTCCAAGCCGATGATATTCTTGGCTGGCTTTCCATTGATATTGATACACGCTCCATGTTGATCAAACGTTATCAAATGTTGATTGTCACTATTTTTATTACCTTATTTGGTTTGCTAATGGGATTAACCAGCCATTATTTTCTTTCTAAACGTATTTATTTGCCCATCTCTCATTTGCGTCGAAGCATGAAACAAATTCTACGTAACGAATTTGAAACCGAGATAAAAACCTCCAGCAAGGGTGAATTAGGTATTATTGAAAAAGGCTGCGCCCATTTACAAAAAAAATACCTCGATACCATTAAAGACCTTAATCAACATATTGAAGTCGCTACTGAAGACTTACAGCAAAGCTTGGAGCTGTTAGAAGAAAAGAATATTGAACTGTCCTTAGAAAAGAAAAAGACCGAAGAGAAAAGCCGACAAAAATCTGAATTTATTGCCAATATGAGCCACGAGATTCGTACACCAATGAATGGCGTCATTGGTTTCACTAACGTGTTACTCGAAAGTAAACTTGATCCTCTGCAGTTGGATTATGTCAAAACCATTAAATCGTCTGCTCAAGATTTATTAGGGATTATTAATGACATCCTCGACTTCTCGAAAATTGATGCCGGAAAATTACATCTCGATTGCATTCCCCTAAATATCCGACATTGTATTGATGAGGTACTTACCTTAGCAGCCCCTACTGCTCATAAGAAAGGAATTGATTTAATTCCGATTACCGGCATTGACGTACCCAAAACAGCCTTAGGCGATCCATTCCGTATTAAACAATTCATCAGTAATCTAATAACCAATGCCGTGAAGTTTACGGATCATGGCTATGTGCTTATACGAACTCGCATCGAGCAAGAAACAGAAAAAGATTACACCCTGTGCATTACGATCAGTGATACTGGATTGGGAATTTCACCGGAGGATCAAGGCAAACTATTCACTGCATTTAATCAAGCAGATACGAGCATCACCCGCCGTTATGGTGGCTCTGGTTTAGGCCTGGTAATTTGTAAAAAGCTTTGTGAAGAAATGGGTGGTCGTTTGAGCATGACCAGTGAACTCAATAAAGGCTCTGCCTTTACTGCCTATATTAAAGTAGAAAAATTAGCTGCTTATGAAATAGAAAAGAATCAAACACATCGCTTTGCCCATTTTAAAGTATTGTGCTTCGATGATAACCCACTGCATTTGGAAGCTCTATGTAATGGCCTAGGTTATTGGGGAATAGAATGTATTGCAGTGAATTCATTTAGCCAGTTGCCTCAAGCCTTAGATGATAACATAGACTGTAAAATGGCCTTCCTGAACGTAAACCAAGGCTGTGAACGGCAAATGGAAAAAATTATTGCAGCACATAATCATTTCCCTTACGTACTTATTTCTAAATGGCATATTCATGATTATGCGGCATTAGGCGCACATGGCTTTTTATTTAAACCCATTAGTATCCAAAAACTACAAGATATCATTGAGTTACTCATTAATGAAAGCCCCCAAAAAAAACAAGGGGACCATGAATTAGATGGCTTGCGCGAACAATTACGTTTTCTGCATCCAGATTTATTAATTGCTGAGGATAATCCGGTAAATAAAATGCTCCTGGATTCATTGTTAGGAACCCATGCCAACATTGATGCGGTAGACGATGGGGAAATGGCTGTTGCTTCCTGCAATGAGAAAAAATACGATATTATCCTGCTTGATTTGCAAATGCCTAAGCTAAATGGTTTAGATGCCGCGCGTATCATTCGTCAAAAATCACAACTCAATCGACATACACCTGTCGTTTTGATTAGCGCCAATAGCAGTGATGTCAATAATGCAGAGTTAAAGAAATCTGGTATCAACCTTTGCCTGCAAAAGCCTATTGATGAAAAACAATTACTGATGCATATTCTACGTATCGTTGATAGAGCCAAACATGCCGCGATTGATTGGCAACTCTGTGTACAAAAAGTTTCAGGAAATCAAGAGCTTGCTGAAGAATTTTTACGTCAATTCGTTGAAGAATTACATAAAAATCGTGAAGAGTTTCTTGAGCTAATGCATAACAACGACATCAAACAGCTTGGCGCTGCGGCACATAAGCTTCACGGTGCATGTTGCTTTTCCGGAGTACCAACCTTACAAGCGAAGGTAATCCTGGTAGAAAAAATGGCCGCTCGTCCAGCTTCTGTTGAAGAACTCGCCATTCCCTTTGCCGAATTAATTCAAAGTATTGATGCGGTAATTAGCGAGTATGAAAATCTACCTGAAAATACCTAGAGTTTATTGACATTTTTAGTATCCGAGCCAAAATGGGCTGATTTTTTTAATTGATAAACACGACTATCTTCTAAAAAATTAAATGATACGGAGGCTGGGCTTGTTAGCCCAGCAAACATTAACCTTAGGATTACACACTTTTAAACACAGGCAAGCATCAGACGAATAGACTCATAAAGCAGGAGAAAAAATGACAATAAAAAATGCTATCTATGCACAATCAGGCGGTGTAACCGCAGTAATTAATGCCTCAGCTTGTGCTGTAATTCAAACCGCTAAGTTATACCCTGAGCAGATCGGCAAAGTATACGCTGCTAAAAATGGGATTATTGGCGCATTAAACGAAGAATTAATCGATACGTCATTAGAAACAGATGCAGATATTGCCAAATTAATGCAAACACCTTCTGGCGCTTTTGGTTCCTGCCGTTATAAATTAAAGAATGAGGGTGATGAATACGCGCGTCTAATCGAAGTTTTTAAGGCCCATAACATAGGTTATTTTTTCTATAATGGTGGTGGAGACTCCCAAGATACAGCGCATAAAGTATCACAGTTAGGCGAGAAAATGGGTTATCCAATTACCTGTATTGGAATTCCCAAAACGGTCGATAATGACTTACCATTTACTGACGCCTGTCCTGGTTTTGGTTCTGTTGCTAAATACGTTGCGATTTCAACTAAAGAAGCAGGATTTGATGTGGCATCCATGGCCGCCTCTTCTACTAAAGTATTTATTCTTGAAGTAATGGGACGTCATGCAGGCTGGATCGCAGCATCCGGTGGCTTGGCCAGTGAAAATTCCAGCGAACCACCACATATTATTCTATTACCTGAAGTCACTTTTGAACCAACTAAGTTTCTTAAAAAGGTTGATGACTGTGTTAAAGAACATGGTTATTGCGTTGTGGTCGTTTCTGAGGGAATTCGCAATAGTGAAGGTAAATTCTTGAGTGATGCCGGTTTACGCGATGCATTTGGCCATGCACAACTTGGCGGTGTTGCACCAGTTATTGCTCAATTAGTTAAAACTGAACTAGGCTATAAATACCACTGGGCGGTAGCGGACTACCTCCAGCGTGCTGCGCGCCATATTGCTTCTAAAGTTGATGTAGAGCAAGCTTATGCTTTAGGAAAAGCAGCGGTTGAATATGCGGTTAAAGGCCATAATGCGATCATGCCTATTATCGTGCGTGAACAAGATGAACCTTATCAATGGTCCATCAATCATGTGCCTTTAGCAAACGTAGCGAATCAGGAAAAAGCCATGCCCGCAGAATATATTTCTGAAGATGGAATGGGAATTACCGAGGCATGCCGACGTTATTTAGCCCCATTGATTCAAGGTGAAGCCTATCCTGAATACGTTAATGGTTTACCTGATTATGTTCGTTTAAAAAATAAGTTGGTTGCTAAGAAACTTTAAAAGAGCTTACATTGTACTGCAGGGGCTATCCCCTGTAGCCTTATCTCAAATACGATTATATTTAGGAGCAACACATGAAACAGAAAGGCTTAACATTAATAGAATTGATGATTGTTATAGCTATTATTGGGGTTCTTGCTTCCCTTGCTATCCCAGCCTATCAAGATTACCTGATTAGAGCCCGAGTCACAGAAGGTTTGAGTTTAGCGACTACGGCACAAACTACGGTTTCTGAAAATGCCATGACCGGAAATACTGATTTAAGTATGGGATGGACCAGTCCCACCGCTACGGCTATTGTAAAAAATGTCAGTATTGCCAAAAACACTGGGGTAATTACTATTAATTACACCCCACTTGCCCAAAATGTTGCAATCACCATGAGTCCCAAATCCAAAGGCGAGCTCCTCAGTGCAGGTACACCGCCTACGACATCCATTACCTGGATTTGTGCAGTAACTGAAAAAAATAATAACCGATATGTTCCGGCAAATTGTAGGATTTAGTATGTCACGAAAAATACGTATAGAAGAAATGTTAAATCAGGAAATTAGCCCTGTTTATTTAAGTGTTGACGATGAGTCATCAAATCATCATGTTCCTGAAGGTGCAGAAACTCATTTTAAAGTGACAGCAATCTCTTCTAAATTTATTGGTTTAAGTCGTGTTGCCCGACATCGTTTAGTTAATCATTTACTCGCAAATGAGTTTGACTTAGGGTTGCACGCCTTAAGCATGCATCTCTACACTCCGGAAGAATGGGAAAAAAATGAAACCGTTCCTAAGTCGCCGTCTTGTCGTGATGGATATAAGAATAAATAAATAATTTGTGACGTGGGCCAAGGTTTAATGGCCCACGTCACAGGTCTGTGCGACCTAGCTAAAATAATAAATTAAGCTTGAGTCCGAATAAGTAAATCAGGATTGTAATTAATTGCTTCAAAATTAGAGAGGAAATTCATGGCATACATAGCATTTTAAAGTATGTTAAGTATATAATGCTCCCCTTTTAATAACTCGAACGAATTAATGAACAACTGGTCTTCGGAAAAAATTTCTGCACTTGCTTTAGTCCTCTTGATAACCGGTGCTATTGATAGCATTAGAAATTTACCCGGTACGGCATTGTTCGGCTCATCGTTAATCTTCTTTTTTATCTTTTCGGCCATTGTTTTTTTGATTCCGGTCGCCATGGTTGCAGCCGAGTTAGCCTCAACTTGGTCTGAAGAAGAAGGCGGTATTTACAGCTGGGTAAATCATGCCTATGGAGAGAATGTGGCCTTCTTTACAATTTGGCTGCAATGGATAAATACCTTGGTCTGGTATCCCACCATTCTTTCATTTATTGCCGGTGCATTGGCTTATTTAGTCAATCCGGAGCTAGCACAAAATAAATACTATTTGATCGCGGTAATTCTCACCATTTTCTGGTCTTTAACCTTTGTCGGTTTATCAGGATTGCGTGCTTCTGCTCATTTTGCCGGAATTTGTGCCATCTTAGGTATGATTATTCCCATGGGTTTTATTATTGTGCTAGCAATTATCTGGCTTATTAAAGGGAATCCTATTGCCATTGATTTCAGTCTTGCTCATTTATTACCTCAATGGAAAGACAGTCAATCCTGGGTTTCACTTACAGCAATTATGACGTCATTTTTAGGTATGGAGCTGGCTGCGGTGCATGTGCGGAACGTGAAAGATCCGCAAAAGAACTTCCCCCGTGCCCTCTTCTTTTCAGGCTTACTTATCTTATCAACGATGATTTTAGGCTCTCTAGCGATTGCCTTCGTATTACCGAAAGAGAAAATTAGTCTTGTGGATGGTGTAATGCAGGCATTTAGTAATTTTTTCCATGCCTATCATTTAACTTGGCTCATGCCTATTTTGATTGTTCTTTTACTCTTAGGCAGCTTGGGTAGCATGATCAATTGGATTATCTCCCCTGCCAAAGGCTTGCTCATGGCAGCAAATCATAATTTTTTACCGAAATCCCTATGCAAATTAAACAAGCATGGCGTTGCCTCACGCATTTTAATCGCACAGGCAGTATTAGTAACGGTATTATGCAGTGGCTTTCTTTTATTCCCCAGTGTGAATGCGATTTATTGGTTGTTCACGGCTTTAAGTACTGAATTGTACATTATGATGTATGTACTGATGTTTATTGCTGCGTGGAAGCTTAAAGCAAAATTTGCTCATGTACAAAGACCCTTTGCAATACCTGGTGGTAAGCCTGGCTATTATCTTACCTGCATCTTGGGTTTATGCGGCTGTACTATGACCCTAATTGTAGGTTTTATACCTCCTGTCGAGTTCATGAATTTTGGTAGTGCTTCTCATTTTCGCTTGGTTTTCTCTATAGGTATTTTTGTAATGATTTTACCTGCAGTCTTCCTTTACTGGCGCAAACGATGTCAAGAGCCCAGTTTATAGTATTACCTAGCCCGTATTAGCACAACCTAATACGGGTATTCGTGCCACAACCTCATGAGAGAATATCATGCCATCACAAAAGCTAGATTTATTGTGTAAACAAATTGAAAATCAAGATACAGATGATTTTGGTAAATTTTACATGTACGTTAGTTTATTAAAATCAGTTGCTGTACGAAATACCACCTTTACTAGCGGGCTACCCAAATATAATCACGGAATGGCATTTTGGAAAAAAAACAGTTTAATACTTGGGGAATTACCTAAAGATTTCCCAGATGAAGTCGCAGCTTATGCACGTGAGTTCATTAATACAGAGCCCAAAGTATCAAACCTTTTTTATAACATTGCAATGACGTACATTCGCAAAGGAAACATTGCTGATTTAATTTATATTATTGATAAGATGCTTACTCATCTTCAAGCGATAAATAACACACAAAGTCACAACCAAGAAATTTCCAACTATATTGATTTTATTAAAAAAAAACCGGAGATTATCAAATTTATTGAGCAAATTTCCACATGCAATCAACAACTACTTTCTACCGTAGATAGTACGTGTAACGCTGCTTTATTTACCGGAGCTGTTCTTTTATTGAGCTTTATATTTTCCTTGGCACCTTCCTTAATTGTTCTGGGACTCATGGCTGGAGGAGCCTATAATGCCTACTCTTATGCTATTCAAGCCTATGAGCAAGGAGTAGAAACAGGGAAAAAGATAACGCTACTAGGCGAAAAGTTAACAAGCCTCCCTTATGAGACGAGCCTATTGAGCAATAAAAGTCACAATAGCTTTTTCACTGCAATCATCACGCCATTACCCCACGCTGCGATTACAGCAGGAGAACAGCTAGCCCCCAATAAGTCATGGCTAGACAATGCCTCCCAATGGCATGAGCAAGTAGAGAGTACTTGTAGCTTATTCATGAAATAAATAGTGTAGGGATGGCAAAATGTTTTGCCCCCTTTTGCTAAGCAGTAACCTGCTTGCAACCAGGCTCTGCCGAACGAATACTATTCGCAATCGTTCGGGTGAATGGATTTATAGCGTATCTTTTTCTTCCAAGGGAATAACTCGTGCCTCATGCTCTAACATAACCGGAATATCGCCATGAATGGGAAAGGCTAAACGATCAAATTTACAAATTAATTCATTTTTTTTATGAATAAGTTTGCCCTTACATAAAGGGCAAACCAGAATTTCCAATAATTTTTTATCCACCAAGATCTCCTTCACTCAATTAAGAGTTCTTATCGTATGTTACTTGATTGCGAACGTATACTGGCTGTGCATCAGCAACAGCAATGGCAGCTAGATTATTCGCCCGTGCCAATTCAATCATCGCTGCAGCATTTGGATATACGGTTAACCTGTTGCTCACTTGTGCCTTTAAAGCATCAGGAAAATCAGCCCAGTACTCATCAATACCTACCCCAGCAAGTACAATCGGTTGCGCAGAAGGCACTGTAATGTCAGCAACTGCATTCACGCACTCTTCTGCAACATACTGTGCTTGCGGGTAATAAGCCCAATACATCTCATGCATGCGCGCATCTAATACGGCCAATACAGCGGAATCTGCTTGGCGTGCGCCCCAAGCAATAGTCGCCAGGTTGCTCACCGGAATTAAGCCCAAATCATGAGCATAAGCCAAGCCTTTAGCAATGCTGCAAGCAATACGTAAGCCCGTAAAACTACCTGGTCCGCAACCAAAAATAATGCCATCCAACTGCGTCATTGATATATTTGCCTTTGCCAATAACTCATCAATCATAGGCAGCAAAAATTGCGCATGGGTTCGTTGAGTCCCCTGCTCTTGATGCAGTAGCTCATCACCAAACGATACCGCGACACTTGCTTGTTCTGTTGATGTATCAATCGCTAACAGTTTCATAATCTAATGCCAACTCTCTAATAAATTTTAAAACCTTTTCTTCATCACGTGTTTTGGGAAGTTTCGGCAAACTGGCTAGAATACGTCGCCCATACTCTCTACCAGTAAGGCGCGGATCAGCAATAACTAAGATGCCTTTGTCTGTATTATCCCTAATTAAACGCCCTACCCCTTGTTTCAATGCGATTACCGCGTTGGGTAAAGATAATTCATCAAATCCAGACAGCCCTTTTTCTTTTAAATAAGCCATTCGTCCCCTGATAACTGGGTCAACTGGACTGGAAAAAGGTAATTTATCAATGATAACACAAGAAAGCGCCTCTCCCTTAACATCAACGCCTTCCCAAAAGGTTGCCGTACCTAATAAAATTGCATTACCTAATTGCCGAAAACGTTCGAGCAAAATAGACTTTGCCTCCGTCCCTTGAATTAATATCGGGTAGTTTATGACACCGTCCATCATTTGAGCAACCTGTTTTAGCGCTTTATGGCTGGTAAATAAGAAGAAGCAACGCCCCCCTAACTCTTCAATAATGGGTACCACTCGTTTAAGCAACAAATCATAATAATTTTGATTTTTAGGGTCAGGTAATCCGCGCGGCAAATAAAGTAAGGCTTGTTCCTGATAATCAAAAGGACTAGGTAACAGTAAGGTTTTTGCTTCATCTAATCCAAGAGGGCTACAAAAACAGTCAAAGGAATCTGCCATGGTTAAAGTTGCGGACGTAAAAACATAAGTACAGGATTGTCTTTTGAGTAACTGACTAAAAGGTTCCGCGACGGTATAAGGAGTTGCATGAAATACTAAGGTATGTTTAAAACGCTCTAACCAACGAATTTTATCGTTTTGTGTCTGAGTAAACAGTTGCAATACGCCGCCAAACTCGTCTAAACGCTCCTTGCAACGAACTAAACCAGGCTTTTCCGCAATCGCCTCTGCATCAAAGCATTCTAGTAATTCGCTTTGTAAGCTCAGCCAATTATCCCAAATCCCCATAAAGGTTTTGTTACGTTTAAGCTCTTCCCAACTGCTGCGCTCATCAAAAGCAGAGACATGCGTCACTAATTCATCCATCAGCTTATCTGCTTTGAAACTTAATGCTTTTAACGGTTGGTTCGCCAAATCAATCGCCGGCCACTCCCGAATCACATCATCAACTAAATCGCGAAATTGACGTGTGCCGATGCGGTCGCCATTAAAATGAGTGGCAATTTCTGCCAATTGATGAGCCTCATCGAAAATAACCACATCAACACCAGGTAATAATTCCCCAAAACCCTCATCTTTCAAACGAGAATCAGCAAAGAACAAATGATGATTAATAACCACCACATCAGCAGTTAAGGCTCGCTTACGTGCTTTTATCAAAAAGCAGTCTTCATAATTTGGGCATTCCGCCCCTAAACAGTTATCAACAGTTGAGGTGACATAAGGCCATACCGGAGAATCTTCGCTTAACTCAGGTAACTCGGAGCGATCACCTAATTTCATCTGCGATAATTTACTACGCACATGAACCACCTCATGTGCGCATTGCGGGCTTTGAAACTGCCCTTCTTCGGCATGCAATTCAACCCGATGCTGGCAAATATAATTTGCCCTGCCCTTTAAATTTTGGATGCGTGTAGAAAGACCTAAAGCACGAACCAAAGTAGGCAAATCTTTTTGATAAAGCTGATCTTGTAAAGTTTTAGTGGCCGTAGAAATAAGTGCTTTCTTGCCACTAAGCAGGCAGGGCAATAAATAGGCGAAAGTTTTCCCAGTTCCAGTTCCTGCTTCAGCAACTAAAATTGATTTGTCCTCAATCGCCTGAGCAATAGCCTCAGCCAAATCAGACTGAGGCGCTCTCGCCATAAATCCAGGGATGGCTGTTGAAAGCCGACCTTTTTCACTCAGGCTGTGTCGGCATGATTCGCTAAGGGAAGTGATTTCGACTACTCTTCTTGTAAATATTGCAGTTTATCAGTTACCCCTTCCCAATCTTTAGCATCTTCGGGAGCGTCTTTTTTAGCAGTAATATTCGGCCATTTTTGCGCAAGTCTCGCATTTAATTCTTTAAACTGCTGTTGCTCATCAGTTAAATCATCCTCAGAAACAATAGCATTCACCGGGCATTCTGGCTCGCATAATGCGCAATCAATACATTCATCGGGATGGATCACTAAAAAATTAGGCCCCTCATAAAAACAATCAACAGGACAGACCTCAACACAATCTGTGTACTTACAACGGATGCAACTTTCAGTTACGACAAAAGTCATGATAAACCTTTCCAAATACGAATAAAGAATAGGTGTTATTAAAGCACAAAACCAGGTATTGGTGGTAGTAATTATCTCTTGCTGAAGCCAGATTTAATCAGGCTTGCCCTGTAATTTAAAATCCAAAAATAACCACTATGCTCTTGAATAACACACCGCACTGTGTTAAATTTATTCAATTTTATTTTTAAGGTTCAACTAGAACCTTTTTATACCATTATCGCTTTTTGTCCGGAGCACCAATGACTCAGTTAAACAATCCATTTGACTCAGCAAATAATCCTGAAATTCAAAAACTTATAGAGAAGTTTAATAAGACACCAAAAGAAAATTATTTAGAGCGATGTTTTTACTTGCAAAAAATTAATTTTTTCCTGAAAAATACTCGAAGTGATACAGAATTAACTCGTTGGCTAGATGCCAGTTCAGAAGAAGAAGGAAGTTGGCAAGCACTATTAAAATCTTTTGATATTAATCCTCTAGCAGACTCCCTGTTACAAACAACTCAATTTGCTAATGTAGTAGCAAACAGTACCGAGCAACTGCCTGCACTGCGCAAAGAAGAGAGTGCACAGAAATTAACAGAAGCACTCAATCAATTATTAAAACAAAACCTACCTTTTGAACGTTGCCGAAAACAGTTTCATGAACTGAACTATCGAATTAGTCAGGTATTTGCAAAACTTGCCCCTTATCCTCAATATGGGCGAGGCCCGCTAAAGACATTTATTGAGCAATTTAATGCACTTCCTCAAGATGATCACATCCAGCGTATAGTTCAGTTACAACGAATCCAATATCAATTGAACAAAGTTCCTTTAAACGAGAATTTATTTAATTGGCGCAATGACCATCCTGACCGTACCGGCTCTTGGGAATCACTTTTAACTACTTACGGTATTGACCCGGACGGCTCCTTTTTCTTAAAAAGCGCCCAATTTGCAAAAGCCATAAAAAGCAGAATGAGGGATTACCCTGCCTTAGAAAAAGATGAGACCTATAACAATCTCCACAAGCTAATGCAACGACGAGATGCGCTCCTTGAAAAAACCGATCTGAATGCCAACGAGAGGACTTTATACATTGGTCTGTGCTGCCGTATTGATTATTTAATAGAGCATGACACCAAATATAAAAGCACTAAAGAAAGACACCTTCGTGATTTAGGTCAAGCCAAAGCTAAAGTAGCCGCAATTAAAGGCCATAACGAAGAAGAGAGTGAAAATTATCATACTGCTGTTTTAGGTACTCACCAAGCGAACAATTTTAATTTCACCCTAGATATCAAAGTGTTTGAAGAAGAGTTTGAAAGAGAAGAATCTAAAAAGGAAGCGTCGAAACGATTTGTTATGCGTATCGAAGATCGCCCACAATTAGGCATTGAACAAAAATTACAGTCTTATGAAGTAACTGATTATTTTGCTGATGATGTTTCATTTTCGATGATTCGATTCAAAGATGTAGACGGTGATGTCTGCTATAAGCCTTTGGTCGTAAGCCAATTTGCCAATGAAGGCGATCTGAGTAGCGTGGCGAAAAAGTTACGGGACAAAAATACCACGCTTATTTTGAGCCATGCAAAACATTACTTCGAAAGAATAAATAACTTTTGCATCAAATTAAAAGAAGCTGATGTATACCATCCGGATATAAAATTAAGCAATTTCCTGGCTCATAATAATCGATTACTTGTCGCGGATAGAAAAACCTTTGTTAGCGGAAAGTCTCAACTCGCATCAAATTTACGCTCTTCACCTCAATATGCACCACAAGAATATACTGACTGTCTCAATGAAGACCAGGATGGATATGTAGCCAAAGCCTATAAAACCCGCTTTGATATGGAACAATTTATGGCATACCAAATCGGTATGGCTCTTAAGGAATTCTTATTATTAACAAAACTGGATCAGCTACCCGATGACTATTGGAGTCCTGATTGCGATATAGAGTCCTATTTTAAAGACGGAAACAATCAACTAAAGAACTATATTTTGCTCATTCGTGAAATGACTCGCCAAGAAGAAGGTAGAAGATTGTCCATTAGCCAAATGCAAAAATTATTAACTACCATCAGTAAGCAACCGATTAATTTTTATGAAGACGTAGAAAATATGCTCCCTTCAGCATCAGTGGGGCTTGAAAACGAATATAATGAAATCCAGGCATTATTAAATAGTAACCTGAGCAATGAGGAATTATTGAAACAAGCCAATCCTCTCTTTATTCAATTAAGCACTCGAGATCCTCAAGAATGTCGCCTGAGTCGACTTGCTGAAAAGCTAGCAATTAAATGCTACGAACAATGTTCGAAGACTTATTTTGCAACTATTTCAAAATCCATTGAAACAGCACTATTAGAGCAAGACTGGCCGCATGCTAGCTTCACTCAAAAATTGATTCATTACCTATCTTTCGGCTACTTCCGTGTACCTCAGGTAACTGATGTAACGCAAATAAAAATTGCTTTGGATTTTTCAGGATCGGAATTCCAATCCCATTTTACTCCATTTATATCCTTATCTAAAACACATCTGCAACATTTGGGACCTAAACAATCTCAACACGTAATTGATTTCTTACAAGCGAATATGACGGAAATAAAAACAACATTTGCGACAACCCTTTCTGACGGTAGCAATGAGATAGAATCAAATCCGAATGAGCAGCCGCAACAGCCATTGGCAAGCCTCTCCTCAGACGAATCCGATTCAGATCTGAGCGAGGAATCATTAGGAGATGAATCCCTTTCAAGTAGTATTGTTATTCATAAAACAAAGAAAACGGATGGAGATAAGCAATCACAACCAGCTAGCTTTATCATTAAAAGTATTGCTGAAACCGATGAAAAGGATGGAGAAGAAGAAGAAAACTCAGGCAGTGTAGTTTATATTCCAAATCCAAGTTCGGATGCAACTCCAGAAGCAGATGCTGAGGAGAAACAAATTGAGCAGAAAGAAAAAGCAAAGGCTACTCTGCGATTTTTTGCCGCAGTTAAAAAACAAGAACCAAGCTCTTATCAAGCAAGAAATGAAAATAGATTCTTCAGTAGAGCCACTCTACGCGGCACAAGTATTGTTTTTAAAGGGGAAGCACTCAATTCATTAATGGCGGCTGTTGCTGGGCAGGAAATGGAATCCACTAATCCCTCCGCTCAAAACTCCCTAATAGCAGTTTGCTAAGTGGTCAAGATAAGTGCTCAAGGACGAGCGCATATTTTAATAAACTCAATTAGTTAAACAAAGAAAACGCAAGTAAGTCTTACAGTTCAGTCCAACAAGTTATATTATACCTGTTTTCCAATTTATATTTAGCAATGCTTTAAAAATTGTCTATATTATAGATAAGGTGGTCTTTTTAAAACCAACCCATATCTGAGACAAACAGTATAAAGTATATTGAATAAATGGAGTTATTATGCCAATACATGAACGACGACAACACTTCCGTATCGAGGATTATATATACTTTAACTACCGAATTATGGAACCGGGTGAAATGTGCTCAGATAGAGCCGTTGTCGATGAGTTATTGGGTAAAAATGGACAACGCTATTTAGAAGCATCGCATTATTTCCAAAATATTGACTACGAATTAGCCGAATTAACTCAGGCTATTGCATTAAAAGACCCAGCTTTAGCTCATTATCTTAATCTATTAAATACCAAAATAGACTATTTGTCTCGGCAAATGCTGATGACCAATACCATTCAAATGCGTAAGGTAAACATTAGTCTTGGCGGCATGGCATTTAAAACAACAGAACTTATTAAAGAAAAAACCAATTTAAAGATGGTTATCTATACCAAGCCCAAAATGATCCCGATTATTTTAGAGGCTACTGTGGTTTACAGCCAATATCAAAGTGAACACCATTATCGTACGGCAGTAACATTTAATGGTCTAACTGATGAACAAGAGCAGATTTTATCCCAGCATATTTTATTGGGACAAGTAAAAACCCGCTCCGACTAAAAAGGTTACAAAATTAGTTAATCCACAGTAAACTACACCCTTCCTAATAGGTCCCTCCCCCAGTGACCTATTATCATACTCTCCGACATTCTACAGAGAAACATTACTGTTATAAGAGGTAAATTATGACTAGAATTGTACATTGTTGTAAATTAAAGCGCGATGCAGAAGGTATGTTAAAAGCCCCCTTCCCTGGAGTCCTGGGTGAGCGCATTTTAAATGAAGTATCAAAAGAAGCCTGGAACATGTGGCTGTCTCATCAAACCATGTTAATCAATGAATATCGATTAAATTTGCTTGAACTCAAATCAAGAGAATTTTTAAAAGAAGAAATGCAAAAGTTTTTCTTTGGTGAAGGCTCAGAAAAACCTGCCGGATATACTCCAAATTAGTCCATTTTGAAACATAATGACCCAACCTGTTGAGTGGCCTCAGATTTTTCCAAAAAAAATGAAATCAATGCTTGACTCTAAGGCCATAAAGCGGTTTAATGCATCCCATTGGGGCCAGATAGCTCAGTCGGTAGAGCAGAGGATTGAAAATCCTCGTGTCGGCGGTTCGATTCCGTCTCTGGCCACCATGTAAATCAATGAGTTACGTGGTGGCGCTCCAAATTAAAAAAGTAACATTCAAAAAATGTAACCAGTTTGTAACCTCATTTACAAGCCTTTTTCAATTTTTATAAAATATTCTGCAATCTCACTTAATTCCTATATATTTCCAATTAGATGTCCATAAACGTTAACTATACTTAAACGATAATATCTTTGAAGAGAGTATTTTGGTATATCTCACATTCCGCACCATCCCATCTAAATTTTCTCAATTAGTTGTTTGTCCAAATTTCCAACAATCCAATTTAAATAATCGTACATAAAGCCCGGGGATTTGCTCCGTTCCTGTTATTTGTGCCCCCAATAACAGCGTATCCCCTGGATCTCAGGAGTTTGATTGTGTAT
>NZ_CBCSKT010000009.1:0-7507 GCF_965140895.1 Legionella sp. | reverse complement strand
GGTTACCCTTGCATACACGCCACCTAACAAATTTTTTAAGGGATTATTCAAATAATGCATTGCCAGTTTTTCTACTAAGGTCAAACCATGATTACTTATAAGATTTCCCCAGCAACTGGCAAAGAAACGGGATTTAAGGTTAAAAAAACTCTTATTATATTTAACTATCTCAGTTTGGTGTAGCGTAGACAGCACTCGCGCAATTTGCATTTTTTGATCGAGGTTGAGTTGAAATGGGTCTTTGTTTTCACCAGGAATGTAATGCATCATGTAAAATACAAGATTGTTATATTCCTGAACAAATGAATTATTTATTGAAATTAACCTGGCAGATGCTATTTTTTTCGTTATTTCATTAACATAAGTGGTATGCAGCGTGAAGAAATTCATCAGTTGTTTGGGACAGGCGAAATCATTAGTTATTTGCCATGCGGATATAAAGCCTAAAAATGTTATTTGGAATAATGCGGGTGAGCATTTTCTCATCGATTGGGAAAATTTTTGCTTGATGCGTGCTGAAATCGATTTTATCGACACGGTTACCAGTTGGGTTCTGCAAAAAAATAATGGGACACCGTATTTAGACATGGATGCGGCAAAACGCTTTAGAGCAGCTTATGCATTGCCTTTAGCGATTAATGAAGTAGATATTTATGTCTCCGCGGCAAAATGGATTTTTTGGATTTTGACCTGTTATTCATTGGGGAATGAAGCAATGCTTAAGGATAGTTTATCCATGCTTGCGCTTTTGGATAAGAACCATCAGTCATTACTTGCTTTATCCTAGGGGTGTTTAGGAATGAATAGAAAGCAATTCTTAGAAATTTGGGCCAACCATGGATTGTTGATGGTTTTATTTAAGGTATTCAATTTCTATATCTTGAATACCTTATTACAGCAATATATTACGCTGGAAGAGTTTCCGCTGTATGGAGCATTAATTTATTTACCTACTTTAGTTCTGCTTTTTGTTGTTCCTAAGTTACTTGAAAGCACCAACGTATTTACCGCATTAAAACGTTGCCTTGATTTTATTTTCATCTTATTTCTCGGATTTTGGTTGGTAATTTTAACCGATAAAGTGCTACTGAGTAATTTACTCGTTGTTCTCGCCGGTGTGGTTTTTTTAGCCTCAATGGAGTCTATTTTTTTTGATAAAGTAACCGCAACCTATTGCGCTTATGCGGATTTGCCTTTTGTCATTACTACCACCAGGCAAGCCAATACGTTGGGATATGCTATTGGTCCGCTTGTTGGTAGCTTTTTTTTCAATAAGTTATCCTTTGCTGATTTGTTAGTTACCTCTATTGTAGTTATTTTGATTTACAGGGTTTTCTTATTATTAGTTCATTGGAATTTACAGAAAAATGTTTCTTTGCAGTCGCAATTTAAATCGCAAGGAATTGAGCTTAATGTAAGCAGGTCATCGATTTTGTATTTATATAGCTTGAATTTTATGTGGCTTAATTTAGTGAGCATAATGATCATCCCCTTTTATTCTTTTTATTTTTCAGTCTCACAGATAGGGATAATTCTTTCTTTTGCTGGAGTTGGCATGCTTGTGGGTAATTTATTTTCTATCTCACTATACACGCGTTTTAATTACCATATTCTTTTTCACTTAGCGGCACTAGGTTTGTTATTTAGCTTATGTATGGTTGCTTTTTTGGGGGGGCATTATTTTTGGAGTTGTTTTTTCATTGGGTGGGGTAGTTTTTTTGCTTCCATTTGCTATGCGCTGGCGCAATATTTTTCTTTAAGTATTGTCGATTCTGGGTCTTTATCGCATTTCTATGGTATTAGAAATCTTATTAATGCACTTATTTCAGTGGTGTTATTTCTTCTTTTATGGTGTTTGGTAAGTAGCTCATTAAGTCATTTTCTGCGAAATATTTTTCATATTCAACAAGCGAAGTTAATGTCGTTGTTTTTCTTATTGCTGGTATTTATTTGTATCGGGTTTTATATTTTTAACTTTATTTACAGTCGTCAATTTAAAGAGTGTGCCACTTCTGGCGCTAAGGTGCATCCAGGGCAAATCTAATTTAGCCTGGATGCAAGGCTCCGCCAAATTAAAAAATGCGCTTGGGATCATCGAAGCAATCACGCCCTCGACTTTTTTGGGGTAATTAATGTCCTGTTGATTTCGATTGAGGCCATCTCGCCTTTAATTGGACAGCAATTTTATTGCAAAGGGGCATGGAAAAGCGATATTTTATTAATTTTGTTTGTATTTAGACCATATTGCTGGACTTTTCCGTCCAGCCTGTATATCACCCAATTACTGGGTAAATTGATTAATAGTTTGTGTTAATCGTTTCACCAATTCATCAATCTCTTCTTCAGTGATGGTGAGTGGAGGTAACAAGCGCACCACAGTATCTGCAGTGACATTAAAGATGATGCCATTGGCTAAACCTATATTACGCATATCCATCGCGGGTCTATCCAGTTCTACTCCAATCATATAGCCTTTACCACGAATGGCCTTAACATGCGGGTGCTCACCTAAGTTTTGAATGAGCTTATCCATCAATAGGGCACTATTTCGGGTAACGAGATCGCAAATTTTATCACGCTCAATGATTTCTAATACGGTTAAGGCGGTCGCACAGGCTAGTGGATTACCACCAAAGGTAGAGCCATGATTTCCGGGTTTGAATAAATCCGTAGCTTTTTTGCTCATAAGGCAAGCACCGATGGGGACGCCATTACCCAGACCTTTAGCCGTGGTGAGAATATCGGGCTGAATATCATGGTGCATGCAGGCATACAGCTTACCTGTACGTCCATTTCCAGTTTGGATTTCATCTAAAATAAGCATCCAATCATGCTGCTCACATAATTTGGCTACTGCACGCAAATAACCTTCTTCAGCGGCATAAATTCCACCTTCACCTTGAATAGGTTCCAGCATCACTGCGACCACATCCTCGCGATTTGCCGCAATGGTGCGTATGGCTTCGATGTCATTAAAGGGCGCGCGAATAAATCCGGGGACTAAGGGTTCAAAACCTGCTTGTACTTTACGACTGCCTGAGGCGGTTAATGTGGCCATCGTGCGTCCATGAAATGCCCGCTCCATCACAATAATGGAGGGTGTTTCAATACCTTTTTTATGACCATAAAGTCGCGTTAATTTAATAGCAGCTTCATTAGCTTCAGCACCTGAGTTGGCAAAAAATACTTGCTCCATTCCTGCCATCGAGGTAAGTTTTTCCGCAAGTAACTCTTGTTGTTTAATATGAAAGGTATTTGAGGTATGCAAGAGTTTTGCTGCTTGTTCTTGTATGGTTTTGGTCACATCTGGATGAGCATGTCCTAGCCCACAAACGGCTATCCCACTTAATCCATCAAGATATGCTTTTCCCTGATCGTCATAAAGCCAAACGCCTTCACCATGAGTAAAGGTTATGGGCATGGGATTGTAACTAGTAATTAAAGCCATTATCTATCTTCCTTTTATAATCTCATTGCCGTTTTTATGGGCATTAAAATCGTAGGCTGGACTTGAAAGCCCCGCCTACAATTAATCTAATGGTAGTGACTCGGCAATTATCCCATCACTTACTTCATATTATCAGAGACGAATTCCCAATTCACTAATGACCAAAATGCACTGATGTAATCAGGGCGTGCATTACGGTAATCAATATAATAAGCATGTTCCCATACATCGCAGGTTAATAGAGCGGTTAAGCCTTCAGTCATAGGAGTGCCGGCATTGCTGGTACTCATAATCTTTAAGTCACCCGCTTTATCTTGAGCAAGCCATGCCCAGCCCGAACCAAAAGTAGTCGCTGCTGCTTGGGTAAACTGTTCTTTAAACGCACTAAAAGAACCGAAATGTTTGTTGATGGCATCAGCAAGTTTACCTGTTGGTTCACCGCCGCCATTAGGACTCAGGCAATACCAATAGAAGGTATGGTTCCAAATTTGAGCAGCATTATTGAATACTCCACCTTTGGATTTCATAATAATATCTTCAAGAGACATTGATTCAAATTCAGTTCCAGGAATTAACTTATTTAAGTTATTCACGTATGCTTGATGATGTTTGCCATAATGATACTCAAGAGTTTCTTTCGAAATATGTGGCGCTAAAGCATCCATTTCATAGGGCAATTTTGGTAATGTAAACGTCATTAAGTTCTCCTTGTTTGTGAGTTGCCTAAGTGTAGCAGGACAAATATGATATTCAATTAATATTTCTTTAAGATCCCCTGCCTGTTATTAGTATAATTACTAGTAAATTTGGTTGAATGCGATACCTGCGTTTACGTGGGTGTGTCTGGGTAGGGATAATGAAATAAGTTGCGGCCGTGCTAGCTTTTCGCCATAATGAGCGTTTTTATTATGTTAAAGGTACACGAGCGTGGATACAATCGAAAAAATTAAAAAACAAATCGCAGAAAATACGATTCTGCTGTACATGAAAGGATCGCCAAAGATGCCTCAATGTGGTTTTTCTGCGCGTGCAGTCCAATGCATCGAGGCCTGTGGTGTTGATTTTGCTTACGTAGATATTCTTGCTAATCCCGACATTCGTCAAATGTTACCCCAAGTTTCTGATTGGCCGACGTTCCCTCAGTTATATATTAAGGGTGAATTGATTGGCGGCTCCGATATTATTGCTGAGTTATTCCAGCAAGGTGAGTTAGAAACCATGTTACGCGATGCAATTGCCGTATAAAGTCTATTATATTTCGACCATCTTGGCCAAAGCGGCCTGATTTTTGCTTTTGTTCAAGCTGGCGAAATGTAAACAGCCCTCGATAATAATAATCTGCGCAAGGGTCTTTCTTGCGCGCAAATGGAGATCATAGAATGAGTGTACTAGTCGGACGTAAAGCTCCTGATTTTACCGTAGCTGCGGTGATGGGTAATGGTGAAATTGTCGATAAATTTAATTTGCATGAGCACATCAAAGGCAAATATGGCTTAGTGTTTTTCTATCCTTTAGATTTCACGTTTGTATGTCCTTCTGAGCTGATTGCTTTAGATCACCGTATGGATGAATTCAAAAGCCGTAATGTTGAAGTAGTTGCTGTGTCTATCGATTCTCATTTTACTCATAACGCATACAGGAATACTCCTGTAGAAAAAGGCGGAATTGGTCCAGTTCGTTACACTATGGCTGCCGATATGACTCATAGCATTTGCCAAGCTTATGGTGTAGAGCATCCAGCTGCAGGGGTTGCTTTCCGCGGTGCGTTTATTATCGACACTAAAGGTATGGTTCGTTCGCAAGTCGTGAATGATTTACCAATTGGTCGTAATGTTGATGAACTCTTAAGAACTATTGATGCCGTACAATTCTTTGAAGAAAAAGGCGAAGTTTGCCCTGCTGGTTGGAGAAAAGGCCAAGCTGGTATGACAGCTTCTCCACAAGGTGTTGCAGAATACCTTGCTGAGCACTCTGGTTCACTATAAGACGTGTAGCTTACATGTAGCCCGTATTAGACGAAGTCGTAGTACGGGTTTTGTGGCACTGATATCCGTACTACGCAGCTGCGCTGATACGGGCTACCTACCTATCTAGTCATTATTCTCTTTATGATTAAGCTGTAATCTTCGCCAGGTATTCGTCATCTCACAAAATAAATCCGCCGTTTTTTCTGCATCATAAATTGCCGAATGTGCCTCATTAGGATTAAAAGGAACGCCTGCCGCTAGAGCCGCTTTTGCTAATACGGTCTGCCCATAAATTAATCCACCTAAGGTGGCTGTATCGAAGCAAGTAAAGGCATGAAAGGGAGATTGTAGCCCCGTTCTTTTGACCGCCTCTTTAACGAATAATAAATCGAACCAGGCATTATGACCGACTAAAACTGCCCGTTGGCAGTTCTGCTGCTTAATCGCACTAAAAATAGGTTTAAATAGCTGTTCCAGGGCGATTTTTTCCTCTAACGCAAAGCGCAGCGGTTGGTATGGATCGATTTGATTGAATTCTAGCGATTTTTGATCCAGCTCGGCTCCAGAAAAGGGCAGGATATGTTCAAAGTGACTGGTGCTACGTTGTAAATTGCCTTGTTTATCCATGGTTAGCAAGACCACACACATTTCCAGCAAGGCATTTTTCTGCGGGTTTATCCCCGCTGTTTCCACATCGACCACTACGGGCAGGAAGCCACGAAAACGGCCTTTCATTGTGCTGCTTAATACATTATCAAGAGGGGACATGAATACTCCATTGGATTGTTTCACCCGCAGCAATCGGTACAACCTGTTCTGTACCCAATGGCATTGTTTTTGCTAAAGTTTGTGGCGACTTAATCAATTCAACCTGCTGCTGATTGATGGGTAATTGATAAAATTCAGCGCCATAACGGCTCATAAAATGATTAAGTTTCGTTAATTGGTTTAACTCATCAAATACTTGGGTATAAAGTGCCAGCGCAAAGGGTGCTGAATAGATCCCCGCGCAACCACAGGCATTTTCTTTATTGTGAATGCTGTGTGGGGCACTGTCCGTGCCGGCAAAAAACTTAGGATTACCGCTACATGCTGCCTGCCGCAGTGCTTTTTGGTCACGTTCATGCTTCAAAATGGGGAGGCAGTAGTAATGAGGTCTAATTCCGCCTGCAAGCAATTGATTACGATTGTACATTAAATGATGGGGGGTAATGGTGGCGGCCACTGTTGCTGGTGCTTCGCTGACAAAATTTACCGCAGCTTCGGTGGAAATATGTTCCAGGATGATGCGTAACTTAGGGAAATTAAGAACTAAAGGTTTTAAATATTCATCAATAAACAAGGCCTCACGTTCAAAAATATCGCTGTGTGTTACTTCACCATGAATTTGCAGCACTAAATTCTGTTCTTGCATGACTTCCAGCAAGGGATAAAGTGCGTGTAGCGACTTGGCTCCGGCTTCTGAATTAGTGGTTGCCCCTGCTGGATAAAGTTTGGCACCTAATACATAGGGAGTGGCTGCTGCTTGTTCCAACTCCGTAGCGCTAACCGACTCGTTTAAATAGAAGGTCATGTAGGGATTGAGGCGATGGTCACTGGGCAAAACCGCAAGAATTCTCTCTCTATAAGCACTAATTGCAGACAACGTCGTTAAGGCAGGCTTGAGATTAGGCATTACTAAGACACGGGCAAAATGCTCTGCGCTGGCTGCCACGGTATGTTCTAGTACCTCATTATCTCTAAAATGAACATGCCAGTCATCCGGCTGGCTGATAATTAGTGATTGCATAATTAAAGATTCTTAAAACAGTGTCGATATCCAAGGATAACATGAATTCAATCATGGGGATTATTAATAATGGAATTCAGTAAGAAGAGATACGCGTTTGTAATGCGCGTTGCAGTTAACTACACACTAGCTGTAAGTACAGCGTTCGCAATGGCACCAATCAATTATGCCTTTCCTATGGGAGGGGAACAAAGTTGGAAGGTGACTGGAAATCCCATCCGTTGTGGTTTATCACTAACAATACCTAATTATGGAATCGGGTATTTTGAACAATTCGCCGCTCAGCCCCCGCATTTTGTACTA
>NZ_CBCSKT010000008.1:0-7635 GCF_965140895.1 Legionella sp. | reverse complement strand
AAAATTCAGTGAATTACTGCAGCAGCACGACTTTTGGTGCGATGTATTGGGTGATATAAAATGAGGGGATTCATGAGCATCCCAGTAGTTCCTTCTCTAAGCAGAAGGACTTCAACATGATAGTGGCCATTGTTGAGCCGCATGCAATACACGCACTATTCGTATGGAGGAATTATTTTTATGAGCGAGTGGTTTTCCTTGGGAGTAGTTATAAAATCTTATCGCTACAGTTACAACAGTTTTGTATCTACTTAACTTCCTTCACCATCATTTTAATATCCTCCTGTGTGTTAGCCTGGACAGGACTTTTGTTAGCTGGATATTTTTCACTTTTAGAAATGAAAATGAATTTTAATTTACCGAGAAATTTCATGTGACTCAAAAAAAACTTTTTCAATTCCGACAGGGAAATATTTCCATCCTTGAGGACTGATAATCTCATAACTAATTATTCGATACTCCTTATCATTTTTATCTTCTATTAGTAAGCGTTCGGTGAAATACGGGTTGTGAGTCTATTCGTTATTTGAGATGCTATTGAAGCAGTGTAGTCGCGAGTGCTCCACGGGGACTTGCGGAGAAGAGCCAGTTTTTTCGTCCGAGGGCGAACGGCATGCCGCCGCCTTTTTTAATATCGCTTTCTCCTGCTCTAAGCGGCTAACTTGTTTTCTCAGTTATCGTAATTCATCAACCATTTTGCCAACATCAATTGGCTCGCCACTTGGCGCTAACACTTCACCATGTAATTTAGCTTTTTTTACCCAACCATGGAGTCTAGCCTCTGGTATACCTAAATCCTTTGCTGTAACTTCTGTTGCTCTTAGACATGAGATACCTCTTTGTTTACAGTTATTTTAACAAATCAGTGTCCCTTAAATCAGGGGAAGATTAGCTAAAGCCATGCACACTTTCTCAGATAGAATGTGTGCTTTTAAAGCATGAAACCTTCCATTAAAAGGCGCCTCAAATTCTATTGAAGGCACCACTGTTAATAAAGTATCCGCTACAATAAAACCATCATCATAACTACTTTCTGCAAGTATTAATGTCATAATATTAAGTTGTTAAATGGCAAAACCATAATGAGTACCATCTGGCAGCTCCACATCTAAGCGCAATTTTCCTCCAGTTGCTTCAACATAACGCTTTAAAGATGATAATTTCAGATCACGGCCAGGTTTTTCCATCTCAGCGACTGTTGGTTGTTTTATACCAAGAGCATTTGCCATATCTACCTGAGTTTTTTGCACTAACTCACGAAGTTCAGACAAATGAATATTGAGTAGCATTTCTTCTGCTTTCTCTTCAGCTTTTTTAACCACATCTGGTTTTTCTACTGCAAGAATTTGTTCAAGAGTTCTGGCCATAATAATTACTCCTTATTTGACTTTTTCAAATGAGCTGTAAACTCACGATCAGCTATTGGGATCATCTCTTCATAAAATCGTTTCTCATTTCCCGTTTTATTGCCAGCACACAATAAAATACCTCTCCGTTTTGGATCAAAGGCAAAGAAGGCGCGAATAGGTTCCCCCTGACTTTGGACTCTTAACTCCTTCATATTGCTATGACTAGAGCCTTTGACCGTATCTGCGTAGGGTCTGGATAACATGGGTCCCTTCTCTCGCAATACGATCATTGATGCCAATACATTAGCTCGATCTATATCATCTAAAGCATCAAACCAGATATCAAAGGTGTCTGTCGTTTCTATTAACCACATGATCTCCCCTTTTTATTATAGGCCATATCCTATATAGATTCAAACCTATAGTCAATGAGAAAGGAAAGAAAATGGGGCGGCCTGTTGAAAAATATGATTAAATAAAAATCAAAAATGCCTTGTAATAATAAATGAATACTGAAATCCTGGAATAATATTGTTCTCAGAACTTCCGCTTCGAGAGCTAAACAAAGGAATATAGGTAGTTATCTTTTTATCTCTCAAAGAAGAAATAATGTACCCTGAACCATAAGCTCTATCAGCGATAGTTTCATTATCCAATTGCTCTAAATAGGGAACAGAATCGTGAACTGTACCAGTAGTTATGTGTATTGCAAGAATGATCCTATTCTTAAAATGTGCGCCCAATTTAAGACACCATTGGCGTATTGTTTCATAACTTACATCAATGCCACGATACAATAAGCGCTCTGATACATCCCGGTAACTGTCATTAAACCTGTGCTTGTGCAGAATTATTGGTATTCTCTACCGAAGTATAGACATCTTTGGAGAATTCACTGGGAATCCAGCCAGTCAGCAGCGTGCCACGATAGAGAAGTTGGCACAAAAAGACCGCTTTGCATAGGTCATTACTGTCATAAGATGAGCATTGGGCACTTTCAAATAGCATGGTAATAGCAAGGGCCAGTTGAGCTGCAGAAAGACCGGCTTGGAGTAAGTGCATCGTTTTTTCTGATAGATGTGTATCTGAACGAAAGAATGAATATGTTGAAATAGCAACTTGCGCTAATTTTGTGGGGATCATTGCTGCCGGAGTAAATGCTTCTAAACTCGAGCTGATTACTTCTGTGGCCGCATTACTTCGTTGAGCATTGCGATGTCCGGTCGATGAGGTGAACGGGGCGCGTGTGTTGAGTGCATCCTTTATAGTAGCGATAGCATTATTAAAAAATCCAGCCATAGAATATCCTTATAATTCAATTCAGAGAAAATTCAAAATATAATAAAAAACAATAGCATGGAAGAAACTTGATTGATAGGCATTGAGGCTGAAATGCGTGCAGGTTAGTTGGCTTTGTTGTTCCTAATACCCCCGTAATCTTTTTTGCTATAGTGCTTTAGTCCCGATATTGTAAGCGAAGAACAGTCCGTCATCACAGAGGTTACGTCGTTAGTAAAATAGGGGTTATTTAAAGAAAATAAATCTTCAGCGAAACGATTTACCAGATATCGAATCAGAAGGGCTGGGGATTGCTATTTAACTTTTTATTGTGATCAAAATAGGTCAGTCATTTAGCATTTATCAGAACGGTTAAAATTGGATCTTAATGTGTAAAATACCATTCCTAATGTTTTTTTTATGATATGATTGTGCGTTTTTTATAAAATCGTATTATGTAACGGAGCAAAGATGAAGGTATTTGAAGAAAGTACACAAATAGATCTTAGAGGGCCAGGAAATCAGCAACAGGTGTCTCTGGATGTTGTTTATATTATAGCTGATTTTCTTCAAGCCAAAGAATTAGGTTTATTTGCTCAATCATCGAGGGATTTTTTAGATATTGCCCAACATGTTGCGAAAAAAAAAATATCAGTTGCTTCTACGTTTCCCAACCTTATAATCCATAAAAAATCTATTTCATTGTGTGATTCACAAACATCAGTATTATCCAGATTATTTTTTTCTGACAACACAATAACACATCGACTTAATGGTGTTGTCTCCATAAGTGGTGATGAATCCTGCAATCTTATGTTAAAGTCTGATGGGGCAGTTCATACCTATAGCTCTTTAAAAAGTGAGCAGGTAGAGGGACTTCCTCAAGACGATACTATTGCTTCAATTTATGCACGCTCAGGTGCTTATTATGTTTTAACAACCACAGGAAAACTATATTCCTGGGGGAAAAACGACTACGGACAATTAGGAAATGGTACTACAGATGACACGTCTATTCCTCAGTTAATCGAATTTACACCAGATCGCAGAATTATCGCAGTTTCTGTTGGCTCTTATCATGTTTTAGCTATTGATAATGAAGGTTTTATCTATGGTTGGGGTAATAACGAGTACGGACAACTTGGGCATGATTCAGAAAAGACATTATTCCCGGCACCCAAAAAAATTACTTTTTTTAATGAGAAAAAAGCGATGCAAATTTATGCACATGATTTTCATAGTTTTGTTTGTTTATGTGATAAAAAAGTCTTTGCTTTTGGTTACAATCGTTATAAACAGTTAGGATTAGATGATGAATATGCTGTTCAGGATGAGTGTCATAAACCCCAAGAGATTCAAGCATTGAGAAATATGTCTGTTGTTATGTTAGCTACAGGTCAGAGTGCTACTTTTGCCTTAACGTCACAAAAAAAGCTATTAGCCTGGGGAAGTGGCGTGAATAATAAAGTGCCTACAAAATTAACTGCCTTAAATGGCAAAGCAGTTAAATGTTGTGTAGCTTACTATAATAGTACTTGCTTAGCTCTTACTGATAAGAACGAAATTTATTTAGTTGAGAATAAATCTAAAAGAAAAATCGAAGGTACAACACTACGAACTGAGCTTTTGCATCATAATAGAGCGTTAAGAGAGCTTTCTTTATTTAATGGCTTAGCAAACGATTGTTTAAAAAAAGCAGATAATGCTTCGGCTAAGTGCACAATATTATAAGTCTTTGTAATTTCAATAATAATCTAAACAGTTCCTCGTGGCGAGGCATCGAAATTTATTGAACAATGACGGCATAATGACGTAATCAAATGGATTAAATTCTACTTGAGGTTATAGGAAATTCAAAAGAAGAAAGGAGTAACTTTGTACAGTTGGATTGTGGTAATTTATCTGCGTTCGCAGCGTAAGGAGCGGTGTATCTTGGTGGGAAAGGTTTAATTCAAGTCCACGATGTTCAGGTAGTTGTCTTTTATTTGAAAAAAAGGCGGATTAATCCCGTTAATTGATACGAATGGGTTTTTGCAGAGCGATTTGAGAGGTGTACTTCATCAGCTGCTTGGAAGATAATTTAAAGAGCAGGAAGGCCAATCGCATGGCCTGTTTACAGAGGATGCAATCGAGCGGGTTGTTTCCAGATTGGTGTTTGACCCGCAAAGCCCATGAGCGTTGTTTCGGAGTAGGCTGATGGTTAAATAGAGATGAAACGATAGGTAGCAATTGAGCGCATAATCGATTGGCGAGAAACCCAAAGTATCGAATGAGTCGAAAGCCTTTTTCAGGCAGGTGGTGAATAAATCGAGTGATAAAATCAAAAGGGTGCAGCTCAGTGTATTGAGTGTGTTTGGTGCGATGATTAAGGAACTTAAAGAGCAGAGACGTGCCGTTATAATGAACCAGGCGAGAATTAGCAATGGCTGGTCGTTTGATGTAACGCCCTAAGTATTCGATGTCTTTTTTAGGGTTTTTATGAGGCTTCGCACAATGGACTTGCCAGTATTTAGCGTATTGCTGTGCCAGCATGGAGGCCATGTTTTGGTTTTCCATCTCAGGGGCTTTGGTCAGGGCGCCTTGCTGATACTGAGTCCTTAAAAAAGTAATGAGCGTATAGCGCCACATAGTCATTAGGGTATTCTTTTTGAAAAACAGGCCTCTCCAGAGCAACTCTTTTGTTAATCCGCCTCGCGTTACAGACACGTGAAGATGTACATGCCAGTTGAGGGTTCTACCAAAGGTATGTAGGGCCATAAAGATGCCGAGTTTAAGTCCCTTTGCCTTGGCTAGTTTATTGAGGATTTTTCCCGCAAGCGCGGGCAGTTGATTCAGCAGGTGGCGGTTTACCAGGAATAAATCACTTAAGGCTTTGGGCATGGTAAAGGTAATGTGCTGCCAGGGGCAGGGCGGTAGAATTTCTTTATTCCTTTGCAGTCAGTTATCCGTAGCGATTTTGCCACAGGCACTACAGCCTCGGTCTTTGCAACTAAAGTGAACTCGCTTTTCATGGGTACAGGAGGGATTGGAGCAATGATAATGCGCATGGCCTCGCATGTAATGACGGCAACTTAAGGTTTTATTGATGCTGTAATCAACGCTCTCGCTGATTCCACCAAACTCTGAATAAAACTGACGGTAGCGGTACCAGTTTTCATCTTTGAGCCAAATATTGACCCTTAAGATCAAATAAAGTACAATTGGACTCATTGAAAACAATTATCCAGGTCGATAACATGAAACCTTATTCTTCTTTATTTCAATATCTAGATGAAAATCTCCCATGGCAAGGCGCTATTGCGATAAGGAGCCTTTCTTTTTTTAGCAGGATTGTACAGCCAGTAGATGAAAAAATATCTGAGTTGCGTAATAGAATCAATCAAACGAAAAAAGATGCAAACAATTTGGATTATGTGACCTACTATAAGGTGAATCAAAATAGCTTGACGTTTAAACGGATGAATATCTGCAAAGACTTTTTTGATTATTCAGAAACAGAAGCTGATTGGATAAAAAAGTCAAATAATCTTAGTGACTCAGACCACATTCAATTGAGTGTTTTACCCCCAGAATTAATTAATGAAATTGGAAACTGTCTCCCTGAAGAACAAACAATAATGCCCATCAGTGAACAAGGCCGCTCAGCCCTCTCGTTAACTTCAAATGATATTTATACAACCTTCCATCCCCCTCGACTGCTTAATGCCTTATTATTAAGCGTTGCTCATGGAAATCAGGTCAATGCAGAAAAAATATTAAAACGATACCCTGAACTACTTATGGAAAAAGGAACTTTGACGGATTATTCTGGAAGAACATTTAAAGACATAACTGCGTTTCAATATGCTTTATGGGCATTAGATACTCGCTATATGTGCACTATGATGCTCAATTGTATACCCCAAAATGAACTAGGTGAAAAAATAAGAATATCATTACTAAATCAACAAGGTGAACACGAAATAAATGGTGTTACTTACACACTCAAAAACAAGACCTATCAAGAAAAACACTATGATTGTGAACCATTAGTAAGGGTTTGGCAGGAATATGACGATGCAAGGTCTTACATCGACCCAATAATCCCAATGCGATCGAGAGATGACATAAATAAAGATTGGCAAGAACTCGCTGTAGGCATTCCCGCCCATTTTTCTCAGCATTACTGTGATCTTGAACACCCATTTAACTATGGCTTTGAGATATCCTTTACAGAACCAGTATTTAAACGAACCTTAAATTTCTATAATGAAGTAGTTAGTGAATTAAAAACTTTCTTCAGAACCCCGATGGTTGCTGGTATATTTTATTCTAAAGATATGACTAAAGATGAGTTAGACGAAATGAAAAAACCAAATTGGAAAAGAGACCGGGATCTCAGAAATTACATGCACTTCTTTAGCACTTTATCTGAAGTGAGAACCAAAGACATCATGTTCCTCAAGGAGCGATTAGCTACTCCCGTTATAAGCTCCGAAGAGAATCTACAATCAAGCTCTTCACCCATGTTTTGACAGGGCACCGCCCGCGGTTTTGTCGCATAAAATTTCATGTTCTGATAGATTTGCTGAATTTTTCTGGAGTTTGGCAGATGCTCAGTTTCAAGTGGAAGCATTCTAAGCAGGATATCATATTGATGCTGGTAAGATGGTACCTTGCTTATGCACTGAGTTACCGTGATGTTGAGGAACTTGCTCTGGAGCGCGGATTAAGTGTGGATCATTCTATAATCAATCGCTGGGTAATCAAATACGCTCCTCAGCTGGGAGAGGTTTTTCGCAAACGATGCAAGCGTCCTGTTGGTGTTTCATGGCGTATGGACGAGACCTATATAAAGAGTGGGTGTATCTGTATCGTGCAGTTGATAAGGAAGGCGATACCATTGATTTCATGCTGTCAGAAAAGCGTGAGAGTTATAGTCGAAAGTGGTGTATGACAAATTAAATTAGGTGGCGTATTCTGTTGATTGTTCTTAGCGGGAACAAAAATCAACAAAGGAGATACGCCA
>NZ_CBCSKT010000007.1:0-8015 GCF_965140895.1 Legionella sp. | reverse complement strand
TGCTCCCGTTGTTTCATTGGAGGCAATTATCTACAGCTTATTTGGGGAGTTCTAGGTGGGGTTAATTAGGCGCTTACTAATAAATCAAATAATAAATCAAATAAACGTAGACAAACAGTAATGGAGGTACGAAATGGTCAAGTGGGTGAAGTTGAAAAAGTATTGCAATGATTCAGGAGATACCGCAAACGCAGTTCATGCCAAACGAAAAAAGGGAATTTGGCTTGATGGTATACAATGTAAGATAGGTCCTGATGGTAATGTGTGGGTCAATTTAATTGAGGTAGAAAGATGGGTGGAACACGGAAACAAAGCAACGATGCGCAGCCTCCGCGCGGGGTAACAGTTCGTGAATGGGAAACTGGCAGCTGCATTAGAATTGCTTTTCGATACCGAGGAGTCTTATGCCGTGAAACTCTCAAACTTGAACCTACTAAAGCGAATTTAAAATATGCTGAACGACTTCGAGGCGAAATTATTAATGCTATTGGTCTAGGAACATTTGATTACGTTGATTATTTTCCCGGTTCTAAACGTGCTCACATGTTTGGGCATGTATTTGTTAAGGCGACAGTTGGGGAGCTTTTGACAGACTATATGACCATAGCAGAAAATACTCTGGAACATAGTACAGTAAATGGGTATCGAAAAGTTTGTGCGGGACATTTATTCCCAACATTTGGACATATTCCTATAAAAGAGCTATCACCTATTATTATTCGTAATTGGATAACTGGGTTAAGTATAACCGTAAAAACAGCACGTAATATTTTAACGCCACTTCGTAACATGCTTGATCAAGCCTTAAATGATGGTTTAATTGAACAAAACCCTTTGGATAAACTTGTTTTATCTAAGTTAATCAATAAAAAAACCAGTAAAAGTGATTGGGAAGTAGATCCCTTTGATCGTGAGGAAATTGGTGTCATTCTTAACCAAGCCATCGGGCAAGCACGAAATTTATTCCAATTTGCCTTTTTTACTGGTTTACGTACATCAGAATTGATCGCTTTAGAATGGAACGACATTGATTGGCTAAAAGGGATGGTGAAGATAACCCGTGCTGTGGTCTTGAAACAAGAAAAAGGAACAAAAACCAAATCTGGTTCTAGGGATATCCTTTTACTTCCTCCAGCGTTGGATGCATTAATTAACCAAAAATCCTTCACTTATTTAGAAGGAAAACAAATATTCTATAATCCTCGAACAAATACCCCTTGGGAAACTGATGGACAAATTCGCAAAACTTGTTGGACTCATATACTCCGAAAGGCAGGCGTTCGTTACCGTAACCCATATCAAACTCGACATACATATGCCTCAATGATGCTTTCAGCAGGAGAGAATCCATTGTGGGTTGCCAAGCAGATGGGGCATAAAGATACAGAGATGATCATCAAGCATTATGGTCGTTGGATTCCTGATAAATCGATAGCGGCTGGATATAAACCTGTTAATGAGTGGAAAACTCCTAATTCTGCTTCTAATGAAAATATGAAATAGTACTTATCGATGATAAACTGTAACATTATGTTAAAATTTAAATCTTCGAAAAATAATACACAATCATTAAGGTAATTGCTTTATGAAAGAACGGGATATTGCTTTAGTTGATGAGCTACGTTCTCAGCCTTCTGAAGATAGCCTATTAGAATTTAAGAAAAATAATTTTGATCCAAAAATTGTAGGGAAGCTATGCTCTGCCTTGGCAAATGCTGCACGGGTAGCACAAAAAGAATTTGCTTATGTTTTATGGGGTATTGATAATGCTACCCATAATGTTGTAGGAACTACATTTGATCCAGACGCAGAATTAGTTGGTAATACAGTATTTCAATTATGGCTGGCGCAACATTTGAGTCCAGATCTAAGTGTTTCTTTTAAAAAAATTAACCATCCCAATGGGCGTGTGGTACTTTTAGAAATTCCTGCGGCAAGCATTGCTCCAGTAGCTTTTGATGCGATAGCTTACATCCGTATTGGCAGCGCTACCCCAAAGCTGCAAGATCATCCTGCGCTGTTTCAACGGTTGATTGGCAACATGCGTCCTTATACATGGGAAAAAGGTATTGCAATGCCGTATGTCTCAGAAGATCATGTCTTGGAATTATTGGATTATCCAACTTATTTCAAATTAACGAAACAAAGCTTGCCTGATAATCGTAAAGGGATTTTTGAACGACTGGCAGCTGATTCTTTAATTACAAAAGATGTAAGTAATCATTGGAATATTACTAATCTTGGTGCGATTTTATTTGCAAACGATTTAAATCGATTTGATTCTGCCCTATCTCGAAAAGCCGTTCGGTTTATAGCTTATGGTGGTAGTAATAGAGCCGCCACAGTAACTCATCGTTATGATATGCATAAAGGTTATGCTTCTGGTTTTGAAGAGCTGGTTACTTTTATTAATAATTTATTGCCTCAAAATGAGCATATCGGCTTGGTTTATCGTGAATCAAAACGTCTTTATCCAGAAATAGCAATTCATGAGTTAATTGCAAATGCTCTTATTCATCAAGACATGACTATCCGTGGTGCGGGTCCACAAATAGAGTTATTTACTGATCGGTTAGAAATTACTAATCCAGGAGAATCATTAGTTCAAACAGAACGAATGATAGATCTTCCTCCTCGATCTCGTAATGAAGCTTTAGCCGCTCTCATGAGACGCATGAATTTGTGTGAAGAGCAAGGAAGTGGTTTAGATAAAGTGATTATCAGTATTGAGCTTTTTCAATTACCGCCACCTAAGTTTCAAGCTGAAAAGTCTACGATGCAAGTCATATTATATGCGCCTCGGTCTTTTGCAAATATGACTATTGAGGAACGTATCCGTGCTTGTTATCAACATGCTGTAATGAAATACCTGAGTGGCGACCGTATGAAGAATGCCAGTCTTTGTGAGCGATTTGGAATTGAGCAAAAAAATGCTGCGCAAGCGTCAAAAGTTATTAGCGCGGCACTGCAAGCTAAACTCATACATGCCGCAGATCCAGAGCACCCAAGAGCAGGGTATCTGCCTGTATGGGCATAGTTAGATTTCTTGATTGGGTTTTGATTTTGAGACTGTTTTTTCAAGAAAAAATAGCTATAAGCTATTAAAATCAATGAATTACTGTAATAAAAGTTCTTGATTCGATTTTGATTTTAATTCGATTTTGATTGGATTTCGATTTTTTTAGTTTTTTTGCAGATTAAAATAAAAAAAATTATTAAATTCAATGAGATAGAGAAATTTTATTTCTTGATTCAGTTTTGATTGATAATAGGGATGCTTAAGAGAAAATATACCCAATTTGTGCCCAAAAACTTGGGGCATATGTTAAAACCAAATGTTTTCAATAGGTTGCAATAAATGGGCGCTGGTTCGATTCCCGCCGCCTCCACCAATTTACCATCCAGAACAATCCAACAACATCCATAATCCCTTGTAAACACTAGGCTTAAGGCCTATCATACGTCCACTATTGTCCAATAGATACCCCCTACATCCAAACCATAGTGGGGGTATTTATTGGGGTATATCGATAAGTCAAAAAGGAGATACCCCCAAAGTGGCTGAAAAGAAAGATATAACGTTTCGCAATGCTAAGCCAGAAGCTAAAGCCTATAAGATCTCTGATGAGAAAGGCTTATTCATGTATGTAACACCGCAAGGTAATAAATACTGGCGGTTGAAATACCGTTTTGGTGGTAAAGAGAAATTACTGGCCTTGGGGGTATATGATGACGTTACCCTTGCGAAAGCTCGTGAGAAACGTGATGAAGCCAGAAGGTTGCTTGCTGATGGTATTGACCCAGGCGAACATAAAAAGGTCATGAAGCAAGTGGCGGATGAACGCTCAGCTAATAGCTTTGAAGTAGTCGCTAGAGACTGGTTTGTAAAATACTCATCAAATTGGGTTAAAAGCCATGCGGATAAGATTATGCAACGCTTTGTGCGTGATATTTTTCCCTGGATTGGCAATAAACCCATCACAGAGGTTACGCCCCCAGTATTATTATCAGTAATTCGGCGTATTGAAGAACGTGGCGCATTGGAGACAGCACACCGAGCTTTAAGCAATTGTGGGCAAGTGTTCCGTTATGCTATTGCTACGGGTCGAGCTGAAAGAGATTCATCGCAAGATTTAAAAGGCGCGTTGCCTCCTGTAAAAACAAAGCACTTTGCAGCGCAAACAGACCCTAAACGCTTTGGCCAGTTGTTAAGAACATTTGAGGATTACCAAGGCTCACTCATTGTTCGATGTGCATTGCGTTTAGCACCATTAATATTTGTACGTCCTGGCGAATTACGCCATGCTAAATGGGAAGACATCGATTTTGATGCAGCCCAATGGAGTTATATTGTTACTAAAACAGAAACGCCTCATATTGTCCCTTTAGCTACGCAAGCCATAGCAATACTAAAAGAGCTTTACCCTTTGACGGGTAACAGTATTTTTGTTTTTCCTTCTGCCAGAAGTGATGCCCGTCCAATGAGTGATAACGCTATTTTGGCTGCTTTACGTCGATTAGGAATTAGCAAAGAAGAGGCCACAGGGCATGGGTTTAGGGCAACTGCAAGAACATTACTAGATGAAGTTTTGGGGGTTCGTCCAGACCTTATCGAGCACCAGTTGGCACATGCTGTTTGTGACCCAAATGGTCGAGCTTATAACCGGACTGCGCATTTGCAAGAGCGCAGAAAGATGATGCAACAGTGGGCAGATTATTTGTATCAGCTAGCTGATGAAACTTAAATTTTTAATGGAACAAAATGTTGAAAATAAAAAAAATAGAAGACTTACCCGATTGGTTTGATATAAAAAATTACGATGCTACCAAAGGCTTTACCGCTAGAGATTGGTATCAACAACTTTTTGTAAGAAAATTTTGTCAAGAAATTGGCAGTGAAAATAGTTTTGTTAAAGAAGTAATGTCTGCAATACGTGAAAATCCGATTATTGATGTGATAAATGATGAGAAGTTTTCATTAATTAACCGATATAGTGTATTTGCAAATAACATGTCCTTTATGCCTGGCATGCATCAGATGACGGCTCGTGAGTTTGTGGCGATTGAAAAAGATATTGACCCCCTAAAACTTGAACTTGCTCGAAATTGGTCAAGACAAAATCATTTGAACCCCCAAGTTCTTTATAGGCCTGAAATAGACCTCCCAATAAATGAATTAAATCCTAATTTTAAAGAATTTATTGCCATGAGCATTAATCCTAATTTACCTAAACCTCTTTTAATAAAGCAATTTGAAGAACTTCTGGATTCACTTCAAATTGGAGATTCAGAAAAACGTTACCAGCAGCTAGATTTTCGGAATTGGTATAAATATGGGGTATTACCTTATCTTGATTTAGATGTTTGGCAAAAGGAGGTCAATAAAAAAATTACTAATCTTATTTTTGCTAACGCTATTCACGCCGATGAAGTTCGTGGCGAAGAAAATATAAGAAAAACCACTTCTCATTTAGCTAAAACTCTTCTTACTTATGAGTCATTAACAGAGTTAGCAGGGCAAGCCTATATTGAAATGATTAAATAAGCGGAAAAACTCATCATCGAGTTTTTCCGGAAAAGAAGTATTTTTCCCATTCCTCGAAATCAATGGGTAGCAATTTAAAATGGTTCCATTATTAACTAATGGAGCCTTACAAATGCCTAATGGAATAGAAAAAAACTATCGCATCCTTCGCCTCAAACAAGTAGAAAATCGTACTGGCTTAAAGAGGTCTACCATATATAATCGAATATCTCTTGGCACCTTTCCAAAACAAATTCCCCTTGGCGGCGGCAGGGCAATCGGTTGGTTAGAATCTGAAATTGACGACTGGATTCAGCAGAGGATAATGAAAAGCAGACATGAGGAGACGGCTCATGTTTAATAGTAACGAAGTGTTAAATACAGCCAAGGGCCAATGGCCGCAAATTTTAGATTCACTAGGAATAAACACCTCATTCCTTAAAAATAAACATGGCCCATGTCCCGCATGCGGAGGGAAAGACCGTTTCAGATTTGATGATAAAAATGTAGGTGCGTTCTTTTGTAATAACTGTGGGGCAGGGCATGGCATCAAGCTATTACAATTATGTTGTGGCTGGGATTACCATCAAGCTTTGGAGCGAGTTGCTAGAGTGCTTAGAATTAGGCCGCAGAGTTATCCGTATAACAAACCCAGGCATATAACGGACGTTCTTAAAAACATTAATCTAAACAATCTACCAAATAAAGAATCCTTCAAAAACAAACAAGTGCCTTTAAAAAATGTTTGGTCATCATCAAAGCCTGTAACTTTTAATGATCCTGTAGATCGATATTTGCAATCTAGGGGTATGAGGCTTAGTTCGTTTCCAAAATCATTACGTTTCCACCCAAACTTACCGTACTACGAAGATGGAAAATTCCTAGGTAAGTTCGAGGCAATGATTGCATTGGTGCAAGATGAAAAGAATCATGGGGTCACTTTGCATAGAACCTATCTTAAGAACGGGAGAAAGGCCAATGTTCCCTATCCAAAGAAGCTGATGTCTCCAGTTCGAAAATCGGCTACTACAGGCGCTTCAATAAAACTTTTCGAACCAATAGATGGTGTATTGACAATAGCCGAAGGAATTGAAACAGCCTTATCTATTTATATAGCAAATCAAATTCCAGTATGGGCATCTATTAGTGCTCATGGAATGGAAAAAATTGTTTTACCAGACTCTGTGCATGAAGTTGTTATAGCGGCTGATAATGATAAGTCTGGTCAAGGTCAAAAATCCTCTTTAATACTTGCACATCGGCTGATGAATGAAGGAAAAAAAGTTAAAAGGCTTGTGCCTCCAAAAATAGGACAAGATTTTAATGATATTTTATTGAGGGGTATTAAATGAGCATTCAGGAAATTAGTAATTTTTTAGACAATACTCCTTATGAAACATCTCCATCGCTTGTTTCAGTGGATTGAAATAACTTTTTGAGTATGGAATTGCCTCAGCGTGAATTAATTTTAAATCCGTGGTTACCTAAAGCAGGTTTGTGCATGATTCATGCGAAAACTGGCATCGGCAAAACACATATTTCATTAAATGTTGCTTATGCAGTTGCTTGTGGAGGAGATTTTTTAGGGTGGGAGGCTGAAAAACCTAGGGGTGTATTGTTTATTGATGGTGAGATGCCTGCGATGATTTTACAAGAGCGGTTAAAAAATATTTTAAAAATGAATAGGCATGCGGAATTTCAAGAAGAATTCAAAATTATCACTCCAGATTTGCAAGAAATAGGAATTCCTGACATAGCTACTTTAGAGGGGCAATCTATAATTAATCAACACATTACCGATGGTGTTGATTTAATAATTCTAGATAATCTTAGCTGCCTTGTTAAATCAGGAAAGGAAAATGAGTCTGAAAGTTGGGAGCCTATTCAAACTTGGTTGCTTAATTTAAGAAGACAAGGAAAATCAGTGCTGCTTATTCATCATGCTGGAAAATCAGGTTCTCAGCGTGGGGCATCAAAAAGACTAGATGTGCTTGATTCTGTTATTTATTTGGAACGACCGGAGGGCTACACTCAGGATGAAGGAGCACGCTTCAATGTTGTTTTTGAAAAAAACAGAGGCTTTTGCGGAGATGATGCAAAATCATTTGAGGCTAGTTTGGTTTGTGACCATCAAGGTAATTTAATTTGGAAAACAAACTCATTAAAAGAAACCACCTATCAGCAAGTTGTAAGATTATTAAACGCAGGGATGATTCAGGAGCAAATTGCAAAAGAACTCTCGCGTAACCCATCTACAATCAGCAGGCATGCAAACAAAGCTTATAGGGAGGGGCTAATTAAAATACCAGCTCGTGCTAATGATAATTAAGCTGGTAGTGAGTTGCAGGGTTGCCCCCTATACCAGAATGCAATCCTGCAACTTATATCAACATACAATGATTTGAGGTAACCATCTCAAAGATCCCCCCATATTTTTACTAAATTGTCGTCATAAAGTCTTGATATAATATAGAAAAGGATCATTATTCTT
>NZ_CBCSKT010000006.1:0-8288 GCF_965140895.1 Legionella sp. | reverse complement strand
AAAACATTTAAAACGGCACTTCTGGAAGGGTCCTTAACTCAGAACGACCACTTTTGGGGGTTCTTCCACAGGACCCCTAAAATATTTAATCTATTAGGGTTATCACTCGTAGTATCTTTATTAATTGCCCCAACTATTGGCGCATTTATTCTCACATGGATCAGTTGGCGTTATATTTTTGTATGTTTAATTGCATATGCTAGTATAATTTATGGGTTCGCTTATATTTGTCTACCAAATACAAATGTTGTCAATCAAAAGAAACTGAAGTTTGGCAGTATATTTGAAGCGTATCCCAAATTATTAAAGAATAGGAAATTCCTAACATACATTTTATGTAGTGCATTGTCGTTTTCTGGTTTTATTATTTATTTACAACTAAGTCCATTTATCTTTCAATCACAATTTCAATTTAATGCTGTGCAGTATGGCGCCACTAGCATGGTCATTGCATTAGCTTATTTAACAGGATCAATAATTACTCATTTTGGAAGCAAAAATAATTCCTCGGGATTAAACATGTTTTTTATCACTCTAATAATGATAATTGTGGGAACTGTAATAATAACTTTAAGTGAGTTTAACCACTATAACATTTGTTTTTTTATGACACCTATTTATATTTATATAACTTGCATGAGAATTATCTTCACTTTTTCAGGAGCGAAAGCGCTAGAGAAAACCGTACCTCATACTGGAAGTGCTGCGTCTATATTAACAATGTCCAATGCAGGCGTTTCAGTAGTTGCCAGCTACCTGATTCATTTAATTAAATATAATGAAGTAGTTATACTGGGTTCTTATTTTATAATTACCAGCCTATCTATTCTCATGCTTTTTTCTTTGCTAATAAAAAATTCTGCTTCTAATCACACGTCACAATCAAGAAAAAAGCGCTTTAGATTAAAAATGGATTAAACCATAATTGGGCAACGAGGGTTCACCTGGAGTTATTGTCAAATCTGGTGTATGGCCATTAGGCGGCCACTCTGTCTGACTGCTCACTGATTTGTACTCCATCTACAAATTTTACATTATTAATAACCAAAGTTAATAGGCTAAACCCTCTGATTTTAATCCACCGTTTTTGAGCTACCTCCATCAGTTTAAATACCATCGCCAGTGTAGTGTCCCTAGAACCACAGTTTCTAGACTTATGAGTTCTCAAGGCGCCGTAGGCGCATAGGCCGACTATGTCGGCGACTTGTCGTGTTCCGTGCTACACTAAGGGCTTGTATTATAATCCATTATTCGTATGCACCTTACGCTGAAAAAACTTCTGCTCAAAGATGAAAACTGGTACCGCTACCGTCAATTTTATTCAGAGTTTGGTGGAATCAGAGAAAGCGTGGATTACAGCATCAATAAAATATTAAGTTGCCGTCATTACATGCGCGGCCATGCGCATTATCATTGCTCCAATCCCTCCTGCACTCATGAAAAGCGAGTTCACTTCAGCTGCAAAGACAGGGGCTGTAGTGCATGTGGTAAAATCGCAACCGATAACTGGTTACAGAAGAATAAAGAACTTCTACCACCCTGCCCATGGCAGCACATTACCTTTACCCTGCCCAAAGCCTTAAGTGATTTATTTCTGGTTAACCGCCACCTACTAAATCAGCTGCCCGCGCTTGCGGGAACAATCCTCAATAAACTGGCTAAAGCAAAGGGACTTAAACTCGGCATCTTTATGGCCCTACATACCTTTGGTAGAACCCTCAACTGGCACGCACACCTTCACGTGTCTGTAACCCAAGGCGGATTAACAGACGACTTGCAATGGAAAAACCTTTTTTTCAAAAAAAATACCCTGATGACGATGTGGCGCTATGCACTCATCGCCTTTTTAAGACAGCAGCATCAGCAAGGGACTCTAACTAAATCTCCTGAGATGGGAAACCAAAGCATGGGTTACATGCTGGCACAACAATACGCCAAATATTGGCAAGTCCATTGTGCGAAGCCTCATAAAAACCCTAAAAAAGACATCGAATACTTAGGGCGTTACATCAAACGACCAGCGATTGCTAATTCTCGCCTGGTTCATTACAACGGAGCTTCCCTGCTCTTTAACTTTCTTAATCATCGCACCAAAAAAACTCAATATACTGAGCTTCATCCTTTTGATTTTATTACTCGATTCATTCAGCACCTGCCTGAAAAAGGCTTTCGAATCATTCGATACTTTGGATTTCTTGCCAATCGCTTGCGCGCTCAACTACTGCCCGTTGTTTCGTCTCTGTTTAACCATCAACCCAATCCCAAACAACGCTCCTGGGCTTTGCGAGTCAAACACCAAGCAGGGAGCAATCCACTCGATTGCATCCTCTGTAAAAATACCATGCGATTGTCCTTCCTGCTCTTTAAACTCTCTTCCAAACAGTTGATGAAGTACTCCACTCAAATCGCGCTGCAATTACCCATTCGTATCAATTAACGGGATGAGTTCGTCTTTTTTTCACAAATACGCTAATTAACCATCCTATATGAGGTTAAATTACAGGAATGGGGCAAATGCGAATTAGCCCCCCATTTGTGTCATTAATTTAACCATTCCAGACTAAATCAAAAAAATTATCCACCTAATAATTCCGTTAATTAACTCATGTAATATCATGCTCTACAAGGGCTTTCTCACTACGAACCCTCCTGAATCTAATCGCATAACAAGATTGTTTTCGTCCGTCATAAAGAGCCTAAATATACCAATGACTACGCCGCTTTAAAATTAATTACATCATCCAAGGCTTAGGACTAAAGATCACGGCTTTTGCCGCCATCTGAGCAATGTCATATAGGAAAATCTTTTATATTATCGTCATATGATTCTTGTGCATCAGATAAAGATAATTTTGAATAAACCTCAAGCGAGGAGCGGTTTTCATGGCCTGAATAGGGTTGAATTAATGCATCATCAATGCCTTTTGTCTTTAACCAAGTGAACAAAAAATGTCGTAATTGGTGTGGTGAAATGGTACGACTAAGTCCAGCTATCTCGCTGTATTTTTCTAGCATTCTTCTAATTCCACGATCAGAGTACGGTTTCTTCCAAGATGACTCAAATAGGTAAGTATACCTTGATTTTACTGCATTTGAGGCATGCAATGCCAATGTCTCCCGAAAACTTTTTGGAAACGGCACTTGTCTGTCTTTTTGACCTTTCCCTGCGACAATTCTAATTTGACATCGAGTAAAATCAACGTCATTTAATTGAATACGAATCAACTCACTAACACGTACCCCTGTATAAAGAAGAGTTTTAATAATTAGCATATCCTGCATGTTTTTGGTTTGCCAGACGGCTTCGTAGTACTTTTTGATTTCGTCCTCTGTGGGGACATAGGGTAGTTTTTTAGGTGCTGCTTTCACCGGAACATCTAATTCTTTTCTTAAATGACTAAAAACAGCGCGAATATAATTATAATCAGGATCTTCATGTCGAAAATACTTTATTATTTGTAATGCTTTTTTATGTGGGCTTGTGCGTTTTTCCATATTAAGCTGCCTCTTGAAAATCTGGATGATTTACTGCTAATCGCGTATTTAAATTTAAAAGAAAAATGCCATAAGGATTGAGGTGTTCATGGAGTAGCGGAGTTATAGCTCGTTTATCTTCTAGAGCCATCCTATCCAACCAATAGGATTCTTTAATAACTTGCTGTAGCATTAATGTATTAATATATACCATGCTAAGTTGCAGTAACTGCAGGCAAAGCATCGAAAGTTCTGCTTCCTCTGGTCTATTACTACGAAGAGCCCCTGTTTTTCCGTAGAAAATAAAATCATTAATTCCATTCCATCGCTCTACAACATTGAGCCCTTCATGGATTTCTCGTCGCAATCCTTCAGAGCTTAAATAACGACAAAGAAATATTGTTTTAATTGCGCGACCAAGTTCACTTAATGCTTTGTATACAGGGTGTTGTAAATTGTTGCGTGTAAATCGTTTCATAATGGCTTCCGCGTTAGCAGTGCCTAACTTTAAAGCAACAGTATATTTAACGATTTGGTCGTATTGTGCTTCAATAATATCCCAGTTGATAGCACGGGATACAATTGGCGTAAGATGGCTGTATTTATTTAAATCGTCCTTATTGACGACATATAAGCTTTGTGTATGAATATTTTTAAATCGAGGCAGTAGATCAAAATCTAGCATATAAGAAAAAGCAAATCCAACTTCACTAGCTCCATGCGTATCAACGTAGTTCTTTTGTACTTCCATTTCAGTACAGTAACGTAGCACACCTTCAATCATGGATGATACTTCAGAAGAAGAACAGCTCTTTAGTTGTGAGTAAATACACACCGACTTAGTATCAACATGCCAATAAATCATGACCCCTTTGCGATGATAGCGTGGGTGCCATTGACTCATTAGATTTTGATCAGATGCTGGGAAGTGCTTTGAGTCAGAAGCAACTGCTGTTGTACAGGATTCCCATAATTCAGGGGTGCGAATTTTAAATAACTGATTGATAACCATGCGGATAGCATGCCGTAAGTTATCGGGATCGAGATAACGAAGTTTTACATGTTTTAAATCTTGATAAGAAACCCCATCATTTCCAACGCTAACACTTTTCAATCCGGTATTGGTTCCATATCCAAGAATAATAAGCAGTAACCGCTTTTTTAAAGTTTCTTTATCTAGTCCTTCTTTTGGACCACTGGGTGTAAAAGCTTGTAAAAAATCAACAAATAGATCCGTTTCTTTGAGTACATCCAAAAGACTGGTATTGGGCCAATGCTTGAAAACTTCTTGTTTGATTGTTTCAAGTTGTAACGGTGGCGGTTGTTCTACTAATTTAGTCAGTTTGATATGACCTTTTTTTAAAATTTGAACCTTATTGTCCTTGGGAAGACCCGAATTGAAGTGGTGCAGTTGTTTATGGAGTTGTTGTTTAATAGTACGCGTAAACAATTTTGCCACTTTCGTTTTATTTAATAAATTATAGTAATAATCTCTCTTCTCGCTAAAGTCTTGGGGTAAGTCTTCTTCAGGATTCCTATATTGATAAGCATGTTGTACCCATATTTCTTTTACCCGTAGCTTATCTCGTAGATTTCTTAAGACGCAGATTTCATAATTAATACGGTTCACACGTTCAGTCTGGTCCGTGTTTTCAATAACGAATGGTTGATGTGATTTTTTTACAGCTCCATCCATTGGAACAGCCAGATTTGTTGGATAATACGTTGTGCCACTATTGAGTTGCGATTGAATGATATGTAAAGCTTCAATAATGGGTTGATAATGAGCATTTCGTGTATCAAATTCGAGTAATTCAAGAACTGGAGCTACCATGCGTCGATAGTGATGCATATAAGAGTTTCTTGCTCGGTCATACACCAAGCTATCATAAGTAATCTGTTTTTTCGGATCTTTTTTACGTATGGCCTCTAAGGTTTCTTTTGAAACAATTGGATATATTGCTGTTTTGATAACGTCATTCTCACGCTCGATAATGGTGTTAATTAACGTATTGAGCAATACTTTTTGATTACAGCTTTTTTTAATTTCAACGACTTTTGATAATTCCTTTCTAAGCTTATTTTCACCTGAGGCTATTATCTTTTTCGTTAACCTGATCAAGAGATCAACTAAATTATCAGTAACTTGCCTTTTTTTAATAAGTGAAAAAATTGCAAGTAATGCGTAGCGGTGCGTTTGGGGCATCGCTTTAATAGCGCTTGGATATTTTGTGCAAATAGTACGGTAATAGCGTTGTAATGATTTATTCGGAATATTTTGAAGGCACTCAGGCAGTGCAAGTGACTTCAAAAACTTTAGTTTTTTTGCTTCATTGAGGATGGTCTCTAACGATAACCCACCAGGCCATCGTTTAAATACAGACAATCGAGACATGTTATTTTGCTCTATCAGCAACAACTCATCAAGACAAACTTTAGTATCGTGATTAAGTCCCGTAAAAATTGATTCAAATAACTTTTCTTCATATTGATGCTTAGCACTTTTAATAATTTGCTCTAATATATGCTCGCTTGGACATTCAATTTTTTGTTCGGTTAAAAAATCAGATACACGTGCTTTTAATTGTTCTAAGTCCAATGCCTCTTGTGGAAAAACAGTAGTGAATAGCCAATTTTTAGTGAGTACTTCATCTTTTTGGCTGACCGATCTTGATTGAAAATAATCCCTAATCTCAGCGCGATATCGCTCAAGGGTTCTAAGGGCTATTGATTTAATCGATGATTTAACGGATATGTCTAATTGTTTGCTGATTATCTTAATAGCATGTTGAGGAACATCGGTGAGTGTTTCAAAAAACAAATGATGATGTTCGTAGAATTTGAGTAACAAAGCAAAGTACAGACGGTGAGTTGCGTTTTTTATATGAACTAATTCAAGCTGTTCTTCTGTCAAACACCATTTGGATTTATTTTTGTTTGTTACTTTTTGGTCAGGATTCATTGATGCGTGCATAAGACTCTCTCGCTGCTTCAATGGCTTTGTGAAATTTTTGCTCTAAAATCTCTTGTGATGGCAGCTCATTTAAATACTGCGCAACATGAATACCACTTTGATCCATTTTAAGATACTCAATATCATCTTGATCTTTACCGGCACACAGTATGATACCTAATGGTTTTTCTTCATAAGGTAATCGCGCATGCTTATCAAGCCAGTTGAGATACCACTCCATTTGCCCTTTGTATGCAGGATCAAAATTATTCATTTTTAAGTCCAGCGCGATTAATCGCCTAAGTCGCCGATTAAAAAATAATAAATCAAGATAGCGATCTTTCTTCCCGGTGCTCATTCTTTTTTGCCGAGAGACAAAACAGAAATCATCACCAAGTTCTTGTAAAAACGCAACGATATTATCCAAAATTAAGTCCTCAAGCTCTCGTTCAGACTGATAGTTGTTGCTACCGATAAAGCTAATGAAATAAGGGTCTTTGAAAACAAGGTTGCTTGATAAACTATCACTATCTTTTAGCGCTGCAAGGCTGCTTTTGATGATTGCTTCTGGTTCTTTACTGATGGCGGTTCGCTCATACAACATACTATCAATCTGTCGTTTGAAATCACGTACACTCCAGTGTTGAATGCGGCACATCTCGGTATAGAATTCACGCTTTAAGGTCTCATCAATGGCACAAACCATGACAAAATGAGACCAAGACAATTGTTTCGACAGTGTTGAAACAATTTCGCGGTTTGGGAAAATTCGTGAGAATTTCAGCATTCGAGACAGGTTGATCTTCCCATAGCCTCGCCCATACTCTAATGAAAGCTGTTTGGCTATATTCTCAAGTATTTTATCGCCATAAGTGGCACGTTGTGAATCAAAAAATTCTTCATCAATACGTTTACCAATCATCCAATTCAATAAGACCTGGGTTGAGTTATACTCTCTCGCCACATGCTCACGAGCTTGGTGAATTAATTTGCGAATCTCTTGATGCAGCGTAGATGATAATAAAGTAATGTCATGTGTTTCATCGAGTTGTATCTTTTTGTTGTTAGTCATTCAAAAAAGTTCCTAGAACAGCCTGTATCGGCAGTTTCACTTCAAAACAGCGGCAATTTTAGGAAAAAATCGTAACAGAAAGCATCGAACTATGGAAATGTTTTTTTGAATCGGAACTTTATATCAGATGGCGGTAAAAGTTGCGATCTTTAGTCCCAGGCCAAAAATTGCTTTTTTGGACAGTTTTTCTTTTTTGCAACGCAGCCGCATTTCCTCATAGCTTCTGCCATTTTTCTTTGAATTTCTGAAAATGGTAGTTCTTTGAGCTCATTCTCTAATTGTTTCTTAATTTCATTGTCTTGTGTTGCATGCCATTCTTTCCTTATTTCGGCCTCTCTTTTTAATAGGTTATCCCATTCTTTTTGATAATGATCTAAATCATTCCAAGCTTGATCGCCCATTTGGCCTGGTGTAATGAAAAGCCCTTGGCTTACCCCAAGAAGGACAAGTAATTAAATTAAAATCTTGCCTCTTCAATAGCGAATGTCTTATAAAAAAACAAAGTTGATTTATTTTGTCCACTTGGATATGATGCCGGCTGATTTCAGGAAATTGTGTATTAAGTAATAATCAACCTTAAAAGGAATATCATGTCCATACCACTACTTGGCAGCCGCACTTCAAAAATTAACCGCAGTAAAATTGCAGTTAGAAATGAGACTGATTAATTCAATTAAAGATTTAGTCCTTGAACTTACATTAGAGTAAAACAATCAAGTCCAGACACAAATTAGCCTTACTCAACAAATAAGGTTGTTGGCTATTTGTTCTCAAAGAATAAAGGAAATA
>NZ_CBCSKT010000005.1:0-8293 GCF_965140895.1 Legionella sp. | reverse complement strand
GGGCGAATAAATTCTAAAAAGTAACGAACATGCCCCAACACTGGAAAATTACGTAAAATTGTGTGTTTTTTTTGGGTTAGGTCATAAATCCAAAGAATGATGGTGGGGGTGAGAAACACAAAAAACCATCTGATATCTTCCAGCATGATAAATATCGCCAGGGCGATTAGTAACCTGATACCAAAACCGAGATACCATTGACGTCTCATCGTTAACTCCTTTTAATTAATTGGCATCCACGGATTCTATTTATATATTGTAGGTTGGACCCATGGCCCAAAACTGAACCCCCGTGTGGCTCGATGCTTGAGCCAGGTATAACTTAATGGCAATTGTTCCACAACTAATCCATTTCTGGAGCGCGTTCTATCTCGCCATTCACCATCTTGTTAATTTTATGTTCTAAAGACGTAATAAACTGAGTTACTTGATGGTGTTGTTGCGCTTGTTCGCTTTTGCACATCACTAATTCATGGCTAATATCGAGGGCAGCCAACAATAAAGTGTGAAAATCATCTAATTGTTTGGCCTTCTTTTTATTAAGCATAATTTGATTATTAAGCTTTTGCGCGGCGAGAACTAAATTCGCTTCTTCACCATCTGGACATTTAATTTCATATGATTTATTTAGTAATTTAATAGAGCATGATTTTGTTTGTGTCATAATAAGGCCTTTGAATCGCTAGGGGTTTGGAGTAAATAGTAGCAATTTTGCTTGCAAGCAGCAAATACTGAGGTGAACCGCTGCGCCAAATCGGTTATCATGGGGCATTTTTTTATAGATGAGTTAATTATGTCTGCTGAAAATGAATATTGGACCTTACCTGAGTACGATCATTTTGTTGATGCGATTTCCTTTTTATCATTGCCGGTTTCTGCCAGTTCATTACATGGAATGATGTGTGGTTATCTTTGTGCCGGACAGGATTCTCAGGGCGAAGCCTATTTGCGTGCCTTGCTGAATAATAAAAAGGATGAGCAAAGCCGTAGTGCTTTATTGGCCTTATTCGCAGTTTTTTCCATCAGCCAACAGCAAATTACCCATTTTGATTTTAATTTTCAAATGATGCTTCCTGATGATGAGGAGTCTTTGTTGGAACGTGCTGCGGCATTTAGTGAATGGTGTGAAGGCTTCACCCAGGCATTAGCTTTATGTGGAATTGGCACGGATCAGTTCAATGAGGATGAAGCACAAGAAGCCTTACAACATATGATTGAGTTTGCCGAATTGGATTGTGATACTTTAGATGTAGACGCAGAAGATGAACGGGCATTGATGGAAGTAAGTGAATATGCACGCATGGCGGTAATTCGTTTGCACGGTGATTTAATGATGAATGAACGTAATCGTGGTGTAACCCATTAATAAGGATGTTGGTATGATTACTCAGCAAGAATATCAGGCAAGAAGAAATAAATTAGCGCAGCAACTACCGGAAGGCAGTGTTGCGATTGTTATCGCAGCACATGAACAGTTACGCAATGGGGATGCGTATTATCGTTTTCGCCAAGACAGTAATTTTTATTATCTAACCGGCTTTAATGAACCGGATGCCATTTTAGTGCTGATTGCGGGCAAAGAAAGTCAAAACATTCTTTTTAATCGCCCACGTAATCCTGCTGCGGAACAGTGGACTGGTAGACGTTTGGGACAACAAGGAGCAATAGACGAGCTAGGAATGCTGAGGGCTTATTCTATTGATGATGTTGCCGAAAAACTCCCGGGTTTACTCAGTGGTAAATCCGCCGTTTATTATTCTCTTGCTCGTAATGCTGAGTTGGAACAATTAATTATGGATTCCTTGTCCGTGCTTAAAGATCAGGTACGTCGAGGAGTTAAGGTGCCAAATTGCCTGTGTGATTTAGAGCCTGTTTTAGGTGAAATGCGCCTAATTAAAAGTGAGGCGGAGTTGGATTTAATGCGTCAGGCCGCGCGTATTTCCGTGGATGCTCATCTGCGTGCAATGCGCGAATGCAAAGAGGTACGCAACGAATATCAATTAGAAGCCGAATTGATTTATGAATTCAGCCGCCAGGGCTGCCGTAGTGTGGCTTATGATCCGATTGTTGGTGGTGGTGGAAATGCCTGCGTATTGCATTATACCGACAATAATCATCCTTTAAACGCCGGTGATCTGGTATTGATTGATGCCGGTGGTGAATATGAAAATTATGCGGCAGACATTACCCGAACTTTTCCTGTTAGCGGTAAGTTCAGCCCAGAACAAAAAAGTATTTATGAACTCGTTCTTAAATCACAAAAAGCAGGTATTGCGGCAGTAAAACCAGGTGTTCCCTGGAATTTAGTGCAACAGACTATCATCCGTATTTTAACGGAAGGCTTATGCGAGCTGGGTATTTTGCAGGGTGAGATTGATGAGTTAATTAAGCAGGAAGCCTTTAGACCGTTCTATATGCATAATTCTGGGCATTGGCTTGGCTTAGATGTGCATGATAGTGGTCTTTATAAAATAGATGGTGAGTGGCGTCCTCTGGTGCCTGGAATGGTATTAACGGTTGAGCCGGGCTTATATATTAGCTCGAACACCCCTGGCGTAGATAAGCGTTGGTGGGGCATTGGAGTACGTATCGAAGATGATGTGGCAGTAACTGCTACTGGTCATGAAGTATTGACTGGAGCATTACCTGTTGATGTGGCAGACATTGAGGCATTAATGCGTGACTAATAAAGAAATAGATATTCTGATTATTGGCGGGGGCCTGACTGGAGCAACGTTAATGTTGGCGTTGCAAGGGTTTGGGTATAGTTGTTTGTTAGTGGATACACATGCCTTAGAACATAAAATCCATCCTGATTTTGATGCGCGTTCTTTGGCGCTTTCTCCCGCGAGTCAGCGTATTTTAACCATGCTGGGCGTTTGGGAGCATTTGCAGACGCAGGCAACTCCCATCGAGATGATTCATGTTTCGGATCAATCCCATTTTGGCGCATCGCGTTTGTATGCTGAAGTTGATGCACCTTTAGGCTATGTGGTGGAAATGCAATACATCAATCGCGCCCTGCATCAACTGTTGGACCCCCAGCAGATTTTGGCTCCAGCTAAGGTTGAATCTCTAGATCTCAGTAAAAAGACGGTAACGATTAATTCGGAAGCAGGACCAATAAATGTTGCTGCCCGTTTAATTGTTGCCGCAGATGGCACCCATTCTGCCCTACGACGTTTCTGCGGTTTGCCTTCACAAACGAAGTTGTATGGACAACAGGGCATTGTTGCCAATATTGGTTTGAGCCAGCCGCATGCTGGACGTGCTTATGAGCGGTTCACCGTTCATGGCCCTTTGGCATTATTGCCTATGCAAGAAAATAGAATGTCTTTGGTGTGGGCGGTGCCCGCTAAAGAAGCCAGCCAATTGCTGGAATTATCGGACGATGAGTTTTTACGTCAGTTGCAGCGGACTTTTGGATACCGCTTGGGTCGTTTTACCAAAACTGGCAAGCGTTCATTTTTTCCTTTACAGCAAGTGTTAATGCCACAACAAGTTAAAGACTCGGTGGTTTTTGTGGGGAATGCCGCGCATACCTTACATCCGGTTGCAGGCCAAGGATTTAATCTAGGGCTTCGCGATGTGGCTACTTTAGCACAATGCATTGCAAAGCATGGCTTAAATGCAGAAATGCTGGCGCAATACGTACAACTACGAGTCCATGATCAACGTATCATTGCGCGCTTCACTGATAGTTTAATTAACTTATTTACTAGTCGCTTACCTGGCATAGGGATTGCTCGTGGCTTAGGTTTGGTGGCTCTTGATAATATTCCTAGCTTAAAAGGTCTTTTAGCACGCTATGCTCGTGGATTTGGTGGTGTTGTTCCCGATTTAGTCTGTGAGATTGCGTTAAACGAACATGAGGCACAAGCCTAGAGGTAAATAAAATGAATTTGCAGTTTAACGTACTAATCATTGGTGGTGGGATTGTGGGTTTAACCGCAGCGATTGCCATGGCGCAACGTGGTTATACCATTGCCGTGATTGATGCTGGTTCATTAACGGTTGATACCAGTAAAACCGATTTGCGGGTTTATGCGATTAATCAAGCCTCTCAGACCTTATTACAGCAATTAGGGGCATGGCAGCATTTAGATCCATCTCGCCTTTCACCCTACAGCCAAATGTATGTTTGGGATGCCGTGAGTGGCGCCCATATCGATTTTGATTCACGATGTGTGGCTAGTTCCCATTTGGGTACCATTATTGAAGAATCAATACTAAAACAGGCGTTATTACACCAAGCAGCGCAATACCCTGAAATTCATTTATTTCCAGGTTGTTGTGTGGATGCAGTGCATGAGGACGCTCATGGCGTTAGGGTCTCCAGCCAGCAACAGAGCTGGGAAGGGCAATTATTAATGGTTGCCGATGGTGCCAACTCACCCGTGCGGCAACAACTCAAGGTTGCATTAACCACCTGGCCTTATCAACAACAGGCAATTGTGGCCACAGTAGCCGTAGAAAAAGCACATCAACATACGGCATATCAAGTATTTAATCCTGATGGTCCTTTAGCCTTTTTACCCTTGGCAAATCCTAATGAATGCTCCATTGTTTGGTCTAGCAAATCAGAACGTGCTAAAAAGCTGATGGAATGCACCGATGAGCAGTTTAATGACGAGTTAACCAAGGCCTTTGCCAGCAAGCTAGGCTCAGCTCACTTAATCAGCACTCGCCATCAGTTCCCTTTGCAAATGCGCCATGTGACGCAGTATACCGGTGCTCGTTGGTTACTGCTTGGCGATGCTGCGCACACGATCCATCCTTTAGCCGGTTTAGGTTTAAATGTTGGCTTGGCAGATATTAATACCTGGTTGCAGTGTTTGGATGCAGCTCCGGGTAAATTAGTATCTAAAAAAGCCTTGGGAGCCTATCAACGTGAACGCAAATATGCTGTTTGGCAAACGATCGCGCTGATGGAGGGATTCAAGCGTTTATTTAGTAATTCATTTACGCCTATGGTTACTTTACGAGGATTGGGCTTGGGTTTTTGTAATACCTTTATGCCGATTAAGCGTCTGTTTATTCAGCATGCTCGTGGTGTGGATTGAGACGCTGTCGGTGGCATGGTGTGTAGGCACTTTTTAGCTGGTAGCCTGCATGAGGTAATAAGAGGGATGAATTGTGAATAGAGTCGTCAATAACTACATTAATTTTATCTGATAATTCACAATTCAAGGCCTGTCCCCATAGGTTTTATTCTCTGCTGACAAAGGATGCTGATGGTAATCCTGTTTTAATTCAATATAATGGAGTTAACCAAGAGCTAATGTTGTATATTTCATTAGCTTGTCATTAATAGGCCAGGCAAGCCTATTAATGTCTTCGCAGTTTTGACCCGTAAAAAGTCTTTGTGTTCCATCAGGGCGCTACTTCACCGCGTTTGGGATGATGAGTTATTTTCAACCTCGAGCAAAAGTTCGGCGACTGAACGCGACTTTTTCTGCTACAGACTCATTAGGATGTTCTTTTTGATGGGCTTCAATGGCGCGATAACGCTTGAGGCCGCCTTCGCGGTTTGCAATTTGGATGTTTAATCCTGGACGTGCATTCAGCTCTAGCATTAAAGGGCCATGGTCTTTATCGAGCACAATATCCACACCAAGATAGCCTAGACCCGTTAAGTCATAACAGCTGGAGGCAATTTCTAATATATTATTCCAATAGGGGACTTCGATGCCAACAATCGGGTTTAGAGTGTCAGGGTGATAATCAATGGTGTCATTATGAAATACCCCACCTAAGGTTTTGCCAGTTGCTAAGTCCACGCCAACGCCAATGGCACCTTGGTGTAGGTTTGCCTTACCACCTGATAAACGCGTGGGAAGCCGTACCATCGCCATTGCAGGGTAACCTAATAAAGAAATAATGCGAATATCAGGAATACCTTCATAACTGACCTCGGCAAAGACGGGATCAACAACCACGCGCTTTTCGATAATCGCATAGTCAGAAGAACCGCCCAGACTGTACGCACCAGATAATAGGCAGGATAAATGGTAGCTCAACTCTTGGGCTGTAGTCAGTTTGCCATTAATTTGGCGATAGCGGCCATAGACCTTATCTTTAAATACTAAAATACCATCACCGCCAGAACCTCGAGCAGGTTTCACCACAAAATCATCGTAGGGGGCAAACAGTGTTTCAATCGACTTAATTTGCTGCTCTGTTTCGATGATTTCATATAAGGGTGGAACGGCAATACCCGCTTCCAGGGCTAATTTTTTAGTTTTAAGTTTATCATCAACCAAGGGAAACAATTTTCTTGGATTATAACGTAATACAAAATCAGTATTCCGTTGGTTAATGCTTAATATCCCATGGTCTTTTAAACGGCGAAACAAATTAATCATTTTTCTCTCGCAAGCACTTTAAAGCGTTTTAACTCAAACAATCGATAGCCACGATATTGGCCGAACCATAAAATCAGCGCGAGTAATACTAAAAGTAATTCAGGGAACGCGAAAATTAAATACTGCAGAGGCTCATAACTCATTGCCCAATACGAAATTACTGCCGCAAATAAGCTGCCAACCCCCGATTTGATTGCCTCAGATGCACCACGTTCATCCCAAGTGATGCACATGCGCTCAATCGTCATGGTTAAAATAACCATGGGGAAGAGGGCTACGGATAAACCAGCATCCAAACCAAGGTTTTGACTGACCACACTAATAAAGATCATCAGCAAAATGACCACCGTAAGAATGGCGGCCAATCGCGGCACCAACAGCAGCCGCAGCTGATCGAGATAAAAGCGTGCTAAAAGTCCAAATGACACGATCGTGACAAACAGACAGATTCCCCAAATGACATGGGTTTCTCTAAATGCCAAGGCAATTAATACCGGCATGAACGTACCAAAGGTTTTTATGCCGATAAAATTACGCAGAATTAAAATAATAAAGGCACCAATTGGCACAGTAAGCAAAATTTTATAAATCGCTTGTACATTTACCGGAAGTTGCAGCAGTGAAAAACGTAACAGTTGGGAGTCTGACTGCAATCCACGTGATTTGGCAATGCTTAAGGCATTTATAGGGGTAGGCGATACCGTAATGTTAAATAATGGTTTTTTACCACCAGTAACGTCATATACGGGCTCATTGCCGTATTGCCAGATCAAAAAGTCTTTAGGTAAGCCCGCACCACCGGTTTTCGGATTAATGTAAATCCAGTTTTTACCATTAAATACCGCTAAAAAGAATTTCAGCTCGGCTTTATTCTGCTGGGCTAAGTAAATACCTTTTACCGGCATGGCTGAGATTTTCGATTGGTTCAAAATCAAGATGGCTGCGTCAACGATTTGTTCATCAGTGAATTCATTGTCAACCAATAGCTTGGCATTTCCATCTTGTTTATTCAGTTCTTTAACCGTGCTTTGCGCAAAGGTCTTAATATCAGCAGAGCTTTGTCTCACCTGATTGGTAATGGTTTCAACGGCCGATTTTTGACGTTCATTCAATGGTTGTGACTTGATTGCGGTTGGAGCGCCTAATGGTGATTCATTAGCATCTGTTTGCCGGAAGATGGCTCGATAATACAAGGACTGAGCGCCATGAGCGCGTCGTATGGACCAAACTGTTTCTCGGTTATCGCCATTGAGGTTTGTGGTTACTCCGTAGTTTCGTGAAACAAAATATTCATCGAGAATCGCGAAGTGTGGGGGTAAGTAAGGGATATTGAAACTGGCTTTAATGGGCGTGCTGGGGTCTGCAACAAAGCGCAAGTTGGATTCTACCATCCAACTATTGACGGTTTCGGTATCCGTTAACGGCACGTCCAGTACGAGATGCCGATACAAAAAGATTCCCGTTCCTAAAATAAATAACGTGAGGATAAGACCATAAACGTGACGCGTATTGTTTTTCATTATTTCTTACTGCTCTGGGTTTTAACGGTAAAAGTCAAGGCAGGATCTATTGCACCATTAAATGCAATAATGGCATCTCTACCCAATAATAAAGGATAATTAAATCGTTTGCGGTTGGTTAAATTAACTTTAATCGTTTTAACTTGATCTCCAAGTTGGATTGCAAGTAAAACTACAGGGCGTTTAATGGGGGCATGGGGTAATAAACCGTCATTTTCACCGGCACGAACTTTAATTTTTACGCGGCCCTTATACTCCCCTTCAAAAAGGTATTCCCCAGTTTTTGTCGGTACTGTAAAGCGCAAGTAAGGTACCCCTTTTACGTTTATTTCCGTAATATTGGTTGCATTTAATGATGCTGATTTAGCTCCGGTATCTAATTTTGCCGATAAGACTAAATCTTTTCCT
>NZ_CBCSKT010000004.1:101918-102578 GCF_965140895.1 Legionella sp. | reverse complement strand
TGGGGTAATGTTAAAGAACCAGGGCGCAAGAAATGTGGCGTTGGCTCCAGATTGAAACGGCTGCATGGGATTTTAATTTGGAAGTGCCAAACAGGGCAATGATAATGATTAATATTAATAGTAATGAAAGGGGGCTAATACCACTGAATCCCATGTCAATTCCTCATGTTACGGTTAAATAGAGCCAGCAATCCAGTAACCACAAAACCACCTAAGGCGATGGCAGGAAGTTGTTTGTGATTAAGCAGATGAAGGTAATCCAACAGGCCAACTAAGAAAAAAGCTATGCTTGCACCGAGGGCAATGTTACCTCCGCTAAGTGGAGATGCGGCTTTCTCTTGCCTGGAGCTAGTCATTTCCTTTTTGGCAAGGAGCTGTTCTTTTTTCAGTTCGAGAACATCAAAAATTAGGCGCGGCATATGTGGTAATTGCTCAGCAAAGAATGGCAAGTTTTGTTTCAATTGTCGGAGAAAGGCTTTGGGACCAATCTGATCTTTTACCCACTGTTCCAGGAATGGTTTAGCCGTCGTCCAAAGATCCAGTTCTGGATAGAGTTGGCGGCCTAAACCTTCAATAGCGAGCAAGGTTTTTTGCAATAATACCAATTGGGGTTGTACCTCCATTTGGAAGCGTCGGGCCACTTGGAATAGGCGCAATACT
>NZ_CBCSKT010000004.1:0-101908 GCF_965140895.1 Legionella sp. | reverse complement strand
CAATACTACTTGCGCAAAGGAAATATCCTTTAATGAACGCTCAAATATGGGTTCACATACCGTACGAATAGCACTTTCAAATTCATCCACGCGGGTGTCGCGAGCTACCCATCCTGATTCAACGTGCAATTGTGCAACACGTCGGTAATCTCGATTAAAGAAGGCGAGCAAGTTTTCTGCAAGATAGCGTTTGTCGTTATCATTTAGGGTACCCATGATCCCAAAATCGATGCAAATATATTGCGGGTCTTTAGGATGCTCATGAGAGACGAAAATATTACCTGGGTGCATGTCTGCATGGAAAAAACAATCGCGGAACACTTGGGTAAAAAAGATTTCTACACCGCGCTCGGCGAGTTTTTTTACATCCACACCTTGAGCTTTCAGGGTACTTAAATCGGAAACCGGAATGCCGCGAATACGTTCCATAACCAAGACATTATTGCGGGTATAATCCCAATAGATTTCCGGGATATACAAAATGTGGGAACCTTCAAAGTTACGCCGTAATTGTGCCGCATTAGCTGCTTCTCGGGATAAATCGAGTTCATCAAGCAGGGTATGTTCAAATTCTTTAACGATTTCTCGCGGTTTCAAACGTCGGCTTTCTGGCCAATAGCGATCCGCCCACTTGGCGATCGTGTGCATAATGCTTAAATCACTCTCAATTAACCGCCGCATATTCGGTCGTAGCACTTTAACAATGACCTCTTGACCCGTACTTAGGGTTGCAGCATGTACTTGGGCCATGGAGGCTGAGGCTAGCGCTTCCGGATCAAATTGTGCAAAGACATCATAGGGTGATTGGCCGTAAGCTTGTTCAATGATTTGCATGGCTTTTTCACTGGGAAAGGGGGGAACGCTGTCTTGCAGCTTAGTTAGTTCCAGTGCGATTTCCGGGGGTAAAATGTCTGGGCGCGTAGACAAGGCTTGGCCAAATTTAATAAAAATGGGACCTAGCTCTTCCAATGATTTACGCAAGGCCTGGCCATGGGTTAGATGCTCTTTACGAAACCAATTCCATGGATTTAAATAAACGATAAAGCGAAACGGAGCAAAAAGTCTTAGCGAGACCACGACATTATCGAGTCCATTTTTGGCTAAGATGTAATTGATGTGCAGTATACGAAAGAGTTGTTTAATCGATTTCATGGCGACTTATTAAATGATTTACATGGGCTTGTAAGCGTTCTACGCTCAACGACAATTCATCGACTTCCTTATAGAAGTCTTCCAATTCATTTTGGGAAGGCAGAATGCGTAATTCCTCTTGGAGGTATTCCGACATATTCTGACGCATTGATTCATCAATCCGTTTGGTAAAGGATAAGCCTTTACGCATAAAAGAACCAAGCTGATGGGCAACAACATCGCCGGTAAAATGAGCTAAATGACCTTCCCAATCGATATCCATTTCATCAAATAATTTTTTAACTTGCTGTCCCAGCTCCATATTACCGGACATGCGAATTTTATCGTTAAATAGGGAGCGGGCTTTGGAGGCCGGTAAGAGGCTAAGACGAATTAAACCAAGAGGACTGCTATGAATTACCGTATCTGCTTCGTCCTCAGAATGATCTAATAATTCGACAGTACCTTGGTTAAACTGAATAAAAAAACGGACATTTAATGGCGCAATAATCATTTCCAGTGTTTTGCCATTTAATTCCTGTAGTTTGAGGGGCATCTGCTCATCTAATAAGATGGCTGTATTTATTGCTTTTTGTAAGGCTTTTAATGAATATTTTTTTAACATAATCAACTCAATACTTATAAGCAATGTGTAAGGCCACGATTCCACCGCTTAGATTATGATAGGTACAATCTTCAAATCCGGCATCTTCAATCATCTTTTTCAATGTTTGCTGATTAGGGTGCATGCGAATTGATTCTGCAAGATATTGGTAACTCGCTTCATCTTGCGCAAAGAGTTTCCCTATTTTCGGTAAGACATTAAATGAATACCAGTCGTAAACAGGCTTTAAGCCCGGAAAGGTCGGTGTAGAAAACTCTAAAATCATCACCTTTCCACCTGGCTTGCAAACGCGAAACATGGAGCGCAGGGCTTCGTCTTTATCGGTTACGTTGCGCAGGCCAAAACCCATGGTAATGCAATGGAAATTATTGTCTACAAACGGCAGGCATTGAGCATTGGCTTGGACAAAATCGATGTTTTTGTATAGGCCTTCATCAAGTAAGCGATCGCGCCCTACATTGAGCATAGCCGAGTTAATGTCTGCCAAAACAACGCGGCCGGCATCGCCAACTTTTTTGCATAATAAGCGAGTAAGATCACCGCTACCTCCGGCTAAATCGAGCACTACTTGCCCTGGACGCACATGGCTTAATTCTATGGTATAGCGTTTCCATAAATGATGGATGCCTAAGGACATCAGATCATTCATCACGTCGTAGTTCTTCGCTACCGAATGGAAAACTTCAGCGACTTTCTTTTCTTTGTCATCCCAGCCTACCGAGGTATAGCCGAAATGTGTCGTTTTCTTTTGATCGCTCATAAATAGGGTGGGTTTATTAAGAAAGGCTACATGTTAACTGATCTTAAGCAAGATACCCAGTGTTGCCAAGAATAAATTCGTTGTGATTAATTGCTTGTCGGTGTAATTCATCGTCCAGATAGAGCCTGGATTATAAAAAAGAAGTGTTATCAATGAGCTATTTTATTTAAAAAAATCAATGTATTCTTTAGCCATTAAATGGAACGATGGATAGGACTAACAAAGTAGATGGTTAAAAAGCAGTTATTGATGTGTCTCTTATTGAGCTTCTTTACGTATCAAAACGCCCATGCCGGTGCCTGGGTTCGTGGTAAGGGGGAATTTCTTAATATTGCCACGGGACAATATTATCAAAGCACCAACTATTGGACGACTGGAGGTCATTTGCGCTCTAGCCCGATTTACAAAAAAGGCTATGGCAGTGATTATTTTGAATACGGTGTTACGGATAAATTCACCTTTGGCGGATATTTTTCTGGATTGCAAAGCCACACACAAGCTAATGGTACTCAAGGAGGCGGCAGTGATAATTTACTTTTAGGACGATTTTTACTCTGGAAAGGGGATTCGGTTGTTGTATCTACCCAGCTGCTTGTGGATGCTTTAGGGCATGGTGCTCATCTCAATATTCCACCGCAAAATGGTCGTTTAAATACCGGAGAGGCTCTGCTCATCGGTACGGGTGGTTCCTCAAAGAATAAAAAAATGAACTGGTTTTTTGATGCCTCGGTGGGAGTGCTCCAACGCTATGGTCCTGGAGATCAGGCCCAAGTAATTTTTGAGGGGGGCTTAAAGTTCTTCGACGATCGCTTTTGGCTGTTTATTCAAAACTGGAACACCATTGGCTTGGCAACTCCCGAAAAGGGTTCCTATAATTTACTTACGATCGCACCGAGTATTGTGTATTGGCCAACTAAAAAGATTGGTCTGCAGTTGGGGTTAACACAAGACGTTTACGGACAAAATGTAGGTGAGGGTATTGGGCCATTTGCGGCACTCTGGCTTTATCTCTAAGGATAGTATGTGAAACTCGGCGAATACCTTATCAGTCAGGGGCTAATTACTGAAGAAGAATTGCAGCACGCACTAGCAGAACAGAAACTCAAAGGTGGTAAGCTGGGCGATATTCTGCTGGCAACAACACCAATGAAGGCGCAAGATTATTACCGCTCGCTTTCTGCTCATTTCAAACTGCTCTTTGTGCAACTTTTAAAATATCCCATTGATGACAACTTACTGACTGAGGCCGAGAAAGATTTTTATTTAGAGCATGAGGCCATTCCAGTAAGCTATGCCAATAAATGTTATACTGTGGCAACTTCGGATTTAACCGAAGAAAACTTTGTGTCAATTAAAGCACATTGGGGGGCGAACACCACTATTTTAGGGACCTCCAAGTACGATGTGTTGGAAGTTCTGCAAAGACGTTACAAACACGCCTACCTGACAACCGCTATTGAGCAACTGGCCTCAGCCACTTATCACCTTAGCTCGAAACGTACGATTTCCACTTGGCAGCGTCTTTTCCTTTTCTTCGGGCTTATTGTGTTAGTTGCTTGGGCGGCTCAGGAGCCAAAACAGTTTTTTTTGGCATTGAATTGCTTTTTTATGGTGTCGATTGTCGGCATTCTTATCTATAAATTTACCTTATCGTTAATTGCTGCCAGCATTCATTCACATGTGAAGTTGCCCGAAGTGGTTACTGGTGCCGAGGAGGCGTTACCTATTTATACCGTTCTGGTTCCCTTATATAAAGAGAACGAGATCACCTTGCGAAATTTATGTATCAATCTTGAGAAACTGGATTACCCCAAACATAAATTGGATATTAAAATTTTATTGGAACAGGATGATGACGTTACCATTAACGTATTAAAAAGCTTTCAGTTACCGCGGTACATTAATTTTGTTTATGTGCCGGCATCAGAGCCACGAACCAAAGCGAAGGCTTGTAATTATGGGCTGCAATTTGCTCGGGGTAAATATTTGACCTTATATGATGCAGAAGATAGGCCCGATCCGCGACAACTCAAAATTGTATTAAATGAATTTGCCAAGGGAAATGATAAATTGGCCTGTGTGCAGTGCCGCCTAAATTTTTATAATGCCAATGATAATTGGCTCACCACCGTTTTTGCAATTGAATACATTTATTGGTTTGATCTGTTACTTCCTGGTTTAGAATATTTGAGGACACCTATACCTCTCGGTGGCACCAGCAATCATTTTAGAACGGATTTCCTGCGCATAGTGAATGCATGGGATCCCTTTAATGTGGCTGAAGACGCGGATCTGGGCGTGCGCCTGACACGATTGGGATATCATAGCTCGGTCGCTCCATCGACTACTTATGAAGAAGCAACCTGCCATGGCTACAGTTGGATCAAACAAAGAACTCGATGGATTAAAGGATACATGCAAACCTATCTGGTACATATGCATAGGCCATTGCAATTATTTCGCTCGCTGGGCATTCGCGGGTTTATTGGTTTTCATTTGTTCATTGGGGGCACCATCTTAACGAATCTTGCCAATATACTGCTGTGGATAGTTTTTTTCATGAGTTTTTTCAGCGACCTCTCTTTTTTATTCCCAGGAAATACCATGCTTTATGCGCGTATTAATTTCTTCATAGGCGCGGTATTGATGATTATGCTGAATATGTTTGCGGTGATGAAAAAAGACCCTAAAAATGTACGCTTTATTTTATGCGCACTGACCTCTCCACTGTATTGGCTTATGATGTCTATTGCCTCTTACCGGGCTTTATACCAATTGCTGTTTAATCCCAGCCATTGGGAGAAGACAACTCATGGAGTGAGCAAGACATTGAATTAAAACAAAGGGGGGCGGGCTAATCCCCAAAAATTAGGGAGCTGTAAAAATCACAGAATATGGCTGCGGTACGTTGCGACATTAATGGCGAATCTAGTCCCCGGGGATCTGCATAGTAACCATATTGTGGTATGGCCGGAGTATCCTGGATTTTTGTTCGGAGCAAAAACTCCTTTACAAACCGCAGTGAAATCCAGGGGTAATGACGGCTGTGAACTCACTATTATAAAGCAGACAGAGTCGCCAAATAACCCAGCTCATCCGGTGGTAAATTATTTTTTTGCGAACGCCACAAGCACTCAGCCAATTGCTCCATCATTAAATGCTCAACAGCCAATGGATCCGTATATTTTTTCAATAAAAGCTGATAAATCGCATTGATTCCCGTTGGACGATCCGTCGTTATTTGTTCGCGAATCCCCAGATGCAATCCCATATGTAAAAAGGGATTCGTTTCTCCAAGCTCTGGATAATAAGATTGCTGTTGAAACTTATTCTGATTTTCAATGGTTTTATGATATTCAGGATGCGCCAATATGACTTGTACAATTTCATTTTCTAAAGGGGTTAAAGGTTTTTTCTGCTGATACTTTTCCCAACTGTTAAAAAACATTTGTCGGGTTTCTTGAATGGTGTCGCCGTAAAACATGATGATTAATATCGCTATGAAAAGATCGAGTGTAACGGAATAAAATCAGAACAACAATGCTTGCTTGCAGAGGAATATCACAAATAGTTACATTGTTTTTGGTAAATAAGTTGACACTAATCGGTGCTTATGAGATATTCACTCTGCGAGGTTGGACTTGCTATGTGTCATTCCACTGGGTCAATTGGCGACACACTGATTGGCCCTTTCTAATTTAATGTCGTTCTAATAATTCCAAAACCAGATTCATCCCATCAGCACCTAATTTAATTCCAATGGTCACCATCAACAAACCACTAATTAATTCAATTCTTTTCCATACCGCATCGCGTGCTAAAACATCGGAAAAATATCGGGCTGTAAAAGTCAATGAGCTAAACCAGATGAAACTTGAAGTAATTACCCCCATTAAGAAATAGAGCTGTTGGTCAGGATATTCACTGCTGCCGCCACCAATTATGACTAGCGAGTCGATAATTGCATGGGGATTGAGTAAGCTAAAGCCTAATGCCAGGAGGATGATTTGGCTTTTGTTATGTGGTTGCAGCGTATGTTCAGTTGTCCTCTCTTGTTCAATAAAAGCATTTTTTAGCGCTTTCAATGCGTAAAATAGTAAGAACGCACAGCCAAAGAACATCATCCAAACTTGCAGCATCGGACGTATCGCAAGCAACTCATGCAATCCAGTGATGCTGGCGCAGATTAGGATTAAGTCGCAAACAAAACAAATTGTCGCTGAAAGTAGGGCGTGATTTTTACGAACACCTTGTTTGATTAGAAAAACGTTCTGTGGACCCAAGGCAATGATTAGAGATAAGCCCAAAAGCAGGCCATTTAGATAAACAAACATAGTAAAACAAATTAAATAAACTAAGAAGATCGCGATTATAACATTGCAACTTATCCGTTGTAGAGTATAAAATGCATCGGTTATTCTATCTCCTTATGAGAAGCGTGCAAAATAAGAACAAATAGGAGGGAGCGTGGGCTCTTTGTTACTAAGAAAGCTAACTATTGCTGCAACCGCAGCAGTGTTAGGCATGATGGGGCAATTATTACAAGCTGAAACTGCACCTGCGACTACTTCGCAGAAGTTATCGGTTATTGATGGTTATTACCCTGCTTATCCACCTACTGCCCCAGCTGAAGGTGCGCAACAAGAATTAATTAAGAAAGGGGAATATCTTTCTAAAATGGGCGACTGTATTTCTTGCCATACTGATGTGCACGCAGGGACTCCTGCATACGCCGGTGGCTTGCCTATAGAAACCCCTTTTGGAACGTTCTATAGTCCTAACATCACCCCAGATAAAGAAACGGGTATCGGTAAGTGGACCGAACAGGATTTTATTCGTGCGTTGAAAGACGGACATAACCCTGATGGTGATAATTTCTTCCCTGTATTCCCATACTACTATTTTTCTTTAGTTACTGAGGAAGATGCTCGTGCATTGTATGCATATTTCATGAACATACCTGCAGTGAGTCAAAAAAATAAGTCATTACCATTTCCTTTTAATGTTCCCGGTGCTCGTCTTAGTTTGTGGGGATGGAACTTATTGTTCTTCTATCCTGAAACTCGTGAGTTTGACTACGATAAAACTCAGTCTTCTGAATGGAACCGAGGTAGATACATTGTTGATGGCCTAGGCCACTGCAGCATGTGTCATACACCATTGAATCCATTCGGTGCCCCTAAGAATAAATATTATTTAACTGGTGCATTCATTGATGGTTTCTGGGCTCCTAATATTACTAAATTCGGTTTGGAATCAGCCAGCCATGAAGAAGTGGTTGATGTATTCAAAAAGAATCAGTTAATTAACAATGCTGGCCCAGTTGCAGGCCCGATGGCTGAAGTCAATCATAACAGTATGATGTATCTGACTGATGCTGATTTAATGGCGGTTGCGACCTACCTTAAAACCGTAGACACGAAAGACCCCTTAGGTGTACCACCCTCTAACGCTGCTCCAACCCTGGATCGCGGTAAGAAAGTGTATTTCACCGCCTGCGTGATTTGTCACCAGAATGGAGAAATGAGCGCGCCGCTTCTCGGTGATGCTGTGAACTGGTATTCACGCTTGAAGCTCAGTGGCTTAACAGGCTTGTATCGTCGTGCAATTCATGGATATAACTCCATGCCAGTTAAAGGTGCTTGCGTTACCTGTTCGGATAATGATGTTATTTCTGCAGTGGATTATATTCTTAATGAATCACTGACCCGTGCCGAATTAGCTGATCTCAAATCTGGGGGCGCTGCGAAATATCCTGCTAATGGTAAGGATATTTACAATGAAAACTGCGCTACTTGCCATAACGAAGGCAAGGATGGAGCTCCTAAAATTGGCGATAAAGAAGCGTGGAAGCCATTGATTGCTAAAAATATGGACGTATTGATTGGAAATACCGTGAATGGGAAAAATCATCCTAAAAATGGTGGTTGCAAACAATGTTCTGGTGGTGAAGTAATCGAAGCCATTAAGTACATGATCAGTAAATCTAAAACTGAAGGTAATTATTCATTGTGGTAGACGTGAAGCCTTAAAAGGGGCTTACTGACGACCTGGCTTGGCATCCAGGCTAGGTCATAAGTTGACGCCATTAACTTAATCGCAGTAAGTACTTACCGAAGTAGGTATTAAATCGCCAGGCTTGCTTGGCTTCTTGATAAGATGAGGAATTGGGATGTTAAACAGGTTACCTATCTGTAGATTAATAGCAATGCTTGCGGCATTGATAGTTGGTCAGCCAGTTTTTGCCGCCGATGCTGCAAACAATTGGCAGTTAAATATGAGTCAGGGTGTGACCCCTATTAGTCGGGATGTTTACAACCTGCATATGGTGTGTATGGCGGTTTGTGCCATTATCGGGGTTGTGGTCTTTGGTGTGATGATCTATTCCTTAATTCATCACCGAAAATCCAAGGGTTATAAGGCTGCTTCATTCCATGATAATCCACGATTAGAGCTTATTTGGTCGATTATTCCTTTTCTAATTCTTGTAGGATTAGCGGTTCCCGCTACTCAAGTTTTAATTCGTATGGATGACACCAAACAATCAGAACTCACCGTGAAAATTGTTGGTTATCAATGGCGCTGGCAATATGAGTATTTAGATCAAGGCATTAGTTACTTCAGTACCTTATCTACTCCTTTATCGCAAATCCAGAACAAACAAGCTAAAAGTGAGTGGTATCTTTTAGAAGTAGATAAACCCTTAGTTGTGCCTGTAAATAAAAAAATTCGTTTCTTGGTTACCTCAAATGATGTAATCCATTCCTGGTGGGTTCCTGAATTGGGAATTAAACGCGATGCAATCCCTGGATTTATGTATGAAGCATGGGCAACCATTGAAAAGCCAGGTGTGTATCGTGGTCAATGTGCGGAGCTTTGCGGTATTAACCATGGCTTTATGCCAATTGTTGTTGACGCTGTAAGTCAAGCAGACTTTGATAAGTGGGTTGCTGCGCAAACCTTAAAGCAAGACAAGTACGCAAGCGCAGAGGCGCAACCAACTGCTCAAAAAACAATGCAACGTAATGAACTCATGACTTTAGGAAAACATAAGTACGACCAGCTATGCGCTGCCTGCCATCGTGAAGATGGAAAAGGCCTACCGCCAATGTATCCAGCACTTAAAGGCAGTTCAGTTGCAGTAGGTAATCCTATTTCGCGTCACATTGATATTATCTTAAATGGTATACCAGGTTCTGCAATGCAAGCCTATAAAGATCAATTAAGTGATGATGAAGTTGCGGCGATAGCAACCTACGAGCGTAATGCTTGGGCTAATAACACAAACGATCTTATCCAACCTGCAGATGTGGCTGCAGAGCGGCAGAATGCGAATAAACAACCAACCATGGTGAATAAAGTTAACGCTGGAGGTTTAAAATGAGTTATACAATAGCGCATGACAATGATCATCACGATGATCATGGCCCTGAGCAGGGTAAAGGTGTTTTGGGATTTATAAAGCGCTGGCTTTTTACAACCAACCATAAAGATATTGGTACTCTTTATCTGTGGTTAGCTTTATTCAGCTTTTTTGCTGCCGGAGCTATGGCTTTAATCATTCGTGCGGAGCTATTTCAGCCTGGCCACCGTTTTGTTGATCCAAACTTCTTTAACCAAATGACGACCTTACATGGGTTAGTCATGTTATTTGGTGTGGTGATGCCGGCATTTACCGGAATGGCAAACTGGCAAATCCCGATGATGATTGGTGCGCCAGATATGGCTTTACCACGCTTGAACAACTGGAGCTTCTGGATTTTACCTTTTGCGTTTGCCTTGTTGTTTTCTACCATGTTTCATAGCGGCGGTGGACCTAACTTCGGTTGGACCATGTATGCACCTTTATCCACTAAATATGCTCCACCAAGCACCGACTTTATGATTTTCTCCATTCATATGATGGGTCTATCATCGATTATGGGTTCGATTAATATTATTGCAACCATCTTAAACTTACGTGCTCCAGGCATGACAATGATGAAAATGCCCATGTTCGCATGGACTTGGTTGATAACCGCATTCTTATTAATCGCGATTATGCCTGTATTGGCAGGTGCGGTAACCATGATGTTGGCGGATCGTCACTTCGGTACCAGCTTCTTTGAGGCAGCCGGAGGAGGGGATCCTATCTTATTCCAGCACGTTTTCTGGTTCTTTGGACATCCTGAAGTCTATGTATTGATTTTACCTGCTTTTGGCGTTATTTCTGAAATTATTCCTACCTTCAGTCGTAAGCCATTATTTGGTTACCATTTCATGGTTTATGCGACTGTAAGTATTGCCATACTGTCGTTTATTGTTTGGGCGCACCATATGTTTACCTCCGGTATTCCATTGGGGGCAGAACTATTTTTCATGTATACCACTATGTTAATTGCGGTACCGACTGGTATTAAAGTATTTAACTGGGTAAGTACCATGTTTAAAGGGGCGATGACTTTTGAAACGCCAATGTTGTTTGCCTTAGCATTTGTGTTCTTGTTCACCGTTGGTGGATTTACTGGCTTAATGTTGGCATTAGTGCCTGCGGATTACCAATATCAGGACAGCTATTTCGTTGTTGCGCATTTCCACTACGTACTTGTACCTGGGGCTGTCTTTTCTCTGGTTGCCGCAACTTATTATTGGTTGCCGAAGTGGACTGGTCATATGTACAACGAGTGTCTTGGTAAATGGCACTTCTGGTTGTCAGTAATTTCAGTTAACTTGGCATTCTTCCCGATGCACTTCTTAGGTTTAGCGGGTATGCCACGTCGAATTCCTGACTATGCACTACAGTTCACCAACTTTAATATGATGGCAACTGTTGGCGCCTTTATTTTTGGATTTTCGCAATTACTGTTTTTATACAACATTATTGCAACAGTAAGAAAGAAAGGCACTAAGAAGGATCTGGCGACTTCTCAAGTTTGGGAAGGAGCACAAGGCTTAGAGTGGACCTTACCTTCACCGCCACCATACCATACATTTACAACTCCGCCTCAGTTGAATGTATAGTTTTTTAGAGTAAATGTTGCATGAGTAATGAACGTAATCACCGTAAGTTACTGATGATTTTAACCGGTGTTGTATTAGGCATGTTTGCGTTTGGTTTTGCGCTGGTGCCTATATACAACAGCCTATGCCAGACCCTAGGGATCAATGGCAAAATCAAATCAGAAGCAGTAGCTTATGATGCGGCAACGGCTAAAATTTCTAAAGATCGAGAAGTTTTAGTTGAGTTCGTCGCAACTAATAATAGTGCCGTTCCTTGGGCCTTTTATCCCAAGACACGGAAAATAAAAGTGCATCCAGGGGAAATTGCCAGGCTGGATTTTTATGCGGAAAACAAAACGGATCATCCAATGACCGTGCAGGCAATACCGAGTGTAACACCGGGGATTGCGGCGAAATATTTGAAAAAAACCGAGTGTTTTTGCTTTGCTAGACAGACTTTGAATGGACATGAGGCAATGAATATGCCTTTGTTATTTCACTTGGATATAGATTTACCCGAAAAGATAAATACGGTGACGTTGTCATATACTTTATTTGATGTGACTGATAGAGAATAAGTATTCACGGGAATAAAAATAAAAAATGGCCGTTAGTGCGGACGAAGTGAAGCCCCCCAGTACCGACTGTTAATGATGCATCAGTTCTGGGGAGGGGGCACTAAGGCTTGCAATGACGAACTAAGCAGTGTTGTACTATTGAAATGCACACCAGTTATAACAAATTATTGATACAGGAGACGTAGATAGAATGGGAGCACACGGTACTTATTATGTCCCCAAGCCCAGTCACTGGCCTTTGGTTGGATCATGCGGATTAACCACCTTTTTGGTGGGTGCAGCGTCTTGGCTTCATCATGACTGGTATGGACCATACATCTTTACCTTAGGGCTGGCACTTATTGTCAGTATGCTGTTTGGTTGGTTTGGTCAAGTTATTTATGAAAATAACAAAGGTGTTTATGACCTGCAGGTTGATAAATCCTATCGTTGGGGTATGTGCTGGTTTATTTTCTCGGAAGTGTGTTTTTTCGGGGCATTTTTTGGTGCCTTATTTTACGCGCGTATGTGGATTGTTCCACTACTTGGCGGGGAAATACATCCCATCACTAATTATACCATATGGCCTGATTTCTCAGCGGCTTGGCCATTGTTGAATAACCCGGATAATCAAGTATTTACCGGTGCTCATGAAGCAATGGGGGCATGGGGTTTAGCAGCAATTAACACGCTGATTCTTTTAACCTCGGGTGTCACTATTACTTGGGCGCATTGGGCTTTAAAACTAAACAAACGTAAGCAATTATTATGGGGCATGTGCTTAACGATCGCCCTAGGTGTTCTATTCTTGACCTTTCAGGCATATGAGTATTATGAAGCCTATACGCACTTGAATCTAACGTTAGCCTCAGGTATTTATGGAACCACGTTCTTTATGCTAACGGGTTTCCATGGTCTGCACGTGACTTTGGGTACCATCATGCTGATCGTAATTACTGTACGTTGCAAACGCGGTCATTTTACGCCAGAACGCCACTTCGCATTCGAAGGCGTGGCTTGGTACTGGCACTTTGTTGACGTAGTTTGGTTATTCCTTTTTATCTTTGTTTATTGGTTGTAAATGGTTGATATTTGGTGCTCATAAAACCTAATTGTTTTTTATGAGCACACATACTAAACTCCCATCATTAAATACTCCGTCATGCTGATACTAAAACCACCAAGGCTAAGTGGCAGTAAGCTTTTCAGCCAGCTAATGGGATTGGTTTGTTTCTCATCTATTCATTGATTACTGTTCTTACGCATTTAAAGACTATAAAGCTTAACTTTAACCTGTTTTAAAGGATTAATGAATCAAGACGGGGAATTTACTCTACAAGCGTGTATTAATTAATAGACCAGGCTGGAATTGAATCTCTTCAATGTTCATTTGATAAATGAAATGGAGTTTAGCATGGGTAATTCCTTGAATACGTGCATGTCCACGGAAATATTTGCCCTGAAATGAAACCAGAGTTTTTTTCTCAAAATAATGGCTGCATTTTAACTCTAATTCACGATCAGACAGGCTGAGCATTTGCCCCATATAATCTTCCTGATTCAATTTTATCACTATAAAAACGGGATCTACAGGCTGAATCAACACATCAATCTCCATGATTTTGTGTGAAACAAAATGATCACAACTTATATGTATAGTCTAGTTCAAATAAGGGGTGTATGGATTTTTTCTTGCCAAATTTATTGGATTTTAATTAGTTCCTTCGAAGTTTTTTATGAAATCAAGTTGAGCTTATAAATATCTTTATGTATAATCAAAGAACAAAATTGTTCAGTTACAGTTTGCCCATAGACGCTTCACTGCATAGTGATAGCTAATAGAGAATTACACTATGAAAACAGCCAGCGAAGTCATAAAGGAACAATTCAACAAGTTAAACCAGCAATTTAAGTATTTCAAAAAAAATAGCAAGCACACTGGAGATTGTGAGCAGCAATTTATAGAGCTAGTTAACCTCTATGATAAGCAAGATGGGCAAAGCTTATGAGCAAGCATATAAATTGCTTGTACTCTTTGGTAGGAACGATTTAAAAACCTCTATGGATGCTCTTACACGCTATGTTAAAAATTTTAATTTTAAAGATAAAAAAAATAACTTAGATGAACTCGTGGATTTTAGCTTGCCAGTTTGTGCCGATAACTTACATTTGCCTACCTGGCGGGTGAGCATCATGGTGAACGGACCACAGGCGACAAAATTATTTGAGTATGCCACCGCGATTCAAAATATGCTAGGGTACACACCGAAAACCTTTGAAGAAATAAAAAAAGCAGTGGCGCAAATAAAATATGCGCGGTTTAAAGAGAATCCTGAACTTGCTGAACTATGGCAACAGTACGAGCTTCCAGAAGATGGTTTTAATAGGGCACTGGAATATAAACCTAATCCTATAGATATTATTCCTGATGCCTCGATTAGAGGCACGGGTGATGATGAGCGCTATCATTTGGTAAAACTACCTTCTAATGATCTTAACGCTTATGTGCTGGGTAAAATAGTACATTGTTGCCAATATGTAGGGGCGGAGGATGTTATGCGAGCAGTGAACAATTTATATCAATACACTATTCTCGACAAATGCGAACAAGTTATCAGAGGGTGTTCTAAACACACGTATTCTTGGGTAAGTGGTGCATTAATTAAATTACATGAAAATGGTTTATTAGATACCTATCTTCCCTTTCTTGAGCAATATCCAGATAAAGCGAATCTTGCTGAAGTGTGCTATGCGCTCGTTAATTTACATCACGTCCCTGAAAAAACGATTTTAAGTGGGGATTTGCACGCGTTTAATAATATAGATTTGATTAAGCAGCTCCTTAAGTCTTTACAGAATAACACTGTTCCTGTGGATGAGCAAATCACTATCCAGAAACAGCCTGAAGATGTATCTATGGAACCATCAACGTTTAGCCTACGCCAGTTTTTGGCAAACCTTTGGCAAGGTCTTAAGAATACGGTTAATCGCTTAATTCGTTTCGTTACCTCTCTTTTTACGTATAGTACCGATGAGCGAGTTCAAACCGATATGGGCCATCGTTTTGTTGATGAAACGAGGGATCCGATAACTGAGGATAGTTACTCGCGAATGGCGAACAACATTACATTGAATAGCGACGACTCCGCGGCAATAGCTCAATCAGCAAATAATAGTGCGACTAATAGAACCACAGTGGAGCCACCGGTACCTGACAGGAATGAGACTCGTACCGCAGTACGAGAGGAGCATGAAGAAGAACCTATAAGTATTCGGTCTTTTTTATAAGAAAAGGGGTTGTACGTCATCCTGGGGATGACGTGTTTTCTGGTCACGGAGCTAGCCTAATAACTGCTCCATAATTTTCTGCAAATCGTGCACGCCATCATATTGAATAACCAGCGAGCCCTTTCCTGATTTTCCAGGTTTTAACTTGATCGATGTTTGCAATTGTCGCGCTAAATTATTGACTTGTTCCTGATAATGAAAGGCGATTGGCTCATTACTTGATGTGCTTTCTGTTGCTGCTTTGCCTGCTTTAATCCGTTCTACTAATTTTTCGGTTTCACGGACAGATAGATTTTTCGCTACAATTAGCTGTGCCACTTGATTTTGCTGCTCTTCTTCAAGCATGAGCAGGGCACGTGCGTGCCCCATATCGATGTCACCATGCTCCAGTAGTTTTTTTACAGCCGTTGACAAGGCTAATAGGCGTAAATAATTGCTTACTGCCGTACGTGATTTACACAGCAGATCGGCAACTTGTTGATGAGTCAGTGAAAATTCATCAGTAAGACGGTGCATCGCGCGTGCTTGATCCATCGCATTCAAATCTTCGCGCTGTAAATTTTCAACCAAGGCAATAGCCATAGCGGTCTCATCATCAACTTGCTTTAAAACAACAGGAACCTCCGTTAATCCTGCAAGCTGACTTGCACGCCAACGACGCTCACCTGCAATGATTTCATAGTGGCCATCGCTGAGTTCACGTACGATCAGAGGTTGTAAAAGACCTTGTTTTTTAATCGATTCAGCTAATTCAGTTAAAGCAGCTTCTTCCATTTCACCACGAGGTTGATATTTTCCTGGTTGCAAGCAATCTACTGCTAGCTTAAGGCCATCAACTGGTGGTTTTTCATTTAAAAGGCTGCCATTGGGTTGGCTTAGCAAGGCGGATAGATTACGCCCTAAACCACTACGTTTTACTGTCATAAATTACCCCAATTATCCCGTTACGGTCTGTTTATTAATCAACTCAGAAGCAAGTACCATATAGGCCGCGGCTCCTGGTGATGTTTTGTCGTAGTGTAACGCTGGCATGCCGTGACTGGGTGCTTCTGCCAGTCGCACATTGCGCGGGACTACGGTTCGATAGATTTTGGTGGGAAAATGTTCTATTAGTTGTTTGGATACGTCGGAACACAGGCGATTACGCGCATCATACATGGTTCGAAGTACTCCCTCGAGATGCAGACGCGGATTCACCGAGGCTTTAACTTGTTCAATGGTCGATAAAAGTGCCGCTAAACCTTCTAATGCATAGTATTCGCATTGCATGGGGATGAGTACTGAATCTGCTGCAACGAAGGCATTAATGGTTAATGTATTCAATGCAGGAGGGCAGTCAATGAGTATATAATCATAACTGCTTTGTAAGGGTTGTAAGGCTTTATAGAGAAAAGTCTCGCGATGATTACGCTCCATGAGGCTGACCTCAGCAACGGTTAAATCATCATTACCTGGGATCAAATCATAGCCGCATGCGGTTGTCAGGCAGGCTTGTTCGGCCAGACAGTCATGCAGCAAGACGTCATTAGTGGTATGAACCAATTGGTTTTTATCAACACCACTGCCCATGGTAGCATTTCCTTGTGGATCTAAATCGATCAACAAAACCTGTTGACGATTTGCCGCCAGGGAGGCAGATAAATTAATGGCAGTAGTAGTTTTGCCTACACCACCTTTTTGATTGGCAATGGCTATGACTTTCGCCATGATATTAGTTCCTTGATTTTGTGTTTTCGATAAGCACGCAGCAGCGTTCACCCTCAACACCTTCAACAGTATAGTGTTCTACTTTGCAGTTTTGCTCTATTTCTTGCAGTTCGGCATCTGGATAACGGCCTTTCATTGCCAACCATATCCCATCGTTGGCTACGAGGTGCTTTGTCCAGTGAATCATTTGTGCAAGGCTGCTAAACGCTCGACTTATAACTGTATCAAAACCTTGAGTCGGGTGGTAGTTTTCAACGCGAATTTGTACAATTTCCAGATTCTTTAAATCAAGCTGTCGTTTTACCTCGTTAAGGAAGCGTGTTTTCTTCCCATTGGAGTCTAGTAAAACAAAACTTTTTTCTGGGAGCGCAATGGCCAATGGAATCCCAGGTAAGCCCGGGCCTGTGCCTACATCGATGATGCGTTTACCTTGTACCCATGGCACAATAGCCAGACTATCTAAGAGATGTTTGTTGACCATTGATTCCAGATCGCGGACTGCGGTCAAATTATACGCTAAATTCCACTTTTTAAGTAAGAATAAATAATCCAATAATGGAGCGCTAATTGCCTCAAGGTTAAATTGCTTCAGCCCTTGTTCAAGTAAATGTTTTATTGTTAATTCTTCGCTCATGCCTCAATCCGTTGTTTCTTTAAGTGAACGAGCAGTAGGGATAAGGCTGCCGGAGTTACTCCAGAAATACGGCCTGCCTGTGCTAATGAAGTTGGTTTTATCTTCGATAATTTTTGAATAACTTCCGTTGATAATCCCACTACTTCGGTGTAATCAAGTGCTTCAGGCAAAGCGGTATGTTCATGCTTGCGCATTTTTTCAATATCTTGCTGCTGTCTTTCTATATAGCCGGCATACTTATTTTGGATCTCTATTTGCTCACTGACTTCGGCAGGTAGCTCTGGTAGGCCGAGGTCTTCAAGCATTAATAAATGTTGATACGTAATTTCAGGACGCTTAATAAATTCAGACGCACGATTATCATGTTGCATCGGATTCTGAAGAATCTCTTTAAATAGGTCGTTATGAGCCACACGTACCCAAGAATTATGTAACAATGCTTGTGTTGACTCGATGGCTTCGCGTTTGGCTGAAAAATGCTGCCAACGCGCATCGCTCACCATGCCTAATTCTCGACCTTTAGCTGTTAAACGTAAATCGGCATTATCTTCACGCAGGAGTAAGCGATATTCTGCACGTGAAGTAAACATGCGATAGGGTTCTTGCGTTCCGCAGGTAATTAAATCATCAATTAACACCCCGATGTACGCTTCATCACGGCGTGGGCACCATAATTCTTTTTCCTGTACGAGTAGGGCTGCGTTCATCCCGGCGATGATGCCTTGCGCTGCTGCTTCTTCATAGCCTGTAGTACCATTAATTTGTCCGGCAAAGAATAAATTAGCAATGGGCTTGGTTTGCAAAAATGAGGTTAAGCCGCGTGGGTCAAAGTAATCGTATTCAATTGCATAACCAGGGCGAGTAATATGCGCATTCTCAAAACCTTTAATGGTACGTACAAATTGCACCTGCACATCAAAAGGAAGACTGGTGGAAATGCCATTAGGGTAAATTTCTTCGGTAGTTAAGCCTTCAGGTTCAACGAAAATCTGATGCGATAATTTATCTGCAAAACGTACAACCTTATCTTCAATTGAAGGGCAGTAACGTGGGCCAACACCTTCAATGACGCCAGCATACATCGGTGATTGATGCAAATTGTTGCGAATAATTTCGTGAGTTGCTTCGGTGGTGTGCGTAATATGGCAAGAAACCTGCTCTGGATGATCGCTGACGCTACCCATATAAGAAAATACAGGCAGGGGGGTATCACCGGGTTGCTCGGTCATTTGACTGTAATCAAGAGAGCGTCGGTCAATGCGCGGCGGGGTTCCTGTTTTTAAACGACCCACAGGTAAATCCAGAGCACGTAAGCTGTGTGCCAAAGCAATCGCAGGAGGATCTCCAGCGCGGCCACCTGCAGCTTGGCTCATCCCTACGTGGATTTTTCCACCAAGAAAGGTACCAACTGTAAGCACGATGGCACGTGCACGTAAGGTGTAACCCAGTTGCGTTATTACTCCAGTGACTCGTCCACCCTCAATAACCAAATCATCAACGGCTTGTTGAAATAGAGTTAGGTTCGGTTGTAATTGCAATTGCTCGCGAATGGCCTGGCGATATAAAACTCGGTCTGCCTGTGCACGGGTCGCACGTACGGCAGGTCCCTTGGACGCATTTAACGTACGAAATTGGATACCGGCTCGGTCCGCTGCCTTCGCCATGGCGCCATCGAGCGCATCAATTTCTTTCACCAAATGCCCTTTACCAATACCTCCGATTGCGGGGTTACAAGACATTTGTCCCAATAAATCCATATTATGGGTCAGTAATAAGGTTTGAGCCCCCATCCGTGCTGCCGCTAGAGCTGCCTCTGTGCCTGCATGGCCACCACCTACGACAATAACATCATATAATTTTTCAAGATTCATAATCTGGTCATTAATTGTGTAACAAAATGAGCAATTATACACTTTTTTTACAATAAAACGTAGTCTGTATTAGCGTATAGGCGTAACTTAAGGAATTTCACCAGTATTGGATAATTTACCTACTGCAAGTTTCACGTCTTTCCCCTTCATTCGCTGCGAGCCATGGAGAGCCGAAGGCGCGGGCGAGTAGTCCCTGGTAGCCTTAGGGCCGGATGTTTTTCCGTAGGAAAAATATAAGGCATCCGAAAAGGCGTCAGTCATTGGGGAGCGCAGATTTTTAGTCCCGAAGGGGACTCAAAATCAAGGGGGACCAGGACGTCCAGGGCCTTTAGCTTCGCGCGTTGGCGAGTCGATTTCGGGGACTGGGACGTCCCGGAATCTTTCACGAGGTAGCGCGACCCTTATCACTAAAGCTTTTTGTTTTCATCTGTAGAACATTTAATAAGCTCTTCTAATGTCGGTTGCATAAAATCATAACGTTCTTGTGAGAAGAACTCCAAACCTGGCATGCCCTTGCCTCTTTTTAACGCGTGATTTTCCTTAAGTTGACACCGATACGCATTAGCGCATTGTAATTGGGCTCTTAAGCCGGATTTATCGGTGGCAAACTCGTGGTTTTATTTTTAGGCGTGGCGTAAGTCTGCTTGAGATTACTGACACTCCGCCACAGCTCATCCCCATGCCACGAAGCCTTCTCACTCTCTTGATATAAGACTTGTGATAAAATGTGGACCTGTTTTTTAAATTGCATATCAGTCGAGAGACGCGTTAAATCCGCCAAATTTAATATTGACGCATCTGGCCAATGTAAATTCGCCCATTTCAATAAGCTATCGCGGCAACGCTGCGGGTTATTTTGGTGGCACGCATCATGGAGTGCTTGCAAGGTGCGCTTATAGGTTCCTTTTCCTGGAGCGCGGCTGCGTTTTTGCCAAGCCCATAAGCCTAAAGTAAGTAACCAGGCTAGCGCGAATAGGGCGGCAACAATCCAGGCCCAATTATTAGTTGCTGTAGGTAGTGATCTGGTTTCTTCGGTTTCATGGTTGGTTTGTGGTGTAAGTGCCTTACCCTGATTGGCGCTTAATGCATTGGATAGGCCCGTTTTCGAGGGTATGACTTCAAGAGTGCGTGGCGCTAAAACGGCAATCTCTTCTTTACCTGTTACGGTATTAAACCAAGGAAGTTTTAACTCGGGGATGGTTACTTTACCGATCTTATTAAATAAATAAGTGACCTTAATTTCTGAGCGGCTAACGATCTCGCCTTGATTCACTTGATTTCTTTCTTTTCCTTTCTCTGGGTAGACATTAAAGGCATCCGAGTCTGCAAAATGAAGGTTCGGTAGCAATTGCGCGGGAATGCCAATCCCTTCTAGAGTCATGGTGCGTACTAAAGTGCTGCCTTGGTCTATGGTTTGCCTTGGGTTTTCATAAGCGTCATTCAATTTAATTTGTTTCGCAGGAACCCAGGTTTGCCCACTAAATTGCGCGGGAATAGGCTGCACATCCAGGGTTATATCTTTGGTACTTGTTTTGATGTGTTGCGGATCAAAACCATAAATAAGTGCGGTAAATGCGGGTGAGGTAATCGTTAAGGGGCCGCTTTTTTGTGGAAAAATAGCATAACTTTGTTCCTCAACCAGGTAGGTCACATTATTTTTTTGCGTTTGATAGCGTTTGTCATTGCCTAAAGGAATTAGCAAAGCATTCTCTACCTTCGGTCCTTGATAGCTTGCATCCAAGAGTTGTTTGGAATTATATAGGCGTACTTTGTAGGTAATTTGTTGATTGAGATAAGGTTTTTTTTCATTAACTTCCGTAGTTAAAAAGATATCTTGCTGTTGCTGATCATTGCTGGTGCTTTGTATGGATGTGTCCACTGCCGAAACATTAATTGTTAACGGACTGCTGTGATCTGTTCCCATTCTTATAGCCGGGATGGTTACTGGGCCTACTTTTCGCGCCTTTAGGGTGATAACCCAAGTGCTGGAGGCCTGTGTTTGCCCGTTGATCACTGAGTAATTAACGCTTCGTTCGGTGCCCAAAATCATAAAATCTTTACGAAGAGGTGTTAAATCAGGAATGCCATTGGCGGATTGCAGACTAGGCTGCGTTAATAATAAGCGAAATGGCTCACCTTGGCTAATCTCAGCAGGATCAACTTGAATTTGTATTTCGGCATGAGCCAAGGTGTTAATTAAATAAAAAAAGCTAATTATTATTAATTTTTTCATTGATACCATCCACGTTCTCTTCTTAAGTGGTCACGTAAAAACTTTTCTCGCAGTAAGCCACCTGGATCATCAGGAATTAAGCGCAACCATTGCTCTTTTGCCTGTTGTTTCTCTTTATCTGCTTTACTGTTTTTCTTAGCTTGCTGGTCCTGTTTTTGCTGGTCCTGCTTTTGCTGGTCCTGCTTTTGCTGGTCCTGCTTTTGCTGGTCCTGCTTTTGCTGGTCCTGCTTTTGCTGGTCTTGCTTTTGCTGGTCTTGCTTTTTCTGGTCCTGCTTTTGCTGGTCCTGCTTTTTCTGGTCTTGCTTTTGCTGGTCCTGTTTTTTCTGGTCTTGCTTTTTCTGGTTCTGCTTTTGCTGATCGGGGTTTTTCTGTAAAAGTTGTTCCATCAATTTACGATTATCAATGGCATCCTGATTTTTAGGATTTTTGGCTAAAGCTTTATCGTAAGCAGCGATGGCCTCTTTATATTTACCCAAGTGAGCTAAAGCATTGCCTTCGTTATAATAGCCTTGTTCATCTGGTTGCTTTTGATAGAGTTCGCTAGCTTTTTGGTAATCTCCCGCACGATAAGCTGCCGCAGCTGCCCAGTCATCGCGGTTAAAGGTCGTCCCCGCTTCTTTATATTGCTGCTTGCTCATTAATTCTTGCCCTTGCTGATCAGGGGTAGACCACAGGTCTTGCCATTGCCAGGCTTGGGATGATAACGACAGGAGTGACGTAATTAAGAGGATTAAATAACGCATCATACAACGATCCTTTGCAGCCAGCCACGTTGAAATACCGGGAGCAGTAATAATAAAGCGGGGATTAAAAACCAACGCCCTTCATCACGCCATAATGGAATATCATCATCTTTACTCAAGGCAAATTGCTTTTGGGCGCTCGCATCGATCCACTGATCCAAATTACTGGCATCCGAAGTGTATCTTACTAATTGGCCCTCTCCTGCATCAGCAAAACGTTGAAATAACGGGTTCAAATTGGCATCGGCCTTAATGGGCATAATGGAGGTGAAGATTTCTGATGCTGCTAATTTCTTTACTTCCGCAATTGCATCTGTTGATGGGGAATCCGCGGTTAATACGAGAATTTGCCCATGATTATAACCTGCCTGTTTAATTAATAATGCGGCCTCAGTTACCGCACTTTCCAAATTATGGCCGGTTACGGGCATGATGTTTGGAGTCAATGAGGATAATAAAGCGCTAATGGTCTGGCCATCATCCGTAAGCGGAGAAACGACAAATGGTTCACTGGTAAACGCAACTAGACCAAATTGACCAATGTCCTTACGCGCAAATAAATCGCGCAACTTAAATTTAGCACGGCTTAGACGATTAGGGCTTAAATCTGACTCCATCATATTTTCAGACATATCTAACACCAAGACACGTGGTTGTATGGGCTTATAGGTCGTCACGGGAAATTTATGCCATGCGGGTCCAGCAATACTCGCAATCATAAAGAGGATGCTGAACAATAAGCAAAAAATTGCCCCCATTCGCTGTCTTTGTCCTTTCTTTTGCAGCAAATGATTAAGCAAATGAGGGTCACAAATTTCTGCCCATGCATGTAGCTTAGGATGCCTTTGCCAGCTGGCAAAGGCGAGTCCCAATAAAGGGAGAATCATAAGCAACCACAAAGGTCTTAAGAAATGAAAATCAGCGATCATGATTTAAAGGCCTCCGGATTTGCTCTAGTTGCAGGAGCTTTGATTTGCAAATCAGTTTTACTTGCCAGCCAATAGAGGCAGAGCAAGAGAGCTAAGCCAACAAACCATGGATAATAGTCTTTTTGCGGGCGGATGGTTGCTTGCTCTTGATTTACTTTTTCTAATTGACTAATTGTTTCATAAATGGTGTGTAAGCTTTCCATGTCGGTGGCACGAAAGTAGCGTCCATCCGTCAGTGCTGCGATTGCTTTTAAGGTATCTTCATCAAGATCCGCGGAGGCATTTTGCATGAGAAAGGCACTGGTTATAGCTCGAGGATCGGCAGTGGCACCTAAGCCAATGGTATATATTTTGATCCCTTCATCTTTTGCTAATTCAGCGGCTTTTAGAGGCTCAAGGACTCCTGAGTTATTTGCACCATCGGTTAAGAGAATAAGAATTCTTCCTTGTGGTGGCACACGCTCTAAGTGTTTAACGGCCAAACCGATGGCATCGCCAATGGAGGTTGTTTTTCCGGCTAAGCCTGAGGTTGCATCGATAAGGCGCAGCAAAACGGTTTGTCGGTCGTAGGTTAATGGTGTTTGCAGATAGGCGTTACTACCAAATAAGATGAGGCCTATTTTGTCGCCAGCCCGTGCTTGTACAAATTGTTCTGCGGCGTTTTTTACCACACTAAGGCGACTGGCTGGGCGTCCATTCAACATCATATCGGGTATTTCCATACTGCCCGATAAATCTAAGGCCATCATAATATTGTAGCCTTCACGCTCAACTGGTTTGGGTTCACCAATCCAACGTGGACCTGTTAAAGCAAAAACGAGCGATAACCAGATTAATGCGGGCAGTAATAAAGAGTATTGCGCGCTAAATGAACGTTGTGCTTGGCTGGCAATTTCTGCCACGGCCTTAAAAAATGGAACGTTTAAGGCCGTAGGCAGGTGAAGCTTGGCTTTGGGCATGAACAGCCAAAATAGCAAGGGTAAGGGAACGAGTAATAATACCCAGGGGTTGGCTACGGTGAACATGGTACTCCCCTTTGTTTAATCCAACGCTTGGCATGGGTGAACAATGGACTTAAATCGATGCTTGTATCGGTTGCTTTAAAGGGAGCATCTAACAGCAGTGCACGTATGGCATTAAAGTCTATGCCGTTGCTGGTTTGGTTCAAAAACTGCAACCAGGCATCACCATGCAAACTGGCAACTTCGGTGCGCGGATAATAGACTAGGGCCACCCGGCGCAATAATTCAGAAATTTGTGCGCTGCTGCTTGGCGTATTATGTTCTTTTTCATAGTTTTTTTGATAACTTGCTAATAAAACCAAGGCTTGTTTTTTGGCTAAGGCATAATGGTGTCGTCGATAGATATACGCAGCCAACACGACAACGAGCAGAATGAGCAGCGTAATGAGGGCATACCAGCCTGGTGCAAGTGGCCACCAGCCAATTGCACCAGGCAAATGAATGTCTTTAAGCTGGGTTAACGGATCGCTCTGATTAGCCACGAGACCTCCTGGAAAAAGTACGGCGTACCAGCTGCGTTAAATCAAGATCCGCTGTGGTTTGTACGTATTGAATGTGTACGCGTTTAAATTGTTCTTGCAACTGGTTTATTCGTTGCTGACAATATTGTTGATACGCTTCGTTTACCGAGCGTACTCGCGTATCAAGGAGTAATTCCTGCTGCCCATTGGTAATGGCATATTGTTGCGGCTTAGGAGGCGCTAATTCCACACGGTCACAAATATGATAGGCAATAATGTCATTATGACTGCATAAACGATTCAAGTGCTTTTCACATTCTGCATCCATAGTATAAAAGTCACTGATCAATACCAGGATACTACCTGGGCGGACTACTCGACGTAAACGTAATAGTGCATCACTTAACAGAGTGGGGGCGGCTTCACGTTGGGCATCGGTTTGTTCGGTGTATTGGCTTAGAGCGGCAAGCATGGGAAGAACGCTGGAATCGCGTCCTCGAGGAATAAATTCACTATGCTCGGTTGCAGAGAAGAACACTCCGCCCACGCGATCCCCTTGTTTCGTCACTGTCCAGGCCAACATGGCGGCTAAACGAGCGGCAACTACCGATTTGAAGGCAATCCGCGTACCGAAAATCATTGAGGGATTAAAGTCAGCCAGAATCACTACAGGCCGTTCGCGTTCTTCTTGAAAAATTTTAACATGGGGTCTGCCGGTACGGGCGGTAACTCGCCATTCCATGTGACGAACTTCGTCTCCAGCTTGATAATTGCGTACCTCGGCAAAGTCCATGCCGCGGCCACGTAATTTGGACAGATGATTTCCAGCACGAATCGCCCGTCCTTCGGGTTGATAGCGAATTGATTGCGCATAACGGCGCAAGTCGATCAATTCATTTAATTCTGCAATAACTCCATCAGCCATAAAAACCTCATGTTACGGAACAGCGACTAACCGTAATAGAAAATCAATAAAGTCGTCACTACTGATTCCTTCGGCTTCTGCTTCAAAACTTAATAAAATGCGATGCCGTAACACATCATGGGCAATCACATGAATATCATCCGGCGTGACGTAATCACGACCAGCAAGCCATGCATGTGCTTTCGAACAGCGATCCAGCGCAATCGTAGCACGAGGGCTTGCGCCAAAACGTAACCAACGACCTAATTCTTCATTGTATATTCCAGGGTTACGGGTGGCGACTACCAGCTGTATTAGATAATTTTCTAATGCCTCACTGGTATGTACTTTCAGCACTTGTTTACGCGCCTCAAATAAGGTGGCTTGTGGTAATTTTGCGAATACTGGCTTGGGTGCTGCCATCGCAGCCCCTAATGCTTCTCGACGTGATAGAGCCAAAATATCTTGTTCTATCTTCGCATCTGGATAGCCAATTTTCACATACATCAGGAAACGGTCTAGTTGCGCTTCAGGTAAGGGATAAGTTCCTTCTTGCTCAATCGGGTTTTGCGTTGCCATTACCAAAAATAATTCTGGCAAGGGATAGGTTTTTCCACCAATGGTGACTTGTCGTTCAGCCATCGCCTCCAGTAATGCCGATTGCACTTTCGCTGGAGCTCGATTGATTTCATCGGCTAGTAGGAGGTGATGAAATATTGGGCCTGGTTGAAATACGAAAGAGCCATTTTGAGGATGATAGACATCCGTCCCAGTCAAATCACCAGGCAATAGATCAGGAGTAAACTGAATGCGATGAAAATCACCTTCAACTCCATCGGATAATTCTTTAACTGCACGGGTTTTCGCTAAACCAGGTGCCCCCTCTACCAATAAATGACCATCAGCCAGTAAGGCAATCAACAAACGGGAAATTAAGCCTTCTTGCCCCAAAATTTGCGCATTAAGATGCTGGCGTAGTTGCGCTATTTGTTGTTGTACCGAATTGACAACTGTCTGGTCTTTTACTTGCTCCATGGCGATACCTACCGAGGTTTAAAAAAACTTATCCTAACGTGAAATTTACGTGATGCCAAGTGGTTACAAAAAAAGTAACCTTGATATGATGCTACATCAAGGCTACTTTTTAGCTATTGATAATCTGGATGCAATTCCAATGGCATCATCAGTTGTAAGCGTTGATACAAAGAAATAATTTCTTCGCAAAAGACATGTTGTTGCTGCTGATTTTCCCAGAGGTCATATTCTGAGCCTTTATGAAAAGCTTGTTGCCGGGATAGCGTTTTTAGCAGATCAATTTCCTGACGAGAAAAACCTAAATGGCTGTTTAATTCGACTAGCTCCATTAGGTTTTTATATTCTTTAATCGGACGCTGTTCGTGCAAGCAATATGCTTTTAAGGTTAATTGAAAAGCATGATACATCAGGGACGTAATTGGTGTAAGGATGAATAAGGCTTTACGTGAACTGATGGCTTCATAGTCTAGCTGTTGTAACAGATTATCCGCTGCATAAGCATGTTGGGTTGCAATATTAAGTAATTCCAATGGGGATAAATAATGTTTGTCCATAGTTAATGCATATTCCTGGTTAGTTCGATTTTTTGCAGAATAATGTTAAAATTATTGTCATTATAGCTTTGAATTAATTTGATGCACGCTTTTATTAATAGTCCTCTACAAATAGGGTCTCTTACTCTACCCCACCGTTTAATTCAGGGGCCATTGGCAGGGTACAGTTGCGCGCCATTTAGAACCTTATTTAACCGATATACCCCTCCAGCATACTGCGTTACTGAAATGAGCTCAGCGCTGGATGTGGTGCATCGCCATAGCCAAAATTCTCGTTATATTTACCGCTCACCTCAAGAGCAGCGCTTGGCCTATCAAATTTCAGGGACCGATCCTATGGTTTTAGCTCAGGCTGCGATGCAATTACAGACTTATGGTGCGGACCTGATTGATATTAACTGCGGCTGCCCAAAGCCTAAGATTCGCAAGAAAGGTGCGGGTAGTGCTTTATTAGAAACGCCAGAACTTTTAGAAGGCATCGTGAAGGCTGTACGTACAGCCATTACGATTCCACTTACGGTTAAAATTCGTATTCAAGATAGTCAAGACGATGTAGTTTTGGCACAAAAAATCGAAGCAGCTGGGGCTGATGCGTTAATCGTGCATGGTCGGCGGTGGGTTGATGATTATGATGTGGCGGTTAATTTTCAGCAAATTGCACGCATTAAGCAGGCGCTGAAAATACCGGTAATTGCTAATGGCGATATCGATTCCATTGCTAGCCTGCAGCAGGCAGTGGAGTTTAGTGTTTGCGATGCCTTCATGATTGCTCGTGCTGGCAGTGGGCATCCTTGGCTGTTTCAGGAATTATTGGAGCAGCGCATCATTAATGTAAGTGGGGTGGAAAAAGTCAGTTTATTTATGACCCATTTACAGGATTTGGCGGCATTGGAAGATGAGTTTAAGGCTATTTTACAAAGTAAGTCTTTGGTGCGGTATTATTTTGGGAAAAATCTGGATGCTGCTTGGTTGAATGGGTTTTATCAGTTGGATTCTTTGGCTGGTATTGAGGCGTTTATCGGGCATTTAGCCTGACACGGGGGTACAGCCATTAAGTTAGCGATTATATTGCTACCAGTGGTTGAACAATTTACTCTTAACTTAAAGGCGGTGAGGAAGAGGTCTTCCTCTAGTTCAAACTCCGACCCCCATCAACCTGTATGATTTGCCCTGTAATAAAGGGATTCTCTGCCAAAGCCAACACCGCCTGCGCAATAAACTCCGGATTCCCATGCCGTTTTAAAGGCGTTTCCGCAATAATTTTTTGCTGTATTTCCTGGCTTAAACTATTTTCATTTTCTGGCCAGGCAATCGAACCTGGAGCAACTGCATTGACGCGAATTTCCGGGGCAAGCTCCCGCGCCAGGCTTTTCGTCTGCATTTCCAGGGCGGCCTTCGTCTGGCAATAAACCGAGTAGCCTGAAAGTGGTTTTTCCGCATGAATGTCAGTAATGTTGATAATAGCTCCGGAGTTCTTCGCTAACAGCGGGCGGGCGGCAAGACTTAAGAAAAAGGGAGCTTTCACATTGGCATTAAAAAGAAGATCCCAATTCTGCTCTTCAGTCTGATGACAATCGCTGCGTATAAAAACCGAGGCATTATTTACCAACAAATGCAATTGTCCAGCCCACGCACTAAGGGCGGTTATCAGATCCTGTGCGGCATGAGCTTCGGTTAATTCTTTTTGTAAAACAAGGGCGCTATCTGTGCGTTGCTCATTTAATTGCTTCGCTAGCTCTTGTGCTTCGGCGAAAGTATAGCGACAATGAATTGCTACTTTGTATCCTGCACTATGTAGTTTTTTCACAATGGCAGCCCCAATACGTCGTGCGCCGCCCGTGACCAAAGCTACTTTTGCGGCTTGTTTGTTTATTGGATTCAATGTATGTTCCCCACTCTAGAAAAAATGCCAAGGATAATGGCAGTATTTAACGACATTATTAATAAGTTATGAGTATACAACAAACATTACAAGCACGGCTTAGTGACGGACAGGGGCTTCCTTTTGTGGAATTCATGCAATTGGTTTTATATGCACCGGGAGAAGGTTATTACAGTTCCGGTTTGCAGAAGCTAGGTAAGCATGGTGACTTTATTACAGCTCCTGAGTTAACCCCACTTTTTGGACAAACTCTGGCGAATCAATGCCAGCAAATTATGCAGGTGCTTAAATCGCCTAAGGTTCTTGAGTTTGGTGCTGGAAGTGGTGCGCTTTGTGTGGCTTTATTGGTCCATTTGGAGACACTCAATTGCTTGCCTGAACACTATTATATTTTGGAAGTGAGTGCCAATTTACGCCACCGACAGGCAGAGCTGGTTCAGCAAAAAATTCCTCATTTGGCTCATAAGGTAATCTGGTTAGAGCAGTGGCCAGAGACTCCTTTTAATGGGGTTGTGTTGGCCAATGAAGTCCTGGATGCTATGCCTGTGCATCGTTTTATGCTAAACGAAGACGGTATTTTCGAAAGTTATGTTATCCTTGACGAGCAGCAGCAATTAAAGGAAGTCTTTAAACCCTGTGACAATTCACCGCTACAGGAGTACATCCAGCAACGATTGAATATAGAAACGTTGCCTTATCTGTCTGAGGTGAATCTGTTTATTGATGATTGGATCGTAAATATTTACCGCAGCTTGAATCAAGGGACCGTGTTATTAATCGACTATGGCTTTCCGCGCCATGAGTATTATCATGCCGACCGCCGTCAAGGAACCTTGATGTGTCATTATCAACACCAAAGTCATCCTGATCCTTTACTGCATCCAGGAGCGCAGGATATTACTGCCCACGTTGACTTTACGCATGTGGCAGAAGCGGCACAACAGGCGGGGTTTCATGTTGCCGGTTATACTGACCAAGCCTCTTTTTTGCTCGCCAACGGTTTGCTGGGCTTAATTAATACGCTGGATGATGAAGTAGAACAAGTCAAAGCAAAACAAGCAATAAAACAGTTGACCTTACCTAGTGAGATGGGGGAGTTGTTTAAAGTAATCGCTTTAAATAAGGATATGGACATCGATTTACTTGGGTTTCAACTATTAGATAAACGAGTGAGTTTATGAAGATACAAAAATACCTGACTACGGTTGAGTTACAGAAAGAATCGATGAAGTTTTCGGCAGGACACACCACTATTTTTTCTGCCACTGAGCGAGAGCCTTTGCATGGCCATATGTATGGCGTTTATCTTGCCCTAACCACCTGGGTGGAAGAAAATGGCATGACCTTTGATTATCGTTATTACAAAAAGCGCATTCATCACTTATGCAGCCATTTGAATCAAACCTTTTTAATGCCGCAATTTTCGCCTTTTTTAGAATATGCTGATGATGAAGAGTATTACTATTTTACTTTTAATCACAAAAAAATCCCGTTTCTAAAAGAAGATGTGACGATGTTGCCCATAACCAACATTACGGTAGAAGAATTATCTCGCTGGTTTGTTAATGAATTAATTAAAGATATGGACGAGTTAGACCGTCATCGCATTGATAAAGTAGTGGTGAAGGTATTTTCGGCCCCTGGGCAATCTGCAAGCCATGAATGGCAAAGACCGGCATGAAAACGGTTTATCAGGTTTGTATTCCTCATACCAGCCGTGATTTTTTTGATTATGAAGCCGATGCAGGACTTAGTCCATGCCTTGGCGGGCGGGTATGGGTGCCTTTTCGCAAGCAGACGCGCTTGGGAATTGTGGTAGGCAAACTTGAATTAGCAGAAGTAACAACGCCATTAAAAAGCATTAGTGAAGTAATCGATAGCGAGCCTTTAATCCCGGACGATTTATTGGCTTTATGTTCCTGGATAGGAACCTATTATCAATCCGCATTATCTGAAGTGTTGCCTTTAGCCTTACCGAAAAAATATCGCTTAGGGCAGGCTTGCCAGTTACCTCAGGGTGATTTTTACCAATTAGCGCTGAGCGTTGATGAGGCAAAAAAAATAGTGCCGGCACGCGCGCGCAAGCGGTTGGAGTTGATAGACTTTTTAGCAAGCCATACGGAGCCTGTAAGTAAGCAATTGTTGGTACAGCAGGGTTTTACTTCAAGCCAGCTAGTTAATTTATTAGCTACAGGGGTGGTGGATTTATCCCAGCAGGATATTTTGCCTACCCAGACCACTACGACGCCATCTCATCCGTTACCATTACATCCTGAACAAGCCGTTGCGGTTGCCGCCATAAGTGAACAGTTACACCAGTATCAATGTTTTTTATTGCAGGGGGTTACTGGCAGTGGTAAGACGGAAGTATATTTACAGGTAATTGCTCAGGTTTTGGCGCAAGGCAAACAAGTTTTAGTATTGGTGCCTGAAATTGGCTTAACCCCACAATTACTCGCTCGTTTTACTGCACGCTTTAATGAGCCTATTTCCGTAATTCATTCCAATTTAAATGAATCCGAACGCCAAGTTGCCTGGCAATTAGCCAAAGAAAATAAAGTGCAAATGGTTATCGGCACCCGTGCTGCTATTTTTACCCCTATGCCTAATTTAGGTTTGATTGTTATTGATGAAGAGCATGATGCGTCACTAAAACAAATGGAAGGCGTGCGTTATTCTGCTCGTGATACCGCACTAATGCGTGCGCATCTGGCAAATATCCCGATTATCTTGGGTTCTGCAACTCCGAGTTTGGAAAGTTTATATAACTGCAAACAAAATAAATATCAGCGCTTACGTTTGACCCATAAGGCCTTATCTACCACGCCCTTGCATTATCAGCTGATTGATTTGCGGGCGCAAATGCTACAGCATGGTTTGGCCACACCGACGTTGAATGTAATTAAAGAACATTTACAAAAGAAAAATCAGGTTTTAGTGTTTATTAACCGCCGTGGTTTTGCCCCTGTTTTATTATGCCATCAATGCGGATGGATGGCAGATTGTCGTGCCTGCGATAGCCATTTAACCTTGCATAAGCAGGTTGGGCAAATGATTTGTCATCATTGTGGACTGACCCAACGCACCCCAGACCATTGCCGCAGTTGTCAAAGCCATGAGTTGATTCCAGTGGGGGCGGGGACCCAACGGGTGCATGAATTTTTAAGCTCCTATTTTCCAGATAGCAATGTGGTGCGTATTGATCGTGATGCGGTGCGTAAAAAGCATGCCTTAGATGAGCATTTGGAGATGATCCAACGAGGCGAGGCGCAGCTTATTGTCGGCACACAAATGCTGGCAAAGGGGCATCATTTCCCGCGTCTTTCTTTGGTGGTCGTATTGGATGCCGATTCGGGATTATACAACCAAGATTTTCGTGCTTTGGAGCAGTTAGGTCAGTTGCTTACTCAGGTTGCTGGGCGGGCGGGGCGGGCCGAGCGGGCGGGGCAGGTAATCATCCAGACGCATTTACCGGATCATCCTTTATTGAATTTATTGATTCAGCAAGGCTACGATCCCTTTGCCGATGCCTTACTGACTACACGCCAGCAAGCGCAGCTCCCTCCTTATCATTATCTTGCCGTGATTCGTGCACAAGGAAAAATTTCAAGTAGCGTATTAAACTTTTTGCGTGCAACAAAGGAGCAAATGCTCAATCACCCGCTGACGATTATGGGGCCAGCTCCCGCGCCTTTACCGCGTAAAGCAAATCAATACCGCATGCAATTATTAATTAAGTCGCCGTCTCGCAAAGTATTAAAGAGCTCTTTGACACAATTGCGGGAGTGGTTAACAATGAATAGATTAACTAATGGCATTCGCTGGAATGTGGATGTTGACCCTATGGACTTATCATGACTGAAAAAAAAATTACCGTACACGAAAAAACCTTTGCCATTGCTTGGGGCGATATGGACGCTTTAGGCCATGTAAATAATGCACGTTATTTTGACTATTTTCAGGAGGCACGCATTGAATGGCTACGTGAGCTGAATATAAAGATGACGGAGCAAATGGGTCCGGTGGTTATTCATGTTGCTTGTACTTATTTAAAACCGGTAGTATACCCTGCGACCGTAACTTTACGTTCCAGAATATATAATATGGGTAACTCCAGCATGATGATGGATCATGATTTGTACCAAGATGAAGTATTAATGGCTCAAGGCAGCTGTAAGGTCGTGTGGGTTGATTATACGAAAAATAAATCCGTACCATTACCCGATAGTATTCGTACTTTTTTGAGGGACGTATCTAATTGATTTAATATCGTCAGGGCTGAAAATCCCTGGTTGTCAAATGAATATCTCAAAAATAGTCTGGTTGCTTATTGATCGCGCCCTGTATTCTCGCTGCGTGCAAAAGTAAGGAAAAAGAACAATAAGTTACTGCCTTCACCTTAATCCCCCTTCACCTGTATCCACTTTGGAACATGATTGCAAGGTTCGATTAAGAAGCAACTTATTGTACAAGAAAGTTCTTTTCTATTTCTTTTTGTGTTAAATTTAGCTATTTTTGTCTGATATAAGGTTAAACAATGAGACCTCCTTTAAATGAAAACAATGTATTTGTTTTTGATGAGGACTTGAGTGCCCAGTTGTTTAAGAGGCTCCAAGGTAAACTCGGAGCAAGTACAAAATCATTTTTGTTTAAAAATATTAATAATAGTATTAATTACCAACGAAAATTCTTAGAAACAGTAAAAGAAAAACTGGGCGGAGCAATAACTGATTTTAGCAATTATGTCAGACCGGAACATTTCATAACAGCAAATATGCAGTGGAGCAAGCGACATAAAAGGAAGAAGAAGGACCCTCACATTAAGGTCAAGCTTATTGGGTTTTTGGCTGAAGAGGAGTCCAAAGAAAATGAGAATGCAACTGGAGAAAAGCCTAAGGAATTACAACTAGGTTTCAAGATGGCTGCCTGGTTTTTTTGGTTTAATTCTTCTGGACTCATTCGTTGTATGAAAGACGAGGATATGCCTAACGAGCGTATACTCTTCGCGCAAGACGTGATTACTCTAAAAAATAATAATCAGATTCGCCGTTTGATGAAGGGTTTTATTGAATATCTAATCAGTTGTAATGGTGCTGTGACTTATGATGAACAACAGTTTAATGAGGCTCATTTTGTTAAGTATTGGCTTGAATATTATGGAATTTGGGATAATGTGTCCATAATAAAAAAACAATATTTAGAGCAGTACTGCAAAAATAGGACCTTGCCAAACGTTATAGTGGCAAGTTGCGACTTAGCACATCTAGAAGTTAATTTGGATGCTTTATGTAAAGAACATGGTGTGGCAAAACAACAAGCATCAGAAGATCATCCAATAATATTAAGAGCCGATGATGTGATGCAGTTTGACGTTTTATTCAGTAATATTAATGATAAAGTTCTGGCGCTTGGCTGTATAAGGCCCTCCGCGGAATTGGCTCAATATATGGTAATTAAGCAATATGGCGAGTCTAATATTAAACTCCCCCGGCTCCCTGGTTATACTTTCCATAAGTCGATGTATAATTATACTGGTTTTGATCTATTGTTAAGCATGTTTTCAGAACAATATGGCCCGGTGATAGAACTCGATGATGATGTGCCTGGTGAACAACCTGTAGTGCAACAATCTGTAATTGAGCAAAAACCGATTGTTCATTTAGGCGGCTTTAATTTACCTATTCAGAAATCACTTGCTCGTGTAGAGAAGAAAGATGAAGGGGACTGGATCAGTTTGATATTTTATGAGTCCTCTGAGCTGAAACAAGTCCAGCAGGAACTACTCAATATCGGAATGGGTAATGGGCGCGTTAGTAACGAGCCTCGTAAGATTACGTATGAGCAGGACAACCAAAAAGATGTTTTCACCATGAAACTGAGCAAAGTAGAATATGAGGCCATCATGGGGGAGGGTGCTCAAGCTGAACCAGTCATAGATAACAATCATCCTCAATACTCTAACTTGTTGCGGAGCCACTTCTTTGGCGAGAGTTCGAAGTCTACGCATGACAGGCAAAAAGTAAATACTAACTTAACCATATCGTCCAATATAATGGTCTAAATTAGCTATTGTTGTATCAATCCATCGATGTGCGTTGGCACGTCGAAAAAGGAGCGGAGCTTCTGAATGAGGCGTGCACTAACTTGAGTACCCTAAATAATCCATTTTCCCAACATTCATTCCATAATGGCGTAAAATATCGTGGGTGGTGGTGAGATGAAAAAATATATTTGGCAGCAACATAGACAATAAGTAGGTGTGGGCGCTGAGAGAAATATTTTTCTGGCGTACTTTGATTTCAATAAGGCGATTATCATCGCCATTAAGTAGTTCAGGCTTAATATCCTGTAAAAAACCAGCTGTTTTAGTAAGACGCTCTTTTAGTTCGTCAAAAGTCGATTCGGTATCTGGAAAACGCGGGGTAGCTTGGCAACTCCATTGCAAATCAAGTTAATACTAAAAGCTTATTAGAGCAACGCTGGCTTGTAAAACTTGCAGTAGCAATTTAGCTATTTATGCAAATAGGATTAAAACGGTATGCTATAATCTAGAAAAAGCCAAGGAGCCGATGATGGAAAAGGCAGAATCAATAAAGCGCAACAAAATGGATGTAATGGATGCGATACATAATCGCCGGGCGGTACGCAATTATTTATCGCAAAAAGTCGATGCCGAGATTATTAATCAACTCTTAGACGCAGCCGCTCATGCCCCTTCAGCGCTTCATGAAGAATCTCGAGCATTTGTGGTGGTTCAGGATAAATCTTTATTAGACCGTATCTCTGCCAGTGCTAAGTTACTCACCAGCACCAAGGAGCATAAAAACTTGCAGGAAGAGCACGTTTTACAAGTGGTGCAACAAAAAGAGTTTAATGTTTTCTATAATGCGCCTATGTTAATTGTTATTTGTAGTACCTTTAAGGGCGAGTTTGTTAGTGCCGATTGTTGGTTGGCTGCTGAAAATTTAATGCTTTCTGCGCTGACTTTTGGCCTTGCTTCCTGTGTTATTGGTTTTTCAGTTCCGGCGTTAAATTTACCTGAATGGAAGAATGAGCTAGGAATACCTGAAAATATGACGGCTGTGGTTCCGATTATTCTTGGTTGGCCTGCAACGCCTACCTTAGCTACCGCTCATAATCCACCACAAATTCTCAAGTGGGTCTAGCTGCCGCTGTCATTCGGTTAAGATTTTATCCCGAGTGTAGGGGCGATCTCCAGCATCCGGTTCCATGCTTGCATCGGAGTTCCCTCCCCTCGTTTGGCTGCCTTTTTCCTTAGCTTAATGCCAATGCCTTCTTTACAAAAGAGTAAGGCTGGTTATGTTGAGATCAAGTTTGTCTATTTATACCCATATTGAATGTTCGGTAATTACGTATGCCCATATTTTTTGCTTTGTGCTTTTAATTGAGCATCGTATAAAGTACACTCCGCTTTTTTAATCAACGTTATTATTGAAATTATGCCACCAAAAAAAGAAAAACAAGTAAGTTTTGATCCTAGAACCGAAACCCATAAGTTTGTTAAGAATGTACACAATAAGGTTAAGACGATGCTCACGGAAGATACGACGAGAACAGAGGCTGCTGCGCAAATTAACGAGGCATTTACTACATATCTTGGACAGTTAAAGCAAAATTTTCCAATGATTGTGGTTGTCGATAACAGAGCGAGAGAAGTAGATCCTCGTATTACTGTTTATTATGTGTTGATGGATTGTTTGGCTAAAAATGATGCGAAGTTACCCTCCAGTTATAAACAGACAGACTTGGCGTTCCATGTTAGTGGTTGGCCAGTTGCTTCTGATGATGAGTCTTTTGTTCAATGGGGTGTTTTTACCAGGGCAGCAGTTGCCGCATTTCAAAAAGCATTTCCTGATGCTAATTTAACGGCATGGGCTGTTCCTCATTCTAATGCTCAAGTTGGGTCACAACCTGTTCCAGAAGAACTGGAAAATTATGATTTTGATGCTTGGCAAGCACCCGTAGAATTAACGGCTTTACGAGCGAGTATTAATGCAATGCATGCTTATGGTTTGCGCTTAAAATCTGCATGTCCTCAAAAAGCTCATGCAGCCATGCAATTGGCTATAGAGCTGACTCAAGATTTACAAAACTATTATGAAGCTTTACCTGAGGAGCAAAATAAGGAAGCTTTTGTAACCGCGTTTCATACGAAACTGCATTCTCAAGATGACTTAATGTCTACTCACCGTCATTATTCGAAAGTGGTTCTCGTTAATATTGCTATTGCGCTAACTGGCGTAGGCCTGGCCGCGATAGTTGTCTCGTTATTGATTCGCGGACATGGTTTTTATAGTTCGACTCAAGGCCAGAATACAGTGAATGATATTGACCAGCAATTTGATAAATCGCTAAAGGTAACGTAGTTCTTTAGTGCTGCGCTACCTATTTATTTTAGAGGATCACTTTTTATGACTATACTTGAAATATTTAAAACAATTTTTTGTTGTGGGAGTTCGACTGTCTCACCAGAAAAAGAGCGTATTTTGTCTGCAACAGGTTCTAGTCTTAATCCCCAGACTTATATCAATATAGGGGATATGCTAGGAGCGAGTGGAAATACAACCGTATCTGTGGGGGCAACGGTGGAAGAAGACGAAGACGATTATTCTCTGGGTAGAACACCACCTACAAAGTGGGTAGGAACGGGTAGTACTTCTTCTTCTCCTGCCTATGCTTTGGGCGTAAATACTCCGGAAAGTCTTCGTTCGAAACATCGGCGTACGTCTTCTTCGTCAACATCTATTGATGTTGAGCAGGACGTGGAACAGACGACAACACCTATAAAACAATCAACCGGTGCTAAGAGTACAACGTCATCGCCAGGTTACGGTTTAGGGTCCCCTACACCAAGTCACTTGTCAGAGAGAAGCGTTGGTAGCAGCAATTCTTCTCATGGTTATTCTTTGGGACAAGTTGACGATGACGAAGATACGCTTACACTGCAATTGGAGCCTTAATCGTAGGATGGGATTGATAATCCACAAACTCAAAATCTTCATAAACATAGTCAAATAAGGAACTTACTTTCCGTTTGATATGTAAGCGAGCCAAAGGGAATGGCTCCCTGCTTAATTGGGTACGTGCTTGTTCCACGTGATTTAAATACAAATGACAATCGCCACCCGTCCAAATAAACTCACCCGCTTCTAGCCCACATTGTTCTGCCACCATATGCGTCAGCAGGGCGTAGGATGCGATATTAAACGGCACGCCTAAAAAGACATCCGCGGAGCGTTGATACAATTGGCATGACAGGGTGTTATTGGCTACATAAAATTGAAACAGGGCATGACAGGGCATTAAGGCCATTTGCTCTAGTTCCCCTACATTCCAGGCACTGACAATTAAGCGACGGGAATCGGGGTTCTTTTTGATTTGCTCCAGTACTTCACTGAGCTGGTCAATATGACGACCGTCAGCGGTAGGCCAGCTGCGCCATTGTTTGCCATAAACGGGGCCTAAATCACCATGGTTATCAGCCCATTCATCCCAAATGGAGACGCCATTTTCTTTGAGGTAGGCAATATTGGTGTCACCCTTTAAAAACCACAGTAACTCATGCACGATGCTGCGCATGTGTAGCTTTTTCGTGGTGACTAAAGGAAAACCCTCACGTAAATCAAACCGCATTTGATGGCCAAAGACGGATAGGGTTCCCGTACCTGTTCGGTCGGTTTTTTCAGTTCCGTGTTGTAAAATATGCTCTAATAATTGCAAGTATGTTTTCATCGTTTAGCTCGCCACCATAAAAAAAGGCCCAATAGTATCATAGGAACGGATAAAATTTGACCCATAGTTAACCATCCAAATGCAAGATAACCTAATTGAGGGTCTGGTTGACGGAAAAATTCCGCGATAATGCGGCATACGGCATAACCGATAAGGAATACTGCCGATACTCGGCCAGCAGGGCGGGGCTTGCTGGCATAGCACCAGACTAAGATAAATAAACCAATACCCTCTAAACCAAATTCATAGATTTCTGATGGATGGCGAGGTTGTGCGTCAACGTGGCTATAAACCATGCCCCAAGGCATATCGGTTACGCGCCCCCAGAGTTCACCATTAATGAAATTACCAACACGCCCAGCGCCAAGGCCGATAGGAACTAAAGGCACAATAAAATCCCCGACTTCCCAGAAGGAGCGTTTGTATTTGCGCGCAAACAGCCATAAAGCGCCAATAACACCTAATAAACCACCATGGAATGACATTCCTCCTTCCCAGATTTTAAATAATGACAAAGGAGTATGGATTAATACAGGGAAATCATAAAAGAGCATGTAGCCAACACGACCACCGATGATGACGCCGAGTGCGGCATAAAAAATCAAATCACTAATTTGGTCTGAATTCCAATCTAATTTGTAGTGTTTCATGCGCCAATGAGCGAGAAGCCAGGCGCTCACAAAGCCAATGAGGTACATTAAGCCATACCAGTGTACCTGGATGGGACCCAGTGAAAACGCAACCGGATTAAGGTAAGGGTACTGAAGCATAAGCGATAAATTCCTTTAGAGAAGCATTTTTATTGAGGTTAAAATAAGCAATACGATAAAGCCATACTTTAATTGATGGACTGGTAATTTGTAGTGCAACTTCGTGCCTATGGGGGCGAACATACTGCTGGTAGCACCAACTAGAAGAATAGCTGGCCAGTAAACATAACCTAGGGTATAGGGGATTTCCGTTGTTTCATTGAGGCCGGTAATAATAAAGGTTATCGCGCCAATCACGGCTATAGTAAAGGCACATGAGTTGGATATGCCTGCAATTTTGCGTGCGGGGATACCACAGTAAATCATGAAGGGAACGATTAAAATTCCCCCTCCAACCCCGAGCAGTCCGGAAGTAAGGCCAATAAAAAAGCAGACGAGAAAGATTATCCATGGTTTAGGAAATGATTCAGAAGGCTCTTTGGACTTATCGAACAACATTTTGAGGGCAACAAAAAGTAAAAAAATACCAAAGAATATTTTTAACCAGGCATTAGGTATCTTCGCTGCAAGAACAGAGCCTGATATTGTCCCGGCAATTAAGCCCAGCCATAGTTTCTGCAGCACTGACCACAGAATATTGCCCACCTTGTGGTGCGCTATGACCGCTGAAAGCGAGGTAATAATCATGATGGCCAAAGAAGTACCAACGGCAACATGCATGAGCATCTCATGAGGAATCACCGCCATTTGTTGAAAGACAAAGACCAGGCTTGGAATGACAATTAAACCACCACCAATTCCAAATAAACCCGCAACAATTCCTGCAAAGGCGCCAATTAATAAGTAAATGACTCCATGAAGAATTACAAGCGTCACTATATGGATTTCCTAGCTCTAATTAAGCCGCCTAGGCCTTCTGTCTCCAATGCTTTTTCCAAATGCAGGCGAATTTCTGCGGGATGTTCGAATTCAAGTACTTCAGCAAGAATTTTGCGCGCATTGGCAATCGCAAAATTACGAATTACGTATTTTACGCGGGGTAAGCTGGCTGAGTTCATACTTAAGGTATCAAAGCCCATTGCAATTAATAAAATTACGGCTAAAGGATCACTGGCCATTTCACCACAAATACTCACTTCAACCCCGGCCGCATGGCCTCCTTCAACTACTTTAAGTAAAATGCGCAACATGGCAGGATGCATGGAGTCGTAGAGACTCGCTACACGCGCATTATTTCTATCTACCGCTAAAAAGTATTGGGTTAAATCGTTACTGCCAACGGAAATAAAGTCAACCCGTTTGGCGATTTCGCGTGCTAGATAAGCTGCGGCAGGAACTTCGATCATCACCCCTAATTTGGGTTTGGCGATGTTACAACCCTCTTCCAGCAATTCAGCATAGGCTTGGTCAATCAGATAAGTTGCCTCTTCTACCTCACTTAGTGTGGTCACCATCGGCAGCATAATACGTAAGTTATTTAACTCTTCACTGGCACGCATCATGGCCCGTACTTGCATTAGGAATACATCCGGGTGATCGAGGGTAACGCGTATACCGCGCCAACCCAGGTAGGGGTTATCTTCTTCCACTGGGAAATAGGGTAACACTTTATCACCGCCAATATCGAGCGTACGCATGGTCACTGGACGTGGGGCAAATGCTTTCAGGGTTTGCCGATAAATAATGGTTTGCTCATCTTCAGAAGGGAATTGATCCCGACTCATAAATGGAACTTCCGAGCGGTATAAACCAACTCCTTCAGCGCCCACGCTCATGGATAGACCGGCGTCCATGGCAAGTCCCGTATTCACCTGTAAGGAAATCTTATAACAGTCAGTGGTTTCTGCAGGCTTATCGCGAAGACTGACCAAGCTTTGGTTTAGCGCCCGTTCTTCTTGTTTTAAGAGTTTAAATTCAGTTAATACGGCTTTCGATGGCGAAACGTGTACCTGTCCAAAATAACCATCGACAACAATGGCGCGGCGGTTAACATACTCTAGTTTTAAACCACGAACCCCCATCACGGTGGGCACACCTAAGGCACGTGCTAAAATAGCGACATGGGAATTATTTGAGCCTTTGGCGGAAACAACACCTGCCAAGCAACCTTCGGGCACTTCAGCAAGGGCTGCAGCGGTTACTTCATCGCCAATCAAAATGGTACGGTTTGGATAAACTAATTCTTCATGCTGTGACCATTGTAAGGCCGCCAATACGCGTCGACCCAGATCCCGAAAATCACTAGCACGTTCTCGTAGATAGGAATCTTCCATGCTTTCAAACTGTGCCACATGCTTTTTGATTATCGTGGCTAACGCGGCTTGCGCACTGATTTTTTCTTCGCGAATGACTTGTACGACTTCCGCACCTAAGCTGTCTTTATCCAGGATACGTAAATACACATCAAATAATGCATGCTCTTCTTCCGCAACCACGGCCTTCATACGTCGCCCTAAGCGTAACATGTCATCTCGAGTCGCTTCTAAGGCCTCATAAAAGGTGCTGATTTCTTCATCCAAGGTTTCTACCGGATGACGAGGAACCGCATCAATATCCGCAGGGGGATATACCACAACCGCGGTACCAATCCCGATACCAGGAACAGAACCAATACCGGCTAAAGCGGTGGCATTGGATTCAATTTTTTCCATACCACCCATAGGCTTGGGCTGGGTTAATTCGGCTAATTCGCCCGTGGCTTCCGCATGAGCAATAATACCGCCCAGCTGGGCGGCCAGCGTAATTAGGAAGGATTCTTCCATATCATCAAAACAGCGTTGTTCGGTTTGCTGAATAATTAAAACACCGTAGAGTTTACGATGTTGAATGATGGGAACCCCAAGAAAGGCTTTAAAGCGTTCTTCACCTAATAATGAATGATGATAAAAATCAGGGTGGGAGGGGGCATCTTCCAGATTAATGGGTTCTTCACGTCGTCCTACTTGACCAATTAAGCCATTGTCGAGTGCGACACGAACTCGAGACTCGGCTTGTTTATTTAAGCCTTCTGTCGCGATGAGTACGTACTCAGCATGTTTTGTATCAATAAGGTAAACGGATACCGCCTCGGCATTAATGGCTTTATTAATTTGTTGCACCAATATGCCAAGGGCCTCGGAGAGCTGTTGGGCTGCGGTGACTTCTTGAACTATTCGTTTCAGTACCTTAAGCATCTACGCCAATGATTACCTCTTTTTCCGTTTCATACCGTAGGGAGTACGACGATTTTTTTTTAATAAAGGTTCTAACTCTTTTAAGGCCTGAGAATAAACTTGGCGCTTAAAAAAGATAACCTGCCCTTCTGGCTCATGAAAATCGATCCAACGCCAGCTATCAAATTCTGGCGAATCGCTCAGATCCAGTTTTACTTTTTGTTCACTGGCAACAAGTTTTAGTAAAAACCATTTTTGTTTTTGGCCAATTACTAAGGGCTCACTGCCATGACGCAAATATTGTTTCGGAAGTCTGTACTTAAGCCAACGCTTAGTAGAGCCTATTACTTCAACATCTTCTTTATCTAAACCTATTTCTTCATGCAACTCTCGGAACATTGCTTGGATTGATGTTTCCCCAGCGGCTAGTCCACCTTGTGGAAATTGCCAGGCATCATGTCCACTTCTTCTTCCCCAAAATACTCTGTTTTGGTCGTTGACTAGGATAATACCTACATTCAACCGATAACCGGCACGATCAATCACCATGATGTCACTGTTTAGACTAAATCGCTAATACCTTGATTTTTCCATAAACTGCAAGAACTTGGCAATTAAATCCGTAATTATTATTAAAAAAAATGTAACTAGTACTAAAATTTTGAGTGAACGGAGCTAATTAACGCGCAACATGTAATAAAACAAGAACTCACTTTGCTTTAACCTTGTTCAGGTTAGATATATAATTAGGACAAATACTCAAATCTAAAGTCTGATGAATAAACATATTTTAATTATTAACACCGGAGGAACGATCAGTTGTATTAAAACTGAAAATGGATATGAACCAGCGGTGGGATATGTTGCTTCCGCATTAAAGCAAATCCCATTATTAAAACATCAGGACTTACCCGAATATACGATCAAGGAGTATCATCCCTTGCTGGATTCATCAAATATGACCGTAAGCGATTGGAATCGAATCGCTAAAGATATTGCGGATCATTATGATGCTTTTGATGGATTTATTGTTTTTCATGGCACCGATACAATGGCTTACACGGCTTCCGCCTTATCGTTTATGTTGGAAAATTTAGCAAAGCCGGTCATTATCACCGGATCTCAGATTCCTTTATCTGAGGTGCGTAATGATGCAATTGATAACATTGTTACCTCGCTATGGCTTTGTGCGCATCAACCAATTAATGAAGTATGTATTTATTTCAATCAGCATTTATTGCGGGGTAATCGCACGCAAAAAATAAGTGCGCAAGGATTTAATGCCTTTGGTTCACCCAATTATCCGCATTTAGCAACCATAGGAATCGATATAAAGGTTCATCAGGAGCTATTATTACCGCCTTGCGAAAATCCATTTCGTTTGCAAATGGTTGAACCCCAATTCATCGCTAATTTCCGGCTCTTTCCAGGTTTTGCTTCTGATGTTTTAGCCTATATTTTAAATCAGCCTCTATGTGGTTTAATTTTGGAAACTTATGGTGCGGGCAATGCGCAAAATAATGATCCCCGCTTTTTGAGTTTGCTCAAAGATGCCTGTGACCGTGGAGTCATTATTATTAATTGTACTCAATGCCAAGAAGGACGGGTGGAAATGGACCAATATGCAACAGGCCATACTTTAAAGCAGGCAGGGATTATTAGTGGTCATGATATGACCCCTGAGGCTGCACATTGTAAGTTACTCTATTTATTGAGTAAAAAATTGGATATTCCGCAAATAAAAACCATGATGGAAATGAACCTTTGTGGCGAGTTGATGTCTTAATTTGCTCTATAGGTATTTATTGAAGCAACCCAGGGTTTTATGCTTCGAACTCTTTGGTTGCTTCGTGACGTGCTTCTTGCCGTGATGGCTAATAAATCGAGTTATATTTTATAACTCGCTCTATTGCAGATTTGCAGCGATTTTGGGTTTGTTTTCTTCACACAAATCTTTAATATCATCACTAGCATTCTCCATCGCTACTCTTAAACGTCCTCTGCTGGGTTTAATCGGCGATGCTTTAACATTGAGGCCAAGTCCGGAGAATGAGACGATGGGTAATGAGGCAACAGGCTTTGATTCTTCACAAATATCTGCATTTTCTCGCGTAATTGCTTTGATTGCGTCAGTAACAAAGGTTAGGCAAAGATCTGCATATTCATCTCGTTCGGTGTCTAAGCCATCGAGCTTTTTCTTACAATCGATAAGGTTTTTAATTAGACATTCCTCTTTCTTGGCTCGAATCTCGATGGGTGAGATAGAAACTTTGCTCGCAATGGCATCAAGGGCTTTGGTAAAAATATCCTCTTCGACTGGGCACATAATATTTTCACCTAAATAGTACGCAGCATAAAAGCAAAGAATATGGAATGCTTCCGTATTATCTTCCATATCAGCCAGTTTGAATGTCTGGGTGGAAATCAGATTATAAAAGCGGTCTAATGTTGAGTTGATATTAGTTAATGTTTTATTAAGAAGCCCTCGATCCCATTGTTTGAGCTTTCGTTGTTCTTGTACGATAAGATCGGTGTCAGTAACCAATTTTTTTAGGGCTGCGAGACTTCGTTCATCCGAATCCAGGCTATTGAAGGCGTCAATTTCTTTTTGTAAGTCTCTGGTTAGCTCTCGTTGTTTGTCAGAAAGATCCTTATCTCTAAACCAACTAAAAAGGGTTTTTTTATCTTCGGCGATGGAGTCTTCAATCGACTTAAGTAAAACTCTATTAATTAGATCTTTAGCTGCTTTAACAAATATCGTCATTGCTCTACTCCTTTAAATGCAATTTGTTTATCATAAACAAAACTTAATCTACTGATAACGTAAAAATTGCTTCATTGCATACCTGTTATTGTTTTTAACCTAGGGAATAACAAATCTCATGAATCTACACGTCGTAATATTAGCTGCAGGACAGGGCAAAAGAATGTATTCCAATACTCCTAAGGTGCTTCATCAGATTGCTGGAAAGCCCATGTTAGTTCGAGTAGTGGAAACCGCACAGCAATTAAATCCTGATGCAATCCATGTTATTTATGGTCATGGTGGTGAACAAATTAAGAACTCACTCCCTGACTTACCTGTACATTGGGTCCATCAGACAGAACAATTAGGTACCGGGCATGCATTAATGCAAGCGCTGCCTCATATTCCACCTCAAGCACAAGTTCTGGTTTTATCTGCTGATGTGCCTCTCATTCAAGCAGATATCCTTCGATCTTTAGTTGAATGTAGCAAACCAGCGGATATTCATCAATCCGTTTTGGCACTTTTAGTTGCCCACCTTGAAAACCCCTTTGGTTTGGGTCGTATCATTCGCGATCTTCAAGGCAAAGTTTATGCGATTGTAGAAGAAAAAGATGCAAATGAGCAAGAAAAGAATATTAAAGAAATTTATACGGGTATTTGTTGCGCAAAAGCGGAAAATTTAGCGCATTGGTTACCCCGCTTAAGCAATAAAAATGCACAAAATGAGTACTACCTAACCGATATTATTGCCTTAGCGGTGGCGGATGATGCAATGATTGCCACCCTAAAAACCAAGGATGTATCTGAGATTAATGGCGTTAACAATCGCTTACAATTACAGCAACTAGAGCGTATCTGGCAACATCGTGAAGCAGAGCGATTGATGCTGCAAGGGGTTGCTATTGCGGATGGCCATCGCTTTGATTTACGCGGGGAATTAATTTGTGGTAAAGACGTGTTCATCGATGTGAACTGTGTTTTTAACGGAAAGGTGGTTTTGGGAGATGGCTGTGTTGTCGGACCTAACTGCGTGTTGACTGATGTAACGCTTGGAGCCGGTACTGAAATTTATGCTAACAGTGTATTGGAAGGCTGTAGTATTGGTGATGAATGTGCGATAGGACCTTTTGCTCGTTTACGCTCTGGGACGCAATTAGCGGCAAAGTGTAAGATTGGTAATTTTGTGGAAACCAAAAAGGCAGTCTTTGATGAAGGCAGTAAGGCTAGTCATTTAAGTTATTTAGGCGATGTGCAACTAGGTAAAAAAGTTAATGTAGGTGCTGGGACCATTACTTGTAATTATGATGGGGTAAATAAGCATAAGACTGTGATCGAAGATGGTGCTTTTATTGGTTCAGATACCCAATTAGTAGCTCCAGTAACCGTTGGTGCTAATGCTACTATAGGCGCGGGCAGTACCATTCGTAAGAATGTGCCACCAAGTGAATTGACCCTGACGGAATCAAAGCAAAAAACAATTTATGGCTGGAAGCGCCCAGAGAAAAAAGATTAATCCATTAATTGAACCGTGCCTGTATTACGCTGCGCTAATACGGGCTACGGTTTTACTGACATTCTTTTCAATTTGATTGCAAAACTTCAGAATCAAGGGCAGTAACAAGATGGTGATAAACAATTTATACTGCCAAACATTAGCGACTAAATTAATAATTTGATCGCAAGAATAAATCCCACCAAACAATAGGCTGTAGTCAATCAAACATAATAATGAGTTCGCGCAGACATTCGCAATCAGGATCCGTAAAGGCCGTTGTACCGCATGACGCTTAAGATAATGTAGTAACAAGGTATTACTCATAAAGGTTGCGGATAAAGTTAGAAACGTTGCCGGCAATCGTCGCATCATAATATATTGGTAAAAAGATTCTGAGTTACAAAAGCAAGGCGATGGAAGAATCACAATGATCGATAATAAAATATCAAAAATCACTTGAGAGGCGATGATAATCAAGCTCAATTTTAAATTCGCTTTATAGCCCCATAACTCACCCATCAAGGTGCTAATCGCTAAGGTAACCGGAAAGAACAAGGCACTGGCGGCTAAAATCCAGTGACGATTAACCAAGGTGACAATACGATACTCGCAGGCCAGGCAAATCAGCATAATTACTACAGCAAAGCCACTTAAATAGTAACAGAGAGGGAATAGTTCATTATCACGTTGGAGGGTAAATGGAGTGTGTAGGTATTTTAAATAAATCATTAAATAGATGATGCCTATTACTAGCAGCAAGGAGGTGGCAATCATTAATGAATCGAGCATAATTTGGTTAAAGTTATGGAGATGCTCGCCTGCAAATAAAAGGAAAAAATTCAAAATAAAAAAGCTTAAGCCACCAAATAATGCTAAAAGCATACAGTGTTTTGTTGAAGAGAAAATCTTCGGAGTCCTAGCGCTGCCTAAGAGGTGGGGCACATAAAAACTGAGCACAAAGGAAATGGTCACCGCGAAGAATTTTTTAGGAAGATCATCAAACACAATTTGATAAACAGGATTTTCCCGCATGTGTCCTACGGTTGGTAAGTTAATTAATACATAAACGCCAAGACAAAAGGCATATAAAGACATGAGTGAAATATTTAGTATATGGCGTTGCTCTTTCTGCGTGCATTTACGCAATCCGATAAGATACAAACCTGCAATTATAGGGCAAATAATCGCATGAATAGAAAATACCAATCCTTTCAATACTACGATTTTAAATGAAACATTAATAAGTAAGATCAGGGACGTAACTATACCCATAGTTACGCAAAGAAATCCTGGTGCTTTGGGGGTGGACAATGTTTGATTCATATTCCGAGTATCTTGAAAGGTGTATTTTAATGGGCTAACCAGCTCGTAAATATAGCACTAGAGCACTTTAAATAGCAAGGTGTAATCATAAATGGCAGGGCGATCAGAAATGATGTTCATTTAACCAAGTTATTTTAATTAACTTAATTGTTTTTAATGTATTTTAAGGCTGGCTGTTAAGCCCCGCTCCGGGAGAGGCGCAAACAATCAAGGCTAGGCTTGTCAGTCTAGCCTGGTAGTCATTAAGTATTTACCATAACTAATTATTATTTAAAAATAATTGTTCTGTATGACTTTATTCAAAGAAGTTGACGTAGAAGATTCTTGTTCTGCTTCCATCCTTGGAGGCGGCTTTCGGTGAAGAAGTGCATAAGGGTTTAATTCTCGTTGACTTTGCCTCGAATTAATTTTTAAGTCGACTAATGGTTGGGCTTCCGTGGTTAGAGTCCGAAGTGGTTGGCTATCACCTTTATTTCCGGTTAGTAGTGGGGGTGTTTCACGGGACTCATGTAATGCAGACACTTGCGAATCGCTGGCCGTTGCTAAGGGAGGAGCTTCGCGCAAGTCGTGGCGTTGCAACCATTGCTGTAGTGCTTGCACAAACGTCCAAAAATCTTCATCAGAACATAAGGTTATAAGAAAGTCTGTGACCTTGGGTGAGATGCCATAGCGCTGATACAGTAGCTCTGGTACGGCTTTTCTTATGGTTGCAGCAACTAAGGGGATGTGCGAGTGAGTCAGGTTTGCTACAGGAATTCCAGCCATTTTTACAATATCGATAATATCAAGCCCAAGTTCGTGCATGTCTGGCCAGAAAATACGGAATACCGGATCATTGATTGCGGCTTTGGAGTCGTAATAAATGCTGGGAGCAATTTTCTTGGCGACTATTTTTAAATGACTTGGTTTCGGTCTGTCTAATCGCTCCAAGTCACTATTTAGTATTGCCGTTAGCTGTCTTAAAATGTCAGGCACGGAAATTAATGGTTTTTTATTGGGTTGAGGTTGAAATAGTCTGGCAATTTCAGCTTTGGAACCAGAAATAATCACATCAGCGAGAAAGCCAGTGGCTTTCCCATAGGTGACGACAGGGTCCAGTAAAGTATACTTTCCTGGAGCAACATAGTCGATTTTCATATGAGTTGCATTATTAATAAAAAATAGCATTAACATGTGGCGCATGGTTCTATGCGCTGCATAAGACGGTATGCCAACAGTTGATTGTAGTGCTTTGTCTAAAAGCATTTCGGTGATCACGTAGGCGACACCTAAAGACCATATTTTCGACCGCTCTGCTGAAGCCCTGTGCCGTTCGCAAAGATCTAAATTTGCGCCCCGAGTAATTAGATCGCCAGAAAAGCCTGTTTTTAAGATTAAAGCGACTATTTCACCAGCATAGGGTAGATAACTTACTCCCCCAGTTAATAAATCATTTAAGAATAATACGAAGAATTCACGAAGCGAGCCTTTTACCTTACGTTTTAAATTACAATGCTCCTTTTCGCAGGGTGTAAGTTCTTTATTTTTAGGTTTGGGCTTGGTTGTATTAAACGCGGCAGCACCCATGGTATCAATGGCCAAGGTTTGAGCGAGCATATGAGATGACCGTTGGGTAGTCCATACCCAAACTGCCCAATCAATGGCGGTAGCTGCAGGAATCACCATGGTGTTGTATAAAAGGGTCGTTTCTTCTTCTTGTTCACGTCCAGTTTTAACCGCTGTTTGTAATGAGGTATTTACCATATTGACTACGACTAAGGGCATAATCTGATAGACCGCGATATTAGTTGCTGCTTTAATTATTTTATATGATTGCTCCGAGCCTAATGCTGGAAGTGATGTTTTTAACGCTTGCGCTTGTTCTAATGTCGAAAACACCATGTTTACTGCAAACGTAGAGATTTTGACTGCAGGGGTATAGGTCCAGTCCCAAACCCATTTTACCGTATCGGTAACAGTATCTTTTGCTACTTGTGCTCCATTTACAATTGTATTCCACCATCCCATATTATTTCTCCCTGAAACATCGAAAATTCATTCTAGGGGCAAATTTTGAGGAATGCTATACCCCTAAACAATCATTTTTACATAGTGTAGAAATTTCGCGATTAAAAGGGTTAAATGTTATCATTTAGGGTGTTTTGTGAGCATTTATGCAAGGTTTTTATCGGTAAATTCACAGAGGTCTTGGATAATGCAGGTGCCGCACTTAGGTGCGCGTGCAGTACACACATAACGTCCATGCAAAATTAACCAGTGATGGGCATCCTGTAAAAATTCTGCAGGGATGTTTTTGATTAGCCCATGCTCAACCGCCAGAGGTGTTTTTCCTTTAGCAATGCCGATACGGTTGGCGACACGAAATATATGAGTATCTACGGCCATGGTCGGCTCACCAAAAGCCGTATTCAAGACCACATTCGCCGTTTTACGCCCAACGCCTGGTAATGATTCGAGCGCCTCACGTTGCCTGGGAACCTCGCCATGGTGATGTTGAAGTAATAAGGCGCAGGTCTTGATGATATTTTGCGCTTTACTATTATAAAGGCCAATTGATTTAACATATTCTTTTAATTGGTCTAAACCTAAATCTAAAATGTCCTGCGGTGTATTGGCTACCGGAAATAATTTCGTGGTAGCTTTATTGACGCTGACGTCTGTTGCTTGAGCTGAAAGAATAACCGCAATTAATAACTCAAAGGGCGAGTGATAAACTAATTCCGTAGTTGGATGAGGATTTTGTTCCCGAAAGAGGGTAAAAATTTCTCGAATCTTTTGCTTATTCATGCGTCTTCTTTGCCTTAACGCGAGCTAGGGCTTGTTGGATATAATCTTGTTTGGCTTTGATGTCTTGCGACTGAGTAGCCGAGTTGTTGGTTAACAGCCGTTTTTCTCGATAAGCCTGCTGCTTTTGATGCTCATCACGCAACATGCGGGTTTGTTTGTCATTAAAGCGTTGACGTGCCAAATCCTTATCATAATCCGGCTCCGGCAGCGTTACCATTTCAATGCAGTCCACTGGGCAGGGTGTCACGCATAAACCACAGCCAGTACACTCATGACTAATAACGGCATGCATTAATTTGCCGCTACCAATAATGGCATCTACAGGACAGGCTTTAATGCATTTGGTACAACCAATACAATCTGCTTCACGTATAACTGCTACCGATGGCGCTCGGGTATTTGCCATCGCCTCATCAAGATAGGAGCTTGCATCAAGATTAAGTAATGCCGCTAGCGCCTTAACGGTTTTCACTCCGCCAGGAGGGCATTTATTAATGGTGGCGCTGCCTTGCGCCAAAGCTTCGGCGTAAGGCAAGCATCCGGAATAATTGCACTCGCCACATTGAGTTTGTGGCAAAAGGGCATCGATTTCTTTAACTGAGGGCATTAGTCACCTGTTTTGATTGCTCGAGCATGGCGTCTATTTTTTCTTTTTCAACACGAGTTATTAAGGGTTGGAATGGATTCAGCTGATGGTTTAACAAGGGCGCATCAATCGCTGCCCAGGTTAATGGCTCACAATTTAAAAATTGTTCTGCAGCTTGCGCCATCAGAGGTAATACCGGTTTCAAGTAAGTCATGAGTACGCGGAACAAATTAATGCCCATAGTGCAAATATCTTGAACTTCTGCCAAACGATCTTCTTCTTTCGCCAGTACCCAGGGCTTATGAGTATCAATGTATTGGTTTACTTTATCTGCACAATCCATAATGAGGCGAATGGCGCGTGCGTAATCACGTGTCACATAGCCATCAATAATTGCTGGACGCATTTCCAATAATTCCGCATACAATTGTGGCTCACTAAGGCTATTACTTAAACGGTTTTCAAAACGTTTATTAATAAAACCGGCACAGCGGCTGGCGATGTTTACTACTTTACCCACTAAATCGGCATTAATACGGTTGGTGAAATCTTCAAAATTCAAATCCAAATCGTCAACACGCCCATTGAGTTTTGCCGCATAATAATAACGCAAATATTCAGGATGTAGATGATCCAGATAGGTGCGAGCCTCCAGGAATGTTCCGCGAGATTTAGACATCTTTTGTCCATCAACCGTTAAAAAACCATGGGTATACACGGCAGTAGGTAGACGATGATCGCTGGCAGCAAGCATTGCCGGCCAGAATAAGGCATGGAAATAAACAATATCTTTGCCTACGAAATGATATAATTCGGTTTTAGAATCCTTATCCCAGAATTCGGCAAAGGAAAGGTCTTGTTCATCGCAGTATTTTTTGAAACTTGCCATGTAGCCTATAGGGGCATCCAGCCAAACATAAAAATACTTATCGGTAGTCCCGGGAATTGGGAAACCAAAGTAAGGAGCATCTCGAGAAATATCCCATTGTTTTAGACCTGCAGCAAACCACTCATCGAGTTTATTCGCGACCTCTGTCTGTAAGTGTCCATTACGAGTCCAGTCTTTTAATAAACCTTCAAAACGCGGCAAATCAAAGAAATAATGTTCTGAATCTTTTTCGATGGGTTTGGCACCAGAGATTGCTGATACCGCATCAATGAGGTCGGTTGGTGAATAGGTGGAACCACAGACTTCACAATTATCACCATACTGATCCTTTGCACCGCATTTAGGACAGGTTCCTTTCACGTATCGGTCAGGCAGGAACATTTGTTTCAGTGGATCAAAGGACTGGCGAATGGTTTTTTTAACGATGCAGCCACTTGCTTGCAGTTTTTCATAAATAGCCGAGGCTAATGCCTGATTTTCAGGGGAATGGGTTGTATGATAGCAGTCGTAGTCGATAGCAAAACGCTTGAAGTCATGCTCGTGACTTAATTTAATTTCTGCGGTTAAGGCTTCAGGAGTAATGCCCATTTGCTCTGCTTTTAACATAATGGGGGTGCCGTGTGCATCGTCTCCGCAGACACTTATACATTGAATACCTAACATTTTGTGCGTGCGCACCCAAACATCGGTTTGAATGTGTTCTACCAAATGTCCTAAATGCAGATGTCCATTTGCATAGGGAAGGGCGCTAGTGACTAACATTTTACGTTCTGTATGGTTTATTGACATGTTCAATGACTCCTCATTACCCATAGTTTGTCGTAGGTATAAATGCGCCCGATTATAACGCAAACAGGGATTAAATGCTGCAGTAAACTGGATGAGAATAAAAAACGCGGCTCAAGCCGCGTTTTAAGTGATTATTTTGCTAAACATCTTAGTTAGCCGTTTGCAGTTGACTTCCAGTCGCGAGACCTAGCTCTTCAGCTTCATCGTATACTTCTTCTTTTGCACTTTTATGGACTGAGCTAGTGTGTACGGGTTTTTCATCCGTGCTTTGCTTTGCTGCAGTTGGGGCGCTATTTAAACGCTGCATTAGTCGTGGACCACTATTTCCGTGAGCGAGTTCCTCTGCTTGCATGCCTTCTTCTGGATGTTCAGGTTGCGGATTACATGCATTTTTAATCGCAGAAATCAAATTAGCCACAGAGGTTACGGCATAAGTAGCTAGTGAAGTCGCAGTAAAAGCCAGACCCGCTGCAAAGCCCATTTGCAATAATGGATCGGCACCAACAATGCCCGCGATGGAATAGCCATAAATAGCATAATCAGCTACTAACGTTAGAGCGGCAGGCCACAAATAAAGGGTTAAACCAACAGCACCACCAACAGCTAAAGAAGCCCAAAAAGCAATAGATATTGCTGCCTTATGATTGTCAACAAAAGAAGAGATTCCTCTTCCCAGTGCTCCGATGCCTTCTAAAACCAAACCTAAAAGCCCAGCAAATACAATTGGCTTCCCTTCTTTGTTTATTTTAACGTTACCGTCTTTATATCTTTCGGTAGAGCCAAAGACTAACTTAGCCATACCAAATAATATAGTTCCCGGAAGTTCTACTGCACCAATGGCAAAGTCTCTTAAACGTCCCATATATTCACTCCATGATAGTTATAAATCACCACAAAGCATAACAATGATTCGTAATGTCGTGAATCAAAAATGCTCAATTTGTTGTAACAGAAGTGTAAAGCCAATGTTCGCTGCAGCTCGTATTCATCAGTGTATTACGGATACGGCGAGAGATTATTGATACAGTGTTGGATCACTGACATTAGCACCAGCAAAACCTCGTTTTCTAAAGGTACAACTATCGCAATTGCCGCAGGCTCTGCCAGCATCATCTGCTTGATAACAGGAAACCGTCAAACTGTAATCCACGCCTAAGCCTAAGCCTAATTCAATGGTTTTAATTTTACTTAAATGTTGTAAGGGGGCATGGAGCGTAAATGAGTCGCCGTTTACCCCTGCTTTTGTTGCTAAATTAGCTAAAGTTTGAAACGCAGCGATAAATTCAGGACGGCAATCAGGATAATGAGAATAGTCGATGGAGCTTGCGCCAATGTAAATATCTCGGGCGCCAATTGATTCAGCGAAACCTAAAGCCATCGCCAAAAAAATAGTATTACGTGCTGGTACGTAGGTAACTGGAATTTCAGGGCTGTCCTGAAACTGGGGAACATCGAGCGAGGCATCGGTTAACGCGGAATTACGAAATAATCCCGTGTCTAAGTTAACAATTTTATGGCTTGCCGCTTGATAATATTGGGCGATACGTGTTGCAGCCAGCAGTTCGGCTGTATGTCTTTGCCCATAGGAAAAACTCATTGTATGGCATTCAAAACCCTGTGATTTGGCCAAGGCAAGGCAGGTTGTCGAATCCAAGCCGCCTGATAACAGTACAACCGCTTTTTTCATAATGTGCATTCTCGAACAGATTGGGTAATTGCCGGTAATTTTACCATAGTTCACAAAAAGTGGTTGACTTTTCTTAAGCACTTGATTGTTTTCTGTCTAATATATGAAAGATAGCGAAAATTTTAGTATCAAATGTGTAAATCGATGCAGGATTCGCTTGTTACCAAAATGATTGCTATGTTATAAAAAAGAGCATACTTATTTTTTTTACTACTACTATTATTAAAAGAAAGAATGAGTCGCCAGTAACTACTCAACTTTAGAGGTGACATGATGATAACAAGCAGCGGAATTCTTCAATCTTATCTTATCCATTCGCTTAATGCGAAGACTAAGTTACGCCATGAAGAATTGCTGAAACGTCATAAAGAGGAATTACTGAAAAATAATCTCTATGCTGTCGATGGTGGTTTTCTTACCCCCTTAACTTTTTATACCGGTATTTTAGCTGATACGGACGAAATTTTGATTTCGTACATGAGTTCTGAAAAAAAAGCTCAGCGAACTCATGATTTGCAAATTGCTTATTTACTGTTACTCACACAAAAAGAGTATGAGTTAAGGCATCAAAAAACCGAAAATATAGCGGATTATAACGAGAAGATCAAACAATGTGAAACAATGTTGGATAAACTTAATCCGGCTTGGCAGGCGCGCATTGATAAAGCGCCAGAACAAGCGTGTTTTACTGATGGTAAGCCCGTCAAATACTTAGGTATTGCTTTAGGTGAAGAGTTTGCTCAGCAATTAGTTGATTCTGGAAAATGCAAAACCATCAGAGAGTACATCGGTGCTTTAAACGGTAAGCGTTTGTACTGGGTATGGGGTTCTTCATTTTTGAAAACCATGCTGAGTCTGGTTCCTGAAGGCTTTCGTAATGCAGAACAAGCCGGAGAGATAGTTAAAATTCCAGATCCTTATACAGGCTGTTTAAGTTGGGGCTTATATTACTTCCGCTTCTCAATGAATTTCTTTTTATTGCTTAAACATACTGTTCAGCATCCGTGGATGAGCCAAGACGAAATTGATGAGGGCGTGATTAATCGTTTCAGCACCCAATGGGCACACCGTAAATTTACTTTATTGAATGACTCGCTGTGGGCAACTGCGAATTTACTGTGCTTCTTTTGGTTGACTGGTAAAGGCGTATTGGGAACTGCGGGAGACGCTCTAACCGTAGTCTTGTTATTATTCGATGCAAGTGTCGCACTTTGGGATTTTGCAGAGCAACAAGCCTTGCATAAGGCACAAATTCAACAATATCACGATGATATCAAGCAATTAAACGCTGAAATAAACAAATTAATTGGTGATGATGAAGCAAGTAAAGCAAAAAAAACACAACTGAAACTGCAAAAAAATGCTTTAGAGCATGAGATAAAACAGTGCATCAGCAATTGGACGCTGCAAAAAATAGGTTTATACACCAATATTGCTTATGCCGTAGGCTTAATGGCTGCTTTTGTGGTGATGGCGATGCCTTTTATACCTATTGCCGCGGGATTGGCTTCTACGCTTGGCATCGTTGGGGCGGTCGTTTGTTTTGCCATGACGGTTATAAATAATGCCGTTCAGAGCGGTATCGAAATCCATAAGACTAAATCTGCTTTACAAGATAATGAAGACAATTTTATGGTACAGGTAGGCTCATTGAAGCGTCAGATAGTACTTATAAAGTCACAATTGCCTGATGATGCAATGAAACTGTTGTTTTTGGAAATAAAAAGACTGGATGCAAGAACAGAGCACCAACAACAAACAATTAGTTTGCAAATCGCACACTTAATCCGCTCCATTACTTTGGAGGCATTTATACCGGCCGCAATTTTTTCTTGTTTGGTATTTATGCCATTGGGTATTGGTTTAAGTGCGCTTGCCGGAGGACTCGCTTTGGTAATGGCTTCTAATTTGTTAATTAGCTCTTCATTGACCCCTGATGAGGAAATGCTGAAGGTAAAACCCTTTGATTTAGACGAATATGATGACTTCTGTGCTCTACTTAAGGATGATAAGGCATCATCTAGGGATTATCATGCATTCTTTAAAAGTAAAGGGACTTTATTAAAGTACGAGTCCCAATCCTTAATCGACCAAAATGATGAGGATATTCGTCCGGTGTTATGAGCTAAAAACTATAGCCTGGATGTCGCGTTAGCAGCCAGGCTATGGATAAATTCCCCATCCTCGCTATCTAATTCGTCATCACTGAGCGTAGTGAGGGCGTTTCTCTCTCGCTCTGATCCATTGTGGGAGCGCCCTTAGACGATAAATGCCAATATTTCATACCCCGAGTTCAAAATTTTATCATTAAAAATCATGATGTTAGTTTGATTCAATAAAGGCTGGCTTTCAGAAAAGTCTTATGTATAATTGCTGAATCAAGCTCTTTCGGAGGGTAAGCAATGATAAAATCTAGCATTTCGTGCTTGTTTTTTGTTTCATTGAGCGTGAATGCCTCAGGTAGTTGCGATATGAATGCAGGGCTTTCTGATTCCAATGTTTTAGCACTTAGTTCTCAACCAGGTTTTTGCCAAACTTATGGTTATGAGGCAGGCAAACCCGAATGTTCTCATTTATCTAAAAATTCTTATCAAGCACGTCATCTCACCTTGCATGGCTTATGGCCCAACCAGAATGCTTGTGGGCAAAGTTATGGTTTTTGTGGCGTTTCTCAACGCAATAATCATTGTGATTATTCCCCTCTTGATTTATCTACTGAAGTGGCTGAAAGCTTACAAACAATGATGCCTGGCTATAAATATGGGAGTTGTTTGGAGCGTCATGAATGGAACAAACATGGAAGCTGCCAGGCATTAAGCGCCGATCACTATTTTACCCTCGCTATGCGTTTGGCTATCGAGATGGATCAATCTGCTTTTGGTAGTTATGTAACAGAAAATTCCGGTAAAACCGTAAGTCGAGAGTCATTACGTAAAATGCTTGATGAAACTTTAGGAAATAAAAACGCAGGTAAAGTTTATTTGGGATGTAAGCGAGGCATATTAGTCGATATTTATATTGAACTTCCCGCATTAGTTCCGGTAGATGAGCCATTAGAGTCCTTAGTTGATAAGGCACCTAATTATCATTACCATGATTCTTGTCCTGCAAACGTAAAAATTTCTGATTTCACCAAAGGTTCTATCCTCTCTGTGACTGGGGAAAAAAGAGTTAACCTGGGTTAGCCTTGAATGCAGCCAGCATTCCGCATGCGCGGGATGACGGTGTCGCAAGAAAAAACAGTAACAAAATTCTAGACTTAAGCGAATTTACCGCCTTGCACATTGAGAGAACTTCCTCTAATGTAGAGGGATTATAACTCCAGGAATGATGATTATGTTGAAGCGGTATGGTTCATTGATTTTAATTGCCTTTTTATTGGCATCTTGTGCCCATCAAGGAGTTAAAAGAACCCCGGTGGCTGTTCAGCCGACAGTTTATAAGAGTACAACCCAATATAAGCCGGTAGCTGGTTTTTCTCAGGTTGAAGCTCAAGGGCAAATCAATGTAACTTTGCATACTGGCTATCGTAAACCTCAGGTTGTGTTAAGAGGAGATCCTCGTGATTTAGAGCAGGTAAAGGTTTTTGTATCAGTAAATACACTTCACGTAGTTTTAGGTAAAGGCTTTCCACACCATGGGGCCGTACACGCTGACATTCAAGGGCCATATCTAGCTCGTTTTAGCTTTAAAGGAGAGGGAACGATTACCGGAAGCCAATTACGTACTGGCTCATTGGATCTCTTTATCGCTAATACTGGAACCACAAGATTAGGAGGCTCTATCGGTTTGCATCAGCTCGTGGTTGCCGGTAATGGTTTTACCGAGATCAGTGGCGTTAATAGTTCCGATGTAAAGATTAGCTTCTTACAAGGTTCACCTAAAGTTCAATTATCAGGCGTGGCAAGTATTACTACCTTAAACATGAAAAGCGATGCTTGGTTCAGCATGTACTGGCTTAAGAGCGATAGTTTGACCATTCGCGCTAAAGACAGAGCACGCATTCAGTTAGCAGGTACTGCAAATCGCTTGGATGTTGAGCTATGGGGTAGGGCGCATTTCAAGGGGTGTTATTTACGTGCACAGCGTAGTTTTGTCAGAACACATGGTCATGCGATTGCAGAAATTTCCTCAGTGAATCACCAAAGTACTCTAGCAACCGATGCCAGTGATATTTTTTACTATAATTTGCCCAATACTCGCGAAGATTTTATGGCCTACGATGGTTCCGTATTAGATATGCGTGAGTGGGATCGAGTTAATCTACGTGACTTTGATCGCTATAACAAACAATTCCCATAATATAGCCTGGTTATTTTCAACCAGGACTTCCTTAAACAAAGATACAATCCCGTATTAGCGCAGTTTAATACGGGATTACTGTTTGATGACAATCATTACTTTTCGTTAACACAAGCAACGATTTGTCCAAGATCATTATCTAAGGGCAACACATGCGCTGAATTTGCCAGCCAGTGCATGGAAACATTAGGCAAATCCTGAAATAGACGTTCCACCGCATCTGAAGGTACAACCGCATCATGCGCACCTAAAAAAAGATCAACAGGAGCATTTGGCGGAGTCCATTGATGTTGCAATACCAAATTAAACATTTCTTCAATGGCTGTAAGTGGCAAACGCTTATAAGAGATTTCTGCCTGGGCGTTGCTTCGTAAATTACCTGCAGCACCCCGTAATTCCTTGAAGCCTAAACTTTGTAAGAAGTTAGCTAGTTTTAAATTAGAAGTGACATTTATCTTAAGTTTTAAGGCTGGAGCCAAAAGAAACATATGATTAAATGCAAATCGTTCACTTAGTTTGCAGGCGAGTAAACCACCGAGCGAGAATCCCATTACATCAATCTTTTTGTAGGTCTTGAATAACTCTTCACAGGCACAGGTTGCTTCAGCAACCCAATCAGCAGCGGTTGCTTTGGAGAATGCGTCAATACTTTTTCCATGTCCAGGAAGGACTGGACACATAACCGCATCATAATTCTTTAATTGGGGGATGAGAAGCCGATATACTGCTGGGGTGGATGAAAATCCATGCAAGAGCAGAAGTGCTCGTTCATTTTTGTTGCTGTGATTATAAACTGATTTAATAAGAGAAAAATCTTCTTCTTTTAAATCATTTACTTGTTTCCCTTGACGAAAATAGCGAAAATCGTTTTTATTCATAGAGCCTTCATTGCAAAATTAATGTAAAAATAGGTCTGAAGAATTTATCAAACGGCTAATCTTGATATTATCTACACTATTAATAGTAGTCAAAAATGGCAGAATAGAGGTTATATTCTTATAGCTTGTTGATATATTGTTATGCACTGTGTGCTATCTTTATATTAGGGCGGTTTGTCGAGGGTCGATGAAATGAGTACTGGAAAAGATGAAATTTCGAAAAAAGAGGATGAAGCACTAGTCTCCACGCGTCAGATGTTTGATGCTGTCGGAGCAGAGGATGAGGCTATAGAGGCAGTGGAAGAGGCAGAGAGAAATGCTTCCGTAGACGATGCGGTTGCAGACGCTGATGCGGATGCAGAAAAGGCTGCAACCAACGAGGATTCACCAGTTCCTAAGCCTGCTGCTGCTGATGATGACAAAAAGAAAAAGCAGAAAGACCCGATGATGGAGCTCGTAGATGAGTTGAATGGTTTTGTTCAAGCAGTGAATGACCAGATCACGGGTTTTGTCAAAGAAAAAGGTAAGGATGCATGGGATAAGTTGAATGATACTGAGCCCATGAAAACCTTAAATGGCGCTATGAGTGAATTAAGCCAGTTTGCCAAAGATAAAATTGGCGAAAAGGTGGATAAGATAACTGATTCTCAAGAAGTAAGTGATGCAAAGGATTTTATTAAAGGCCTTCAAGATACCGTCAATGGCGCTTTTTCCAAATTGATGAACATGGCTGCAAATTCAGTTGCGAATGCTGTTAAGGGTATAACCTCGTCAGGTCCATCTACATCCCCAGATCCGGATCCCTCTCCTCAAGCGTCAGAGGACACTGCAGAGGATGCTTTTGCAAAAGATGGTATTGACGAACTGGATGAGCTAAATGCTGAACCTGAACTTGCGAATGAAGATGAGGTCGAGATAAGCGCGAAGATGGACACTCCATCGGATTCGTTAACCAGTACGACTGATGAGCCTATGAACGCATTATCTGACTCAATGGGTGATATGGGAGGCCCAGGCAGCGGAGCTCCTGGAGTGGATTCTGATCTGACCGAAGAGGTTTCTTCAGGTTTGTCAAACGCGATGTAATGAGTTGTTGATGGGCTTTATTGTTTCGCTAAAAAATCGAGCAAAACAAGAGGCCGACAGCCAAGGGGGATTATACCCCCTTTAATATGGGATGAAATTACACCTCAAATAACTTATGTGGCAAGCTCTCGATACGGCCAGCTTGTGTAACCACAACATAATTTAATTTACGCTGTAATTCACTAATCGTATCTGCTCCAGCATAAGTCAAGCCAGATCTTAAACCACCAACAATGTCACCAATAATGACGTCGGCATTTTCTTTGTAGGCTACTTCCGTGGCGACGCCCTCAGCGGTTTTCCACTCATGCATTTGCCCTAAGAAGTTTTCTTGAGCTTCTTTAGATGCCATACCACGGTAACGTTTTACCTTGCTGCCATCTTCTTTTTCAATAACTTGCCCCGGAGTAGGAGATGTACCCGCCAGCATACCGCCAATCATGACAAAATCCGCACCAAAGGCTAGGGCTTTAACGATATCTCCAGACGTTTTAATACCCCCATCAGCAACAATTGAGCGGTCTGAACGTGAGCAATCTTGAATACAGGTTAGCATGGGCACACCAAAACCGGTTTTAATACGCGTACTACAAACGGAACCACCGCCAATACCTGCTTTAATAATGTCCGCACCACAGGATGCTAAATAGTCTGCACCAGCATAGGTTGCAACGTTTCCAGCCATAATGCAGCGATCTTGCAGCAATAGTCTTAGATTTTTCAGCGTTTTACCCACATATTTTGCATGAGCATGCGCAACATCCACGCAGAAATAATCAGCGCCGGCATCACGCAATGCTTCAGCTCGTTCTAATTCAGCCGCAGTACAGCCAATGGAAACAAAAACTTTTCCAGTACATTTTTGGAATTCTTTGATGTTGTCTTCCACACTCATAAAGCGGTGTAGCGCACCCATTGCGCCTTTGCCAGACATAAAGTTAGCCATGTTACTTTCAGTAATGGTGTCCATGTTGGAGCTGATTACTGGAAGTTCTAAGCTGAGTTTAGCTAAGCGGTCGGTGCTGGTAGTGTCCACCACGCGTCGGGACTCGTGGTGGTTGTAAGAAGGAACAAGTAGAACATCATCAAAAGTGATGGCTTGATCGGTCATGATACATCCTCGTAAAACGTATACTATAAATGCTCTGCAGCATAAAATGCAAGTCTTGAACGCTCTCCTCGAGTTAAACTCATATGTGCACTATGTTCCCAGTGTTTAAAACGGTCTACCGCAAAGGTGAGTCCTGAAGTAGTTTCACTTAAATAGGGGGTATCAATTTGCTTAATATCGCCTAAACAAATGATTTTGGTTCCTGGACCCGCACGAGTAACCAGTGTTTTAATTTGTTTGGAAGTTAGGTTTTGCGCTTCATCAATGATGATGTAACGATTCAAGAATGTCCGTCCCCGCATGAAATTGAGTGAGCGTATTTTAATTTTATTTTGTAATAAATCTTGAGTTGCACCGCGTCCAAAACTGCCACCTACTTGCGAACTATGCAGCACTTCCAGGTTATCCATTAACGCACCCATCCAGGGGGTCATTTTTTCTTCTTCGGTTCCGGGTAAAAAGCCGATGTCTTCACCTACTGGAATAGTGACTCGCGTCATGAGAATTTCATTATAGCGATTTTGATCTAAAACTTGGGTAAGTCCCGCCGCAATGGTTAATAAGGTTTTTCCAGTACCCGCAGGGCCTTGCAGCGTAACAAAATCAATATCGGGATCCAGCAGTAAGTTCAGCGTAAAGTTTTGCTCTCTATTTTTGGCATTAATGCCCCAGACGGAATGTTTTGCTTGCGTGTAATCGCGTACTAATTGAACAATAGCCTGGTCTTTATCTAATTTTTTCACTATAGCCTGGAATTGGTTGTCTTCGGTACTAATACAGTCATTAGGGTTCCATTGGCTAATTAAAGGGCCGGCCACTTTATAAAAAGTTTTGCCACTTTCCTGCCATGAGCCCATGTCTTTGGCATGAGTATCCCAGAAATCATTGTCTAAGATATGTAAGCCTCGATGTAATAAATTAACATCATGAAGAACTTGGTCATTGTAATAATCTTCAGCAGGAATACCTAATATTCCGGCTTTAATACGTAAGTTAATGTCTTTAGAGACAATAATTACCTGCTTGCTGTTGTTGTATTTTTTTTGCAAGCCTAAAGCCGTTGCTAAAATGGTATTGTCTACTTTGTGGCCGGGCAGGGTAGTTGGCACTACTATGTCAAACTCATCGGTTTGGAAATAGAGTTTTCCACTGCTGGCTTTCTTGTCTGAATTAATGTAGCTAGGAATGGGTAAGCCGGAGGCAATTTGTGCATGTGAGGCATTACTCATCAGCTCAACTAACATGCGGTTAGTTTGTCTTACGTTACGTGCGACCTCTGATGTGCCGGTTTTATGGCTGTCTAATTCTTCCAAAACAACCATTGGCAAATAAATATCATGTTCTTCAAAATGATAAATGGCGGTTGGATCGTGCATTAAAATGTTAGTATCAAGTACAAACAGTTTTTTTTGTATGTTGCTAGTATCCATGATTCACCTCAGTTATCAAACAAAACTGTTTTTTATAACAACGCTACAGCACAGGAACAAAATTTCTTTTGCTTAACTCTAATTGTGCTAAGGCTAAGTACTTGAGTCAAGAACAATATTTTTATTTTTAAAACCGTTTTATGCTGAAACTTAGTCTATACTTAGGGTTCGGATGTAGTTATGAATTTAATATGCGCAACACGTCATCAACATGTCCTTTCACGCTCACTTTACGCCATTCATGGGCTAAGTTACCTTCAGTGTCAATGATAAATGTACTACGCTCAATACCACGCACTTGTTTTCCATACATACTTTTCATCTTGATTACATCAAAGAGCTGACATAATTGCTCATCTGCATCACTGATTAATTCAAAAGGAAAATTTTGTTTGGCTTTAAAGTTTTCATGAGATTTAATGCTGTCACGAGAAATACCAAAGATTTGCGTATTTAAGGCTTGAAATTGGGGATAGGCATTACGGAAGTCTTGACCCTCTGTAGTGCAGCCTGGGGTCGAGTCTTTGGGGTAAAAATAAAGGACAACATACTGTCCTTTATAATCGCTGAGATGAGCCTGTAGGCCAGAGGTTGCGCTAAATGCGAAATTTGCTACAGAGTCACCAATATTCATTACTCTCTCCCTGTCTTTTTCATAATTCGCGACCGGTCTCTACTCCACTCGCGGTCTTTGATGGTATCTCGTTTATCATGCTCTTTTTTACCCTTGGCCAGGGCAATTTTGAGTTTAATTTTATTCCTTTTCCAATACATAGATAAGGGGATAATCGTATAGCCTTGGCGTTCGACACTGCCAATCAAGGTATTCAATTCTTTTCTATTTAACAAGAGCTTGCGTGTACGTGTTGGGTCTGGAATTGAATGGGTTGAGGCCGTTAATAAGGGTTGAATTTGGGCGCCAAGTAAAAAGGCTTCTCCGTATTTGATAATCACATGAGAATCTGACAAATTAATTTTGCCCGCACGCAAGCTTTTGACTTCCCAGCCTTCAAGAGCGAGTCCAGCTTCGAACTGTTCTTGAATGAAGTAATCAAAGCCTGCTTTGCGATTCATGACAATGGTTGAATCGGGTTGTTTTTTACTGGTCATAATTTAAAGCCCGTACTTTTCTTTGTTTTTCTTGTGTTTATGTCTGTATTCTAATGGCAACTGAGGATAAACGCGTGCTAAGTCCGCGTCAACAGCCACTCGATTATCGAATACGAAACATTGGCCATCCCATAGTGATTTTTCTTTGGGCATGGTTTCAATATAGTGCAAAATCCCGTCTTGTAAATGGTAAACCTCAGGGAAGCCTAAATCTTTTAAATAAGCAGTTGATTTTTCACAACGGATACCGCCAGTACAGAACATGGCAATTTTTTTATCTTTTTTATCAAGTAAATGCTGTTCTACATATTCAGGAAAGTTTCTAAAATTTTCAGTATTGGGGTTTATCGCATTTTTGAAGGTACCTAAGTCATATTCATAATCATTGCGAGTATCAATAAGAATGACCTCAGGGTCTTGAATTAGCTCATTCCATTTTTCTGGAGAAAGGTAGGTGCCAACAGTTTTTAGCGGATCAACATTAGAAATGCCCATAGAAACAATTTCTGTGCGTAACTTTACTCTGGCCTTTTCAAAAGGATTTTCTTTATCAACGGTTTCTTTGAAGCGTAAATCGGCTAAACGCACATCTTGACGCATGCATTGATAAAAACGGTCTATATTTTCACGAGGACCAGCAACGCTACCATTAATCCCCTCGGCGGCTAATATAATGCTACCCTTAACATGGTGGGTGTTCATCTGCGCTAATAATGGCTCACGCATTGATTCATAATTGTCGATAGGAACAAATTTATAAAATGAGGCGATGATTACTTCTTGCATTGAACTGCCTGGGCGGTAACAAAAATAATCGCCGAAAATTAACATTTAATCACTAGTTAATCAATAGAGATGAATAAAACACATACAGCAAACCTCACTTTTCCTGATGTTCTCATACATGTATTTTGTGGATTTTTTGCGGAGCGAAGAGAATACATTTATTCTCTCCTGGAGGCCATTATAAAGTTAAGCAAATGCGTTGACAAAAACTAACCAGTGATCATACTGTTATATACAAGGACAAATAACTTTTAGTAAAAAAATTGGATGGTGGCATTAGGAATGTCACGGAGAAGTTATCAGGGACATCTGTATTCGTGGTGTACAGATTTTATAAGGAGATAATATGGTTAATTATACTAGCGTGTGTCGTTGGTTTTTCGCACTAATCTTGTGCATTCCCCTTGTTAGTTTTGCTGTCCCTAAGCCTGTAAAGTCTATAGTGCTTTTTGGTGACAGCATGTCAGATATAGGCAACACCACCCACTTACTTAAAAGTCTACGCCAGGAAGATGATCCTGCATTCTTAGTAGCACCATTTAAAATCTTCGTATTAAACAAAATGGTTGAGTTTGCAGACGAATACTATGTACCTCAAATGGTTTTAGAATCGGGTATGGCGGTAGTTACTGAGTTTTTTGACAAAGAGTTAGCACCTTATATTGCTAATTTAATTAGTAAAATTAGATTAGTACCCATACTACCTGGTCAGCCTTATTGGAATTCCAGATTCTCTAACGGTAAAGTTTGGAATGAATATTTAGCGAAGATGATTTCCGTAAATCAAAACGACGAAGATGTTTATTTAAATCGTTCCTTTGCGGGAAGCTGGGCTGTCACTTATGACTATCAATTAACGGTTTGGAACTTAATTCGTCATCCCCTCGGCACGATTAAAAACCTGATTGTAGGCAAGCTAGTACCTCCAAGTCTTGGTCTGACGGTACAAGCGTACTTAATGGAGCACCAAAAGCTTAGCGATGAAACCGTATTCTTCCTTTTTGCCGGAGGTAACGATTACATTAATGTTTTATTCTTTGAAGATAATTACAACACGGCAGTAATGAGCGCTTATGTTGATAATGTTCTGTCTGGTTTAGGTTCTTCAGTGAATAAATTAATGCAAGCTGGTGCACGTCGCTTTGTTATCATGGGCGTTCCACACATCGGGGATACTCCACGTGCGGTGAAAACTACGGATCGCGAAGTGTTAAATGCCGCAGTTGATCAACACAATGAGCGTTTACGCACACACATTCAAGAATGGCAAAAACTGTACCCAGATTCTGATTTTATGTTCGTGGATATGAGTGAATACATGCAGCGCGTGTTAAGTGAGCCACAAACTTATGGATTTACTAACACAACTGATGCATGTATCGATGTGAAATTGCCAATGTATCATGAATTCAATAATTCACCATTTGCCAACAACTTTGTTTTACGCTACGTGCAAGTGCTGAAATATAGAGACAGCAGTTTTGCGGCGGGTGAAAAGAACTACACTGTCTGTGACAAACCGGAACGCTATTTATTCTGGGATGAGATTCATCCCAGCACTCGGGCACATGCTTATCTTGCCTTTGAAGTATGTAAGGACATGAAATATCACGGTTATGGTGTAAACTGTAAAAATCCACTTGATTAATTAGGTGGCACTCAGATTAGGGGAAAATGTACCCTAATCTGAAGTTTTATGTTGCAATAGATTCCAATATCTTCATTTTTTTGGTGGATTAATTCTCATTGTGTTCTAAAATTACCTTTATGACATAAATAGGCTTAGTTCTTTTTGGAGATGTTTGTGGCATAATTCTGATTTTTCTACTTATCCCCAAGATACTTTACAATGCTTGGTTTGGTGTGAACCGTTTTTCGCCTTTGGCGTAAACCACAATCGCACAGTGAGAGTATTTGGGAATATTATACGTTAGCAAGTGTTAACACGAGGAGCTGGTGATGTGCGGAATTATGGGTGCTGTTTCTGAAAGGGATATCAGTAAGGTCTTGTTGGAAGGTTTGCGGCGTTTGGAATACCGTGGTTATGACTCTGCAGGAATTGCGGTAATTGATGGTGATTCGCAGTTGAAGCGTGTCAGAATTCAAGGTAAGGTGCAAAACTTGGCTGATGCCATGTTGGAAACCGCTGTTTCGGGTAATACGGGAATAGCCCATACACGTTGGGCCACTCATGGTAAGCCCTCAGAGCTGAATGCACACCCGCATTTATCACATGGTGAAATCGCCCTCGTTCATAATGGTATTATTGAAAACCATGAGCATTTGCGCCAAGAGTTAATGGCTAAAGGCTATGCTTTTACGTCAGAGACAGATACCGAAGTTGCAGCGCATTTAGTTCATTATTATTATCTTAAATCAGAAAATTTATTAGAAGCGGTACAAACTGCGGCAACTGAAATGCATGGCGCCTTTGCTTTAGGCGTTATCCACCAACATCGTCCCTCTGAGTTAGTTGCGGTGCGTAAGGGTAGTCCCTTGGTTATCGGCTTGGGTATTGGTGAGAATTTTATCGCTTCAGATGGTTTGGCATTAAAATCATTTGCGCAATCAGTTTTGTATCTCGAAGAAGGTGATAGTGCTTTGATTACGGCCAAGCAAGTTACTATTTACAATGCATCCAAAGTTCCAGTGCAACGCCCAACTCATCTATTAAGTAGTGATTCAGAAATCGTGAGTAAAGGGCGATATCGCCATTTCATGCTCAAAGAAATTTTTGAACAATCCAAAGTTTTAACGGATACCGTTGAAGGGCGTGTGAATAGTCTTGAAGTGCTTAGATCTAGCTTTGGTGAACGTGCCTCTCATTTATTTCCTTTAGTGAAACAAATCCATATTGTTGCTTGTGGAACCAGTTATCATGCGGGCTTGGTTGCTAAATATTGGCTGGAATCCTTAGCTGGTTTACCAACACAGGTTGAAATTGCTAGTGAATACCGTTATCGCGATGTGGTTGTCCCTAAGGATACCCTATTTATTACCGTATCTCAGTCAGGGGAAACAGCCGATACGCTGGCAGCGTTAACTAAAGCAAAATCCTTAAATTATCTTGCTAGCCTGGCAATTTGTAATGTAGCAACCAGTACCTTAGTACGAGAAGCCGATTGTGTCTTTTTAACGCGTGCGGGCACTGAGATTGGCGTTGCGTCTACTAAAGCGTTTACTACCCAATTAGCGGCGTTTTTGATGCTGTCTGCTGCTCTTTGCCATGATCTGCGCGCAGAAGATGTAATTACGCAATTGCAAGAATTGCCACGATGCTGTGAGCAGGTATTGCAAATGAATGACGAAATCGAAGAGTTATCGGCTTTGTTCGTTAATAAGGCCCATGCCCTATTTTTGGGACGCGGTGTGCAATATCCGGTTGCATTGGAAGGGGCTTTGAAACTCAAAGAAATTTCCTACATTCATGCCGAAGCTTATCCTTCCGGAGAGTTAAAGCATGGTCCTTTAGCCTTGGTTGATGAAGACATGCCCGTTATTGCGGTAGCACCCAACGATGAGCTTTTGGATAAGTTGAAATCTAATCTACATGAGGTGAGTGCACGTGGTGGTCAGTTGTTTGTTTTTGTAGATGGAGCGCATGCTTGGAAGGCAAACGGAGCACGTTTAATTGAGGTTGCTTCTTGTGGCTCCTGGATTGCACCTATAGTGTACACAATTCCGTTGCAGTTATTAGCTTATCATGTTGCCGTTGCAAAAGGTACGGATGTGGATCAACCACGTAACCTTGCCAAATCGGTAACTGTTGAGTAATAATGTCGCGATTTTTTATCATGTATTCGGGGATGTAAATGACTCAAGAAATGTTGACGTCAGCGTCAATTATTGCGCAAGAACTTAAGGTTAACGTTGCGCAGGTTGAAACAGCGATTCGTTTGCTGGATGAGGGAGCAACAGTGCCTTTTATTGCACGTTATCGTAAAGAGGCTACTGAAGGATTGGACGATTCGCAATTGCGTTTTCTTGCTGAACGTTTACTTTATTTGCGTGAATTGGATGAACGTCGTGAAGTGGTCTTGCAGTCCATTCGTGAACAAGAAAAATTAACTCCAGAGTTAGAGAAAAGCATTCTTGCCGCAGACACTAAAACTCGTCTTGAAGATTTATATCTGCCTTATAGACCGAAACGCCGCACTAAAGCGCAAATTGCGGTGGAAGCAGGCTTACAACCCTTAGCGGATGCGTTATGGAATGATCCTTCTTTGGATCCAGATGCTCACGCGGTGCAATTTATTAATGCTGAGGCTGGGGTCGAAGATGCAAAAGCTGCTCTTGAAGGTGCTCGTCACATATTAATGGAGCATTTTGCTGAAAATGCCGACTTAATTAATGAATTACGCGAATACTTATGGCAGCATGCGGTTGTGAAATCTGTGGGGAGTTCGAAGAAAAAAGAAACTGTGAATAAATTTGCAGATTACTTTGAATACGAAGAACCCATTAAGAAAATCCCTTCTCATCGTGCTTTGGCTTTATTCCGCGGTCGTCGCGAAAGTGTATTACAAGTTAGCCTGACCTTACCTGAGACGGATTTGGCTTATGGCGAAACTAAAGTTGCAGCTCACTTTAAGATTACTGATCAACAAAGACCTGCGGATCCATGGTTATTAGAAACGGTTCGTTTAACCTGGAAAGTGAAGTTATTCACTAAACTTGAGTTGGAGTTATTGACGCGTTTACGTGAAATGGCTGATGAAGAAGCCATCAAAGTATTTTCCAGAAACTTGCGCGATTTACTCCTTGCTGCTCCTGCCGGTCCACAAATCACCATTGGTCTTGATCCTGGGATTAGAACTGGAGTGAAAGTAGTTGTGGTTAATGCTACTGGAAAGCTTTTGGACTTTTCTGTTATTTATCCATTTGCGCCACAAAACGAATGGCATCAATCAATTACTGATCTGGCTAAGCTTGCTGCAAAGCACCAGGTGAATTTAATTAGTATTGGTAATGGAACTGGTTCTCGCGAAACAGAACGTTTAGTCGCTGACTTAATTAAAATGTACCCAGACTTAAAACTGACTAAAATTGTAGTTAGTGAGGCTGGTGCATCGGTTTATTCTGCTTCTGAAGTTGCGGCAAAAGAATTCCCTGATTTAGATGTGACCTTGCGCGGAGCGGTTTCTATTGCTCGTCGTTTACAAGATCCTTTGGCGGAATTAGTAAAAATTGAAGCGAAGTCTATTGGGGTCGGTCAGTATCAACATGATGTAAACCAAGCCCGTTTAGCACGTAGCTTAGAAGGTGTTGTTGAGGATTGTGTGAACGCGGTTGGAGTGGATGTTAATACTGCTTCCGCAGCGTTATTATCGCATATCTCTGGTTTAAACGAGACTTTAGCGAAGAATATTGTCCAATATCGCGATGAACATGGTGCGTTTAGTAACCGCATGCAATTGAAGAATGTTAGCCGTATGGGTGAAAAAGCATTCCAACAAGCTGCTGGATTCTTACGTATTATGAATGGTGATAATCCCTTGGATGCATCTTGTGTTCACCCTGAAGCTTATCCATTAGTAGAAAAAATTATTGCGGATAAAAAGGTCGCAATTTTAGAGCTTATAGGCAATAAAGACACTTTAAACAGCGTTAATGCGGCCCAATTTGTTGATGACCAATATGGTATTCCAACAATTCGTGACGTTTTACGCGAATTGGAAAAACCTGGTCGTGATCCTCGGCCTGAGTTTAAAACAGCACAATTTAAAGAAGGTGTTGAAGACATTGCCCATTTACATGAAGGAATGATTCTGGAAGGTGTGGTAAGTAATGTCACTAACTTTGGTGCCTTTGTTGATATTGGGGTGCACCAGGATGGCTTGGTTCATATTTCTGCAATGACCAATAAATTTATTACCGATCCACGCACCGTAGTTAAAGCGGGTGATATCGTTACGGTCAAAGTGGTTGAAGTGGACAAAGAGCGCAAGCGTATTGGTTTAAGCATGCGTTTGGAAGAAGAAGCTACTGCTCCAATTGTTAAGAAAAAAGCGAGGGCTTCAGACGCTAAAAAGCAGCCTGATGGTGCTAGACCAGAACATCGGAAGAAACCTGAGATGGCTAAAAAGGCCGAACCAGTGAAAAAGACGGTGTTTAACACGGCTATGGCGGATGCGTTAGCGAAGCTGAAGCGAAATTAAAGCTAGAACGTAGCCCGTATTACCGTAGCGTAATATGGGTCTATGTGCCACAAAAACTCGTATTACGACGCTGTCTAATATGGGCTATTCGTTTTGTGGAGAGGGTATAGGTGAGGGGCTAGCAAAAGCCCCAACCTACATAACTAATAAGTGGTGGAACCCAATGACTCATTCCCCAAAAGGCGAATTAACCATCCAAACTTTGGCAATGCCTGCCAATACGAATGCCAACGGTGATATATTTGGTGGTTGGATCGTATCGCAAATGGACTTAGCCGCTGGTGTTTTGGCAAAAAAACTAGCTGTTGGGCGAGTAGCAACCGTTTCTATTCATTCAATGTCCTTTTTAAAACCAGTTCATGTAGGTGATCTAATCAGTTGCTATGTCACCCTCGTTAAACAGGGCACCACCTCTATGACCATGAATGTAGAAGTATGGGCCTTGCCTGCTGCAACGCAAGGCGAACCTTATCAAGTGACCGAAGGTGTTTTTATTTTTGTCGCTATTGATGAACAAGGAAAATCAAGACCGGTGCCTAAAATAATATGACCAATGATTCGGTAGAATTGCAACGTTTACTTACGGAGATGGCAACACTAATTGAGCAAAAGGCCGATCCGGATCCTCAATTATATATGCTGTTTTTTCAACAACCAGAACTCTCTTTTAAACTCGTTGATATTATTAATAATCTTGATGAAAGCCTGGATGATGGGCTTGCTGTTTATTCAGCCTGTGTTTTTGCCTTAGATATTTGTGTGGCTCAGTTGCAAGGCGCTGCTGAGGCCAATAATAAATTAAGTGCAAAGGTTTTATTTAATTTGATGGACCATTTGGCAGAGCTTATTTATTCGCAAAAACACAGTTTAAGCTTTTGGCTACCCATTTTGAATTCCTTTTATGAAGCGCATGTTGAATTAAGTGAAGAATTAAAAAATGCTTATTTTGATTTGGCAAATCAAGAAGAGGATCGTATTGAGGATGAGTTACTTAATGGCGAAGAGCTACCCTCACACTTAGATGCCATTCGCGATTTAATTCAAGAATTATCTGATCTCAGCGTTTTTGAAATAGCAGAAAACTTTTTCGCGCAAAGCTATGCTATGCCACCTGATTTCTTCACAGATTTAATCATCGATTTGTACAGTATTGAAGAGGGCGCGGATATCGCCTTATTTACCTTGTTGCATCCCAAAGCCGAGGTGAGAGACATTGCGATTACCACCTTGGGGCAAATTATCGATCAGGTTACCTTTTCCTCCGCCTCATTATCGCGTTTGCAAAATATAATGTATTGGTACCCAGAACGTTATCATCCACTATTTAACAGCTGGATAAAAATTCAACGTAAAAAAGGTGTGGTGTTTGCTCCTGAAAGTGAAAAAGCGACTGTGCTCATTAAAGCAACGGAAGTCGATGGCACCGGAGCCCAGGGTATTTTTATTCATGCACGCAAAAATAGAAAAAACCGACTTTGTGGCTTATTACTCAAGTTCAATATAGGGATTAAAGATGCGTGGATGACACCGGTTGTTAGTATCAAGGAAGTGAAAGATTATTACGGCCAGGCATTTGATGAAAATGTCACTTTGCGTGATGTGGATTTACCTTATTTCATTATGATGGTTGAGCATTTCCTAGCAGAAACCATAGCGCATGGTGATATACCTCATGTGCATTTCTTAGAGATTCAAGAATTATTAGGTTTGCGCCTACGCCCTCACAAATTGGATTTAGATGAGATTTTCGCACAACTTAGTGTGCAAATAACGCCATTTACACCAGAAGCAATTACAGAATCCTTACAGCGCTCAAAGTCTTGGTTAAAAAGCAAAGCTTTTACAGAGTCTTGGTATATAGAAAATCAGGTAATTGATAAAATAGTGAATCATTACAGTAGCTTTGTCGATGGCATCCGGGTGTGTAATTTAGAAAAGGCAATGACAGAGGTCTTTGCCGAAGAAATGGAGTATCATCGAGATAAATGGCAGTTTCATTTCCTCTGGATTGCATTGTGGATGAAATCCAAAGAACGCCTGAATGAAAAAATCTGGCGAGATAGTTTTCTGATAGCCTATTCCATTCATGGTGGTGTGGCATTAGAAGAGATTCCGGTGATGCGGGAAATTTGTCGTCAGACGGTAATTAATAGTGTGGAAACAATGCATGAGCGCAGAACGCATTTAAGCCAGGAGTAGTTGGACTGTAGCCCGATTCTCTCGCCCTTTCCCGCGCTCACGTACCCCCTATTACTCAAATTTCTTTCGCGAGCAGGGGGGCGTTGATGCGTTTTAACGTTAGAATCATCGCCTGAATATGCTATACGGCTACCGGGCAACGTCCTTTGTTATGGATTAATCATGTTGCAAAAGAATAAAAATAAATACATAAGCTACATCGATGGACTAAGAGCTTTTGCAGTTATTGCTGTTGTATTATTCCATTTAAATGTCCCCCACATCACCGGTGGTTATGTGGGGGTAGATATCTTCTTTGTCATTAGCGGCTTTTTAATCACTCGCCTGATTGTGAATGAATTGGAACAAACAGGCTCCTTTAATTTTACTAACTTTTATTGCCGCAGAGTAAAACGTATTTTTCCGGCACTCTTTTTTACCTTACTCTGTAGCCTGGTGGCCGGACTTATTTTACTAGCACCAAGTCATTTGCGCGCGTTAGGACGCACTATAGCTGCGGCCGCATTTTCAATCTCTAACTGCCTCTTTTTATTTGAAAGCGGCTATTTCAATGCGAACGCCATCTACAAGCCTTTATTACATACCTGGTCTTTAGGCGTTGAAGAACAGTTTTATTTTGTTTGGCCATTTATTTTATTTATTGTAGCAACCAAGTTAAACAAGCGATTTTTGCCGTTGACGATTATTGTTTTAGGCTTAATTAGCTTAGGCTTAAATTTACTATTCCAAAAGAGTTATCTTACAGCGCTATTTTATTTGATGCCTTTTCGCTTTTTTGAGTTTTGCATTGGCGCGTTGATGGTTTGGCTCATTAAATACAAACCAAAGCAGTCGTTTTTCTCCGAGCTGGCTGGTCTTCTCGGTTTGGGGATGATGCTGTATGCCGTGCTCCTTTTTAGTAAAGACACCTTGTTTCCTTCGTATAATGCCTTAATTCCTACCTTGGGTGCAGCCTTAGTTATTTATGGGGGTAATGCCAGGTACATGGGACGGCTTTTTAGCAATAAGATTGCGGTAGGTTTAGGGTTAATCAGCTATTCACTGTATTTAGTTCATTGGCCAATACTTGTATTTTATTCCTATGTAAGTGCCACAGAAATTAGCACCACTGGAGTACAGTTATCGCTCATCCTTTGCTCCTTATTGGCCGCTCTGTTTAGTTATTATTTCATTGAGCAACCATTTAGACATACACCAACCCAAGGTACGAAAGCACAACGTACTTTGATTTTGCAATGGATTCCAGGCATTGCTTTAACCGCAAGTTGTGGATTTGCTTTATATTTAAGCTATGGCTTATTATGGCGGATTCCTGCACTTGATGGCCCGCAATTTAGCCCTGGGCAAATTGCTTTGGACCATCACAAGGCTCATTTTGGCGGCCAAGGCTTTCCTTACCCATTTGGCTGGACCTATAAAGCAGAACATGATGCACCAGATATTGTCTTGCTAGGAGACAGTCATGCGCAAATGCTGCAGTATGGATTAGCAAATGAAATCGCCAGGCCCTACCATAAATCCATATACATGGCCGGCTCAAGCTGTTTGATTCTCCCTGATTTATCACGTACTACTCCAGGTGAGGATTGGAATACGATCTGTCCTAATGTATTAAAACAAGGTTTGACGCAGTTACAGAAAAAGCCAGATTCAATTTTGATTATTTCTCAATACTGGTTATTCCAAATTTTAATGGCTAAGGATTTAAGCAATCAACAGGCATGGCATATTGATTTAATGAGCAGCAAGCGCAAAGATTATCAGCCCTTATTGGCTAAGCTTGATCAATTGCGACAATTAATTGGAAATAGATCCTTAATTATCTTAGGCGATGTTCCTGGGGCGGGCATTAACGATCCTTTTGCCTGTTTAACACGACCTGGTTTATCTAAGACTCATTGTTTGGCAAAAATTGATACGCGTACCCAATCAAATATTAAAGCGCTTAATATTAATAAGGTTCTCAGATATTTTGCGCAGCATAATCCGCAAACCTATTTCTTCGATCCTTATTCGGTATTTTGTAATGAAACGATTTGTCATTCGTTGAATGCTCAAGGTGAGCCTTACTATAGCGATGACAATCATTTATCCGAAGTTGGTTCCAGTTATTTATTCGCTGCACTGAAACCACGGTTGTTGCCCATAATTTCATAGATGCCTCCGGATTGCCTACAACGTACTTATGTACTCGAATTACCGCGGCTTGACAGCGGTATCCATAAGTAGGCAGTGACAGCAATATAAAATCCGTACACCAGGGGTAAGACGCCGTAATTCGCTCTTTAATACGCTACATAACACTATCTGAGGCAAGGACTACTTAAGTAAGTCTCCTTAGTAGCTTACACGTTCAGACTTCATCAAAAAAAGTAAATAAAACACGTATCTACACGCTCAATCTGTATGAAATACATGCGCTCCTTGCTATGATAATCGCATTTTAACGTGACAGTTGTTTTTTCTGTACTCCGTAGTACTCAAGGTTTTAGAGTTCAGATAAGTTAAGGGTGGTTGAATGAAGGTTTTGGTGACTGGTGCCGCAGGTTTTATTGGGTTTCATGTAGTACAAAAATTATGTGAGCGAGGGGATGAGGTTATTGGGATTGATAATCTTAATGATTATTATGACGTGAACCTTAAAAAGGCACGCTTACAAAAATTAGCGGATTATTCCCAGTTTAAATTTATTCGTATGGAGCTGGCTGACAGAGAGCTGATTGCGCAATTATTCGCTGAGCATGAATTTCAACGGGTGATCCATTTGGGGGCGCAAGCCGGAGTGCGTTATTCGCTAGAAAATCCACATGCTTATATTGACAGCAATCTTGTTGGTTTTATGAATATTCTCGAAGGCTGTCGACATCATCATATTGAACATTTGTCTTATGCGTCTTCAAGCTCAGTTTACGGTGCGAATAAAACCTTACCGTTTTCGGTTCATGATAACGTGGACCATCCTTTAAGTTTGTATGCCGCAACCAAAAAAGCGAATGAATTGATGGCTCATACTTACAGCCATCTTTACCAGTTACCCACAACCGGACTACGTTTTTTCACCGTTTATGGTCCTTGGGGGCGTCCGGATATGGCAATTTTTAATTTTACACGTAAGATTCTTAATGATGAACCCATCGATGTTTTTAATTTTGGTAATCATCGCCGCGATTTCACCTATATAAATGATATTGTTGAGGGTATAATCCGCGTCCATGATCGAGTAGCACAACCAAATTTAGAGTGGTCAGGGGAGTCTCCTGATCCAGGAACCAGTGCGGCACCTTGGCGAGTTTACAATATTGGCAACAGTAGCCCTGTACCCTTGCTCCGCTATATTGAGGTTCTGGAAGAATGTTTAGGTAAAAAAGCAAAAATGAATTTATTGCCTATGCAGCCTGGTGATGTGCCTGATACTTATGCTGATGTCGATGCCTTAATGCAGGATGTTGGTTATAGACCAGGAACTCCAGTGGAAGTAGGTGTGAAGCATTTTGTCGCGTGGTATCTTGATTATTATGCAGTATCTAAGAGTCAAAATATAAAACAACAAGTCAACATAGAAGTATGATGAATAGGGGAAACCCACAAAGAATGGATGAAATTTTGATGTTAACATCGGTTGATGAACGAAAACTTGCTCTAATCGGTCTAGGCTATGTCGGTTTGCCCCTGGCTGTTGAATTTGGCAAAGTACGCTCAGTCATGGGCTTTGATATTAATGACGAGCGCATAAATGAATTAAAACAAGGGCATGACAGTACCTTAGAAGTAAGCCGTGCGGAATTACTGGAAGCGCGCCATTTATATTTAACGGCTAATGTGCAGGAAATTGCTTTTTGTGATACCTACATCATCACTGTGCCTACCCCCATAGATGAATACAAGCGTCCAGATTTTACCCCTTTAATCAAGGCTAGTGAGCTGGTTGGCTCCATATTGCAATCTGGAGCGGTTGTCGTTTACGAATCTACGGTTTATCCGGGGGCAGTGGAGGAGGTTTGTGTACCTGTTCTTGAACGGATGTCTGGTTTGACGTTTAACCGTGATTTTTTTGCCGGTTATAGCCCAGAACGAGTAAATCCTGGTGATAAACAACACCGAGTCACCAACATTATGAAAGTAACCTCAGGGTCTACGCCTGAAGTTGCAGGAATCGTTGATGAGCTCTATAAGCAAATTATTGTGGCAGGAACTCATAAGGTTGAGAGCATTAAGATTGCTGAGGCCGCAAAAGTTATTGAAAATACCCAACGTGATTTGAATATCGCGCTGATTAATGAGTTAGCTATTATTTTCAATAAAATAGGCATTGATACTGAGGCGGTGCTAAAAGCTGCTGAGACTAAATGGAACTTTTTATCTTTTCGTCCAGGTTTAGTTGGAGGACACTGCATTGGTGTGGATCCCTACTATTTAACACACAAGGCACAGGCGATAGGCTATCATCCGGAAATCATTCTGGCCGGACGACGCTTAAATGACAGCATGGGGGCTTACGTTGTTTCGCAATTGATTAAATCGATGGTCAAAGAGCGTATCCATGTTCAAGGAGCCCGGGTTTTAGTCATGGGTTTAACCTTTAAAGAAAACTGCCCAGATATTCGTAATACGCGTGTGATTGATATTATCAATGAACTTAAAGAATATAATGTTGCAGTTGACGTGTGTGACCCTTGGGCTGTCGCGGAAGATGTTACTCATGAATATGGGTTAAGCCTGCTTGAACAACCAGAACAACAAGCATATGATGGAGTTGTCATCGCTGTTGCTCACCAACAGTTTAAAGAAATGGGCATCACCGCGATCCGTTCTTTTGGTAAAGCGCAGCATGTGCTTTATGATTTGAAATATCTATTCCCCGCTGACAGCAGCGATTTACGTTTGTAGGAGCAAGATGAGCGAGCGACGATTGTTGTTCATAGTTAATGATGCAGCATTTTTTATCTCTCATCGCCTACCTTTGGCTATTGCGGCTAAGGGAAATGGATTTGAGGTACATGTCGCTACTCCTGAAGCTCACGCTAGTGCACAGATTAAAGATGCCGGATTAATTTTTCATGCGATTCCTTTATCCCGCAGTGGTAAAAATCCCTTCGTGGAATTAAAAAGCTTATTTGCATTTTATCGTTTGATGCGTAAAATGAAACCAGATTTGGTACACTTAGTCACGATTAAGCCGATTTTGTATGGTGGCTTAGTTGCGCGTATGCTGAAAGTTCCTGCAGTTGTGGCTGCAGTTTCCGGGTTAGGCTATTTATTCACCACGCAGCAAACCAAGACTAAACTGTTGCGTCAGGGGGTGAGTCAATTATATAAACTTGCCTTAGGCCATGCTTATCTGAAGGTAATATTTCAAAATCCTGATGACCGCCAAGTCTTTGTGCAAAATGCGACTTGCACTGTGGATCAAACCATATTGATTCGTGGCTCCGGCGTGGATCTAAATATTTATAAGGCCTTGCCAGAACGCACTGATAAAATTGTGGTGGCGATGATTTCGCGCCAATTAAAAGATAAAGGGGTGTTGGAATATGTGGCTGCGGTCAAGCAACTTAAAGCTAAGGGCATTGCAGCACAGTTTCTGTTAGTTGGTGATATTGATGAAGGAAATCCTGCTTGCATCGATAAAGAGCAATTAGCGCAATGGCGCAAGGAAGGGGTTGTTGAACTCGTGGGGTTTCGTGATGATGTTGCCCAATTAATGGAGCAAGTGAATCTGGTCGTATTACCCTCTTATCGAGAGGGCTTACCCAAGGTATTGGTTGAAGCTGCAGCATGTGGGCGGGCGGTGATTACCACGGACGTTCCCGGTTGTCGTGATGCAATTGAACCCAGCCATACGGGTTTATTAGTACCTGCTCGTGACAGCCAGGCTTTAGCGTTGACAATGAAACAATTAATTGAAGATCATGCTTATCGCCAACAATTAGGCAATGCAGGACGGGTATTGGCAGAGCGAGAGTTTGCTATAGAACGGATTGTTGATGCTCATCTTAATATTTACAAAGAGCTTTCTTTATTAACGCGAGGATGTAAGTCATGATTTGGGATTTGCCTAATTTGTTGGTATGCCTAATGATTGTTTTTGCCGCGTACTTATTGGGCAAAATTAAGGCCTCGCATGCACTTTGTTTGGCGCTTCTCAGTTTTGCTCCCTTTTGCTTGAATGGAGTATTATTTGATCCGCGTTATATGCCCGATCAGTTTACTTATTGGCGTATGCTAAGTGCCATAAGAGACTTTAATTACAATTCTAATTTTTATAATTCACGAGTCACCGAAGCCGCTTATATGTATGCCCTTTTTCCCCTACCTTTTGTCGAAACGGTAAATAGCCTGGGTTTTTTTAATAAGTTTTTAATGATTTCGGTATTTATCTGGGCTTCAGCGGTATTAAGACTACGTGGTTGGGTTTTATGGTTTTTACTATTTTATCCTAGCTTAATCTTATACAGTTCTTTAGGCTTGCGTGATATGTTGATTTGCACGATGATGCTCATGGCCTTATGGACCTTAATGCGCGGATGGTACTTAGTTACGCTTATTTGCCTTATTTTGCTGGTGCAGATAAAAATGCAAAATGCCTTATTAGTCGTACTCTTTTCGGCCGTGTATCTTTTTGATAAGTACAGCAATCTGCATTATACGAAGAAACAATTGTTCGCACTATTTGCCGCCTTTGCTACTTTGTTATATCTAGCATTTCCCTTTATGGTTAATAAGATTGAATATTACAGACTAAGCATGTATTTAGAAGATGGTGGTCAGTTGGCTGATTACCATGCCATTGTTAGTTTGGGTGATTGTCTCTGGCAGATAGTCTTAGGGTTGTTTCGGGCCTTATTTTACCCATTGCCGTGGATGGCAAAGACTAAATTGCAGCTGTTACAATCCTTGGAAAATATTGCGGTTGTCGGAGTACTGGCTGTATTTACCTGGCGTTCTTATCAGGAACTGCCAAAACAAACACTGATGTGGTTTTGCTTCTTCCTTTCAGGGATGTGTATGTACGGTTTAATCGTTAGCAATGTGGGTACCATCGTTCGCTATAAATTGCCTTTCATCGTAGTGTATTTAATTTTCCTTAGTTATGAGCGTGTTCGATATAACCCTAAACAACTACGTCCGCAGTCTTATGCATTGGCTAGTTAAATTATATGAATGCGAATAGGATATACAAATGACTAACCCAAATAAGATTATCCATATTATCACTGGATTAGAGGTAGGAGGAGCCGAGCAGATGCTTAAGCGTCTTTTACTGTCAGATCCGCACTCTATAAACAATGTACTAGTTATTTCACTCAGTGGTTTGGGTACTATCGGCAAAACCTTGCAAGAACAAGGTTTCGTGGTTCATGCATTTAAATTTAATCGTTTATCGGCTATTCCCGCTAACTTTTGGGTTTTGGTTAAGTTATTAAAGGCACATAAATCCGCAATAATTCAAACCTGGATGTACCATGCTGATTTTTTTGGTGGTTTGGCTGCTCGTATGGCGGGTTGTCGCAACGTGATTTGGGGTATTCGCAATACTTATGTACCTCGGAATAACCGGATGACTTATGTGTTGATGCGTTTTTGCGCATTGCTTTCTTATCTGATACCTAAGAAAATTATTTGTGTCGCAGAAGCGGCCAAAAGCACTCATGTATCTTATGGCTACAATGAGAAAAAAATGTTGGTTATCCATAATGGCTTTGATTTTTCTCGTTTTGATGCGCGACAAATTGATGCAACCAAAGTACGGCATGAACTAGGACTCGGGGCTGATGATTTTATTGTCGGCTGTGTTGGCCGCTTACATTTGGATAAGGGACAAGATGTTTTTATTAATGCCGTCGCTCTTTTGGAGCGCGCGCATAATCAAACGGTCCGTTTTTTATTAGTTGGGCGTGGTTGTGATTACAATAATACTGAATTGTTAAAACAATTGGATTCTTTTGGTTTAACCCCATCATTTCTTTTGCTTGGCGAGCGCCATGATATTCCCGAGTGCTTGGCGGCAATGGATGTATTTTGCATGCCCTCACGTACCGAAGGTTTTCCTAATGGTTTAGGTGAGGCCATGTCTATGGGCTTGCCTTGTGTGGCCACTCATGTTGGCGATGCCAAGGCCTTAGCCGGCGATACTGCGGTAATTGTTGCCGCAGACGACCCGATGGCTTTAGCGGCCGGATTAACCAAAGTCATTTGTATGCCCGCGGAGCAGCGCCGATTTTTAGGTGAAAAGGCTGCCATTCGTGTACGCGATCAGTTTTCTATAGACAGAGCTCGAGAACGTTTTTATGCGTTGTATCGGGATATTGAGGAGTTATCTCATTAATGTGCGGATTTTCAGGAATTTTATCTCGTACGGATTGGGCATCTGGGGCAGAACAATTGTTGTCTGCTATGTGTCAGTCTATTGCACATCGAGGTCCTGATGATCAGGGTATCTGGTTTGATGTCCAGGCTGGCATTGGATTAGCCCATACACGCCTTGCTATAGTTGATTTATCTCCAGCGGGACATCAACCGATGGCTTCGGCTAATGGTCGTTACATGATTGTGTTTAACGGGGAAATTTATAACCATTTAAAACTCAGAGAGGAACTAGCGCTACCCACTTGGCGCGGCCATTCGGATACAGAAACCCTGCTGGCAGGTTTTGATGCCTGGGGTATTGAACAGACGATTGAACGCAGTATAGGCATGTTTGCGTTTGCCCTTTGGGACAAACAATCGCAGACATTAACCTTAGGACGGGATCGGGCTGGTGAAAAACCGCTTTACTATGGTTGGCAGAATGAGGCCTTTCTTTTTGGCTCGGAATTAAAAGCGCTTAAGGTCCATCCTGATTTTAAAAAGGAGCTTAATCCCGATGCTTTAGCTCTTTTTTTGCGTCATAACTATATTCCTGCGCCGCATTCAATTTATAAAAATATCTATAAATTAGCACCGGGGTCATTCTTACAGATCTCTTTAAGCAATCCACAGCCAGTCGTGAAAAATTATTGGTCTGCAACTCAGACGGCATTGGCCGGTTTTTCTGCCCCGTTTAAGGGCGATGCAAATGAAGCTATTGATGAACTAGAGCGTCAGGCAAAAGATGCGATTGCCCAACAAATGATTGCTGATGTACCGCTAGGTGCATTTCTTTCTGGAGGTATTGATTCCTCAACCGTGGTGGCATTAATGCAAGCGCAATCGTCACGGCCTGTTCGTACTTTTTCGATTGGCTTTCATGAAACGAATTATAATGAAGCCAGGTATGCTAGAGCGGTTGCCGATCATTTAGGAACCCAGCATACCGAGCTTTACGTGACCATTGAAGATGCCTTAGCAGTCATTCCCAAATTATCTACCTTATACGATGAACCTTTTTCGGACTCGTCACAGATACCTACTTTTTTAGTTTCGGAATTGGCGAAGCAACAAGTTACGGTGGCCTTAAGTGGTGATGCGGGTGATGAATTATTCTGCGGTTATAATCGTTATACGATGACCTCAAAACTGTGGAATAAAATTAATAAAGTGCCTCTGCCCATACGTAGGGGAGCAGCAACCGTAATGCGGCAGATTTCACCTCGAGCCTGGGATCGCGTTTCTTCGGTATTGCCCGTGTTGAAGCATTATTCACAAGTAGGCAGCAAAGTGCATAAAGGTGCCTATGTCTTAGCCAGTGCTTCGGTGAATGAAGCTTATCGCCGCTTGGTTTCCCATCATGATAAGCCTTACTCTTTACTCGTCTCCGAAGGGGTTGAGCCTAATGTGTTTATGGACCAACACCATGCTGATTTATCCCAGCTGGATGATGTGAATCGAATGATGGCAATGGATTTTGTTTCTTATTTACCGGACGATATTTTAGTTAAAGTAGACCGCGCGGCGATGGGAGTGTCTTTGGAGACACGCATACCATTTTTAGACCATCGTTTAATTGAGTTTGCCTGGACCTTACCCTTGTCGATGAAATTACGCGATGGACAAAGTAAATGGCCATTACGCCAATTATTAGATCGCTACGTCCCACGGGCCTTAATCGAACGCCCGAAAATGGGTTTTTCTATTCCTTTATCAGAATGGTTACGTGGCCCTTTACGTGATTGGGCAGAGACATTACTCAATGAGCAACGCCTGCAAAAAGAAGGTATTTTCAATTCCGCCGCAATACGCCTCATGTGGCAGCAACACCTACACGGAAAAGGGAACTTCTCTGCACTATTATGGAATATCCTAATGTTCCAAGCATGGTGGGAAGCGCAATAGCTCATCACTTTGCATCAAGCTTTCCTTAAACGGAAGCCAAATCAGAACCACTAGCAATGGTACTGAATTTCATTTCAAGACAGTTGCTACTATGAGGGTAGATGAACTCTCAAGACAAAGTTGACGAAGAATGCTTTTTAACCCGCACTCGTGCATCAAAAAACTTCCGCAATAGGGCCATCACAAAAGAAAACTTAACCAACAATAAATTTAACAACACCGAACTCAGCGAAATAAAACCAATCTTCAAAATCCAAGTGAGCTTATCCTCCGGTGTCCCAATCAAACCATTCAACGTGGCAACCGTCAGCAAAGAAAGTAACACTATAGGCAGTAAATCCACGCATAGCCAACGCAGATGGGTATTTTTAATAAAGCGACGATGCACAAAGGCCGTCCAAATGAGAAAGAAGCTAATGTTTGCTAAGAACCACACCTTCGCAGCACCAATCATCCCAAAATGCAGTGTCGCCCAGATGATGGATGGAATTAGCACCAGAGCAAAACAGGTATTACCAATCAAATGTAAACGCATGGTGCCATTCGCATATTGTAAATAATAGGGGAAGGTCGTAAATGCCAGGGCCGCATTGCCAAGGGCATACAAACGCAAGACCGGTGCTGTTGCTGTGGCGACACTAAGGTTATTTGTCCACAACCAGAGCACTTGCTCTGGAAAAAAAGCTAAAACAATACTAGCGGGAACGGTAATTGATGCAACAAATTGAGTTGCCTGCCGATATAAAGTAAGCAGCTCCTTATCTTTGCCCTCGGCTTTCAATTTAGCCAAACGTGGCTGCAGCACCATGCTAAATGGGGCACTAAACAGCATAACCCCACTGGCAGCCAGCACCCCTAAGGTAAAATAACCATACTCGGTAAGAGATAATAATTTGGAAAGAATCAATTTATCCGTTTGGGTGATGACTATCCAAATAGAAGAGGTGACCGCAATGCTTAATGCAAAGGGAATAATTGGTTTGATGCTCGCCATTAGATCCGCAAGTTTCCAGGAGAGTTTTTGCCCCTGAGGTAGGCTTGGAAATTCGCGAATGGCTTTGCTGGCAAGAAAAGCTAACTCAAAAAGCGAGATGACGATTTGATAGAAAAAGAATAAAAAGGGTGTGGTGCCTATATAGATTAAAACCAATAAGACGCCCAAGTACCGTAATGTAGTAAAGACCCAAGTATAATAACTTAACCATACAAAACGTTCAGCACCGATTACGGTATAGCGGTATAAACCACACATCCAGCGCAGTCCGATACTGGCGGCCATTAATTGTAAGGCAACTTGGATTTCTTGGGCCGGAATGGTTTGAGCCTGCAACCAGGAATGGGACATGTAGGGAGCTAGTAAAAACAGGACTCCCGTACCCATCAGCATAATAACTAAAAACAGTAACTGCAGTACTCGCAATAATTCGCGGTAGTTTCGGGCGCTGATTGCGCCAGCACGCATGCGGGCAGTTTCACGGGAAATACTTGGGCTTAAACCTAAATCAAGAACATTAAACCAACTTTGTAAGGCGGTAAAAAAACCAACGAGTCCATAAGCCTCTGCCCCCATGTATTTGAGGTATAAAGGTAAGATAAGTATGCCTGCCAACGTCATATAAATCTGACTGGCATAATTAGCAATAAGGTTTTTTTTAAAACTCACTTCAATCCTGGCTTGCGAAAAGTCGATTACATACTGCCGATACTAAAGGATGATAATACGTAATTTTTCCTTTCTGTCAACAGCCACTAAAGCCTATTCTTTGACAAAGAAGCCATTACTATTTAGTATCCTGGGCCAGGTGTGTAATCCGCTCCTTTATCCGATTTGGTACGTCAGCATTTGCTTGCAAAGGAGCGTGTTTCTCAGGGCATTGCCGTAGTCAGGCTACATCATTTAAAGTTAATCCACGACTGGAGTAGTTAACGATGCAAACAGAAGGTATTGGTGATAAGCGTGATCTCAGTATGGTGGACATGTTACGCCTTTTTTATCAGAACAAAGTATTGATTAGTTTATGTATGGTACTCGGTTTCGTCTTAGGTTGTGTCGCTATTTATTTTAGCAAGCCAGTCTATGAGGCTAAAATTAAACTTTTTTCGGCTAGTGAAGGGGAGATTGCCGAGCTTAATCAAGGACGCTCCTGGGAGAATTCACCATTGCAACCGATCACAGTTAAAGACGTTAATAATGTATTTAATGATGTCTTACAGTCGGAAGAGGCGAAACATTATTTCTTTGAACATTATTATCTTCCAGCATTACCTGCAAGCTCAAAAGAAGGACGTACTACAACACAACTGTATACGGCTTTTTCACACATTTTTGCCGTTGTTCCCAATCCGAGACAAACGAATGACCGTTTCTTAAAATATACTGTGGCAATTCGGGGTTTCGATGCCAAGCAAGTAACAACGTGGTTAATGCAATTTATTAGTGTAGTAAAATCACAATCATTAAACGCTTTACTAAAGGATATGCAGCAGCAGAATACTGTGCAGGCAAATAATTTACGTCATCAAATCGACATTGCGCGCAAAACAGAACGAGCCAAACGCCAAGACCGCATCATCCAGTTAAAAGAGAAAGTACGCACGTTGCAGTTAGCTAGTGCACGCACCTTTTGGGATGATGAGGCGATAATGAATGATGCTAATGAATCTCCGTTCACTATGGAAATGATGCAGGCTGAAATAAAAAATTTATCAAAGCGTACATCGGATGATGCCTTTATTCCTAACCTGCGTGACTTGCAAGCAAAACTCGCATATTACCAGTCATTTAAGATTGATGTAGATAAGGTTGCTGTATTTCATCAAGATGGCGTTCTGGCAATCCCGGTTGATCCCATTGCACCACGGAAAAGATTAATGCTAATGGTGTCTTTAGTTTCGGGGATGTTTGTAGGATTTCTCTTGGTCATGTTGCAAATCGCCTGGCGTAAAAATACAGGAAAATTTGCTCACGCGACAACAAATTAAAATGAGTGTAGCCAGGTTGTTTGTAACTAATGGCTCTTATTGAGGGTTTTTTATCTAATAATACTTCCGAATTACCGCGGTTTGGCTGCGGTAATTCGGTCCTTAAATAGAAAATAGGAACCTGAGGGGGAGGGCTATATTTTAATAATTTCCATACTATTAGTCCCTCCCGGGGTACCAATAGTTCGACCACGCGTTAACAAAATAAATCCATTTTTCTCAAGATGCTGAGTCGCAAGTAATTCATTAATAACTTGTTGGTTTAAATTTTCTGCCGTAAATCGATGATAGTCCATAAATACCGGTACAACATTCTGCACTAAACTAAGACGACCAATAGTGCGCTTATTTGCTGAAATCGCAATAATTGGCACGGTACTTTGCTGTCTGGAAATCCAGACAGCGGTGTCCCCAGATTCGGTAAGGGTCACAATCGCCTGAATCGGAAAATGATTCGCCGCATGCATAGTTGCCATCGCAATTGCTTGGTCAGCACGTTGATAATGACAGGTTTCAGAAGCACTATCATAATAAAAACGTGCATGCTTTTCCGCACTCAAGCAAATCTTATTAACCATGGTTAGTACTTTTACCGGAAACTGTCCACTAGCCGTTTCTGCCGAAAGCATTACTGCATCGGTTCCATCTAAGATAGCGTTGGCAACATCAGAAACTTCAGCACGAGTAGGTTGGGGATTGCTAATCATGGATTCCATCATTTGGGTTGCAGTAATCACTACTTTATCCAAACGACGAGCCTGCCCAATAATATGCTTTTGAATCGCAGGTACTTCTGCTGCGCCCACTTCAACCCCCAGGTCACCACGTGCAACCATGATGGCGTCGGATTCTTGAATTATTTCTGTTAAACGCGCTAAAGCCTCACTACGTTCAATTTTGGCAATAATGGGAGTGGGAAGCCCACCAAACTCTCGCATTAACGCACGGGCATTGCGAATGTCTTGGGCATCTTTTACAAAGGACAGACTGATGTAATCTACTTGAGCTGTGAGTGCCGTAAGTAGGTCTTTTTTATCTTTTTCAGTTAAGGTGCGGGCAGCTAATCCTCCCCCCTTTCTATTTAAGCCTTTCAGATTTGTTAAAACCCCACCTTCAATAACAGTGCAATGAATTTTTGAACCGTAAATTTTTTTTACTTGTAATTCAATTAAACCATCATTGATAAGTAAAAAATCACCCGGAGCCAGTTCCTTATCTAAATTAGGATATGCGACTGAAACCCAGCGTTCATCACCTAATTCATCGGTATCCTCACAGTCCAAAGTAAAATCTTGCCCCTCCTGAAGGGTAATGGATTTATCTTTAAAACGACCTATGCGGATTTTCGGACCTTGCAAATCGGCCATTACTGCTAGAGGCTGTTGTAATTCTTCAGCGATTTGACGCACTAAGGCAATTAATTCTATGGCAGAAGCATCCGCATGTGAGAAGTTGATACGCACCACGTCAACCCCAGCGGTTAACATGGCACGAAGAGTTACAGGGTCATTACTCGCTGGCCCTAATGTGGCAACGATTTTAGTCTGACGTAACATGCTGAGCTCGCTCCTGCAAAATAGCAACGGCTGGTAGTGTTTTGCCTTCCAAACACTCCAGGAATGCCCCACCCCCTGTGGAGATATAAGATATTTGCTGATTGAGATCGTACAAATCAATCGCAGCTAAAGTATCACCACCCCCAGCGATTGAAAATGCATCGCTTTCCGCAATGGCAATTGCTAAAGCACGTGTGCCGTAAGCAAATTGGGCAAACTCAAAAACACCAACGGGTCCATTCCAGATTATGGTTTTTGCTTCATTAATAATGTCTACATAGTCACTTACAGTCACGGGACCAATATCGAGAATCATATCGTCAGCAGCTACATTATGCAGGGACTTGTTATAGGCCGGACAAGTTTCACTGAAGGTTTTGCCAACCACAACATCGGTAGGTAATGGAATCCGACAGCCTTTTTCTTCGGCTAACTTAAGAATGGCGCGTGCTTCATCAAGTAAGTATTCTTCATAAAGCGATACCCCAATTTCAAAGCCTTGGGCTTTAAGGAAGGTATTAGCAATACCGCCTCCAGGAATCAGGTAATCAACCATGCCTACTAATTGACGTAACAAAGTCAATTTTGAAGACACTTTAGCACCACCAACTATGGCCACGATTGGCTTTTGTGGGGCTTCCAAAACTTTTTTCAGAGCATTGAGCTCTTTAACCAATAACGGTCCGGCTACGGCAATAGGAGCAAATTGAGCTACTCCATAGGTAGAGGCTTGGGCTCGATGTGCAGTACCAAAGGCATCCATGATGAACACGTCACAAAGGCTGGCTAGTTTTTTAGCCAGTTGCTCATCATTGCTTTTTTCGCCGGGATTAAAGCGGACATTTTCACAAATCACTAATTCACCAGGACGAGCGCCTACGCCATTGAGGTAATCAGTAACAAAATGGACTGGGTAATTTAAGTTTTGCTTTAAGTATTCAGCAACAGGGGCTAAAGAAAAGCGCTTTTCAAATTTGCCTTCTTCTGGTCGGCCAAGATGCGATAGGACCATCACTGCAGCCCCAGCCGCTAAAGCGGCCTCCAGGGTTGGTAGGGCTGCTTGCAAGCGTTGGTCGCTCGTAATTATCCCTTCTTTGATTGGCACGTTCAAATCTTCACGAATTAGTACTCTCTTACCAGAAAGATCTACATCGCTCATTTGGATCAGATTCATTATTATCTCCGCAAGGGGGTTAGCAGTTCATCATCTTATGCGCTGTATCTAACATACGATTGGAGAAACCCCACTCGTTATCATACCAAGCAACGATTTTTACCAACTTACCAAATACTTTCGTTTGCGTGGTATCAAAAATAGCTGAGGCAGGATTATGATTGAAATCAGAAGAAACTAAAGGTTCATCATTGATTTTCAATACATGGCTTTGTGCTTTGCTCACAATAGCATTTACTTCATCAACAGACGTTTCACGGTGGGCAGTGAATGTTAAGTCAATTACCGAAACGTTAATTACGGGTACACGCATTGCAAACCCATCTAGTTTTCCTGCTAATTCGGGTAAAACTAATCCTACAGCTGCCGCAGCACCTGTTTTTGTAGGAATGATATTATGCGCTGCAGCACGAGCACGGTGCAAGTCTTTATGACTGCCGTCTAAAAGCACTTGGTCATTGGTGTAGGCATGTACGGTGTTTAATAGACCATGCTCAATACCTAGAGCATCATTCAACGGTTTAACTACTGGAGCTAAGCAGTTTGTGGTACAGGAAGCATTAGAAACCACCAGGTCGCCTGCTTTCAATTGGTGGTCGTTAACGCCATAGACAATTGTGGCATCAACATTTTTACCTGGAGCAGAGATTAATACCTTTTTAGCCCCCGCAGTAATGTGTTTCATTGCTGATTCGCGATCAGTAAAATATCCAGTACATTCAAAAACCAAATCAATATTTAATTCTTTCCAAGGCAGCTCTGATGGGTTGCGTTCAGCAGTAATGTGAATTGCATGGCCATCAATAATCAGCATATTGCCTTCAGTAGTTACTTCGCAAGGAAAACGACCATGGGTTGTATCATGGCGGGTTAAATGAGAGGTTATTTCAATCCCTGATAAATCATTGATCGCAACGACCTCAAAGTCATTTTGTCGGTTGTATTCAAAAATAGATCTTAGAATACAACGACCAATGCGGCCATAGCCATTAATCGCGACACGTATAGTCATACTACTTCTCCTTTGCTGCCCTTTAAGCGCAGCGGTTTACATTATAATTAGTTTGCGTTTTCAGTTAACATTTCTAATGTTTTAACGATTCGCTCCACGGTAATTCCCAAGGAATGATACGCTTGTGTTGCGGGAGCAGAGACACCGAAACGATCGAGACCAATAACAGCACCATTTAACCCAACGAATTGATACCAATAAGCAGAACTTGCCGCCTCAATTGCAATGCGTGTTTCCACATCTTTAGGTAATACTTGGTTTCTGTAACCTACATCTTGTGCTAAGAAACGCTCAGCACAAGGCATGGAAACTACGCGTACTTTAAATCCCTGGGATTTGACCTGCTCGGCTGCAGCAAGGGCTAATTGCACTTCAGAACCGGTAGCGATCAAAAGTGCATCGGGACGTCCATCACAATCGACAAGGATGTAGCCGCCTTTTTTAATTAATTCGGCAGCATTTTCCTGATGAGGTAATGCGGGTAAATTTTGTCGGGAAAGCAGTAATGATGTTGGGCCATTATGATGCTCTAAGGCCGTTTGCCAGGCTACCGCGGTTTCCATTAAATCTGCTGGGCGCCAAACCGTCATATCTGGAGTCATGCGCAACATTGCCGCATGTTCAACTGGTTGATGGGTAGGGCCATCTTCGCCAAGGCCAATAGAATCGTGCGTAAATACATAAATAACACGCTGCTTCATTAAGGCACTTAAGCGTATGGCATTACGAGCATAATCAGCAAAAACCAGGAAGGTACCTGCATAAGGAATAAATCCGCCATGAACTGCTATCCCATTCATGATGGCGGCCATAGCAAATTCACGTACCCCATAAGATAAATAATTGCCGGTAAAATCTTCATGGCTGATGGCTTTGCTACCTGACCAATCAGTATTATTAGAACCAGTTAAATCCGCCGATCCGCCTAACATTTCCGGTAATAAGCTTGCAAAATGCTCAATGCATTGTTGTGATGATTTACGCGTGGCAATGGCTTTTTCATTTTGCAGGCATTTGGTTAAAAATGCTTGGCTATGACTTTGCCAATCATCAGGCAGATCGCCATTAATGCGACGTAAAAAGTCACGGTGTTCTAGTGGATGTTTTTGTTGGTAGTCATGTAACAGACTTAACCATTCTTGTTCATCACGTTCACCTTGTTCCACGTGGTTCCATTGTTGATAGATGTTTTCGGGAATTACGAAGGGGGTGTGATGCCAATGAAAGAATTCACGGGTTTTTTCAATGTCTTTAGCGCCTAAGGGGGCGCCGTGTGATTTTTCACTACCGGCAACCGAAGAACCAAGACCAATGATCGTGTTACAGATAATCAGCGTTGGTTGGCTGGTATTGGCTCGCGCTTGGATAATTGCCTGTTCAATTGCCGCCATATCATGGCCATCAATAGCGTCAATTACTTGCCAATTATAGGCTTTAAAGCGAGCAGCAGTGTCATCCGTAAACCAGGATTCAACCTTACCGTCGATGGAAATACCATTATGGTCATAAAAGGCAATAAGCTTCCCTAGTCCTAGAGTCCCAGCTAAAGAACAGGATTCATGAGAAATCCCTTCCATTAAGCAACCATCACCTAAGAACACATAGGTGTAATGGTCAACCAGGTCATATTCGTCTTGATTATAATGACTGGCTAACGCTTTTTCTGCTAGTGCCATACCTATTGCATTTGCTAAACCTTGCCCTAGCGGCCCGGTTGTGGTTTCTACTCCTGGCGTATGCCCCAATTCCGGGTGGCCTGGAGTTTTCGAGTCTAATTGACGAAAATTTTTAAGCTCATCAATAGATAGATTATAGCCTGTTAAATGCAACAATGAATAAAGCAACATCGAGCCATGACCATTAGACAAGACAAAACGGTCGCGGTTAAACCAATGGGGGTTTTTAGGGTTATATCTTAAAAACTTTTTCCACAATACCGTTGCAATATCCGCCATACCTAAAGGCATCCCAGGATGTCCTGATTGGGCTTGCTCCACTGCGTCTATACTTAAAATGCGGATGGCATTTGCTAATTCTTGTGACAAGTTCATGTGCTCTCTGTAATGCGCTGGGTTTGGTGCGCTATTGTCGCTCAGAAGACATGAATCAGCAAGAAAACACATTTATTTTTAATCATTCTTTTATGAGTGATTCCGAGATTTCTGGCGAATAATACTTTAAAAGAATAGTTGAAGTAGTACCGAGATCTAGGATATAAAGAGTTAAATGTAAGTACAAATGACGATTTCCGAGGCAGGAAAGAGCATTTATAAACATGTTAATTTTACTTATTGTGTAATTTTTGATACAATCAGGACGCATTTTTATTTTGCTAACTTGTTTTTATGCACCATAATTATGTAGTTATTTGATATCCATTAAGTTATTACGGACGTCATGAATCCAGTTATTAGACGATTACAAAAAACACTGTTTACCAATTACCCACTTGGGATTGACCATTCCAACCCTGAGAATTGGACCTTCTCTGAGTCGATTCAGGAGCTTGGAGTTGATTTTTATCGCGAAATTATTCCCTCTCATCTTATTTTAAATATGGAGTACAGTCTGCTTGGACAGCAGATTCGGATTAATTTATTAGGTGAGCGACTCGTTCCAAAACAACAATTGGTTGAGCAGTTGATTTCCGCTATTTTTTTAGCAGAATTGTTAGAAGAGGTTTACAAAAATTATCTAATAGTTCCGCGGGAAGTAGAGCGTTTGCGTACCCAGAAAAAGCTTTATCGTGAAATTTTAATCGAGCTTAAGCATCCTCCTCCGAAACCATGTGATAAAAATGAGCCAATCACCGTAGGATCATCCTTGTCTCAGCAAGTGCGCCAGCGAACCCTTGATGTTAACTTATATCGCTTATTGCTAGTGCGCTCTAAACGCGCTCTGGATTTAATCGCGGCATTAGATTGCAGTGCCGATTGGTATCGTCATATCATGCGCGATTTGGGGCGTTGTACAGACCCATTCTTACCTCATTTAGCCTTCCTTTTTTATGCACCACGTTTAGCGGTCAATCTAGGCTTACTGATGAAACACCTACTGCCTGGCTCTTGGATGGAGCAACCAGAAAAAGATTTAGGTTGGCAGGTACGTCTTCAAAGCCAATTATTACGGCGTTGGTTTGAGTTAGGTAACGACATTGCCTGGGTTGGGTTAGGCTATGTCAATGGCTATCTTTTAACAGGGGCTTATGCTCCCGTTGCTGCCTATTTGTCCATTGCCTTTTTTGGCTATGATGTGGCTTTAGCAGCGATACGTGCATATATTGAGCTTAATCGAGTGTATGAGATGCGCCGCCAATATCAACAAATGTTTGATTGTATTGAAAATGAAGCCGAACGAGAAGAAATAAGCCAACAGTTACGGGTTTTAAATCAACAAATAAATTTTGAATTATTGCGTTTTATCTCCCATGTCACAACGACTACCGGCATTTTCTTGGCCATGGGGTGTGGGGCTCCCTTCTTTGCAACAACTCCTGCCATTGCTTTAGCCGGAGCAATTTGTCTTGTGGTAATTTGTTTAATCAATTTTGCCTTAGTACCGGTTATTAACCAGCAAAGACCTAGAGACATCATTGAAATACCTGAGGGTGGCATAAAGAAACTTGGCTTTTTCGCCACGAAAGAGCAACCATCTGATTCGCTAGTGGATGATGAAGAGAACATTCTTGATTCCCGTTCTCAGCTCTAGAGCCTTTATCAATTGAATGCTATGCTTTTGTTACTTACATTAATTTTAAAGGTAAAGCATGTCCGCGCCAGTTGGATTACCACAATTTAGCCATATTGATACAGAGCGATTTAAGACTCATCTTGAAGGGATGTTAAAGAACCATTTAGAGCAAGTGGAGCTGCTCATCAAGAATAATCACTACTACACTTGGGATAACCTAATGTATCCCCTAGAGGATATGGATGATGAGTTGGCGTGTTTTTGGTCGCCATTCTCTCACCTGCATTCGGTGATGGACTCTCCAGTATTTCGTGATTGTTATGATGAATGCTTGCCTTTGCTTTCCGCATATGAGGCGGCGATGGGGCAGAATCATGATTTGTATATGGCAATTAAATCGATTGATACGCATGCTTTAAATGCCACCCAGAAAAAGTTAATCGCAGACAGCCTACTTGGTTTTGAGTTGTCAGGGGTAGCCCTCGAGTCACAAGATAAAAAGCGTTTTGAAGAAATTCAAACGCGTTTGGATGAGCTTTCTAATCAATTTGAACATAATATTTTGGATGCTTCTCAAGCCTTCACCATACATATTACCGATCCTCAACGTGTTGAGGGAATTCCTGAGCACGCATTAAATACCGCCAGAGAATTGGCTGCAGAAAAAGGCCTTGATGGCTATCTATTCACTTTAGAAGCTCCGAGCTATCAAGCCATAGTTACTCATGCTGAAGACCGCGCTTTACGTGAAGAAATATACCAAGCTTACGTAACCAGAGCTTCGGATCAAGGGCCTAATGCAGGTACTTTCGATAATACGGCTAACATGAATGAAATACTCGTGTTACGCCATGAGCAAGCGAAGCTGTTAGGATTTAATAACTATGCGGAATTATCCTTAGCCACCAAAATGGCTGATTCTACAGAGCAAGTCATGGGATTTATGAATGACTTGGTCAAACGTGCACATCATCAAGCAGAAGGTGAGTTTGCTGCCCTTAAAGACTTTGCCGCCAGCAAATGGGATTTTGCCCCCCTACAGCCTTGGGATGTAAGTTATTTATCTGAAAAAAGAAGACAAGATTTATTCACCTTATCGCAAGAAGATTTACGTCCTTATTTTCCACAACCCAAAGTGATGCAAGGCTTATTTGATTTACTGAAAATCCTTTATGGGATGACGGTTCAGGAAATTAAAGGAGTTGATGTATGGCATAAAGACGTACAATGTTATTGTGTGGTTGATGACCACGGACAAGTACGTGGCTATGTGTATACCGATCTGTTTGCAAGACCCAATAAGCATAGCGGTGCTTGGATGGATTCTTTACAAAGCCGAAGAAAATTAGAAGATGGCAGCGTCCAATTACCCATCGCTACCTTAACCTGCAATTTTGCAAAAGCATCAGCGAATAAACCAGCAATGCTATCCCATGATGAAGTAGAGACCTTATTCCATGAGTTTGGCCACTGCTTGCATCATATGTTAACGCAGGTGGACTATCTTGGTGCTTCGGGAATTAATGGCGTGGAATGGGATGCCGTGGAATTGCCCAGCCAATTCTTTGAAAACTGGTGCTGGGAAAAGAGTGCCTTGGATATACTCACCGCTCATGTAGATACTCAAGAACCTTTACCCGAAGTGCTTTATGAGCGTTTACTTGCCGCCAAGAACTTCCAATCAGCAATGGCGACGTTACGACAAATGGAATTTAGCCTATTTGATTTTCGTATCCACCAGGAATATCAGGCCAATAACGCGTCTTTCGTCAGTGATGTTTTAGCGGATGTACGCTCCAACGCTTGCATAGTCCCCGTAGTTCCCTACAGCCGCTTCCAGCATAGTTTCAGCCATATTTTTGGTGGAGGTTATGCGGCGGGTTATTACAGCTACATTTGGGCAGAAGTACTATCCAGTGACGCGTTCTCCCGTTTCGAAGAGGAGGGAGTACTCAACCCGAAAACAGGGCATGATTTCCTACATGCTGTTTTAGAAGTAGGAGGTTCCAAAAAAGCGGCAGAAGCCTTCCAAGATTTCCGCGGACGCCCGGCAACTGTAGATGCCTTACTGCGACATAGGGGCATTCAGGGATAAATTCGCAGACATCATTGCCAACGAAGTGAAGCAACCCAGGGTTTCGTGTTCCGAATCCTGGATTGCGCTTCGTCACTACCTTTCTGCCGTTGATGAATTCCAGCTCGATGATAAGGGCGCGATAATTTTTTATCACTATTTTAAAGATCATGCCCATCTTTTTATATTTTATGTTATACTTAAAGTGTACAAATTGGGGGCGACCTGGCTTCGACGTGGGTTGCAAAACCAGAGGTGCATGCCGAGAATGAGATCTCTCGTAAATCAGGCTCAAATAAACATAAATGCAAACGATGAAAACTTTGCTGGTGAAGCTATCGCTGCCTAATCCGTAGTTATAGTTAGCCACAGTGTACTGGCCTATAAACCCGGTATCCCGTTGACCGAGCTCGCTTATTGGTATCGAATCAACGGTCATAGAAGATAAGCTAGTGTCTTAGTCTCTCCCGGATTAAGATTACGAAACTCAGGGAATCGCTGTGTAGAATCCTGCCCGTCGGAGAATGCACAGTTAAATTAAAAGACAAGGCTACGCATGTAGAGCTGAAGGCAGAGGGCTTGCGGACGCGGGTTCGATTCCCGCCGCCTCCACCATAACTTAATCTTAGATGTTCCTGAAAAGTCCTTTTAACCCTTGTAAACACTAGGTTTTACGAGGTTAGGCTTCCTAGCTATTCCCAATAATTCCCTTGATGTCCTGCGCTATGTGTTGGTACTATTGCTGGTATTTCCGATACCAACACGATGTGATACCAACAAAATGAAATTAACACTTGCAGAAATTAAAAAAAAGCGTGAGCTGGATAAACCGTTAAAGCTTTCTGCTGGCCAAGGATTATTTTTACTGATTCAACCTAATGGTAAAAAATATTGGCGTTATTCCTATCGTTTTGAAGGAAAACAAAAAACACTCGCTTTGGGCGTTTTTCCTGAAGTAAGTATAGAGGAGGCACAGGATCTATTCATTGATGCCCGTGCATTGCTAAGAAAATCGAAGGTTGATCCTGGGGAACATCGTAAGGCTTTAAAACAGTCGCAGACAAGCCAGGAAATGGACAGCTTTGAAGTGGTGGCTCGTGAATGGTTTGCTAACCAATCCAGCATATGGGTTCCCTCTCATGCAGATAAAATCATCCGCCGTCTTGAACGAGATATTTTTCCATGGCTTGGTGCATCACCTGTTTCCACTATTACAGCACCACAATTATTAGCTGCTGCCAGACGGATTGAAGAACGGGGAGTAAAAGAGACTGCTCGCAGGGCTTTATTAAATTGCAGTCAGATATTTCGTTATGCGATTGCAACAGGCAGAGCAGAACATGATCCGGTGCCTAATTTAAAGGGGGCGTTGCAACCAGTTCAAACGAAACATTTTCCAACAATTACAGATCCTAAGGCTATTGGTGAGTTGTTAAGGGCTATTGATCAATATCATGGAAGTTTTGTTACAAAATGTGCTTTGCAACTTGCGCCATTAGTGTTTGTACGTCCAGGCGAATTAAGAGCGGCGGAATGGGATGAGATTAATCTTGATAACTCTGAATGGAATATTAGAGCAGAGCGCATGAAAATGCGTGTTGCTCATTTAGTCCCATTGTCCAAACAAGCTATAGCTATATTGCGAGAGCTTTATCCTCTAACAGGTCATGGAAAATATGTGTTTTCTAGCGAGCATACCAGTACCCGTCCTATGAGTGAAAACACACTTAATTTTGCTTTACGCCGTATGGGATTTGCCAAAAGTGAAATCAGCGTTCATGGATTTCGTGCGATGGCGAGAACATTGCTTGATGAGATTCTGCATATCAGACCAGATTATATTGAACACCAGCTAGCTCATGCGGTACGCGATCCTAATGGACGTGCATATAACCGAACATCACATCTGCCAGAACGCCGAGTTATGATGCAAGAATGGGCGGATTATCTGGATAACTTAAAGAGGAAAGAAACATGCGTAATTCTTTAGAAGAACTCGAGTTTTGTAAAAAAATGGAGTCTGATGAAGGAAGCCAAATTAAGGAGCAGCTCAAGGCAGAAAAATTTTCGAAAGATGCTCTTTTAAACCTTGCGGCAGAAGCGTTTGCTAAAACGAATATGCAGAATAAATATATTTTGTTTTTGGCAAAAGAAAATGCAAATCTTAAAATTGCTTTAGGTTCAAAAGACAATCCGGAAAAGGCAGCGGCACTTACATCTGAAGTATTAGCAATGTATCAAGAGTTAATGACTCAGCTAGCAATAGACATGGATACTTTAAGAGTAAAGCCACTTCGTGAAAACCAGAAAAAAGCCACTGATACAACAACCAAGTATACTCCAGAAGATCATATTCGATGGGATAAGATTGATAAGGAAATCGACCCAGAAAGAAAGCGCAAGAAAAAAGATGTTGCTGAATTAATAAGAAAACGCCTAAATCTACCTCCAGCAGCACAGCAATCTATCCGAAAAGCTATTAGAAAAAATTAAATAATCTTGGTAAGCCCTTTGGGTGTACCAAGACATCCGTTATTAAATACGTATTCCCTAAATATCTTAAGGAATACGTAAGATGAAAATTCGTCCTGAAGAACCAGAAAAACTAATACGTAGGAAAAAAGTCGAAGAAATTACGACATTATCACGTTCAAGAATTTACTACTTAATGCAAAAAGACCAATTTCCCAAGCCAATCTCATTGGGGAAAATGTCTGTAGCGTGGATAGAATCAGAAGTTCAAGAGTGGGTTAATGCTCGAATTACAGAGTTTCGTAAATCAACGGAGACTTTGTAATGAAAAATCAATATTTTCAATCGATAATTGTTAAGGGAGCAGCAAGACGCTATATTCTGGACAACATAGAGCGATTTGAATTACTTCCCTGTGTATCTTCAGATCCATATACTTTATTTTTTATCGGTGCAGGAGAGTATTTTTCTTCACTCATACAACCTGATGTCAAATGCGAGTGTAGTGAGAAATGTACTGATGTATTCAAAAAATTGAAACTTCGCCCCAAGGTAAATGAGCCCTTCCCTGAAGAATGTGACTTAACACCAATAGTTGAGTTTTTGAGATTGGGAGGTTTGTATGGATACAACACTCCTACTGTCTAATGATTCTACGTTATCCAACGCCCCCACTATCATCAAAAGCCGCGAGGAGCTTCTTAAGGCACTTCCTGGCTATATGACTCACCCAGATTGTCAAAGATGGTTGCTGCACCGTAATAAAGTTCCTTACTATTCTAACGGGAGTAAACGGAATGGCTCGCTTGATTCACCAAAAGATCAACGCCAATTGGTAAATTTTGATGTGGCGTATGGAGTTTTGGCAAAGGGTGATTTTTCAGGGTTGGGTTTTGCACTTGGATCAAACGGTAAAGGAGGTCATTGGCAAGGGATTGATTTAGATGATTTAGCTGCTCATCCCGAGTTTTATTCTCTCAAATTGCCTGGATATATAGAATTAAGCCCCAGTGGAAACGGCCTACATAGCATAGGCTATGGTCGTGATTTTGCTCCATTGGGGAGTAATACAACCGGTATTGAAGCCTGCAGTGGTGGCAGATATTTTACAGTTACAGGACACATATTCAACGAGTTTTTGGGATTGAATATACCAGAGCAAGCAGTATGTCTTGCTACCTGTGTAGAACAAGTATTGCGCCCCATGCATGGCGCTGCAAGAGTTCTGAGCAAGCAAGTAATGGTAAATAACCCTAAAAGAATGATTACACTATCTCCTGATCAAATGGAAGATCTTCGCTCAGCATTGTTTTCAATGCCCGCAGATGATCGAAGCCTTTGGATTGCAATGGGACAAGCATTACGCTGGGTAGAGGGGGGTAAAGAGTTGTGGGCTGAATGGAGTGAAACAAGCTCTAAATATCAGCGTGATAGTGACCTTGCTCGCTGGGATGGTTTTCCGGGGGATAATACAAATTATAAAGCCGTGTTTAAGCGTGCACAGGAAAATGGTTGGGTGAATCCTCGTAAACACCAATTGATGAATTCAGATAAGATATTTGGTAATCAGCCCCAATTTATATCACCATTGCCGCTTCCTCCACCCATATCCAGTTTTGGATGGCTAGAAATCAATGTTGCAGATGTATTAACTAATTCACCGAAACCACCACAATTTCTAATTGAAGAACTGTTACCTGCTGAGGAGGTAACCCTGCTTTCTGCTCATGGAGGTACTGGAAAATCCATGTTAGCTTTACAAGCTGCTGTTTGCTTGGCTACCAGCAATTTATTTATGAATAAAAAGGTGATGCATAGTCGTGTATTATTTTACTCTGCAGAGGATAAAACAGAAACTATAAGGCATAGATTCAAACAAGTTTGCCGACAAATGCAATTAGTCCCCAAAGAGGTTGCACCCCATATCCAATTTATTGATGCCACAGAAGATCCTTGCCTATATCAAGAAACTGGACCAACAGCTGCGTATTATGAATTGCAGGCACGTATTCAATCATTTGGTGCAAGTGTAGTTATCATTGATAATGCTAGTGATACCTTCGATGGTAATGAGAATAGCCGTCCTCAAGTAAGAGCTTTTCTACGTGCGCTTAAGAAATTAGGTACGGTGCTATTACTTACTCATATCGACAAGAACAAAGCTAAGGGGGAGAGCAATTCAGAAGGTTATAGTGGTTCTACCGCATGGCATAATAGTGCCAGATCACGCTTATTTTTAACAAGAAACAAGACTCTGGAATTAATCCATCAAAAATCAAATTATGGAAAGCTCTCAGAACCAATTCACATGACCTTTTCCACTGATTTTGTTTTGATTCCCTTGAATACCAATCCAGTTAATGAAGAGGCAACTCTTATTACAATATTGTTCTTGATTGATA
>NZ_CBCSKT010000003.1:0-32274 GCF_965140895.1 Legionella sp. | reverse complement strand
ACTTACTGGTGGTAAAAAATTATACTGTTAGCTAATTCGGAATTAATCGATTATTTGGTGCGGAATCTGAGATTAAAGTAATGAACATTTAATTAAACCGCTTGTCAGTGTTTATCAATAGTTATCTTTCATTCGCTCACAGAATTATTTAAGTAAAACATGCCTTTATAAATAGATTTCCAAACAGCGTATATGATAAGGTCAATGTCTTTCTCTCACCAATTTGCTCATTTTTCTCCGGTGCATTCCAAAGAGGCTCAATATCTGCATTAATTACACATATAAGATTGATATGCTCTAGATGATTTAAATACATATCGAAATTATGGCTAAAGGTAAGTGAATCTACTGGAAATGTAATTTCTTCAGTACAGTTTAAGGTAAATTTGTTGGTTTCTCTATTATAGTCATATAAGTGAGTCGTTTTTATACTATTTGATTTAAGGTGAGAAAGTATTAATGCTTCGTCAGGCGATAGTTGATTTATTATTGATATAAAGGCTGGATGGGCTTCGGTATTTCTGGTTTTATCCATTGATCGAGCTAGTAAATTTTGGAATAGATCTACCAAAACATTACCTTCTTCCATATAACTTAACTGATTTACTATCGGTATGAAAAATGATTCTGGTGGTTTAACGAGGTTCTCTTGAGTTACTTTATCGACAGAATTTTTTAATCTGTTTTCTAGGCGCTCTTGCCAGGCTGCGGTCATTTGAATTGGATACAAAGGAATCTGGAGGGTTTTTATAAGCCAGTTAACTATTTTTGATACCTCTTTGATCGGTTGTGAGAATAAGTCATCATAAACTTTTTCTACAACCTTGCTTTCAGTTGCTGCCTTGACCAAGTTTGGATCAATAGTCATAAGTTTTCCTTATCTAATAATTTAGCGCTATAAGCCTTGTAACAAGAATAATTACTTGTAAAACGACAACATAATAATTCTACTCTACGATGGTTTGGGATTCGAGCCATGATTTAACTTAAAAAAATTGATTGTAGATTAATTATAATTCATTGATTATGTCGAAGCTGGATTGAAAACAGGCGTACATATTTATTCATTTCCTCTTTTTACCATGAACGCTCAGTTTTGGGATCAACTATATCCATTTCTACAAAACCATTGCGTAAGTCGGCGATGTAACCTGATTCAGAGATTATCTCACCAACTAGTTCATCCAATTCCTTCTCATGTTCATAGGGGACCTTAATCGTATAATTCCAGCGTTCATCCTCTGTTTTCATCATGGAGTACTGGGATAGCACCTGCGCTTCAATCTGGCGGAGTGATTCATTTTTTCCCCGAACAAATTTTGAATTATTTTCGACACGCAGATAAACATGCAGGACGGCAATTTTTTTGTTCGACCGACTGCCTTTAATATATTCAGCAGGGTAGTGGTCCCTATGGGCTTTTAGGATTCGATACACACTCGGCACACTAATTTTGCATTCAATGGCAGCGGATTCTCGGGTAAATCCTTCATCAATTAATTTGAGTACTTCCTCTGCTTTGGCCATGGCATAGGGCTTCTTCCCTTTATATACGTTGTTTTCTTTAGCTCTAGCAATGCCTTCTAATTGTCGTTCGCGGCGTAGGTTTGTTTCAAACTCAGCAAATACACCTAAGATATCCAAAAACATTTTTCCAGAAGCGCTGGAGGTATCGATGGGTTGCTCAATGGCTTTTAGGTGAATTTTGTTTTCACGGAATTGGATTAAGAGGTTTTGCAAATCGAGGATACTTCGTGTGAGTCGGTCAATCCGAGTGACGAGTAATGTATCCCCTTCGCGAAGGTACTCCAGCAGCTCTTCAAATGCAGAACGGTTTTTTTTAGATGTTCCGCTTTTTTTCTCAGAAAAGATTTTTTTGCATCCTGCTTTTTTAAGGGCATCCACTTGAATGGATAAATCTTGATCGATTGTTGAGACTCTGGCGTAACCTACAAAAGCCATTACTTGTTTCCTATCAATAGGTATTAGATTATTCGATATTAAACTATCAATTAATAAAATCAAAGGCTATTGATATATTATTTAAAAGTTCTCAAATTTGATTTATTTTTTATCTTATTCTCATTGGATGTCCACCTGAGATCCTTTTCCTTTCTGGCTTTAGCTCCAAAAGAAAAGCAGGAGGAAGGGGTATTTTTGTTGGGAGATGAGAATCCATACTCTTTGATATCAATTGGGTACACCTAATTGATAGTAATCGATATAGACTCTCATCACTGAACAAAACCACCCTTCCCTTCGATTTATCATTTAGAACTGAAACCACATAGAAAAAGGACCTCCGATAAAAATCTCATGAGAATCTGATAAAAAATAAATCAAATTCAAGAGCTTTTAAAATTAATATCAATAGCATTGGATTTTACTTATTGATAGTTTAATATCAAACTATCTAGTAGCTATTGATAGGAAAAAAGAAATGACTTCTGTAGGTTATGCCAGAGTCTCGACAATTGATCAGGATTTATCCATTCAGGTTGATGCCCTTAAAAAAGCAGGGTGCAAAAAAATATTTTCTGAGAAAAAAAGCGGAATAACTAAAAAGGGCCGCTCTGCATTTGAAGAACTTCTGGAATACCTTCGTGAAGGGGATACATTAGTAGTCACTCGTATTGACCGACTCACAAGAAGCATCCTTGATTTGCAAAACCTATTAATCCAATTCCGTGAAAACAAAATTCACCTAAAAGCCATTGAGCAGCCTATCGACACATCCAGTGCTTCTGGAAAAATGTTTCTGGATATCTTGGGTGTATTTGCTGAGTTTGAAACAAACCTACGCCGCGAACGACAATTAGAAGGCATTGCTCGAGCTAAAGAAAACAACGTCTATAAAGGGAAGAAACCCTATGCCATGGCCAAAGCAGAGGAAGTACTCAACTTAATTAATGAAGGATTTACCCGAGAATCCGCTGCCATCGAATGCAACATTAGCGTACCGAGTGTTTATCGAATCCTAAAAGCACATCGAGACCACTACCCTGCTGAATATATTAAAGGCAGTCGGTCGAACAAAAAAATTGCCATTCTGCATGTTTATCTGCGTGTTGAAAATAACTCAAAATTTGTTCGAGGAAAAAATGAATCACTTCGCAAGATTGAAGAACAGGTACTATCCCAGTACTCCATGATAAAAACAGAGGATGAACGCTGGGACTATAGCATTAAGGTACCCTATGAACATGACAAGGAATTGGATGAATTAGTTGGTGAAATAATCACTGAGTCAGGTTACATCGCCGATTTACGTAACGGTTTTGTAGAAATGGACATCATCGATCCAAAAACTGACCGCTCCTGGTAATAAAATGGATGAATCAGCACGTCTGTTCCGGAGCAGTGTGTCCAAGCAATTATAAAAACAGAAAACTAAAGAGTACTCCTCATCTTTATCTACAAATATATAATTAATGAGTAATGTGAATAATGAAAATAAACAACACCTACAATATACTTTCTAAAAGATATCCTCTACGATTAAAAACAGCTAGAAAAGCATTAATTCAATTATTCATTCAAAAAGACATCCATCCTCTACATGAGGAAGCTTTCTTATTCAATAAAACAGAATTAATCAATATTACATATACAAATTTATGGTTTGCTTTAGAAGGTTTCATAGATGTAACTCATGCTATGTTTGGAATAGAAGAGTTTGACACTAAAGGAAAAACCAAGCCTCTAGCAACAAAACTCTCTGAAATTCGTAAAACGATCATTGAAGCAGACCCTTACATTATTCATTTTCAAGATAAAGAGAGAGGCGCTAAATTTATTCAAGATCGTGACATGTTAAAGGCGCAGTTTAAGCTCATAAGTGATGAAATTAATAATGTTAATGAATTTAAATCCAAAAAAAAACGCAACTCCTTAAGTCATCTCCCTGTAAGAGAGGATACGACACATTCAGAACAGCATGTGTCTTTGGAGGATTCTGAGTTCGCAAAACATCAATTTTATGCTTCGAACATTATTGATACGCATATCATTTATGGTCTAACTCACCCAACTGTTAAGCGTTTGTACGAATTGATCGATCACTTTATGAAAAGCGTTGTTTCTTTTATTAAAAATCACGTTAACCGTCATAATTTATCCTTATATAGGAAATGCGAAGGAGATACCCAGAATATTTTATTCCAACTTTCGATTGTGAATATCATGATATATAGAGAATATGATGATGAGTATATGCTGTGTAGCGGAAGCCAGACTTTAATAAATTAATAATATGGAGAGTTGTAGGATATGACGTAGCCATCCAAAAACGTTACTCTAAGTAATACAATTTTGGCTGGCCTCATCATAGAGCCCCAACTAATTATTTATAACAATGTAGGATTGAAAAACGCAAGCCATTCAGAACAAGGGATGAGGCTATACCTTGCTCCTGGGAATAAACTTCTTTAAGTTTTTCTTCCCATGACTGATTTGGCACTAGTAATTGACAGTTATTTTTAATATCAAGATAGTCCAATGGTAGCCTTCCCTCATCCTCCCAAGAAAAATCCACTTTTGGGGGATTATGTTTCTGAAATCTCCATTGTAAAGGAGGTGGTAAAATTGAGTAATCTTCTTCTTTAAGGTAAAGTGCCTTGGTAATCCCCCCATTTTTAACTGAAGCTAAAAGTAGAGGATTAGGCCACTAGTGCCAATTTTTGCCTTGGAGTAATCCCTCCAATAGCAGTATTCGGACGTTCATTGTTGTAAGTCCATAGCCATTGTGTCGCATGTAGTTGTACCTCAGCAATACTTTCAAATAAGTATTGGCTTAACCAATCATAGCGAACTGTCCGGTTATAGCGCTCAATATAAGCATTTTGTTGTGGTTTTCCTGGTTGAATAAAAACTAACTGAATCTGATTTTTATCAGCCCACTGTTCCAGCAACTTACTAATATATTCAGGGCCATTGTCGCAACGTATCTGCCTGGGCTTACCGCGCCATTCGATGATTTGACTCAGAGTTCGTACAACGCGCTCTGCGGGCAAAGATAGGTCTACCTCGATAGCAAGGCCTTCGCGGTTGAAGTCATCAAGCACATTTAATAACCGATAGCTACGACCATCTTCTAACTGATCATGCATAAAATCCATCGACCAACATTCGTTGATTGCAGTCGGCTCTCTCAATGCTTCCGGCTTTTCCCTTATTAGTCGTTTTTTGGGTTTTATCCGCATATTGAGCTCTAACTCACGATAGATTCGGTAGACCCGTTTGTGATTCCAAAGAAATCCTTTTACGTTGCGCAGATATAAAAAACATAGGCCAAAACCCCAATTACGTTGGTTCTGAGCCAATCGCAACAACCAGTCCGTTATCAGTGCATTTTCATCACTTAATTTGGCTTCATATCGATAACAGGTTTCACTGATACCAAACAGCTCACATGATAATCGTATGGAAATATCCTTATGTATCACCGCCTTTTTCGCCAACTCTCTTCGACGCGACGGTGTTACCACTTTTTTTCAATGGCCTCTTTGAGTATTTCTGCTTTGAGTCGCTCTTCGGCATACATCTTTTTAAGACGACTATTTTCAGCCTCAAGCTCTTTTAAGCGCGACATCATCGATGCATCCATCCCTCCATATTTAGCTCGCCATTTATAAAAAGTTGCTGCACTAATGATATGTTCTCGGCATAGTTCTGAAACAGGTGTCCCATTTTCAGCTTGTTTTAGAATTAAGTGGATCTGACTGTCTGTAAATTTTGATCTTTTCATAAGAATCTCCTGCGCTTAGATTACGAGAAAATTCTACTTTTGGCAGCAATTATTTTTCGGGGGGATTACCCCTTTTCGGCACCCAATCCATAAATAGTCTGCTTGTTAAAGACAAATCCAAAGGGCTTATATCTTTTTTCGAAAGGAAAGAATTTATAGTTCTCTTTAGTAAAGATATTATACCTTGGTGAAGATTATGAAAACTAACAAAGAAATATTGAAAGAAAATAATTATTCAATTGATTTTTCTAGTGATATGCACATTAATTTAGATACAAAAATAATATTTTCTGCTCAATGTATTAGAGACAAAAGTGGACAATGGATATTAGATAGAATAAATAGAGCTAACACTACTTCGGGATGGGTAGTTTATTTTTGCAGCCTTATTGATAGTCCTAACGAACACAAATATTTAAATGAAATTTGTAATAGGGAATTTATAACAATTATTGATAATGAATAGAGAGGAGAATCCATAGATAAGCAACAATTGAGATGAACGAACGATCATTATTATGACTAGGTAATTAAATAAACAGATACATATAACTCACCGTTTTCTTTTCGAAAAAGCTTCTAACTCCACAAGATTAGCTAAATGATCCACGTTAGATTCAAAAAACATAGTTTCATGTGTTCCAGGAATCGAATGAACCGTGATCTCGTGTTCAACAAAAGGTTCCCACCCATTAAAAGGATCGTCAGCTAAAACAAAAGCATCCCAAAGATCCTTTGCTTTAAATAACGTAATGTCGGAACGAATAGTAGGAAGCTCAAATGCCAATAGTAGTTTTTTCCTATACTCTTCTAGTTCTTGTAGATGTTCGCTTGTTTGTTGTCCTATCTCCTCACTTTTGCTCAATAGTCCCATCGTATTGGACTTGATTAGCGAATCTGGGTATTTTGCCCATCCATCGAACAGTCCTAAAAATGTAACAGACTTGTTAGACCGCATTAACTGATTCACCATCTCAACTGCCACAGTTGCACCAAATGAAGCACCGCCTAAACAATATTCCTCACCTTGATATACTTTATCGATTTCTTCCAAATAGAATTGTGCCATCTCCGAAATTGAGGCAAATCGGCGCGAATGACCATTAACGCTCTGATCCTCTATCCCATATATGGTGTACTTCCCATCCAATCGTTGAGCTAATTGTTGATACCAAAAGACCGAGCCGCCTACCGGATGAACCAAAAATAAGGGCGTCTTATGAGGCCCCGATGATAATTTAATGACGCTTGAAGAAGCGTGAGCGTGCGTACTTCTACCTTCCGCAACCAATATATCCAATTGATGAGCAAGCGAGATAATATCAGGGCACTCAAACAGCACAGAGAGGGGAATTGGTAACTTAAAATGGCTTTTTAAGGCAGAAATGATTTGTAAGGCTAACAGTGAATCGCCTCCGAGTTCAAAAAAATTATCCTCAAGATGAATCACTTGCGACAAAAATGCTTTCTGCCAAATATCAAGGCAAATTCTTTGGGTATCATTGAGCGCCTGGTTTGATAATTCGGGATTATACGCCAGCAAAATACTGGCTTGCCGTTCCAATGTATCAAAATCTATTTTTTCATTTTCTTTTAAAGGAATAGAAGAAACAACACAAAACTCTTTTGGATGCATGTACGCAGGCAAATACAAAGCCAGAAACTCTTTGATTTGATGGGTATTGATATTTTTGTCTTCGGAAACAATATACGCTCTCAAATACTTTTCTTTATGCCGCTCTTCTCGAATCACGACCACTGCTTGAAAAATAGCCTCATGTTTCATAAGGATTGACTCAATAGCAGGTAGTTCAATGCGATAACCCTGTATTTTAACTTGATGGTCGTTTCTACCAAAAAACTGTAAATGGCCTTTAGGTAGCCAGCTGGCTAAATCTCCAGTCTTATATAAAGTCTCCTCAAATTCATTGAACTTCATTTTAATAAACTTTTGCTCAGTTAATTCGGGCTTTCCAAGGTACCCTTCGGTGACTTGAGCCCCACCAATATATAATTCGCCCATCATTCCGATAGGGCATAAATTAAAATATTTATCCAATAAATAGCAGGTGCTATTGAATGCAGGCCGGCCAATAGGAACACTAGCCTCCGTTAAATCATTGAGCTCCGTCACACAATATGAAGTTGCAGACACGGTGGTTTCTGTAGGCCCATATTCATTGACTATTGTGCTGGTGGGACATAAGGCTAACCATTGAGTCACCTCTTCTGTATGAACCACATCCGCGCCAAGCAATACATAGCGCAAATCACCTAACTGTTTAATGTCTTCAGGATAGTGCAACAATAACTCCAAATACCCGGGCGTCAACTCAGTATGCGTTATGGCGTATCGTTTCAGATGCTGCAAATACAATTTAGGATTTATTTTTTGCTGCTCATCACAAATAGCCAATGCACCGCCTACCAAGAGTGGTGCTAAAGTACAAGGCACAGATAAATCAAAGGCTAAGGAAGAAGAGAAATCGATAATCGAATCGGCTGTAAATCCATTACTTTGAGTAAACCAATGGCAATAATTGATTACATTCTTTTGAGACACCATCACACCTTTAGGTGTTCCTGTTGTTCCTGAGGTAAACATAATATAAGCCAGTGGATTATTCACCGATGGATTTTCTAGGTCTTGATAAAGCGACAAAGAATTCTCATTGCGTGCCAACAATTCTTCTGCATTGTATAAATGCACGCTCTGTCCAAATTGATTCATTAAGGCAGGCATCTGGCTTTCTATAGTCATTAAATGAGTTAACTTCGACTCGTTAATGATCATCTCTATTTTAAGCAGAGGGTATCGAAGGTCGAGTGGAACATAAACACAACCCGCTTTAAGAATTCCCAAAATTAAAGCCAGCATGTTATGACTTCGCGGAATATATATCCCAATTAAGGTCTGCTGAGGAACATTAAGCGTATTAATAAAAGACGCTATTTTTTCACTTTGTTCCCATAAATGATGATAAGAAAACTCATAGTTATTTTCATAAATCGCAATGCGCTCAGGATGGGTAATGACCTGGTGTTCAAATAGTTGAGTAATGGACGTTGAGGGTAATTCTTCGTTCTGCCCTACCCCCCAATCATTAAGGTTTTCACGCTCCATAGTCGTTAAAAAGCACATATTATGGATGGGTTGATTGGAGTTTTGATACATCCATTGAAGAATATTTTCCAAATGCTGCGGCATATTCGTTAAAATAGAAGACAAACCACCGCCCTGATGTTTTTTATTCAATCGATGATAAATTACTAATTCATTTTGCTCGTTAATTTCAAAATGAATCAGTGAGTTTGGAGGCACGTCCTGTTCTTTTTTAGAAAGACCCAATGTGATCACAAAGTCAATTTGTTTGGTTTCCAAGTCAGGATGACGCATGAAGATATCAGTAAGGTAAGTTCCATGCGTTTTAATCTCATTAATCTGCTCAGTGAGTTCCTGCATCAACTTTTGGGGTGTGATTTCACGATCAGATTCAAAGGTAAGAGGTAGTAAACTAGAAAAAATTCCGCCACATAAGCCGAGCTCGTTGAGTTCATCATCATTATAAAAAACGGTGAACGGCTCATAATTGTTCAAACGATACAAATAAATAAAAACACAAACCAATAACTGATAACGAACATTCTTCATTGCATAAGAATCGCTACAAACAGAGCCCAATTGTTTGTATGTACTATTAGAATCCGTAGCCATTTTTGAAAATAAAGTATGCTCCTCTGCTCTTAGGAGTTGTTTGAGCCAAAACGGTTCTTCTTTTAAGCACTTCTTATATAAAGGATGGTAGTGCTGTATTAGCGCCCCATCAAAACAAGGAAGCATGGAGTTCACTCGCAAGTTAGCGCAACGTACTAGCTCATCCATTGATAATGGAACACCGTATAGGGTGTAAAAACCATTTAACAAAACAGAGCCACATTGAGTGGAAATCAATAATCCTTCAGGCTTAATAGCCAGTAATTGGCCTCCGATGCGTGCAATTCCCTCATCTTCAACTGGCTTCACCTCACGTACAACCACCGCATTATGCCCTAAGTATAATTTTAATAACCCCACATTGTTATTGTAATGGCCAAAGGTCAAGGCGCGATTTGTCCGCTCGATATCACGTGCACGAGCAGTATTCCAATTAATAAACCCCAAATCAGGGACAACATGTGTTACGCCATAGTAACTACGCTGTTTTATATCTTGAATTTGTCTCTGGATGGTGGACGTTTCAATGGCCTTAATCACCTGTTCAAACCCATTAATTGCTGCTTCAAAACATCTTAAATTGAGGGTAAGCGCCGTATCCTCATTAAATATAGGAACACGGCTTTGATGGATGATGCTTCCTGCATCAATTTCAACATTGAGCTCATGCCAGGTGATTCCATGAGTCGATTCGCCATTAATTAAAGACCAGGTTGTGGCGTTAACACCCGCATAGGAAGGTAATAGAGAGTCATGATAATTAATCGCGCCCAACCGTGCGATGTCTAATTGTTTTTGCGTCAATATGGTGCTGTTAACAATACTAAACAAGTAATCAACACGATTATCGTCCGTAAGAAAAAGCTCATCAAATGAAGCACACCACGAAATGTTGTTGTCTTCACACCAATACTGAATTGATTTAACGGGTGAAATTACCCATTTTATGTGGTGGCCTTTATCTAAAAGGAACTGACCGCACTGAATCAACAAACTATCCTCGCCCATAAGAAGACAGCTTATGCTCATATCCTACCCCTCTTTATTCTTAGTCTATAATTAATCTCAAAACGACCTCTATTATGCCCATGAATGCACAATAAACAAGCACTATGTGTGAAGGATATTGTTAGTAATGAATACAAACTATAAATCACAAGGCTTTTTCAATCTTATGGAGCAGGTATTAGCCACCAAGTTAAGTGAGCTTTTTTTCATCCTTGATGAGCAATTGAATATCCTTTTTATTAATGATAGTGCAAAACAAATATTTCACTGCGCCAATAATGAGGTGCATGAAGTCAATTTTTCGACCTTTTGTACCCAAAAACAAATAGATGCCAAACTCCTGGCTTTTGTTCATCAGGGTCACAACGCCCAAAGTAAAAAACTTATTTACCAAGGCATCGAATTAACCTGGTCTTTTGAAACGATCGAATTTGAAGATACCAAGTACTATTTAGTGCAAACCCTCAATTTTACTCAAAGCAAAGACAAGGAAACCATCCATAATTTAGAGTCTCTCATTGAAAACATGCCGTGTAATGTCTACTGGATGAATAAAGAGTGTCTTATGGTGGGTTGTAATCAAAACGTGCTCAATATGCTTCAAATGAACAAAGAAGAATTTATCGGTAAATCCTACGAAGAGCTATCTCAACTCTGTCTGTGGCCAGAAGGGTTAGCAGAAAAACTTAAAAATGACGATTTAACCGTGATTAATAAGGGAACGCCTATATTAGACAGTGAAGATCCACCGATTCCCAATCCAGAGGGCTCTTCTTTTTATTTCTTAACCAACAGGGTCCCTTTATACAATCAACAAGGTGAAATTACAGGGGTAGCGGGTATTTCTACAGACATCACCGCCTTGAAGCAGGCACGTGAACTTGCTGAGGCAGCCAACATAGCCAAAACTGAATTCATTGCCAACATAAGCCACGACATCAGAACGCCTTTGACGGGGGTTATTGGTCTCTCTGAACTGTTAGAGCAGAGTCTCAATAACCAGGAGGATAGAGATAAAGCCCACATGCTCCATGACAGCGGTAAAGAGCTATTGCATATGCTCAATGATATTTTAGATGATGTGCGTGCTGGAAATCTACGAGAAACCGACGTTAAAACAGAATCGTTTGACCTGCACCAGTGTATTGACGATTTAATTCGTTTGGAAACACCGGCTACCTCGTTAAAACACCTGGATTTAAAGGCTCATATTGCACCAGATGTACCACGTTATATACGCAGCGACCGCAATAAAATTCATCGAATTTTATTAAATCTTCTGGGCAACGCCATCAAATTTACTCAATCTGGATGCATTACCTTATCGATTGAATGCCTGCACTTGGGTGAATCGACAGTACATTTAAAATTAGGGGTATCTGATACCGGAATAGGAATCCCGGAAGAGGTGCAATCTCAAGTATTCCAACGCTTTTTCAAAGTGAGCTCCTCGTATAAAGAAATTTATACAGGCCATGGCATGGGCTTACACATCGCCCAATCTTATGTCACCTTATTAGGAGGACATATCACTTTGACCAGTAAGGTCGGGGAAGGAACCACTTTTCATTTTGACGTGCATTGTCCTTTAGGTGAAGCCCCAGCCCTGAACAAAGTTCAAGCCTCACCCTCCCTTCCTTCGAAAGCGGCCTCAAAAAAAGCCCACCTTTTATTGGTTGAAGATAATGTCATTGCCTTAAAAACTCTGGAAATGATGATCTCCCAAGAAGGTTACTCCTTTATTTCTGCCACATCTGGAGAGGACGCGTGGACTTTGTTACAAACAAATCCGGTGGATTTAATTATTACGGATATTGGCTTACCGGGTATCTCTGGGACACAATTAAGCACTCGAATTCGCAATAAGGAACGTGCCTTAAATCAATCCATCACTCCCATCATAGGCCTAACAGGCCATGCTAAAGAAACTGCATGGGAAGAATGTCAGCGTGCAGGAATGAACGATGTATTAAGTAAACCTGCATCAATCAACAGCTTAGAACAATGCATCCATCGAGTACTAAATCCAGCTTCGTTAGTACCTAAAAATGACCCGGGTTTGGATAAACCACTTTTTTTGGGAGCAGGTTTACCCAAAACCGAAGAAGAGCTCTTTCAATTAGATGCTTTTGCTCTATTTGATGAACAACGTGCTCTGACGCATATTCCGGATCTAAACTTACTTGCAACACTCTTGAATACCTACCTCTCCGATGAAATACAAAAAGACATTCATCAAATGAAGTTAGAGTACCAACATTTAAATTGGCATAAAGTAGAAGAGCTCGCACACAAAATCAAAGGTGGAGTAAATTATCTGGGCATCCTTAAAATGAGTTATGCGTGTCAGTATCTTGAACGCTATTATAAAGAAGGACACCGATCATTATTGGAGCCACTCTATCTGCAGCTCATTAAGGTGAATGAAGAAACTATAGAAGCCTTAAGTCGATGGCTTAATCGCTAAAATGCGTATTTACCAAAATTCTCATCAACAGAGGGTATTATGGCTAAATCAATTTGGAAAGGCGAAATTTCATTTGGGCTGGTATCTATCCCTGTGTCCTTAGTATCTGTAGAGGAAAATAATGACCTAAAGTTTCATCTCCTTGATTCAACAACAAACTCTCGCGTTAGGTATCAACGTGTTAATGAAGACACCGGGAAAGAAGTTCCCTGGGAAAATATAGTTAAAGGCTGGGAATATGAAAAAGGCAGTTACATCATTGTGAATGAAGGGGCGTTTCAAAAAGAAAGTCCTGATGTGTTTCAATCAATTAATATCGAGGAGTTTGTTGATTTGAAAGAAATAGATAACCTTTATTATTCAAAACCCTACTACCTGCAACCGGAAAGTAAAAATAAAAAAGCTTATGTTCTTATAAGAGAAGCCCTTAAAAATACAAATAAAGTAGGAGTAGCCAAGGTAATTATTCGGACAAAAGAATCGTTAAGTCTTGTTATTCCACACGATCACGCATTACTTTTATATTTAATCCATTTTGCAGACGAAATCCGCGAAGAGGAAGAAGTAAATGTTCCCCGAGAAGAACTAAAAGTCTATAAAGTTACTGACAAAGAAATTAAAATGGCAGAGGCCTTAATTAAAGACATGTCCACCGCCTGGAATCCTGAAAAATACCATAATGAGTACCGCGAAACGATGCAAAAATGGTTAGATAAGGAAACAGCGAAACTTAAAAAATCAGGCAAAATAGTTTCCAAAGCAGCTACTCAAAGTCGCGATTCAGTAGTTGACTTCATTGCTTTACTTAAAGAAAGTATGGGCAAGAAGAAAAAAACCGCTTCTCGTTCTCCTGAAACAGTCAAAAAGAAACGTACCTAATCAATAATTGTGCCTAATAAGCACCCTGTTCAGCAGGCTTAGTGACGTAACCTTCACGAGCATACTTCTATTAATTCTTATATAACAAGAGGTTATATTTTAACCCGCACATGAAGTATTTCATTGGTAAAATTTTTGGTGACTGGTAATTTATTGCGCAGTATAATGAGCGTTTTTAAATCATTACCCGCTGATTTTACCTTGCATGGTTTTATCTAATGTCATCAAACAAGGAAAAGGATTATGACACGTACCGCCCCTCAAACAACCTCTGCAACTGATTCACATGCCTTGAAAGCGGAACAAATTAAATCAACGCACGAACGCTTAAAGGAATTACAGCAACTCCTTGACGATGCACTTGATGCCTTTGCACGAGATCACAGCCAACTCACACAAATGGCGACTTATTGGGGGAATCAGCCACTTTGGTGGAGAATTGGCCTTGGCGTTACGATCATTGTTCCCTCGTTGCTCATTAGTATTCTGATGCAGTTTGCAGTTTTACTTACAATTAGCTTATTTGTTTCCGCAATTTACATTGTGGGAGATAATTTACTGACGTCACATCATCAACAAGCTTCATTAAACACTCAGAAATTCAAAGATATTGTTAAAGATTTGAATACTCTTCAAACATCAATCATTGAACTAACACATGAATTACACGAACAATTAAAACAAGAAATAGAAAAAATACATACTGAAAACACGAAATTATCAGAGAACGTTTCTCGGTTAGAAGAGGAACGCACCACGCTCTCATTAACAATAAATAGATTAAAAACAACTGAAGAACAACAACAGAAGTTAGTTTGCGCCTTAGAAACCCAAGCGGCACAACTAATTGCTGCATCCGCACTTCATTCAGACTTATATGAACAAATTAACGCCCAGCTTGAATCGGTACGCAAAGAGTACGAACACACTAAAACGCAGTTAACAGAACAAATTATGCGAATTGGCCAGGTTGAATCAGAGATGGGAGCCGAACGAGTAAAGCACCAAACTACGATACAAATTCTCAAGAAAACTTTAAGCAATTTCACCAACATGATGACTCTTAGTGAAGAACAACGAGCCGTGTTTGAGAAAAAGATTACTGACTTTATTGAAAATAATCAGCAGCGCTTTGAAAGCCTAAACGAGGTACTGACCCAAACCACTACACACATTTCTGCAACAACAGAGCGCTACACCGAAGCAACAAACGCGTTTCATCATTTATTAAATCAACAAAGACAACTCTTCAACAAGTTAGATTCAGTCGTAGAGCGATTTGATGAGCCTGAAACCCCACCGCGCCCCACCTTACAGCGCACTGCTTCACAAACAGGATTGGGTTTGTTTTCTGAAAAAGCCCCCATTGTCTCTGTTTCAAACGAAGGACTTGCCCAAGCACCCGAAATCAAGGTTTTTTAACGTTCTTCCGTCTCCCGCTAGAAAGACATTCTATACTTATAATGTTCTTGTAAAACTACTTAATTTACTGCCGAATAGGCAGCAAGTAGTTTTACAAGAACTCTTCCAAGAAATTTCAGTTTTACTTAAAATAAGTTATCCTTTACGCTGACTTAGTTATAAATCATTTTCTCAATATCAAAAGAGGATAATGTTTAAACAACTCTTTAAGTTTTCTCGCGCTTTACTAACATGGAAAAAATATGATCAAAAAACTCGCACTTGCGGCAGCTCTGACCAGCGCGAGGTATACGCAGGCGATTTTAACTCTGAACGCATGGCCCAAGGCTTGGAGTACCCTTCTGCGGCCAGGCGAATTGTACTGCGCCCGTATTTTTGATTAATCCGATCAAATACATCCATTAGTTTTTCTGTTTGCTCTAACTGCCCCTCACTGGGTTGATGAAACAAATCCATCTGACAAGGGTCTTTAAGCATTAAGTCCTGCAAACACACCCCAACCTTTTTATAGTAGAAGCCCGACTTATAAATCTGGCGTAAACAACGTTTCGCCCATTTTGTGATTAATCGCACATCATCGGTTGGATTTACCAGGCGAACTTCCATGGATTGAAAATGCTGTGCCAGGTCTTGGCGAAAGCGATTAGTGTGCACAAAAACATACATGCTTTTTACTACGAGCTCTTGATGACGCATTTTATCCACCGCACGCGCGCAATGACTACTGACTGCTTGCGCTAAAGCGTTAAACTCTGTTTGCATGGAACCAAAGGACCTGGAAGACATAATACTTTTCTTCAACGCAGCCTCTTCTAAGCCCCCACACGGAATACCACTAAGTTCCATGGCCGTGCGCATCAACACGACATTAAATTGTTTCTTTAACAAATGTGGATTCATTACACTTAAATCATGTGCTGTTTGGATACCTTGAGCAAACAGCTTCTTATCCCACTGTCGCCCTACACCCCACACATCCCCCACCGCAATGCTATTTAATAAGCCCATTTGGTTGGTGATATTAAAGACCGGGATTTTAAATACTTTTTTACATAGATGATTTGCCACTTTGGCCAAAGTCTTCGTTTTCCCAATACCAATGGAGGTGGGAATGCCGGTGTGTTTGAGCACCTTCTTTTGCAATTCAAGGCAGAAAGAATCATGAAGATCCGCGGGCATCGTGCTTAAATCAAGAAAAGCTTCATCGATGGAGTATACTTCCAAATGAGGCCATCCCTCTTCAATTGTACTCATTACCCGCTGACTAATGTTTCCATACAATGTGTAGTTAGAAGAAAATGCTTTCACCCCATGTTGCTTGCAAAAGGGTTTGATTTTAAAATACGGCTCGCCCATAGCAATACCCAAAGCTTTGGCCTCATTTGAGCGTGAAATTATTGATCCATCATTGTTACTTAAAATGATTAATGGCTTATTACTTAAGTCCGGTCTAAACAGTCGCTCACAACTTGCATAAAAGTTATTACAATCGATTAGCGCATACATCTACCGCATCTCCTGAATTACGCAGGTAACCACACCCCAAATCACCATATCTTGTTCTTCAGTCACCGTTATGGGGGCATATTTAGGGTTTGCGGGCAATAATTGCACGACACCTCCTCGGCGTGAAAAGCGCTTGACGGTGAGCTCTCCATTGATTGCAGCAATCACTATTTTTCCATCAGTTGGGTCCAAGCTCTTATCCACGATTAACCAAGTTCCCGGAAAAATTCCTACATCAATCATCGAATCACCGGTAGCTTGTACTATAAATGTAGCGGAAGGATTATGAATAAACTGTGTGTTTAAATCCAAATAGCTTTCAATGTAATCTTCCGCAGGCGATGGAAATCCTGCTTGCACTTTGCTTAAAAAAAGCGGAACCTTATATGTTTTTGAAATGAACTTTTTTACTGGGGCCACTTGCGATAAAAGAACGCGCATGGTCGTTGATGGCTCACTTCGGGGACGCCCAGAACCCTCTCGTTTTGCACCTCGTGGAGACATAATATGCTCTTTTTGATTTCTGTTACAAATATCATAGACAGCAAAACCACCTCTGTAAATCCCCCAGCCAGCAGTTTTTCCAAAAGGACATGTTAAGTTCAAGAGAGTACTAAAAAATTATTTTTTAACTTTCCTCTAAATAAGGCTCTATTGCAAGTGGGTTATTAAATTCCGCGCGGTTAACCATCCTGGTTACTGGATAGGCGATTAAGTCATTTTCTTGCGGGGGACGCATAATTGAGGCAAGCTCCTCTTTATTACATCGGGAATTATCAAGCCAAATTGCTTGCTGCTGTTTATCCAGTAAAACGGGCATGCGATGATGAATTGGCCTCATAAACGAGCTTGCATCACAAGTCACTAAGCAACAAGAGTGAACGACCTTATCCTCATTGTTCCAAGACTCCCAAAATGCAGCCACAGCAAGAATGTCGTGGTTCTCCTTTTGTATGTAATAAGGTTGCTTCCCAGAAGCCTCCTGCCGCCACTCAAAAAAACCACTCATGAGCATCAAACAACGCCTTGATTGCAGCGGGTTACTAAACACAGGCTTTTGAAATATTGTTTCACACCGCGCATTAATTAAGCTCCCCACCTTGGAGTCACCAGTAGTCCAAGAAGGAATTAACCCCCACCGAAACAATACACACTGGCGCTGATGAGGCTCTGTCTCCACAATGCAGACTACATCCTGACTGGGTATGATGTTAAAGCTGGGCTTAAGCTCAAACTCATTTTCAACAGAAAATTGAGATTTAATTTCTTCAACCGTGTCAATTAATGCAAATCGGCCGCACATGAAAATCTGCTCTTCATAAATAATCTTATTTAAAGTATAGACTTACATCCATCCCCCATAAAATCACCCTGTTGGAGAATTGTCATCCCTCAGGAGAGGTGGTATTGTCCGCACGCAAATTGTGCACAGGAATGAGTTTTAAGTTCTGGAAAACACCTTAACGCTCATAGCATTCAATCGAAAATATGGAAAATCTATGAAAAATTAGTATTTTTAATCATCGCATCATTGATGGCATCCAATTCTTTTGCCTTTCCTCTTCATAAAAAAGAACGAAAAATGAAGTCTATTACCTCCTCACAGTACCCCGTTGAAATTAGTGATTTTTCAGGCTTATGGGGACACGGAACATGTACTGGTTTTGACGAAGAGGAAGAAGGGGATGTTGAGGAGTCTAACGACCTTCGACTAACAATCACACAAAACAAAGAGCAAATATCAATCACTTTTGGGGGTTATTGGGATCCTCTTACCGTAGTACTTAACCTGAACCAATTTTCTGCGCAAAACAACAATACCCCAGAAAAAATGGCGGTATCTTTTCAACATGTTGGCGTTCCTTATAGTGACATGATTGCTATTGACTATGAGCATATGAATAAAGAATGGCCCCCAGGCACCGGAGCACTATCCGATTTGTTTCCCTTCATGTTCAATTAATTAAAGATGGGGACACATTAAAAATGCAGGACATATTTTCACGCGAGGAATGTATCTATAAAAAAATAGGCTAGTTATGCGTGACAAGCACCGTTCTTTGGGTGCCAACAAATACAAGGTAAAGGCCATTTAATGGCCTTTACCATTTTAATTATCTTGCAGCATAAGCAAACTCTTTAGCCCAGTGTGTAATGTAATGATTAGGATACCCCTCAATCTGTGCGACCTGAGTAGCCCACTCTTGCTCCCATACAGTGGGCGGGAATTGTTTATTCCACGCTCTAAATAATTGCTCTTGTTGCCTGCTTAACGACAACGTGTAATGCTCAGACATAAATAAGTAAGCACGGGCAACAATTCCTTTAGCTTCATCTGAAGGCTCTACGCGCCGCAATGACTTATCAATCTTAATGGAACAGCCATAATACCCTTCTTGATTGGGCAATACTCCGAATCGATAATTGGAGCGCGCTTGATTTACAAGACCAGACTCAGGCCAAAGATTGTAAAGTTCTGCTTCCATATGTCGAAAGCGCTCGTCAATTTTCTGACAACACTTGCGTCCTTTAAAAGCACGCCCGTTTTTGTCCTTGCACAGCGGCTCACGCCAACAAGTAAACTGCTGGCCGAAGTGCTCCGCAGCACAAATGTGCTCCCATTCTATACGATTCGCCCTCTTTTTATCCGAGGCTTGCTGCATCCCACAACTCGCTAAATTCACGCTTTTCTCTTGATAAGAACACCCGCAATAAACGGTGTGAGGATGAGCACGAAATAATTGAGCTGCTATTTTCTTGGCTTGAGTAAAGGAGTTAGGGGAATCAGCAAACGTTGCGCTGCTTATCAAAACAATTAACGTAAATACATAACGCATCAGTACATCCTGAATAGAAAAGCGCTCGATTATAATAAAGCTTTATCATGAATACCACGAACGCTCTTTAAGGGGCCTCCTGTGTAGACTATAAAAATGAAATTTTCCACCGATTATTTGATTTTATTTTTAATAAATAAGACTTAGCCTATTGAACTATAACGCAATTTTCTTGTGGATAATTTATTTCTTGCTCTCACCATACCCCCTTCTTCACGACCTTAATTATTTGATTTTCCTGGTATACAACCTCATTACAGCCATTGAAAATAACAAATTCGCCCCGATTAATTATCCACAGTTTTTGTGGATAAGCCTGTGAGTAGTCCTGTAGAAACGCCCCTGCAAACGACTTAGGAGGGATGTAATAAATTGATCCATTAATGGAAAATCAGACCTCATCTGTTCTTTCTTAATAAAACAAGTAATAATAAGATTCCAATTTCGTAAAGGAAGGAACGCACAAATGCCCATTTTCTCATTTTCATCCACCTTGGTTCAGGACGACAACTCGCATCCTATTCTCGTCTCCGTACACCATCAGTTCCATAAAAAACTGACTCAACGGCACCTCAATCAAGACCACTGTTTAGGAAGTATCCGTATCCTCTCGATACGCCAAAGTGATGAGTGGGTGGCATTTACATCATTGCCTGTTGATGAGCAAATCCGACTTCGGCATGAAAGCTGGAACTACATTCTCCAAAATCAGCCGGCTTCAGCGGACTCTTTTTGACGACGCTTTTGCTGTTTTAAAAGATGAATTTCCTCTCGATCAACACTAATGCCCTTCGGGGCAGCAATGCCAAATTTAATGTTGCCATGTTCTTGGGTTATAAATGGGACAAGTTCTATGCGCTGATTATTTTTAATGATAATGAGTTTTTCTTCAAAGGCTACTTTAGTTATTTCCATTTTAGTTCTCGCTTTGTAATTAATTTCCATTCAGCCGAGTTTAGCTAAATACACGTCAATGCTCAATAGCTTAACAACTTATCCTTTACTTAACCTGAACAAGTCCACGATTTGGCCCATGGTAGAACAACTTCATTAACTAAGCCTCGTGATAAGAAAAAGTCCGATGTGACGAACCACATCACTCCAGGGCGGGTGGTCTATTACCCGCCCTACCCTGCTTAGATAGAGTGCGGGTTATAAACACAAACTCTGTCGAAACCGTCATCCAAAGCATTTAAGTCTTTATCCGAAAGACTTCCTACCCTATTTTTTATTCGGCTTTTATCGATGATGAGGATGCGCGACCAAACCAATATTGTGGAAAAAACAGATTAATTGTCTATAATAAACACAAAAAGGACTATTTAGGATGTCATAATGCCGCAAGCGAATGACCGTTTACAGGAATTATTAGCCACTCAAGACGCTCATGCGCCTTGGTTTTTATTCAATGAACATCAGCCTGATGCATTAAAACGTAATCTAAAACTACTCAGGAAACTCAATAAAACCTCGGCCCTCTCGCTTGAGGACTTGGAGCAATTTAGCGAACAGGCAATCAACCGTGCGCTGTCAAACTACACCAAAACGCAAGCACAAAGCCCTCCTGTTCCCGTACAACCCTCAACGCCCGCGCAATTTTTTCATTCCCGCATGAGCCAATCACCTTATTTTTATGACATTAGTCCTTATTCAGAGTCCAACGCCAACAGTCCATCACAGGACAGTACGCTTTCCACCTCCAAACCATCAAGCCGAGCACCATCCGAGCAAGTACATGGATTTCCATTGAATGAAAACGAAGCCTTTACCGCCACCCGTTATTATTCAGAAGACAAGAGCAGCTACGGTAAAATCGTAGCCAAAAATGGGGCCTTTACTGCAACCTCAAAAAATTTAACCGAAGCACAAAGCAGGGACCTGGCCTTAGAAATGAGTTATCAATGTTTACTGAATCTTCCCGCTGACAAAACAACAATCCATATTCACGGCTCGGACAAAAACATTCATCAACTCCATGCTGCTTTGTTGTATTTGCAAAAAGAAGCAAGCCCACGGTATGACCACCTCAAATTCAGTTTTCCAGAAGGGATGTCCATTACCCCGGATGAGGGCTACATTAACCAACACTTAGGAACGTTTAGTGAACCGCCACACCAAATGGTTGAATGGCAAGAATTTCTTAAGATGGCGTTGCACACCCCAAGCCATGGAGCAGACACTCAACCCAAGGCAACCGAACAACGCGCCTCGCTTATCGATATGGAGCGTGTATTTAACACCGAAGAGCTCTCCCAACAGGATAAAGCTCAACTGAATGAATACCAACGTTACCTTCAGGACAGATGGATTGGCGGACTCAAGGAACTCAAAGAACATTCAGGCGATACCGAGTTTTTAATGAGAAGCCATGATGAATTTTTGCAGCGCACCGAATCGGCCATTCGCTTGTTAAGAAAATCTCCGGCTCTAAACAACGAATGTGAGGCACTCATTGCTTTGTACACGAAAACAGCTCAAACCTACCAAAAAACCCTGGAAGGCCTGTACCAAAATGACCTGGCGTATGAAACCCAGGTCAAAGAGCTGATGCCGAAACTGCAGCAAGCCCAAAAGGAGGCACTGGAAGAATGCGTGCACGAACTCAGCAGGCATCTGCACACCGCCCTGGAATCCACGCGTGATTTAAGCGAAGAGCAGCAGACTCGCCTGAAGCAGCACCAAAACACCCTGAAAGACCTCGATGCCTTAATTAAAAACTCGGAAACGCTCTCCGATGAGATGCGCCGCGCGATGGGTGCTCAAATGCTGCATGCGCTTAAGGATTTGGAGTCCATCACGGATTATTCAAAGTCGCCCCTGGTTCAGCACATGAAAGAATTTGCGAAAGAGCAGTCGGTTGCGCAAAGTAAACAGACCGAAACCAACAGCGAGGGCTTATTACACGCCACCACCCAGGTTAAACAGCGCTTGAACCAATTCAAAAGCGAACTGCAAGCCCCTGTCGATTCAGAGGTGACCTTGAGTGCCGAACTCAAAGAACAACTAAACACACTAGAAAAACGAATAGAGGAATTTATAGATGAATTAGACGCCGAAAAGGTGCCTTCAGCATTAAAAGAACTGCGTTCCCAATTAAAAAATACCTCAGCTAAAACGAGCACAAGTACCAGGGAGTGGGACACGTTAAAGCAATACCTGGACGATGCGTTACCTCACATCGAGAGTAATCGCAGTTTAACCAAAGCCTGCACCACACTAAAGAGCCAAATGAGTGTGTCCTTACCAGAAACACCACCACCCAATGTAACTCACGAGGGGCAAGGGCTGACGCAATAAAAAGCCAAAAGTGTTTTATTAAAACACAGTATCGATATAATACGGAACTTTATCATGCAAAGGAGGACATTATGTCCCTAGAAACCGAACTATTTAAACTACTGAACAAACGCGAGTACGCTACCGCCTTAACACTACTCAAACAAAATCCCAATATAGACGTGAATGCGTTAAATGAAGAAGGTGGCTCCTTTTTGATGGAAGCGGTGATGAATCGCACCAAAGAATCCCCTGAGCGCTACGCGTTTATCGAGATGCTATTAAGTAACCCAGAATTCAAACACGCCAATAAGCCCTATGACGATGCGACAACCTCACCATCCATGCGCGCATCCAAAGGCGATGATCCGGCCTTAACCGAACTGATGATAAAATACAAGGACAGCCACAACCTGGAGGTGCTTTTTTTCAGGAAAAACTTAATGTATGAGGTGCAAGCCAAAGATATTTCCGACCTAGAACAATCGTCCTCGACCCTGGTACGTGATTCCCTTCCCGCTCACCGAGAAGTATTGGCAATTTTATTGCAGATGACCGTGCATGAAGCGATTAAACGAGACGATCCGAGCCTCCTGCAACGGGTGGTGGACGCAGGTGCTAAACTGTATTATCCGCTGAGGGATAAAACCTACCCGATGGATTTAGTGAAAGACCACCCAGAGCTTAAAATCCACGAATGGCTTTCCACCTACATCAAACAGCAAATATCCACGAACCCAACCTTCGCCCTTGCTGCCCATGGTCTTGCACGAAAACACCAGGAACGTGAGCAAGAACTCATGGAACAGCTTGTCGAACAAACCAGTAACGACATCAAGAGCCTCTTTAAATTTTTTGACTATAAAGAGCCGCAATCCACGACATCAGAAGCCCCGAAGCCAGGCACCAATGGCATCAAAAATCCTGGGCAATAACAGATGAGGTCTATGATCCGGTGTTCGCGAACGCGCACCGGAATCAGGTCATTACCATCGAAAACGGTCTTTATCCGGAGTCCACCACCCGCCAATCGGTTCATTCTCATCATAATAGACGTGTACTTTTTTGAAAACGTGATGGGATAATAAGTCCTGTTGCTCATCCTCCATGAGCTTAAAGGTTTCTTCATCATCAACAATGGAATGAAACATCTCAGTCACCAAATGGCCACCATGCCATTGCGCTTTCGTGCGCCTGTTTGTTTTTTTGGTGTTTTTATGGCACGACTGTTCAAACCATTTGACCTCTTTACTTAAAAAAGCATCGAGGAACTGATAGGCTTTATACGCCATGAGTACCTGATTGGGAGCCCCTGCAAAAACCAGAGGTGTTCGGTTGCCGGAGGTGATGGAGGCCGTGGTGCACCCAAAGATTAATCCTAAAAAAAGGAGCAGCTCATCGGCATAGTGCTCCATACTGAAGTTCGCGATGAAAAAGCTTGGACTGACCGCAAAGCACTCGGCATTAAATTGCCGTGAGAATAGGTGGTGTTTCAAGCCCTCACGTTGAATGAATAACAGCTGCGCGCCCACCTGATGGCAATTGTTTTGCGTTAACGAGTAATTCATAGTTTGGTTAAAAAAAGTGAGTAGCGTCTCATCGGGGTGTTTAACGGTGAGTTGTTTCAGGTGGTTGCGGTATTTTTTATAAGATTCATTGTGCTTAAAATGATAATTCTCCGGTTTACGGGGCCAATGAGGCACCCCACCCCAGAGCATATCGAATTCGGTTTCCCCATCAAAAGAGAGCAACTCCTCGCCCTCAACGAGGGAACTCCCATGGGATGACCTTTCTGGACTCGCGGTGTTTAACCGGTCGGCGAACACCAGAGCGGGGCTGCTGGGATTTACCTCCGATGCGTTGGTTGGCACAGGCTCTGCGTTCGCTGACGGTACTGAGGATTCGTTCTGGGTTTCCACCAACTGAATAATCGCATCTGAAAAGCTCATGTTCTGTTGACTGGCATATTCTTTTAATGCGTCATAGGCATCACCGCGAATGGAAAGTGTTTTGGGTTTGTTTTTATTGAGGTATTTTTTTTGATTTAACGTGCGATAACATCGTTTCCACGTGGGCGCATCCACAAAGGCATCAATCCAGGTTTGCAATTGCGCGACGGCCTCCTCATTAACCGTCTCGATGTTGAGTTTAAAAAATTCAGCAATGGCATGAGTGCGGTAGGCATCCTGCCAATCGGCTCTGAATTGATGATTTTGAATCGCTCGTTGAAAATATGCATGACAGAGCAACAGCTCTTTAGCCGACACCTGTCGTTTTTTATTGGCCATAAACACCCACCTTAATCATTGGGTGTTAGGATATGGTGAATGACCCATAGTATCAACAGGTGATACTATGAATTTTTAAACGAATTTAAAGGAGAACGTTTAACCCAATCATTCGGATGAGCCCAACCCCCTGCCTTTGATTTTTGAGCGTGTTGCGTCTAACAGCATGAGCGAAGCGAATTCATTATTCACAGTAGAAGCACCAGGATGTTAATTTATGCCTCGTCATTCATCGCTTAGTCGCAAAAATAAAAATAATGGAGTATAAAGTTCATCGCAAGGAGGAACGGAGCGAGCGAAGCGAGTGAGTAGTCCTTGTGATGGAGTTTGTACGTAATTATCTTTTATTGCGATTAAGTGATGAATACGAGGCAATGGATGTTCCTGTGATGCGTTGTTTTTTATTTTTAGTGATTGTCCGAAGGACAATTCCTTATTGGTTGTTAGATAAAGTAATGAGTGTAACGAATTCCTTGTGATAAGATTATCCACAAGGGAATTCTGTGGATAATCTTTAAGAAGGTTTAAATAGGACTATAAGTAAGAACAGACACTTAAACTCGATACTAATAGACACTTAAATGAAAGACTGTCAATTAATGAACAATCGATTTAGGTCATATCGCACGTTTATTCCTTCTAATTCACAGGTTTTTTCGCGTAATAGGTGCTCTTTTATGGGGCTCATTCCATCGTGTAGTAAAATAATACCTGACACGGCGCATAGACGTTGTTTTTAAGCATTATAAGACGAAGAGAAAGGGTTTTATTACAAAGGGAGATGTCACAGTTTATGGCGATGTTCCAGCGATGCTTTTCTTCGGCGTTCTTTCTCGCGCAAATCCTCATCGGCTCTTAACTTGTTATTAAGGATGTCATTCATCACATCAATGTGCGTTTTAGCATTCCCTTTGGGGGCTATAAAATCAAGGATTTTACGTGCCGCCGCTTGCGACTCTTGAGCATTCTCAATAAAGGTACTTCGTTTCTTATTCAGGCGTTTACGCGCTAAACCACGCTGTGCCGATAAGGCCTGTAAATTAATGCCGCAGGCTTTAAAAAAAGAAGGGGTGAGTGATTTAACGGCAGCAAGACCAATAAAACGCTCCTCTTTGACGTCAAATCGTTCAATCAGGTTTAAATAGCCCGCGCGCACTAATAAGTTAATTGCGCGCTGGGCTCTCTTTAAGCCAATCCCTGCTTTATTCGCAAGAAATTCGATCGTCAGCGAACGAAATCCGGAACTTGCGTGAGGAATACCCACCCGCAAACTGGCAAGCTCGGTGTAGTGCAATAAGACTTGCGCAATGCTCGCCAAAGCCTCGCGCGACTCCGAGCGCTGTTGCCGCGGAGAGTTTCGGCGAAAACGCAGCTCTTTGAAATAAGAGCGTGGAAGCATATAAAACCGCTGCCAAGCCTCCATGGCCCAGGTAATGATTTTGGGGCGCTCTTTATGCTGTTGTGGCTTTTGAAAAAAACGAGGAGAGGTGGGATCGTGACCACACCAGTTGCCCTGGCGCACCACCCCGTCTCGTCGAGAACTGTAGTTGTGTTTGATGATTGATTTGTCTATGAAATCAATGCAATCCATCACTAACGCACTTTCTTGCATGCGTAGAATATCCTTAGCGTTTAGCCAATTGACTTTAATGGAACGTAACGCTAAGATTGAATTGTCTAGATTTTATGTTAGCGTTAACGGATCTTTGAGCCCATTTCCAGGTGGGCTTTTTCACTTTTTATCTATGCCATATCAATCTCTCTCGTACAGAACACAAAAAAATTCCCCCTGAGTTTATTTATGGTATTTGAGGTTCGGTCGGGATCTTCACGGCCGTTTGTTGTTTATTTATTTTTACCCTATTCATTTATTAAATACCTAACTTTCTGGTAATTACCGATTGTGTCAATTTCATAAGTGAGCGACACTAAATTTATAAAACTATGATTAAAATGATTTAATCTTGGCTCGAACCCCATCTTCAAAAACATCTTTGTATATGCGTTTTTTTTGCGTCATTGAATTACAATTTCCATAAATTTCGCCCAATTATTTTTATGGAAAAAAATTTAATCTACTACTCCACTATCAATATGTCAAGAGAAGCCATCTGTAACTCATTGAATTTAATATATATTTTATATACTATACAACATTAGTATATATTACTATATATACGTATATACATGTATATAGTAATATTGTATAGTCTTGTATATGTTATATATACTAGAATATCGTTGTATTAACTAATATATTGATATATATACGAACAGATGATAATCTCTATTAATAAAAACAGGAGCGTAAATGACAAATGTAATTGTAATGGGCGGGGAAAAAGGTGGAACCGGTAAAACAACTATTGCGGTTAATATAGCAATAATGAGAGCGTTAATGGGGCGAGACGTTTTATTTGTGGACGCAGACAAACAGAGATCTGGAGCGAAATTTTTTGATAGAAGAAATGGAAACGGGGTTAAGCCAGATATAACATGCGTGAATATTTTAGGAAAACATTTAAATTCGGAGTTAGACCGAATGGCGACTCGCTACGAAAGTATCATTGTAGATGTTGGTGGCAGAGACTCTGTAGAATTAAGATCAGCCCTGGTAGCAAAATCTGTTTCTAATTGGTATTCACCAATTCAACCATCAGAATTTGATATGGACACACTAGAAACAATCGAAGAACTTTCTGAGCTGTCTCAGACTTATAATCCTAATTTGCAAGCCCATATAATTTTAAACGCATGTTCAACTCATGCTCAAACAAAAACAACCGATGAAGCCAAAAGTGTAATCAAAGAGTCCTTCCCTAATTTGTATGTCTGTGATACCACCATTGGGCATCGAGTTTCTTTTAAATATTCAATTTCAAACTCATGTTCTGTTGTTGAATTTGAGGCTGACGAGTACAAAAAGCTACCAGCATATAGAGCGCAAAAATATTTACATAAAGCAAGTAATGATATTATCGCCTTATATAAAGAGATATATAACGAAGATTTTTTTTCAATTATGGAAATGGCTAATATAGATGAGGAGGTTAGGACATGACATTAGGATCCCATCACCGAAATAGGACTAAATTAGGCACACCAAAATCAGTCGATGATTTCATTGAAAGTGCTAACACCATAACTAAAGCAAAAGAGGCAGTAAAAAAACCATCTCAAGAAGATATTCTATTAAGTTTTTCAGGACGAATTGACAGAGAAAATGAATGCGAGAAGAAGCCTGTGTTACTATATTTGAAAAAAGACATTGCGCTAGATATTGAGAATTATTGCCATGGAAACAAACAAGGAATTATGAATTATCTCATTCGAAGAGGACTTGATGAATTGATAAAAGATAACAAATTACAATTGGTTATGGAAAATTAAACATCAAAGAACCATATATTAATATACTCTTGTATATACTATATTAATATATACAAGAGTATATTACGCTAATGGAAAATCCAGTAGACCTTATATAGACCCAGCCGGACAGTATAAGAGTGTAAATATTAATTTTAAACAAAAATAGATGAGATGCCGCAAAGGGCAATCGAGCATGTATTATTCATTTTTTATTAGCCCGGAGTAGAAAATACATGTGAATATATTTTATATCGAATCCACCTTGTATATAATGTTTTCAGTAGTAATTAGTTAGTTATAAATTCTTTAAGATATTTATCTTTGAGATAAAATATGAGAAAACAATAATGATTTATGAACAAGAAGGAAAAAGAAAACTGTTTTTAAGTATGAACTTAAATCATTTGTTGAAAGAATATGGAATAGATAGCAAGGATTTATCTTTAGAAACTGGCATACCCACGACAACAATTTCCAGACTTCGAAACGAATGTAGTAACCCTACACTTTCATCTATTGAGCCCTTATTAAATTTTTTTAGGGTTAAGTTTGACGATTTATTATATGAAGACATGTCTTCCGATAAATACCAAGAAAGAAGAAAAATGGGCGAATTAATCCATATTGCTGTGTATTCTCTTGAAGAATTGTCCACAGGGTCAAGGAACACCAAATTACATAAATTTGTGACTACAACTGGAATAACAAACCCTAATTCTTTTGGAGTAGCAATTAATAGTGAAGTACTGGCTCCTGCATTTCAAAATAATTCTATCGTTATCTTAGATCCTGATTTAAATCCTATGGATGGAGATTATGTGTTATGCAAATTGAACGATGAGCCTAACACGCCACCTGTATTTAGACAGATCTTTATAGATGGGAACGACCTTTATTTTAAGCCAATCAACCCAGGATTTGGAGATATGAAGCATTTTGACGAATATTTCATACTAGGGGTAGTTATAAAATCAATAGAAACTTATCGGTAATAAAATGGAAAACCAACCTCGATATATAGAACACACAAATAGGAATAGAAATATTAATCAATATAACTATTTACATTTTTTAATGATGTTATTTATAACTTTTTTTATAGTTTGTGATTCGACAGCGTTTAGAATGACCGTTCTTTTTGGATCTTCTGTCCCTGTAAGTGGACTAATTATACCCATAGTTTTTGCGTTAGGAGATTTAATTGCTGATGTATATGGATACCAAGTCTCTCGAAAATTGATATGGAATGCCTTGATATGTCAGTTTATCTTTGGAATTATTTTAACAATAGCGATAAATTTTCCTTCTCCAGAGGGCAACACTAACAACATCCATTACAATTTAGCATTTGAACATATTATAAGGACAAATATAACCAGTTGTTTCTCTGTATCAAGTGGTATGTTTACGAATGCATTTTTGATGTCCAAAATAAAAATATGGATGAATGGTAAGAATTTTTGGGTTAGAACAATTTTATCAAGTTCCATTAGTGAGTTTGTATTGTGCTTAGTTGCTTATGTAATTTTATATGGTGGATTGAAAGAACTCTCGGAGATTTGGCGAATTGTGTTAAGCGTTTGGTACTATAAAGTTATTTTCGCATTTATTATGGCGCCATTTGTTTCAGTATTGGCCTCGTTTATTAAGAAAAAAGAAAATGTTGATTTTTATGATTACGGAGTAAATTATAATCCATTTTCGTATAAGTTTTCATGGGAAGGTGGGGTTAATAAGTCCATATAGTTTTAGATGAAGGAAAATGGAGTTGAGATGTTAGATCGAGCAAGAAATATAAAAAGTTTCTTAGGTCATTTGGTAAGTAAAATAGAACCGGAATATACCTTAAGGCTTGAAGATATTATTTATAGCAAAAAACATGGTCATGAAGTTTGTGTAATGCAATTAGTTGGAAAAAATGCATTCCCGCAGTACACAACAGAGGAGTTATTATCTGATCCCAATGCATTAAAAGGAATTAACCCCTTAGATGCGATTGAAATAACGAAATTACACTACACAATAAAAGAAAGAAAAAGAAAGTTAAAAGTTCTCGAGGTGGATAGAAATGGGACGATTGTACTCAGAGACTCATCAGGGAAAGAGCAAAGATACTCTGAAAGGCAACTATCTTCATCCAGAGAACTTATTAAAGAAATGATGAGCGAAGATGCCCATGATTTAGGTTATCGAGTAGGCTTTAAAGATGGTCTCTTTGCTAGAAAAACAATAAAAGAGAAAAAGACTGTAAAAGCAAAAATATTAGATCTCATTAAATTTAGGTAAAATTAATAAAAAGGGCTGACTCCAGCCCTAATTTTTAGAACAATGTATATTTTGGGGATGCTGAGGGCTCATCAGAAGTTAGAGCTTTTGTCAAAGAGTCTTTAACATTCTCATCATGACCAGCTAATTTTAATGTTTCTTTACCTAAGTGTGTATAAATCTCTTTAGTATCAGTATCAGAAAAGGCAGAGATATGTTTTTTAATCGTACTTACATCCCCCCTTTTGATCGGTCCGGTAAGAGATTGTTCAGGCGATAAAGTTGTTGCTAAATTAGAGATAGTGCCTTTCATAATATTCGTAATAATTTGCATAGCCATGTTGTTCTCTACACCAGACTCTGTTAAACATTCTAAAGCCTTTTGAGAAAGGGTCACTAAATAGTTAGAGGCAAAAACACCAGCCGCATGATATAACGACTTTTTTGATTTTTCGATATGGTAAGTAAAAGCCCCAATACCAGTGAATAAAGGCTCTAAGATGGATAAAGCCTCTTGATCACCCTCCATTGCACAAAAAGTACCCTTAAAATTTGTTATACTTAGTTCAGGGCTAGCAAAACTCTTCATTGGGTGAATACTTGCTACGTATGCTCCTTTAGATCTCAGGCTTTTTAATGCATCAGAAGTAAGGGATCCACTGCAGTGAAAAAAAATACTACCCGGGATAATATTATCCTGAGCACTAATTTTCTCTGCAATGGCCTCAATTAAATCATCTTGTACGCTTATTAATGTTATTTCACACGTTGTTAGTTTGTCTAGGGTTGTGGGGTATCCCGCACCTATAAATTTCACTGCTTTATCTGAGCTTGCGAGAGAGGTATTGCAAATAGAATTAATTTGTAGCTGATTTGTTAAGCTATTACCAAATAGGTATCCTATGGTTTTTCCTAAATTTCCCGCCCCAATAATATTAAATCGCATAAGAATCCATAAAAAGTTTATATCAGCACAGATTAATATCACCTTATTCATTATATAGCAATAAAAACATAATTACGCATTATAAAACACCTCATATGGGATTTTTAAAATCCGTTATTCCATTTATGGAATTTTATGTTAATATATGGTTTTGCTGACTATAATATGGAAGTTTCATGCTAGATTTTATAAATATAACTAATTATGTTTCAGAAATAGAATGTCCCTTTGAAGGGCTTCCTTATGCAATCGCATTGTTAGTAAAAATTCTTGTCTTAGATGCAGAACCCAACACAGGATTAGTGAAAAATATAAGCTACTCGCAGCTAGCAAAAAAACTTTACATAAAACCAGCCCCTGGTAGATCCAATAGCGGGATTCCAACAAAACAAACTATTAGAAATTATATTAATGTTTTGGAGAGAGATTTTCCGGAATATTTTATAAATGTAAGCCAGGGCCAAAAATTGGTAAGCGCCTAATTAACCCCACCTAGAACTCCCCAAATAAGCTGTAGATAATTGCCTCCAATGAAACAACGGGAGCA
>NZ_CBCSKT010000002.1:0-8563 GCF_965140895.1 Legionella sp. | reverse complement strand
ATTCAGTATGGGCTTCTTCTGGTAGTTGTATTTTTATGTCGTTTGCAAATTTTAGACACGCAGCATAGTCTTGCTTTTTCTGAGCTATAAATTTTGTTTCTAATAGTTTATAGGTCTCTTCTATAAGAGTGTTTCTCGAAATGGGATTGTCTTGTTTTGTATTCCACAGCAAATCATAATTTTGTGTGAGCCTTATGAACGGAGTGTAAGTTGCTGGAATTAATTCAAAAATGTTTGGTAAAACACGAATCAGCTGGAGAGAACGCATATTGATACAGCCCACATGCATTCCAAAAAAGCTAAGGCAGTTTGCTTTTTGATGACGAAGCCATTCAAAAGTTGCGAGTTCTGAACGTCGCTCCTCATCGGTGGTGTGGGGGCGGAAATAGATTAAAAAGGGCAGCAAGGTTAATTGTTCTTGAGTGTAATGTTTCTGGATAAGATAAAAGGCTGCTCTGAGAAAGAAAATAATGTTTTCTAATTTTTGTTGTTCTTGAGGTCTTTTTTTACTAATTTTATCTGTTAATGTGAGGTGAGGATAATTATCAAGATCCTTGACATCAGCATATCCTGTTAATCTGCTGCACATAATAATTAACGTCAGCAATTCAGTTAACATAAATTGTTTATTTGTTAACTTCTCATATAACTCATTGGTTAGTTTAAGGAATGACACTTCCAGTGTTTTATAAGTGAGTTTGGTTTCAGGTTCTAATTCCTCCAGTGCTCTGCTCAATTGCGCGAATAAATCCATGCTTTGTGCTGAGTAGTCGTCCATTGAGCGCTGTAATTTTATTTTCTCAATTAATGCGTTTAATTCTACAACATTCATTATTTCATCCCTAACTAATTACTTACTCCAAGTTTAGAGAATATACGAAAAATATATAGACTGGTAGGGCTTTTAGCCCTGGCTATTCGATTTGGTGTAGGTAAAGCAAGCGTAATACGATGGCTTATTGACATAGAGCCGAAAAAGATTGGATTAAAGTGGCTTAGCTTACAACATGCCTCGAACTCATGGGCATTCTTTAAAAGGTTCTATCAAAGGAAGAATAGGTCGTGCTCTGAATTGGAATAAAATCGTTCCTTTTCCGTATTTAACCGCGGGGCCAGTTTTGCTAATGTAGAATTGTCATACAAAAATGAAGGTGGCGATTATTACTCCAGAAATAGTAGCCAAACGGGTTGGTTAATTGGGGCTGGTATCGAATGGGCAATCGGAAAAAATTGGTCCTTGCGTGCGGAATATAATCATGTAGGTTATGGAAATGCGGTTAATCTGCAAATACCCACTGTTTATGATTTAGACGATCCTGATGGTAATGCGCGTGTTACTCTAAATTCTAATAATTTTGCCTTAGCGATTAATTATTGGATTTAATCATAAAATGCACTACTTAGTGTTTGGTAGAGCAGTCTTCAATAGTGCAGCCACACCATTAAAATTCTGTGCTACGCTTATTTTTACATCAGTACGCTAATTCTTGTTTTAAATTCATTTTCTTATAAGGGAACAAAATGAAAAGACATGTATGCGTCTCTATTTCTTTATTCTGCTTGTTAAGCAACTCATTGGCATTTGCTCATCCCGGAGGGGGCTTTCGAGGTGGTCCGCCTCCGCACCGAGGTTTTTCAAATCATGGAAATCATCAGCATGGCCATCAGCACCATGGTGGCTATCAGCATCATCAACATAATGATGACTACCACCATGGACGAGGCAGGGATTATCAGAAACATAACGATGGTTATGGAGGAAACAACAATAATTGGGGAAATGATGATCGGTGGTAAGTTTATTTAATTTCATCTACTTAAGGGAATATAATTTACAAAATTACTTGGTTTATGTTTGAATTGGTAGTTTTATGGACTAGGTAAATAACTATGTTTACTAAATCAAGAAAGCCTAAAGATATTCATTTATTCACTTGCGAAGAGATGAGTGCTTATGCACTAACACTGCGTAAGGAAAAAATAAAACAGCTGGATTTATCGGACTCTCCATTTCCGTCAATGAACGTTGGAATGAAATTATAAATTCGGTGGATTGGGAAAAAAGAACGTTGCCTCTTCTCCGATACTCTAGAATTAGGTCAAAATGAGAGGATATTTCAGGACTGCATCTTCATCTTCGCTACGGTTTTTAACTGAAATATTGCTCCATACCCAATCACCAGGGCGTAGTGATTCTATCGCACGCTCGCCTTGAGGCGTTGCAATTAAGGTTCTTTGTTCAAAACAACCACCTCTGCCACGAGTCCATCCGTTAAGACTAAATGTGCACAGGATGGTTAGTACTAAAAAAAATTGTCTCATCCGCTTAGACTCAACCATGCAGTCCGGCAATTAGCCCTCCAAGAACAGAGGCTGCAATGATAATGCTGATACCGATAATAACGGAAGAAACCACACGCCCATAGTATTCTGCAACGGCAGTGTTGCCGCGCAACATTTCTTTTGCTTCATCTATGTGAGGCGTATTTTTACTGAGAATCTGAGGAACAATGGTGGATGCCATGAGCATTAACCCGGTACCGAGTATTGCTCCAAAAAAGGTGAATGACAGAGCCCAACAGATATTTATTAAAACTTGTGTAAGCATTTAGTTTACTCCATGGGATTTATATTTTAAGACGCACACATAACTCTGAGGTCGTCAAGTGCCTGCGGACTTGACTAATGATTCGCTTTTATTCAAAGTGAGTAGAGAGATTTGTTTTAACTCAAGGAAGAAGTATGTTTTCAAAAAGACTAAGTCATTTTAAAAGTATTAAAGAGTTACGTGATTTGCATCCTTTATTGAATGAATTACGGAATAAGAATAGAGAATTAAAGCAGCTAGTGGATAGTAATGCAGGGAATCAATGCTATAAAAAAAGCATCATCATTACTAATCTTTGTGAGCAACTGGATGAAATTATCATACAGTTTGATGCTTTGCCTGTTGCAGCCGAACGTATCATAGAAATTAATAATATCCTTATTTTAATCACATTGTTACAAAAAGCTATTTCCAATTGTTTAGAAAAACATAGGACGGTTTTGAATCAGCCACGATCTACGTTAACTTATACTTTGTCGCAAAACAGTACGGAAGCAAGCATAGCTGGTTCGGCTATTTTAGGTTTGGCTACGAGTTCTTTTTTATTGGCGAGTGTGCCTTTGTTAGGAGGCATTGCGCTGGAGTATGGGCTGACTCAATTGGGTTTTAATAAATCAATAACAGCATCAGTTTCTATTTTGGAGCGATTGCTTAGTAAATTGGAAACCATCCACGCATCCCTTACTTTTGCGTTGGATGAATTAAAAAATATCAGTCAGGCAAGCGTACTCCCTTCAGCACCGCCAATGGATGAGGAAATTAGGCCCGTTTTTAAAACAATGTAGTTTAAGATTTTTGTGCAAATATCCATCCCTGTTGCAAGATCTATGGATCCCGAAGTCAAGCGTAGGAATTCGAAGCCAATGTCAGAGAAATAGCTCTAATACGTTTTCAGGAGGGCGGCCAATAATCGCTTTTCCCTTATAGGTGACAATAGGCCGCTGCATTAACACGGGTTCTTTTAGCATGGCCTCTAATACCTGTTCTTCATTCTCCAGCGATAAGCCTAGTTCTTTAAAAATAGGTTCGTTGGCACGAACAAAATCTTTAAGTGCGAAATGCGCTCTTAACTCCGTTAGTTGTTCTTTATTAAGCGGAGTTTTTAGGTATTCGACAATAGTGGGCTCAAGGCATTTTTCTTGCAGTAATGCAAGGGCTTCTCTCGATTTAGAGCATTTGGGATTATGGTAAATAGTAATTGCTTGCATGTTGTTTTTATAGTGTATTTTATGACTTTGCACTATAGCACATTCTTTATCTGGATAATAATGTCGCTGATATTAGACGATGGGAATCTTCATTCAGAACATGAAAGTCCTAATAAATTTAATCCATTTTCAATATGCTCAGAGACTAATGGCCTAGATAAAAGATACTGACCTGTGTGATCCGTTAGCTCCTGGCTTGCGAACTCAACGGCAGTATTCCATTCATTTACATCAAAATCTTCTCGCCCTAGATACATTAAGGCGACTAGGGTTACTTGCTGATCTGGACGCAAGTTATTGATAATATTAACTGCTTCGTCATAAACAGCATCATCTTTATAATCAGCTAGAACATAATATGCGTCCACATCATCAGTTACTTCAGGAAAAGAAATCTCTTCTTTAGCTTGAAATTGGCGCATTTTATCAAGAATATTGCAAATCATGTCGGTATCTAAGTTGAGCATGTTCATACTCCTTTTAAAAATTAGCATAAAGGGTGTGTCCATTTATTTGCTTTATTAATTAAATTTTAGATCAATATTGTAGTGCGAAACGAAGGGTGTTGAAATTAACAGAAATAAAATGTTTTGTTTTGATGAAATTGTAAAGAAATTCTGGGACTTGGATGTCCCTGAATTTTAATTAGGTTAGCTGCCTATATTTGGAGATGATTCAAAAGTCCCGAGTTGAAACAAACTTCATTGTCTAGTAAGAGTAAACCTTACATGCTTGGCTCTATTTAACAAAAACTGCTGGTTTTTCAAAACTATAAATAACCCCAAAGGCAAATTGTGCTGAGACTGGGTAAATTCGTGAGATTTTGGTGACTCCACCATTGGGTTCATAAACGTGGCTTTTGAATTTCTCATAATTGGTTTGGCTGTAATCTGCCATTAATGACCATTGATTTGATAGGTTATAACGCATTCCCACACCATAACGAACACCACTACGATTTGCTTTTGAACTGTGTATGGTTGGGTCTGAATTGTGCAGTTCTACATGGCCGTTTGCATAACCAATTCGTCCATAAACAACAGCATTCTTGTTTAATAAGACCCCTGGAAGGGCACTTACACCTTCGCTATAGTGAATAGTGAATGACGATTTCTCGAAATTTCGATGAATGTACTCTTTATTGACTAATCTATATTGAAGTGAGCTGGGATTAAAATTAGCTTCTCCCGCTAAATAAAACCAATTGTGTGTCCAAGAGTATCCACCGAAAAAAGTACCAAAAATACCTGATCCGGAAAAGTTCTGCTCATCAATGACATTAAAACTACCGTAATTATCAAAAACATGAGTTTTTTGAGTGAATTGCGCGTATTCAGGCCCAATACCAGCACCGACATAGAATCCAGCAATAGATGGACTACTTAGAAATAAAGAAACAACGCTACCACACAAAATTTTCCTTAACATGTTTATTTCCTAAAGTGGTTAAATTTGGTTTCTTTGACCTATGCTATCGCGGATAGGCCGCAAGGCATAGGGGGAGGATTTTTCTTATCCTACATAGGTAAGATTGACCAAGAATCCATTAGTGTAGAGGTGGTTTAATGAAATTCCTGTGTTCATTGATTGCTCTAGAGCTCTTGCTAACGAACTTTTGCCCCAATCAGCAAATTCATAACCAATACCTACCTGGACATGATCGGTTACTGATTTTTGAATACCTGCACCTACCGTATAGGTAAAGCTGGTTTGGGTATGACCTGAAAAGTTAGGATTTTTAATTGCTTCTTCAATAACTGGAACATTATTGAATGCGTATGCATGATTAAAGCCTACGCCTACGCTAGCGCTCACCCAAGGCATTACTATATAGCCCATATCTGCAAGTAATTTTGCTTTCGCAGCGATATGAGTATGCTGGAGTTTGTAGCTGTAAGTGAAGTTATTAAATTGTGGATCGGCATCATCCCAGATTTCGCCCGATAGGCTTGTGTTTGTGGTTGCTCCTACAGCAAGCCCAAATTGAGTTATCAGTGTTGGACTTAGGTTGTACTGTGCGCCTAAAAGAACTCCGAAATCAGCTAGTGCATGTGTTGCTTTATCCGTGTCGTAGGTTTTTTCGATCTCTGGAGTAAGATAAAACGATTGTGTCTTACCTCCACTTTGCCATGCAGGACCTACACTAAACTCCCCCAACCATCTCCAGCTTGGTTTTACTGGTCCAATAGTTCCTGAGAAAGCATTACCAATTAAAAAGCTTGTTGATAAGGCTAAAACAAGGGTATTTTTTTTCATACTAAATCGTCCGTATTAAATTTTATAAAGTTCTTAGGTAGATATTTTGTCTATGTAGGTGAATTTACAGATAATTGCCATCTTTTTAATTCTAAAAGTAAAAATACCACAGTTTGGTGTTTAGAAACTAGAGTGATAGCTAATTTTCTTTAGGGGATAAAAGATATATTTGTCTTATTTGCCTACGGAATTATTTTATTAAATAATCCATGACTTGTTGTGCATTGGCGGTGGTAAATGGCTTGCGCAAAAATAAAATCATACCAACATCTGCTGCTTTTTGTCTTATATCGGAATCGCCATGGGAGGTTAGGGCGATAATCGGGGTGTCCTTATTTAAAGGACTGTGAGATTTAATGTATTGAGTTGTTTCAAAACCATTGGGGCCATCCCCTAGACCAATATCCATTAAAATAAGGTTATATTGAGTTTGAGCGGTACTTTCAATAGCTGACCTTCCGTCTTCTGCGATATCGACGATACATCCCAAATGAGTCATATATGCTTTTACAACAAGTTGGGCAATTCGCGTGTCTTCGACGATTAGTATTCGAATAGAGTTGAGCATTGTTTGCCTTGTAATAAATCCAATAAGTCTAAGTTAAATTTAAAGTAGGGGCATTCCCCTTACTTTATTTTTTATGTAGGTGTTCCCTGTGCATCCACATTTCGTCATTATGGGGACAAGAACGACGGTGTTTTTTATTTTAATCCAAAAAATAACACCATCGCGAACGCTTATAGTTAATTTTCACTGAGAATAATCTAATTTTCAAGAAAAGACTTTAATGGTTGTCATTAAAAAGTAAAGGAACCTTAAAAGGCAAGGTACAGATAAACGTAGTGCCTTTATTTAGTTCGCTTTGGACTTCTATTTCTCCTTCAAGCTCATGAATTATTTGTTTTACTACGTATAATCCTAAGCCTGCTCCCTTGTATTTATTCTGGTTGGCTGGAAATAAACGAAAGAATTTTTCATAAATTAACAACTGCTTTTCTTCGGATATGCCTATCCCTGTATCGGAAACAACGAGTTGTAGAATCCAATGGCGCGAATCGGTTCGCTCACCTAAGCGCACCTGACAAGCGACTCGACCTTGTTCTGTAAATTTAATTGCATTACTAATTAAGTTCATCATCAAGCGTTTAATACGATACGGATCTCCAAGAAATATTTCGGGGAGTGATTTGGGATAATCTAAAGTTAAATCAATTCCTTTTGCTAACGCAGTTGCTTGTTCTAGCTTGACTACTTGCGATATGGTTTCACAGAGATTAAATTTCATTTCTAAAATGGGCGAGTTTCCTGCCTCATTGCGGGTAAACTCAAGAATATCATTCAATAAATCCACAAACTCCTTTGCTGATTCATGAACCGTTTTCAGATACATTTTCTTTTCCGGATCTGTTTCCTTGGATGCTAAGAATTCAATCAAGCTATAAATTCCGCTAAAAGGAGTTCTTAACTGATGTTCCATATTGCGTAAAAACTCTGTTTTTGCCAGGTTTGCTGCTTCGGCGGCAATTTGTGATTTGGCGAGTTCCTCTTCCATTTTCTTGCGGTCACTAATATCGAATGAAATTCCAAGGACCCCATCAACTTCCCCATTAATATTAAGGAGGGGGGCTTTTTTCGATAAGAATATGGATATTTTATCAGAATTAGCGAGTTTCGATGCTTCTTCACGGGTAATTATATCTTTTCGCTGCATTACGCAGAGATCCATTTTACGTAAAGACTCTGCTTCATGACTCCAGGGCATGTCAAAATCAGATTTGCCAATCATCTGCTCTGGATTTGAAAATCCGGCAGACTGTGCCTGAGCCAAGTTGCAGCCTTGATAAATCGAATCCTTATTTTTCCAATAGACGTGTCCAGGTAAGTTATTCAGTATATTAAACAGTCGGTGCTCGGTTGCCTCTTTATCCGCATGTGCTTTTTCTTCCTGCGCTTTACGCGTAGTAATATTTATGGACATTCCGGCTAAGCCAATAATTTCGCTTGAGGCGTTAAATAGAGGGATTTTTTGGGTAAGATAGGCTGTTTTTCTTCCTAAAGTATCGGAAATTTCTTCCTCAAAAACACATATATTACCTAAGGTTAAGACTTGTTTATCGTTTTCACGTATTATGTTCGCTTCTTCAATGCAAAGAAAATCATAATCTGAGAGGCCAATAATTTCTTTAGTGGAGGCAAGTCTTAAATACTTTGCAAAGACTTTATTGCAATCAATGTAATTAAAGTGCTTATCTTTCCAATAGATATGTACTGGCATCCGTTCTATGACTTGACTGTATAAATCAAATCGTTTTTTCATCACTCTTTGTTTTTTAATTAACATGATTATCACTAAGTTGTTGAACATCATAGGCATTAAAGGCCAAATTGACGTATTGAGATTCGAGTTCTTCTATTTCTGACTTTAACTGACTTGCATAAATATGTTTTAGAAAAAAAGTAGTTTGGTTTTCTTTAGAGCATCCATTTGCT
>NZ_CBCSKT010000001.1:0-32594 GCF_965140895.1 Legionella sp. | reverse complement strand
TATCACCCAAGGATGGGGCTTGAAGGATTGGGGGTAACCTGCGCCATTTATCCGCGCTTTTATACCACTGCTAACAGTAACTGCCGTTGAAATATTAGCCACCCTCATTTTTCTTTTTTTTATATAAGTGTTAAGGCCTATATGATAGGCCTTTTGTATTTGAGTTAGATGAGGAAGATAAAGAGTACCTCAATACTTTTGACGACATCCCAAAAAAAATCAATTACATTTTACAAGTTGGTTTCTTTAGGATCTCGCAATATTTTTTTAGTTTCACGTTCCAAGGAATCAGGCAAGATACCTGGTATGTTATTAAAACTTATTTTCCATCAGCATAAAATCGTTAGGCCATCCTATACCACATTGCAAGAAGTGGTTTCTCAAGCCTTGAACAAAGAAAAAAATAGATTAAGTAATAAGATATACACTCTAATAGATAAACCGTTCAGGGAACTGTTGGCCAATTTTCTGGAAAAGGATGATCTATTTTATCAATTGACGACTATAAAAAAAGATCAAAAGGATTTTACCACTGCCGAGATAAATGCCTCTGTAAAAAATCATCAATTTTTATCTGCGATCTATCAAAGATCCATCGAAGTTATTAAAGAACTGGGGATTTCAGAGCAAAATATCATGCATTATGCGGAGTTAGCGGTGTACATCACATGTTACGGCTTACGCGCTATGAAACAAAAGAATTTATCCAGATTATATCTCATGTGCTACGCTCACCAACGTTATTTAAAAATCAGTGATCACTTGGTTGCCAGCTGTGTTCACAAAATAAATTACTTTATGGGGAAGGCCGAAGAGCACCAGGCACAAGCGATTTGTGATGCTAAAGACGATGACAAAGATCAACGTCATGCTGCCGCTGCGATTTTATCACTGGTAAACAATAAGAAGGTTGCAGATTATGAAATAAGGGGGTTCTTCGCAGGAAGGTGCCAAAGCGCAAACCCGATATTATGAAAATTGAAGACGTTCATAAAGCATGGACATCAGGTAAACCAGCGCATGTAGAATTCAGAAATACTTAAATCTACTCAAATAAAAAACCCGCTAAAAAGCGGGTTTTTTATAAAATATCAATAAATGATATTTCAATAATTACTCAGCAACTGGTCTGTCTAACAGTTCAACAATTGCCATTGGTGCGTTATCACCATCTCTAAATCCACATTTGATAATGCGAACATAACCACCAGGACGCTTTTCAAAACGAGGACCTAAGTCAGTGAATAATTTACCTACCGCCGATTTTGATCTTAAAATATCAAACGCATGACGACGTGTAGCCACTGAATCAACTTTACTTACAGTAATTAATGGCTCAATATAACGTCTTAAGTCTTTAGCTTTAGGCAGAGTCGTTTTAATTAACTCATGCTCAATTAAAGAATTACACATATTTGAGAACATCGCCTTACGATGACTACTTGTGCGGCCAAAATTACGGCCAGAATTACGATGACGCATAACAAAAACTCCTAAACATTACTCGCCAAGACTTGCTGGCGGCCAATTCTCAAGTTTCATACCCAGCGATAATGAACGTGAAGCTAAAACGTCCTTAATTTCAGTTAAAGATTTCTTACCTAGATTAGGAGTCTTTAATAATTCATTTTCAGTACGTTGTACCAAATCGCCAATATAATGAATATTTTCTGCTTTTAAACAGTTAGCAGAACGAACAGTTAACTCTAAATCATCTACAGAACGTAATAGAATTGGATCAAAATCATTGCGTTCTTTATTATCAGAGCGAGACTCTTCAAACTTCATATCAACAAATGCATGAAGTTGTCTCTGAAGGATGCTTGCGGAAATACGAATCGATTCTTCAGCATCAATTGTACCATTAGTTTCTAATTCAATAGTTAGCTTATCTAAGTCAGTACGGTTTTCAACACGCGCACTATCAACGTAGTAAGCAACTTTTTTAACAGGTGAGAAACTATTGTCAATTTTAAGTTTACCAACAGATTTTCTTTCCACTTCATCATCAAAATGTTTAATGAAGGAATCCGTACTATGGAATCCAATTCCTCTTTCAACTTTCAATGTCATGTTTAATTTGCCTTTTTCGTTCAAATTAGCAATGACAAGCTCAGGGTTCACAACTTCAACACCATGAGACAGTTGAATATCACCTGCAGTAACTTGGCAGGGGCCTTGCTTATTAAGAGTTACTATAGCCTCTTCACCTATTGTTAATTTAATTGCAACCAATTTTAGGTTAAGCAGTAAATCAACAACATCTTCCTGAACACCCTCAATAGTGCTGTATTCATGAAGAACACCTTCTATTGAAGCTTCAGTGATCGCGCTTCCAGGCATAGATGATAGTAATATACGTCTCAAAGCATTGCCGAGGGTATGACCAAAGCCACGCTCCAAAGGCTCTAAAACTATTTTAGCTTTATAAGGCGATTCAGCCTGAACCTTAAGAACATTAGGTGTCAGCATTTCATTGATTTCAGTATACATTCAGCTATTTCTCCGAGCTTACTTAGAGTAAAGTTCTACAACAAGGTTTACGTTGTAGTCTGAAGATAAGTCAGTTAACGTTGGTGCTGTAGCGAAAGTACCTTTAAACGCAGCAGAATCTACAGTAATCCAATCGCAAGGAGCTCTTTGTTCAGACAGAGCTAAAGCCGCTTGAATACGTGCTTGACCTTTTGCCTTTTGGCGAACAGTAACCACATCTCCAGACTTAACTAAAAATGACGGTACGTTAACAACTTGGTCATTAACCAATATCGCTTTATGCGCAACTAATTGTCTTGCTTCAGCACGTGTGGTCGCAAAACCCATGCGATAAACAACGTTATCCAGACGTCGTTCAAGCAGAGACATCAGATTTTCGCCCGTTGACCCTTTCATGCGCGCAGCCATTTTATAATAACCACGGAATTGCTTCTCAAGAACACCATACAGTCTTCTAATTTTTTGCTTTTCTCTAAGCTGAATTCCATAACCACTTAAACGTGGCTTCTTATCACCGTGCTGTCCTGGTAATTTTTCAGATTTACATTTGGACTTATGATCACGAACGCCACTTTTCAGTAATAAATCACAGCCTTCACGACGTGATAATTTACATTTTGGACCAAGATATCTAGCCATTAAATTACTCCTAAAGTCTTACACACGACGTTTTTTAGGTGGCTTACACCCGTTATGAGGGATACCAGTAACATCGGTTATTTCAACGATTTTAATGTCCTGATCTATAATTTCACGAATCGTGGATTCTCTACCAGGACCAGGGCCACGTACAAATACAGCCACAGATTTTATACCATATTCTTTTGCAGCAGCGGCAGCACGCTCAGTTGCAACTTTTGCAGCATAAGGTGTACTTTTTCTTGAGCCTCTAAAGCCAGAACCACCGGCTGTTGCCCAACTTAATGCATTACCTTGTCGATCAGTAAAGGTAACAATTGTATTGTTAAAAGACGCGTGGATGTGAACGATGCCGTCAGATACGACACGCTTTGCCTTTTTACGTACTTTCTGTTGCTTTGACTTAGTTATTGCCATCTTTCTTTCCTACATGAAAAATCAATTAGTAGTGCCTTTTCTGCGACCTTTACGAGTACGAGCATTAGTTTTCGTACGTTGTCCTCGCAAGGGCAAGCCTCTTCTGTGTCTTAACCCGCGATAACATCCAAGATCCATAAGGCGCTTAATGTTCATTGTCACAACACGGCGCAAATCACCTTCTACAGTAATTTTCGCGATTTCAGTTCTCAAAGACTCCAACTGAGCATCTGACAACTGTGAAACTTTAGTTGAAGGTTCGATACCTACTGTGGAACATAATTTTAAGGATGTAGTTTTACCGATACCATATATAGCTGTTAAAGCAATCACAACATGCTTGTGATCAGGTATGTTTACTCCTGCAATACGAGCCATTAACTTCTCCGAACGTTATTTTGTTCTGTCGAAAGGGACAGAAGAATACTATTTTTATAAAAATAAATCAAGCAGATCTTAACCCTGCTTTTGCTTATGTCGGGCATCTTTACAAATTACTCGTATAATGCCACTTCTTTTAATAATTTTGCAATTGCGACAAATTCGCTTTACAGATGCTCTTACTTTCATTCTTAACTCCGATAAAAATCATAGTAGACCAGGTAACTTAGTACCTTTAAAATTAGCCTTTTTCATTAAAGAATCGTATTGCTGAGTCATTAAATGGGCTTGTACTTGGGCTACAAAATCCATAATAACAACTACAATAATCAGCAACGAAGTTCCTCCAAAATAAAAAGGGACATGCCACGTATACATTAAAATCTGAGGCAACAAACACACTAAAACTAAATATATAGCACCGATTAAGGTCAAACGGGTCATCACTGCATCGATGTATTTAGTTGTTTGCTCACCGGGTCTAATTCCTGGGATATAAGCACCAGATTTCTTTAAGTTTTCTGCAGTATCTTTGGGGTTAAAAACAAGAGCTGCATAAAAGAACGCAAAAAACAAAATAGCAATTGCATAAACAATTAAGTACAAAGGCTGGCCAGGTGATAAAGCCATTCCAACATCAGATAACCATCCCAAACCTTTAGTATGGGAAAAGAACTGAGCTAGTGTTGCTGGTAGTAATATGATACTGGATGCAAAAATAGGAGGAATTACACCAGACATATTAATTTTTAAAGGTAAATGGCTAGTTTGAGCGGCATATACCTTTCTACCCTGCGTCCTTTGTGCATAGTTAACTCTAATTCGTCTTTGAGCTCGCTCCATAAACACTACAAAGCCTGTAACTACCACTACAATTACAGCAACAACAATTAGAGTGAGGGCTTGCATCTGTCCTTCTTTTACTTGTTGAAGAACTGAAGCAATTGCCGTTGGCATACTTGAAACAATCCCTGAGAAAATAATCAGAGAAATGCCATTACCAACACCCTTCTCAGTTATCTGCTCACCTAACCACATTAAAAACATGGTACCCGTGACCAATGTAACTACGGCTGTAAAATAGAATGAAGCATCAGGTTGCAATGCAATTTGCTGTCCTGCTAACCACCGCGCCATACCTAAGGACTGAAATATAGACAGTACCAAAGTTAAATATCGTGTGTACTGATTTATCTTTCTACGCCCAGACTCGCCTTCTTTCTTTAATTGTTCCAGTTTGGGTGAAACAACAGTAAAAAGCTGGATAATAATGGAAGCAGAAATATACGGCATAATACCGATAGCAAATACGGTAACACGCGATAAAGCGCCACCAGAAAACATATTAAACAAGCCAAAGATTGTATTTTGTTGTTCATTAAAGAAATTAGCTAAACGGGCCGGATCCAAACCAGGAACTGGAATGTGGGCTCCTAAACGATAAACTAATATTCCAAGAATAACAAACATCAGTCTTGATTTTAGTTCAGCCAATCCACCACGAGATTGGCTACCATTATGTTTTTGGTTTTTCATAGTCACTCTTCTATGCTGCCACCTAGACCTTCAATGGCTGAACGAGCGCCTTTAGTGACCCTTAAACCTTTCAGTTTGATGGCTTTAGTTAATTCACCGGATAAAATAACCTTTACATCTTTAATTGAACCGTTAATCAGTCTTTCTTTACGTAAGACATCTAAGTCAATTACGTCAACTGTTAACTTTTCAAGTTCACTTAAACACACTTGATCAACTGTTCTACCAACACGAGATTTAAAGCCCATTTTTGGCAAACGTCTTTGAATTGGCATTTGACCGCCTTCAAAATTAATCTTATGGAATCCGCCTGCTCTAGCCTTTTGACCTTTATGACCTTTACCACTAGTTTTACCTAGTCCTGATCCAATACCACGGCCTAGACGTTTTTTAGGACGTCGAGAGCCTGGATCTGGTGATAGTGAATTTAAATTCATTACACACTCTCCTCAACGAGCAATAAGTAATCGACCATATTAATAAGGCCACGAATTGCTGGAGTATCATTATGAAACACACATGAGTTTGTTTTACCTAAACCCAATTGCTTTACAATCGAAATATGCTTTGGTTTTCTACCAATGGTACTTTTAACCAAAGTAATTTTAAGTTTCTTTTCCATAATTAGCCCGCCATAACTTCTTCAACAGTTTTACCACGCTTGGCCGCAACATAATCTGGAGTACCGATGTTCATTAAAGCACCGATTGTTGCACGTACGATATTGCTTGGATTGGTAGAACCAATGCTCTTCGCTAATATGTTTTGTACGCCGAGAACTTCCAGCACTGCACGCATTGCGCCACCAGCAATAATCCCGGTACCTTCGCTAGCTGGCTTCATGAATACTTTAGAAGCACCATAGCTCCAGGTAATTTCGTGGAAAATAGTTGAACCAGAAAGTGGAATATAAACCATGTTTTTCTTAGCTTGTTCCATTGCCTTTTGAATTGCAATAGGAACTTCACGAGCCTTACCACGGCCAAAGCCTACTCTACCTTTTCCGTCGCCAACAACAACGAGAACTGCAAAGCCAAATACACGTCCACCTTTAACAACTTTCGCTGTACGGTTTACCGCGACTAGCTTCTCTGTATAACCATCTGATTTTGGTGATTCTTCGAATGCCATAATCGTTCCTTAAAAATCTAACCCAGCTTCGCGAGCACCTTCTGCAAGGGCTTTCACTCTGCCATGATACTTGTAACCAGCACGATCAAATGCAACCTGAGTAACACCTTTTTCACTAGCACGCTTGCCAAGTAACTTACCTACTAAGTTCGCTTGCTCTACTTTGCATTTGCCGGTCAAACTGGCTCTCAATTCTTTATCAACAGTTGAACAAGATGCCAACACTCTATCTCCTTGCTTATCTGCTTGGATAATTTGAGAATAGATATGCACACCGCTTCTATGTACAACTAAACGTGCTCTGCCTGACTTACGAATCAGGGCTTTTGCTTTTAAACCACGTCTTGCGCGTGAATTGTGCTTATTCATAACTTAGACCCTATTTCTTCTTCGCTTCTTTACGAGCAATTTGCTCACCAGCATACTTAACACCTTTACCTTTATAAGGCTCTGGTGGTCTAAATGCTCTAATTTCAGAAGCAGCCTGTCCTAGAATTTGCTTATCAACACCTTTAAGTACAATAACTGTATTACTAGGAGTCTCAGCTGAAACACCTTTAGGCAATTCATACTCTACTGGGTGAGAAAAACCTAGAGATAAACTAACAGTCTTATCTTTAGCTTGCGCTCTATAACCTACACCAACTAATTCTAGAGTTATCACAAAACCTTGTGTAACACCATGAACCATATTGCTTACTAAGGCTCTAGCAGTACCTGCTTGTGCCCAAGCTTTAGAATCATTCGCTGCTGGTGCAAACTCAATAAGGTTATCTGCATTTTTAGTAATTTTTACTAACTTATTAATCTTTTGTGTCAATGAACCTTTTGGCCCTTTTACCGTAATCTCACCAGCAGTAATTGTTACTTCAACACCAGCTGGTTGTGCTACAGGGGCTTTTGCTACTCTAGACATATCATTCCCCTCAAGTATTAAGCCACTTCACAAATGACTTCGCCACCAACGCCTTTCAGCTTCGCAGATACATGAGTCATTATGCCTTTAGATGTGGATAATATTGCCACGCCAAATCCAGGAATCGAAGTTAGATCTTTATAAGATTTATAAACTCGTAATCCAGGTCTACTAATTCTTTTAATAAGTTCAATAACTGGCTTACCATGGTAATACTTCAGTTTAATCGTCATTATTTTAAGATTGTTCTCTAGTGCTTCTACAAAGAAATCTTGAATATAACCTTCTTCTTTCAAAACACGAGCAATTTCTTCTTTCAATCGAGAAGAAGTTAATGTTACTTGCTGATGTCTAGCCTGTTGACCATTTCTAATTCTGGTCAGCATATCAGCAACAGGATCATGCATACTCACAATCGTTCTCCAAAAAATTTACCAACTGGACTTTCTGCCGCCTGGTACGTTGCCAACCATTAATTGCTGTCTTAAACAAATTCTGCAAAGACCGAATTTACGATATACCCCATGTGGACGACCACATGATTGACATCTTTTTTTATGGCGAACAGGGTTAGAATTAACAGGTAATTTCGCTAATTTAGCCTGACTATCCATAATCACCTGAAAATCATCGGATGATTTGATCAGGATTTTCAATTCGTTTCTGCGCTGGCTGTATTTGTTTACAAGCTTGGCACGTTTTAACTCTCGCATAAGCATTGATTTCTTAGCCACAATATCACCCTTCTATTTTTTATCTCTATCTTTCAATGGAAGATTAAACGCTTCTAATAAAGCTTTAGCTTCTTCGTTTGTTTTAGCAGTTGTGGTGATACAAATATCTAGCCCACGAATGCCATCTGTTTTATCGTAATCAATTTCAGGGAATACGATTTGCTCATGTAAACCCATACTGTAGTTACCAGTACCATCAAAAGACTTAGGATTTAGGCCACGAAAATCTCTTACACGAGGTAGAGTTATAGAAACCAATCGATCTAAGAACTCAAACATGCGTTGACGACGAAGCGTAACTTTGCATCCGATCGGCCAACCTTCTCTGATTTTGAAACCAGCTATAGATTTTCTAGCTTTAGTAACAACAGGCTTTTGTCCAGCAATTAAAGTCATGTCTTCGATTGCGTGGTTCATTACTTTTTTATCACCAACAGCTTCGCCAACACCCATATTTAAGGTGATTTTAACTAGCTTTGGAACTTCCATAACACTGGAATAATTAAACCGATTCATCATCATAGGGATGATTTCTTTTTGATAAAAATCATTAAGTCTTGTCATTTCAATCCCCTAATTAAACACGGTCAATTATTTCATTGTCAGATTTAAAGTATCTAACCTTAGAACTGACACCGTTGCTTTCAATAAACTTGAAGCCAACTTTATCAGCTTTCTTAGTGTTAGGATTATAATGAGCAACATTTGATACATGAAGTGCAGCTTCAATAGCCACAATACCGCCTTTGTTTTCGGGTTTTTGTGGGTTAGCTTTAACATGTTTCATAACCATGTTTCCGCCTTCGACAACAACACGATCTTCTGCAACTCGTAGGACTTTACCTACATGACCTTTACTTTTACCGGCGATTATAATAACTATGTCGCCTGTCTTAATACGTTTCATATCTAATCCTTCTCACAAAACTTCTGCAGCCAGAGATATTATTTTCATAAATCTCTCTCGTAGCTCGCGAGTAACGGGGCCAAATATACGAGTACCGATTGGCTCGTTTTGGTTGTTTAAAAGTACTGCAGCGTTGCCATCAAAACGGATCAACGAACCATCATCTCTGCGAACACCTTGAGCTGTTCTAACAACAACAGCCTTCATTACAGCACCTTTTTTTACTTTACTTCTAGGTATTGCGTCTTTAACACTCACTTTGATTACATCACCAACACGCGCATAGCGTCTGTGCGATCCACCAAGTACCTTAATACACATTACCTTACGTGCTCCGCTGTTATCAGCAACATCGAGCACAGTCTGCATTTGGATCATTTTATTACTCCAGCTCTGATTTAGACCAGAAAAAGGTTGCTGATTATATCAGGCCTTTTAGGGTTTTAAAAGTATATCAACGAAGTTGATTAAGAAATTACTTCAACTAATACCCAGCTTTTTGTTTTAGAGAGTGGTCTTGACTCACGGATCTTCACAGTATTACCAATTTTACATACTTGATTTTCGTCGTGAGCATGTACTTTGGATCTACGCTTCATAATTTTGCCATACTTAGGATGTTTTACTGAACGCTCAATCATCACAACTATAGTTTTATCCATTTTGTCGCTAACTACTTTTCCAACCATTGTTCTGGCGTTTGATTCATTAGTAGACATATTACTTACCTGCCTTTTCAGTCAAAATTGTTTTAACTTTGGCTACTGACTTACGCACCACAGTAATAAGGTGAGTTTTATCCAGTGAACCACTTGCTTTTTTCATTCGTAAATTTAATTGTTCTTTACGTAATGAGAGCAATTCATCATTCAATTCTTCAACTGACAAATTACGTAACTCTTGAACAGTTTTCATTACATCACCTTCCTTTCTTCAAACATAACTTTGAAAGGAAGTTTTGCTTTAGCTAGATCAAAAGCTTCCATCGCAAGCTCTCTAGATACACCTTCCATTTCAAATAGAACCTTACCAGGTTGTATTTGAGCAACCCAATATTCTACGCTACCTTTACCTTTACCTTGACGAACTTCTAAAGGCTTTTGAGTAATAGGTTTGTCAGGGAATACTCTAATCCAAATTTTACCACCACGCTTAATATGACGAGTCATTGCACGACGTGCAGCTTCGATTTGACGAGCAGTAAGACGGCCTCTTTCCAGGGCCTTCATACCGAACTCACCAAAACTTATATTGCTACCACGTAAGGCCAAACCTCTGTTACGGCCTTTCATTTGCTTGCGGTGTTTTGTACGCTTTGGTTGTAACATGATTCTTAATCCTCAATCACTAGGCGTTGTCAGCAGATCTTTTCTTTTGAGGGATAACTTCGCCCTTAAAGATCCAGACTTTTACACCAATAATACCGTAGGTAGTTTTAGACTCTGCTGTACCGTAATCAATATCAGCTCTGAATGTGTGTAATGGGACACGACCTTCGCGATACCATTCACTACGAGCGATTTCAGCACCACCCAGTCTTCCACTCACGCAAATCTTAATACCTTTTGCACCAGCTTTAAGTGCAGAAGTAACAGCACGTTTCATTGCACGACGGAACATAACACGTTGTTCCAACTGTTGTGCGATACTTTCTGCTACCAAGGTAGAATCCAGCTCAGGTTTTTTAATTTCTTCGATGTTTAAATGTACAGGTACACCTAATTTTCCAGAAATTTCATTACGCAAAGTTTCAATACCGCCGCCTTTCTTACCAATGATAACACCAGGACGTGCAGTTTGAATTGTAACTACAGCATTATTAGCTGGACGCTCGATTAGAATTTTACTTACAGCAGCAGCCATAAGCTTCTTCTTAAGTTCAGCACGTAAGTTAATATCCTGAATTAAAAACTCAGCATATCTTTTACCAGCAAACCATTTAGAATTCCAATCTTTAATAATTCCAAGGCGTATGCCTATAGGGTTAACTTTTTGTCCCATTGCTATTCCTCGTCAGACACTTTAATCGTGATATGGCAGGTGCGTTTACAAATTCTGTTTGCACGACCTTTAGCTCTGGGACTAATGCGTTTTAAAGTAGCCGCTTCATCAACGCAGACCATACCTACTTTTAGATCATCAATATCTGCTCCGTTATTGTTTTCAGCGTTAGCAATTGCTGATTCCAATAATTTAAGCATTAATTGAGCACCTTTTTTGGGCGTGAACTTGAGGACATCAAGTGCACTTGATACTTTCATATTACGTATCATATCGGCTACCAATCTGCCCTTCTGAGCGGATAAGGGAGCACCTTTCAACTTAGCTGTAACTTCCATCATATCCTCTTACTTGCCTTTAGCCTTTCTGTCACCAGAGTGGCCTTTGAATGTACGAGTCATGGCAAACTCACCTAATTTATGACCGACCATATTGTCTGTGATAAAAACAGGAATATGTTCTTTCCCGTTATGAACAGCAATTGTTAAATCAATCATTTCAGGAACGATTGTTGAACGGCGAGACCAAGTCTTAATTGGTTTCTTGGAGTTGCTTTTAACTGCAGCCATTACTTTGCCGATCAGATGTTGGTCAATAAATGGACCTTTTCTTATAGAACGAGCCACTTGATATCCTCTCTAATTATTTCTTCTTACGTCTTCTGACAATGAAGCCATCTGTACGCTTATTACTTCTGGTCTTATAACCTTTAGTAGGTACACCCCAAGGAGATACTGGGTGACGTCCACCAGAAGTACGGCCTTCACCACCACCATGTGGATGGTCAACTGGGTTCATCGCAACCCCACGTACTGTTGGACGAATACCTCTCCAACGCTTAGCACCTGCTTTACCTAATGAACGTAAGCTGTGTTCACTATTGCTTACTTCACCAACTACTGCACGGCATAATACGTGAATCTTACGCATTTCACCTGAACGCAATCTTAAAGTCGCGTAAATACCTTCTTTAGCAACTAACTGACCGCTAGCACCAGCACTTCTGAGAATTTGAGCGCCTTTACCTGCCTTCATTTCAACACAGTGAATCGTGCTACCAACCGGCATGTTTTTCAGAGGCAAACAGTTACCTATGCTAATAGGAGCATCTGCACCACTTACAACAACATCACCAACCTTTAAGTTTGCTGGAGCAATAATATAACGTCTTTCACCGTCTTTATAAACGATTAAAGCGATTAAAGCAGTTCTGTTTGGATCATACTCGATACGCTCAACACGACCTTCAATACCATCTTTATTACGTTTGAAGTCAATAATACGGTATTGATTACGCTGGCCACCACCGATATGTCTTACAGTGATTCGACCATTGTTGTTACGTCCGCCAGTTTTTTTTAGCTTCTCAATTAAAGCAGCATGTGGACGTCCTTTATGGATGTTTTTATGAACCACACGCAATTCGCCACGTTTACCGGGCGATGTAGGTTTAGATTTTAATAGTGCCATCTTAATCTGCCTTATTCGGTAGCTGTAAAGTCAATATCTTGATCAGCATGAAGAGTTACAAATGCTTTTTTCCAGTCGCTACGCTTACCAGCTGTTTGCTTAAAGCGTTTTGATTTTCCCTTCACGTTGATAACAGATACATTTTTAACTTTAACGTTAAATACATGCTCTACCGCCATTTTAATTTCATTCTTAGTTGCGGTTTTCAATACTCTGAAAGTGAACTGTTTTAGCTTGTCGGCTAAAACAGTTGCTTTTTCAGACGTATGTGGTTCACGGAGAACCATCAACAATCTTTCAGCATTCATTGTAACTGTTCCTCAATTTTTTTAATTGCAGCTTCTGTAACAACAACTTTCTGAAACTTGAGCAAAGAAACAGGATCTAAAGTCGCAACGTCACAGATATCGAAGTCAATTAAATTTCTTGACCCGAAGTATTCATTCTCACCAACTTCACTCATTACAATTAGAGCGTTGTTAATGTCCAACTGGTTCATTTTTGCAACGAAGTCTTTAGTTTTTTTACTTTCACAATGAAAATCACTAACGACAACTAAGTTCCCAGTACGGCAAAGTTCGGAGATTATACTACGTAATGCGCGTTTGTACATTTTTTTATTAATTTTTTGCGAATAATCTCGCTTTTTGGATGCGAAGGTCACGCCACCGCTTCTCCAAATTGGGCTTCGTATCGTACCAGCACGTGCACGACCTGTTCCCTTTTGGTTCCAAGGTTTTTTACCACCACCTCTAACTTCTGAACGAGTTTTTTGTGCGCTATTACCACTACGAGCATTATTCATGTAGGTTACAACAGCTTGGTGTATTAAACCTTCATTGTATGCGTAGGCAAAAACATCTTGGTTCAGACTTAATTTTGTTTTCTTATCTATAGTAGTAATTTCCATCACTCACCTCGTGCTTGCTTTTTAGCTGCAGGCTTAATCTCTACTCGTGAACCAGGAGCACCAGGAATAGCGCCTTTGATTAACAGAAGATTTCTTTCAGCATCTACGCGCACAAGTTCAAGGCTTTGAACTGTACAACGAACATTACCCATATGGCCTGCCATTTTTTTACCTTTGAACACACGACCTGGAGTTTGGTTTTGACCAATAGAACCAGGAACACGATGCGATCTGGAGTTACCATGAGTAGCATCTTGTGTTCTGAAGTTGTAGCGCTTAACAGTACCAGCAAAACCTTTACCTTTAGAAGTACCTGAAACGTCTACAAATTGTCCTGCAGTGAAAATATCTGCAACAGACAATACTTGACCTGAAGCAAATTGATCTTCAGCGTCGAGTCTGAACTCTACTTGCATATCGCCAGCTTCAACTTGAGCTTTAGCAAAATGCCCAGTTTGAGCTTTATTTACTTTACTCGCTTTTTTAGAACCACCAGTTATTTGAATAGCTGAGTAGCCATCAATATCGTTGGTTTTAATTTGAGTAACTCTATTAGGGTGAACTTCAACAACAGAAACAGGTACTGAAACCCCTTCTGGTGTGAAGACCCGAGTCATACCGATTTTACGGCCTAATAAACCGATCATCATTGTAACACCTCTTTAATATCCTTCACCCTAATAATTAGTCATCAAGGCTTATCTGAACATCAACCCCAGCAGCCAGATCCAATTTCATCAAAGCATCTACTGTCTTTTCAGTCGGATGAACGATAACGACCAGGCGTTTATGAGTACGTAATTCATATTGATCTCGCGCATCTTTGTTAACATGCGGAGAAATCAATACGGTGAATTTTTCCTTACGAATTGGTAAGGGTATTGGTCCTCGGATTTGAGCACCAGTACGCTTAGCTGTCTCCACGATTTCTCGAGTTGATAAGTCAATCAACCGATGATCAAAGGATTTTAATCTAATTTTTATATTTTGATTGTTACTCATTCTAATTACTCGATAATTTTAGCGACAACACCGGCGCCTACTGTACGGCCACCTTCCCGAATTGCGAAACGCAAACCTTCATCCATCGCAATAGGAGCATGTAGGTTAATTACTAATTGTACGTTATCGCCTGGCATTACCATTTCTACACCAGATGGCAAGTCACAAGTACCTGTTACGTCTGTTGTTCTGAAATAGAACTGTGGTCTGTAACCATTGAAGAATGGAGTGTGACGTCCGCCTTCCTCTTTTGATAACACGTACACTTCTGCTTCAAATTTAGTGTGCGGCTTAATTGTGCCTGGCTTAGCTAATACTTGACCACGCTCAACTTCATCACGCTTAGTTCCACGTAATAACACACCAACGTTGTCTCCAGCGCGTCCTTCGTCCAACAACTTGCGGAACATTTCTACCCCAGTACAAGTCGTCTTAGTTGTATCGTGGATACCAACAATTTCAATCTCTTCACCAACTTTAACAATTCCGCTCTCAACACGGCCAGTTACTACTGTACCACGTCCAGAAATCGAGAATACGTCTTCGATTGGTAATAAGAATGCTTTATCAATGTTACGAACTGGCTCAGGAATGTATGAATCCATTGTATCAACCAGTTTTTCAATTGCTTTAACACCAATATCACTCTCGTCACCTTCCAGTGCTTTCAGCGCTGAACCAACAACGATAGGAATGTCATCGCCAGGGAAGTCGTAGCTGCTTAATAGATCACGCACTTCCATTTCAACTAACTCTAACAGCTCAGGATCATCAACCATGTCTGCTTTGTTCATGAACACAACAATGTATGGTACACCAACTTGGCGTGACAATAGAATGTGTTCTCTAGTTTGTGGCATTGGGCCATCAGCTGCTGATACGACTAAGATCGCTCCGTCCATTTGCGCAGCACCAGTGATCATGTTCTTAACATAGTCAGCATGCCCTGGGCAGTCTACGTGCGCATAGTGTCTTGCAGCTGATTCGTATTCTACGTGAGCTGTAGAAATTGTAATTCCACGCTCTCTTTCTTCTGGGGCTGCATCAATTTGGTCGTATGCTTTAGCTGTTCCACCAAATTTTTTCGCCATAATTGTAGTAATAGCTGCAGTTAAAGTTGTTTTACCATGGTCTACGTGACCGATTGTTCCCACATTAACGTGTGGCTTCTTACGTTCAAATTTTTCCTTCGCCATTTCAATAACCTCGTTAACTTTTATTGTTTCTTGATAATTGCTTCAGCAATGTTATTTGGAGCTTCAGCATACTTAGAGAATTCCATAGTATATGTTGCTCTTCCTTGGGTAGCAGAACGCAAATCGGTCGAATAACCAAACATCTCTGCAAGTGGTACTTCAGCTCTAACAATTTTACCTGCTGGAGAGTCTTCCATACCCTGAACCAAACCACGGCGTCTGTTAAGGTCACCCATAACATCTCCCATGTAATCTTCAGGAGTAACTACTTCAACACTCATTATTGGTTCGAGTAAAACAGGCTTAGCTTTCAATGCACCTTGTTTGAAACCCATAGAACCCGCAATTTTGAACGCCATTTCACTAGAGTCTACCTCGTGGAATGAACCATCAAACAATGTCACTTTAACATCCACTACTGGATAGCCAGCAATAACACCGTTTTGCATTTGCTCTTGAATTCCTTTATCAACTGCTGGAATGTATTCTCTTGGAATAACACCGCCAACAATATCATTGATAAATTCATAACCCTTGCCAGGCTCTTGAGGCTCAATTTTAATCCATACGTGTCCGAACTGACCGCGCCCACCAGACTGGCGTACGAATTTACCTTCTTGCTCAACAGCTTGTTTTATCGTTTCACGATAAGCTACTTGGGGTTTACCAACATTTGCTTCCACATTAAACTCACGCTTCATGCGGTCAACAATAATTTCAAGATGTAACTCACCCATACCTTCAATGATCGTTTGACCTGACTCTTCATCAGTATGAACTCTGAAGGAAGGATCTTCTTGAGCTAGTTTACCAAGCGCGATACCCATTTTTTCTTGGTCTGCTTTAGTTCTTGGCTCAACAGCTACTGCAATTACAGGATCAGGGAAATCCATACGCTCCAGAATAACAATATGATCTGGATCACATAAAGTATCACCTGTGGTCACTGTTTTCAAACCTACCGCAGCGGCAATATCACCAGCTCTTACTTCTTTAATCTCTTCACGAGCATTAGCGTGCATTTGTACTATTCGACCAATACGCTCTCTTTTTTCTTTAACAGAGTTAAACAGCGTATCACCACTTTTCAGCGTACCAGAGTAAGCACGGATAAATGTTAATGTACCAACAAACGGGTCTGTAGCAATTTTAAATGCTAAAGCCGAGAAAGGTGCATCATATTTAGTTGCACGTGTAGTTGGCTCACCAAATTCATCAATACCCTGAACATCTGGAACATCTACTGGTGAAGGTAAATAGTCAATTACTCCATCCAATACCGCTTGAACACCTTTATTTTTAAAGGCTGAACCGCAGAAGACAGGAACAATTTTGTTGCTAACAGTTAAATGACGTAAAGCATCTTTAAGCTCAGCTTCAGAAATTTCTGCGCCTTCAAGATATTTTTCCATTAACTCTTCGCTAGCATCTGCAGCAGCTTCTACGATTAATGCACGATATTCTTCGCATTGAGTTTGCATATTTGCGGGGATATCAACGTATTTAAAGGTCATCCCTTTGCTTTCGTCATCCCACTCAATTGCTTTCATTTTAATTAAGTCAATAACCCCTTTGAATTCTTCTTCTGCACCAATTGGCAATTGAAGAACTATGGGGTTAGAACCTAATCGTTGGCGAATTTGGTCAACAACGCGCAAAAAGTTTGCGCCCATTCTATCCATTTTATTAACGAATACGATGCGCGGAACACCATACTTATTCGCTTGACGCCATACAGTTTCAGATTGAGGCTCAACTCCAGATACGGAGTCAAATACTACAACAGCACCATCAAGAACACGCAAGGAACGCTCAACTTCAATCATGAAGTCAACGTGTCCTGGAGTATCAATGATGTTAATGCGATGTGGTTGGAATTGTTTATCCATTCCAGGCCAAAAGCATGTAACAGCGGCTGAAGTAATGGTAATGCCGCGCTCCTGCTCCTGAACCATCCAGTCAGTTGTTGCAGCACCGTCATGTACTTCACCAATCTTATGAGACATACCGGTATAATACAGTACACGTTCCGTTGTTGTGGTTTTACCCGCATCAACATGTGCTGCAATACCTATGTTTCTATATAATTGTAATGGAGTAGACACGGATTACCTCTCTCTTAGTTCCATCTAAAATGTGCAAACGCCTGGTTAGCTTTTGCCATTTTATGAGTATCTTCACGTTTCTTAACTGCAGAGCCTTTACTTTCAAAAGCGTCTAACAATTCACCTGCCAAACGTAACATCATACCCTTTTCACCGCGTGTACGAGCTGCTTGAACAATCCAGCGCATTCCTAAAGCGATGCTGCGATCATGTCTAACTTCAACAGGAACCTGGTATGTAGCACCACCAACTCGGCGTGAACGAACTTCAACACTTGGGCGAACATTGTTTAAGGCATCTTCAAAGTAGCGGAGAACAGGACTAGAACCAGTAGCACTTGTAGAGCCTGACTCACCTTCTTCATCTGACTTTTTGATTTTCTTGATGCGCTCTTCCATAACAGAAAGTGCACCGTAAATAATTTTCTCAGCAGTTGATTTCTTACCACTGACCATTAATACGTTAATGAATTTTGCTAACAGTTCACTGTGATGTTTAGGATCTGGCAAAATTTCTCTTTTGGGGACTTCTCTTCTTCTAGGCATTTCGATTTCCTACAATCAGTTATTTTTTATCTTTAGGTTTTTTGGTACCGTACTTAGAACGACCTTGTTTACGGTCATTAACACCTGACGTATCTAAACTACCCCTTACTGTGTGATAACGCACACCCGGTAAGTCTTTAACACGACCACCACGGATTAGCACTACAGAGTGCTCCTGGAGGTTGTGGCCTTCACCACCAATGTATGATGAAACTTCAAATCCATTAGTTAAACGTACACGAGCAACCTTACGCATTGCTGAGTTAGGTTTTTTAGGTGTAGTAGTATAAACGCGTGTGCACACACCGCGTCGCTGTGGACATGACTCTAGTGCAGGTACGTTACTTTTCTTCTTTACGTCCACACGAGGCTTTCTTACTAACTGATTAATAGTAGCCATTTGTACTTCACTCCGATGTTCTCTTGTGATTATTTCGAATGCATAAGGAGGCCGGATTCTATATAGATACGACAGATTTGTCAAGTTTTAATCTGCCGTATCTTAGATCCGAACTAGTGTTCTTGATTATCCGCGTTTAATGCTTCGCTTAACGCATGTTCAACATCACTCGCAGTAACAGTGTGCATTACATGCTCACCAGCTGCAGCCTTAGCTCTTTTTGCCTTCCGGCTTTGATGATAAGCATAACCTGTTCCTGCAGGAATCAAGCGACCAACCATCACGTTTTCTTTTAATCCACGTAAATCATCAATTTTACCACTTACAGCAGCTTCCGTCAGAACGCGAGTTGTTTCTTGGAATGATGCAGCTGAAATAAATGATTCCGTAGCCAGAGATGCCTTAGTAATACCCAATAAAATTGGTACACCGCGGGCAGGCTGTTTTCCTTCAGCAATAAGCTTATCATTTTCTTGCAGCATAGCGCTTTCTTCGATTTGCTCACCAGCCAGGAATTTAGAATCACCAGCAAAAGTAATAACTCGCTTACGTAGCATTTGTCTAACAATTACTTCGATGTGCTTGTCATTGATTTTCACACCTTGTAAACGATATACGTCTTGTACTTCGTTAACAATATAATTTGCCAATGCGCCCACACCTAATAAACGTAATATATCATGTGGATTTAGTGCACCTTCAGCGATGAGTTCACCACGCTCTACATGCTCCCCTTCAAACACAGAGATATGACGCCATTTTGGTATCAATTCTTCATGACATTGATCTTCGGAAACATTGATTATTAGTCGACGTTTACCCTTAGTTTCCTTACCAAAGTTAACCAATCCAGATACTTCCGCCATAACCGCAGAATCTTTTGGTTTACGCGCTTCAAACAAGTCAGCTACCCGTGGAAGACCCCCGGTAATATCGCGTGTTTTAGAGCGTTCTTGAGGAATACGTGCAATGACGTCTCCAATACCTACTAGACCGCCATCTTCAAAGTTAACGATCGCATCTACAGGTAAATAGTATTGTGCAGGGACGTTAGTACCAGCCAGGAAAATATCATCACCTTCAGCAGTTACTAATTTAACCATAGGACGTAAATCACGGCCTGCTGCACTACGTTGTTTCGCATCGATAATTACAATATTACTTAAACCGGTTAATTCGTCGGTTTGTCTGTTCATAGTAATACCGTCGATTAAGTCAACGAACTTCAAGTAACCACTCACTTCAGAAATAACTGGGTGAGTATGTGGATCCCAAGTTGCAATTACCTGACCTGCATCAACAGGAGAGTTATCTTGGACCGAAATCACCGCACCATAAGGTAGCTTATAACGCTCACGCTCACGTCCGAACTCATCAACAATGGTCACTTCCCCGGAACGCGATACCGCAACCAGGTTTTTGTTTTCATGAGTTACAGTCTTAATGTTATGTAAGCGAATAACCCCTTTAGTCTTAATTTGAATGTTGTTAGCAGCTGTTGCTCTTGACGCAGCTCCCCCGATGTGGAAGGTACGCATGGTCAACTGAGTTCCAGGTTCACCGATTGACTGTGCCGCAATAATACCTACTGCTTCCCCAGTGTTAACTAAGTGTCCTCGAGCTAGATCACGACCGTAACATTTAGCACAAAGTCCAAATCGAGTTTGACAAGTGATTGGCGAACGAACCATAACTTGGTCCACACTCTGCTTCTCTAACTGCTCAACCCAATCTTCATCCAATAATGTACCTGCAGTAACGACCGGCTCAGTTTGGTTTGGAATATAAACATCTGCAGCAACAACACGACCCAATACACGCTCATGTAGTGGCTCAACGATATCCCCACCTTCAATGAGAGGTTGCATTAGAATACCAGTTTCTACACCACAATCATCCTCAGTAATAACAACGTCTTGGGCAACATCAACTAAACGACGAGTCAAGTAACCTGAGTTCGCTGTTTTCAATGCGGTATCCGCCAAACCTTTACGCGCACCGTGAGTTGAAATGAAGTACTGGAATACATTCAGACCTTCGCGGAAGTTCGCTGTAATTGGGGTCTCAATGATCGAGCCATCTGGAGCGGCCATCAGACCACGCATACCAGCTAACTGTCTAATCTGAGCTGCAGAACCCCGTGCTCCAGAATCCGCCATCATAAAGATTGGGTTAAATGATTCTTGGCGTGTTTCATTGCCTTTAGCATCAGTGACGGCTTCGGTCGCAATCTTGGTCATCATCGATTTCGCGACTAATTCGTTAGTACGCGACCAAATATCGATTACTTTGTTATAGCGTTCACCGTTGGTTACCAAGCCAGAACGGAATTGCGATTCAATCTCACGAACTTCGTTATCGGCATGCTCAATAATGCTTGCTTTATCGTCTGGAATCTCCATATCTTCGATACCAATAGATACTCCAGAACGAGTCGCATATTTGAAGCCTGTATACATCAGCTTATCCGCGAACATAACAGTTTCTTTTAAGCCAAATGTGCGGTAGCAACCGTCGATCACCTTAGTAATTACTTTCTTGGTCATGGTACGGTTAATTGTGGCAAAAGGCATACCCTTAGGTAATACTTCAGCAAGAATTGCGCGTCCAACAGTTGTTTCTACGAGGTGATAACCTTCTTCATCATTTTCTTTAGCCATACGAATTTTGATTTTCGCATGAATATCAAGATGGTTTGATTCATAGAAATTCTGAGCTTCTTGGGCACTAACAAATATTTTGCCCTCACCTAAAGCATTAACTTTTTCACGAGTTAAGTAATACAAACCTAATACAACGTCTTGGCTAGGAACAATAATTGGTTCACCGCTTGCTGGAGATAAAATATTATTCGTAGACATCATTAACGAACGGGCTTCTAACTGTGCCTCTAGAGTTAGTGGTACGTGAACCGCCATTTGGTCCCCGTCAAAGTCCGCGTTATATGCAGTACAGACTAATGGATGTAATTGAATTGCCTTACCTTCGATTAGTACAGGTTCAAATGCCTGAATACCTAATCTATGCAGAGTTGGTGCACGGTTTAACAGGATTGGATGCTCACGAATAACGTCATCAAGAATATCCCAGACTACCGACTCTTCACGCTCTACCATTTTTTTGGCAGCTTTAATCGTTGTAGCCAAACCTCTAAATTCTAACTTACTGAAGATAAACGGTTTAAATAGCTCAAGTGCCATTTTTTTCGGCAAACCACATTGATGTAATTTTAATGTCGGACCTACCACAATTACTGAACGGCCAGAGTAGTCAACCCGCTTACCTAGAAGGTTTTGACGGAAACGACCTTGCTTCCCTTTAATCATATCGGCTAATGATTTAAGCGGACGCTTGTTCGTACCTGTAATTGCTCTACCACGACGACCGTTATCTAATAAGGCATCGACAGACTCTTGTAACATACGTTTTTCGTTACGTACGATAATATCAGGAGCATTTAAATCGAGTAAACGCTTCAAGCGGTTATTACGGTTAATTACACGACGATAAAGATCGTTAAGATCTGACGTCGCAAAACGACCACCATCTAGAGGGACTAAAGGTCTTAAATCTGGTGGTAGGACTGGCAATACATCCATAATCATCCACTCAGGTTTATTTCCTGATTCATAAAAAGCTTCTAATAGTTTTAAACGCTTAGTGATCTTCTTAATCTTAGTTTCAGAACTAGTAGTTGGTAACTCTTCACGTAGATTTTTAATTTCATCTTCAAGGCTAACTTGGCGTAGTAGATCACGAATCGCTTCAGCACCCATACGTGCATCAAATTCATCACCGTATTGTTCCATAGCATCAAGATAAGCTTCGTCATTAAGCAATTGGCCACGTTCAAGCTCAGTCATGCCTGGCTCAACAACAACAAATGCTTCGAAGTAAAGAACACGCTCGATGTCTCTTAAAGTCATATCCAGTAATAAACCAATTCTGGATGGTAATGATTTTAAGAACCAAATATGAGCAACGGGGCTAGCCAGTTCGATATGTCCCATACGCTCACGACGTACTTTAGCTAATGCAAGTTCAACACCGCATTTTTCGCAAATAACACCACGGTGTTTTAAGCGCTTATATTTACCACATAAACATTCATAATCTTTTACTGGGCCAAACGTTTTAGCACAGAATAAACCATCACGCTCAGGCTTAAAGGTACGGTAATTAATAGTTTCTGGTTTTTTTACCTCACCATAAGACCAAGAGCGAATTAATTCCGGAGAGGCCAACGCAATTTTAATTGCGTCGAACTCTTCACTTTGCCCTTGTTGCTTGAGAATCCCAAGCAAGTCGCTCATCACTGGAGCTTTTCTCATCGGTTCATTCATTGGGTCGTCGTTTAGAGTACTCAAGTCTATGTCTCCAAAAATTGGTTAATCAGTATGTATCGCTGATACGGTTAATCGTGATCTAATTCAATATCAATTCCCAATGCACGAATTTCTTTTAACAATACGTTAAACGATTCTGGCATTCCTGGGTCCATACGATGATCACCATCGACAATATTCTTATAGATCTTCGTTCTACCACCAACGTCATCTGATTTTACAGTCAACATTTCTTGTAATGTATACGCAGCACCATATGCTTCAAGTGCCCATACTTCCATCTCCCCGAAACGCTGTCCTCCAAACTGTGCTTTACCGCCTAGTGGTTGTTGCGTTACCAAGCTATAAGAACCAGTTGAACGAGCGTGCATCTTATCATCAACTAAGTGGTTAAGTTTTAACATGTACATGTAACCAACAGTAACCGGGTTATCGAATTTATTTCCAGTTCTACCATCAGTCAATGTAGTCTTACCATCAGGAGATAAACCTGCAAGTAATAACATACTCTTGATTTCTTCTTCGGAAGCACCATCGAATACTGGCGTTGCCATTGGTACCCCTGCTCGTAGATTATCCGCTAAAAGGAATAATTCTTCTTCATTTAAACAATCAAGATTAACTCTTTGTACGCCATCATGGTTATATATTTTGGTTAAGAACGACTTAATTTCAGCAGCTGATTGCTTCGTATCTAACAACTCTGCAATCTTATGGCCTAAGCCTTTAGCAGCTAAACCAAGGTGTGTTTCTAGTACCTGACCGATATTCATACGCGAAGGTACACCTAATGGATTCAGTACGATATCAACAGCAGTTCCATCTGCCATGTGCGGCATGTCTTCAACAGGTACAACAATGGAGATAACCCCTTTGTTACCATGTCGACCTGCCATCTTATCACCAGGTTGAATTCTACGCTTAACAGCCAGATATACTTTAACGATCTTTAATACGCCAGGCGCTAAGTCATCACCTTGAATGATTTTCTTACGGCTGTCGTTAAAACGTTTTTCCATCTCTTTAGACAACATTTCAAGTTGTTTTGAAAGTTGTTCTAATTGCTGGCTTATCGCATCGTTGTCCAAACGAATATCAAACCATTTTTGTCTTTCAACTTTATCCAAGTATTCTTGAGTAACAGTTGAACCTGGTTTCAAATTAGCTGGACCACCGGTTGCTACTTTATCAAGAATTAAATTAGCTACGCGATGATAAATATCTTCTTCACGAATTCTGCGCTCATCAACTAAGTCTTTACGAACACGAGCTAGATGCTCTTCTTCAATGCTCTTCGCACGAGCATCTTTATCTAGACCGTCACGCGTAAATACTTGTACATCAATTACAGTACCATTCATACCAGAAGGAACGCGTAAAGATGAATCTTTAACGTCAGAAGCCTTTTCACCGAATATCGCACGTAATAGTTTCTCTTCAGGTGTAAGCTGTGTTTCACCCTTAGGAGTTACTTTACCTACGAGAATATCGCCTGCTTTAACTTCCGCACCGATGTATACAACGCCTGCTTCGTCCAAATTCGATAATGCAGACTCACCAACGTTTGGAATATCAGCGGTAATTTCTTCGGTACCTAACTTGGTATCACGAGCGATACAAGTTAACTCTTCGATATGAATTGTAGTAAAGCGATCTTCTTGAACAATACGTTCAGAGATAAGAATCGAATCCTCGAAGTTGTATCCGTTCCAAGGCATAAATGCTACAAGTAAGTTTTGACCTAACGCTAACTCACCCATATCAGTACAAGGACCATCCGCCAGGATATCACCGCGTTGAATGAGATCGCCCGTATTTACGATTGGTCTTTGGTTAATACATGTATCTTGGTTTGAGCGGAAGTATTTAGTTAAGTTATAAATATCTACCCCTGTCTCACCTGCTGTAGTTTCATCATCATTAACGCGAACAACGATACGTGATGCATCAACTAAATCAATTACCCCTCCACGTTTAGCAACAACAGAAACCCCAGAGTCTGAAGCAACGATACGCTCCATTCCAGTTCCAACCAAAGGCTTCTCTGAGCGCAATGTTGGTACTGCCTGACGTTGCATGTTTGACCCCATTAACGCGCGGTTCGCATCATCATGCTCTAAGAACGGGATTAACGAAGCAGCTACAGAAACAATCTGCTTTGGAGAAATATCCATGTAGTTGATTTTATCAGGTGTCGTTAATGAAAACTCATTCTGATGTCGGCAAGGAACCAAGTCGGCAAGAATGTTGCCATTCTCGTCTAATGCAACACTTGATTGTGCAATGTATTGATCAACTTCTTCAATAGCAGATAAGTATTCAATATCATCAGTTACACGACCATCAATTACTTTACGACACGGTGTTTCAATGAAACCGTAATCGTTAGTTCTTGCATAAACAGATAATGAGTTAATCAATCCAATGTTTGGACCTTCAGGTGTTTCAATTGGACATACGCGACCATAGTGGGTGGTATGTACGTCACGAACCTCGAAGCCTGCGCGTTCACGCGTTAAACCACCTGGGCCTAATGCTGATACACGACGCTTATGCGTAACCCCTGAAAGTGGGTTTACCTGGTCCATGAACTGAGACAACTGGCTTGAACCAAAGAATTCTTTAATTGCTGCAGATACAGGCTTCGCGTTAATTAAATCTTGTGGCATTAAGTTTTCAGACTCAACCAGGCTCAAACGCTCCTTAACTGCACGCTCTACACGAACTAAACCAACACGGAATTGGTTTTCTGTCATTTCACCAACACTTCGAACACGACGGTTACCGAGATGGTCAATATCGTCAACCATGCCAATACCATTTCGAATGTCAATAAGAGTCTTGATTACAGCCAGGATGTCTTCTTTGGTCAAGGTACCTGGACCATCATCATTTTTTCTGCCTACACGACGGTTAAACTTCATACGACCAACAGCAGATAAATCATAGCGTTCATCAACAAAGAATAAGTTTTTGAATAAGGCTTCAGCTGCTTCTTTAGTTGGTGGCTCGCCAGGACGCATCATACGATAGATTTCTACCAGTGCTTCTAATTGACTTGAAGTTGGGTCAATTTTAATCGTATCAGAAATATAAGAACCATGATCTAAATCATTGGTATAAATCATATCAAATAGATGAATTCCGTGAGAGGCCATTTTATCCAACAACTCATCAGTCACTTCGTCATTAGCCTGAGCAACAACTTCACCAGTTAGGGTGTCAATTATGTTTTTAGCTAATGTTTTGCCTATCAGATAATCTCTAGGTACAACGAGATCTTGCATTTGGCTTTTTTCCATTTGCTTAATATGGCGTGCGGTAATTCTTCTGCCTTGCTCAACAATTAGTTCACCAGTTTCAGGCACAAGAATATCAAATGATGCAATCTCGCCTCTCAAACGTTGCGGTATCAATTCAATATGATATTCACCATTTTTGAGATGACAGCTGGTTATTTCAAAGAATTCGCTAAGAATGTCTTCAGTTTCATATCCTAATGCTCTTAATAGGATACTAACAGGTAGTTTACGTCTTCTATCAATTCGGACATAGACGCAATCTTTAGGATCAAACTCAAAATCAAGCCAAGATCCACGGTAAGGAATAATGCGTGCTGAATAAAGTAATTTACCTGATGAATGAGTTTTACCTTTATCATGCTCAAATATAACACCAGGTGAACGATGTAACTGTGAAACCACAACACGTTCAGTACCATTCACAACGAATGTACCTACATCAGTCATTAGAGGGATTTCACCCATAAATACATCTTGTTCTCTAATATCTTTAATTGGTTTAGGCTCTTCGCTTGCGTCTTTATCAAGAACAACAAGTCTTATCTTAACCCTTAATGGTGCAGAATAGGTTAAACCACGTAACTTGCACTCGCGAACATCGAATGCCGGCTCGCCCAGCTTATAACCAACATATTCAAGTCGTGCATTACCAGAAAAACTTTCGATAGGAAATACAGAAGAAAATGCAGCATGCAATCCTGTATTAAAGTGTTGACTTAATTTGCTATCGGCCTGAAGAAAATCTCTATAGGATTTAAGTTGAATTTCAAGCAGATTTGGTATCGCCATTTTATCGGCTTGGGTACCAAAGCTCTTGCGAAATCGTTTTTTCTCAGCATGCGAATATTGAGGTTTAGCTTCTGCAACGGCCATGGTGGTTCCTCTGTAAATTATTGATGACTTTCAAACACGTAAACCCAGCCATGAAAACATGGCTGGGTTCAATCTCATAGATACAACTATATTATTTAACTTCTACTGTAGCACCAGCTTCTTCAAGTGACTTCTTGAGGTTAGCAGCTTCATCTTTAGATACAGCTTCTTTAATTGTTGAAGGAGCACCTTCTACTAAGTCTTTAGCTTCTTTCAAGCCTAAACCAGTAATTTCACGAACCGCTTTAATTACGTTAACTTTGTTTGCGCCAAAGCTAGTCATAATTACGTTGAATTCAGTTTGCTCTTCAGCAGCAGCGGCAGCAGCAGCTGGAGCAGCAACTGCAACAGCGGCAGCAGCAGCAGAAACATTGAATTTTTCTTCCATTGCTTCGATTAGTTCAACAACTTCCATAACAGACATGTTTGCTATGGTATTTAAAATTTCGTCTTTAGACACAGCCATTACTAGCTCCTGATTTAAAAAAAATTAATTAATGATTAAAGGATTAACCTGCTTTTTTGTCTTTTACTGCTGCTATAGTTCTCACCAACTTAGCGTGAGGCTCAGCAAGAGTTCTAACAAATTTCTCAACTGGCGCTTTCATTACATACATCAACTTAGCAATTGCTTCATCCTTAGTCGGTAAGCTTGCAACCGCATCAATTTGACTTGCTGCGTATACTTTTCCGCCTACAGATAATGCTTTGACTTCAAGTTTATCGAATGTCTTCGCGAACTCTTTAAGCAGACGCGCTGCATCACTGGGCGCGTCCAGAGATAAAGCAACGAACAACGGGCCAACAAGCATGTCGCTCAAGCACTCAAACTCAGTGTCTTTAAATGCTCTGCGAGTTAAAGTATTTCTTACAACTCGAAGATAGACACCAGCTTTACGCGCTTCAGTGCGTAATTGCGTCATTTGATTAACAGTTAAACCACGATAATCAGCAACAACTGCCGAAATAGCTTTAGAAGCGACTTCAGCCACCTCCTCAACTACTGCTTTCTTTGCAGCTAAATTTAATGTCACGTTACTGACCTCCTAATGTAAACAAATCTCAAGGATTTGCCAGTTATGGTGGCCGCCTCTTTTAAATGGAGCCGGTTCACCGTCTGCGCAGGAAATTAAGCCTAGGCACCTGCGGTCTTCGACGGCATGGAACCAAATCTATGCCGTGAATTCTTAAAAATGGGTGGATATTTTACACAGGTAAAGATGAAATATCAATAGCCAGTCCAGGCCCCATAGTTGTAGATAAAGAGATTTTCTTCAGGTATTGGCCTTTAGATGAAGATGGTTTTGCTTTTTTCAAGTCGCTAATTAATGCAACAATGTTTTCTAGCACATCCTCAGCTGCGAAATCTGCTTTACCAACTGAACAATGGATAATACCATTTTTGTCAGTTCTATAACGTACCTGACCAGACTTAGCATCTCTAACTGCTGCTTCTACGTTTGTAGTAACAGTTCCAACTTTAGGGTTAGGCATCAAACCTCTTGGACCAAGAACTTGACCTAATTGACCTACGATTCGCATTGCATCTGGAGTTGCAATAACAACATCGAAGTCCATTTTACCCGCTTTAATTTGGTCAGCTAAATCTTCAAAACCAACGATATCAGCACCAGCGTCTTTTGCTTTAGTTGCATTATCGCCTTGAGCGAATACCGCAACACGAACTACTTTACCAGTACCTTTTGGTAGGTTAGTAGATGAGCGAACAACTTGGTCAGATTTACGAGGATCAACCCCTAAATTAACACTGATATCTAAGCTTTCACGAAATTTTGCTGAAGCAAATTGTTTTAATACAGTAACAGCTTCGCTAACAGTATAAAAATGATTTGGCTTAACTACTGTTGCAATATTCTTTTGTTTCTTAGTTATTTTTGCCATGGTGACCCCTTATTCTAAACCTTCAACTTCAATACCCATGCTACGCGCAGTACCTGCAATACTTCTAACTGCTGCTGCTAAATCTGCTGCAGTTAAATCAGGAGCCTTAAGCTTTGCGATTTCTTCAAGTTTACTGACGTGAAGTTTAGCCACTTTCTTAGTGTTAGGTGTACCACTCCCACTTGCAATACCTGCAGCTTTTTTCAATAGAACTGAAGCTGGAGGAGTCTTTGTGATAAAGGTAAAGCTACGATCACTATAAACTGTAATAACAACAGGAATAGGTAAGCCTTGTTCCAATTGTTGTGTTGCAGCGTTAAATGCTTTACAGAATTCCATGATGTTCACACCACGTTGACCTAATGCAGGTCCAACTGGTGGGCTTGGGTTCGCCTTACCGGCAGGAATTTGTAACTTAATATATGCTTCTACTTTTTTTGCCATCTTTACTCCTTACGGGTCAAACACTAGTTTCAGTGACAAATTAATTTTGTCGGCTAAATTTCTAGCTCCCCAGTTTTACAAAAAAAGCCTGACCAGCACCGTGCCGTAGATTACACATCTACAGCAAAGAATGCTGGTCTAGGCACTTAACAAACTATGTTTTTTCAACTTGACTAAATTCAAGCTCAACAGGAGTAGAACGTCCAAAAATAAGAACGGCTACTCTTAGTCTGTTTTTCTCATAGTTAACTTCTTCAACAACGCCGTTGAAGTCAACAAATGGTCCTTCTTTAACCCGAACAACTTCGCCAGGTTCAAAGAGAATTTTAGGTCTAGGCTTAGTAACCCCATCTTCAACACGTTGCATAATTGCACGTGCTTCTTTATCAGTAATGGGTGTAGGAGTCTGACTGGTTCCGCCAATAAAGCCTAATACACGAGGAATCGCACGAATCATATGCCAAGTTTGATCATCCATAACCATGTTTACTAAAACATAGCCGGGGAAGAACTTGCGTGTACTTTTTCGCTTCTGTCCAGAACGCATTTCAACAACTTCTTCAGAAGGGACTACAACTTCACCAATTTTATCTTGTAAATTGTGGTGTACTGCACGAGACAAAATTTCGCGCATAACAAAATTCTCATAACCTGAGTAGGCATGTACTACATACCATTGCTTTGACTTCTGCTCTTCCACCGAATTCACCCTAAATGTGTTATTTTAGCAATTGCCCACATCATTAGTGAATCTATTCCCCAGAGAATAAATCCAGTTAATGTAACCATAACAATAACAATAGTTGTCGTCTGTATTGTCTCTTGACGTGTAGGCCAAACAACTTTTAACAACTCAATTTTTGATTCTTGAGCAAATTGATAAACTTGTTTGCCTGTGGTTGTTAGGTAAGCAAAAAACATAGACAGTAAGAACCATCCAAGCCATACGATAGACTGAACTGGCCCTGAAAAAGTGTAATAGTAGGTGCAAAAGAATGAGCCAGCGGTTATTAAAGCTACGGCTAGCCAAGATAAAATATCTTTTGTCTTATTTGGATTTTCGTTTGAACTTTTCATATTCACTTGTAGTTGGCAGGCCAGGAGGGAATCGAACCCCCAACCTGCGGTTTTGGAGACCGCCACTCTGCCAATTGAGCTACTGGCCTAAATTTACTTGGCATGCGCCAGCTTTAACGCATGCCAACATTCTACATTACTCTATAATTTTCGCAACAACACCGGCGCCTACTGTACGGCCACCTTCCCGAATTGCGAAACGCAAACCTTCATCCATCGCAATAGGAGCATGTAGGTTAATTACTAATTGTACGTTATCGCCTGGCATTACCATTTCTACACCAGATGGCAAGTCACAAGTACCTGTTACGTCTGTTGTTCTGAAATAGAACTGTGGTCTGTAACCATTGAAGAATGGAGTGTGACGTCCGCCTTCCTCTTTTGATAACACGTACACTTCTGCTTCAAATTTAGTGTGCGGCTTAATTGTGCCTGGCTTAGCTAATACTTGACCACGCTCAACTTCATCACGCTTAGTTCCACGTAATAACACACCAACGTTGTCTCCAGCGCGTCCTTCGTCCAACAACTTGCGGAACATTTCTACCCCAGTACAAGTCGTCTTAGTTGTATCGTGGATACCAACAATTTCAATCTCTTCACCAACTTTAACAATTCCGCTCTCAACACGGCCAGTTACTACTGTACCACGTCCAGAAATCGAGAATACGTCTTCGATTGGTAATAAGAATGCTTTATCAATGTTACGAACTGGCTCAGGAATGTATGAATCCATTGTATCAACCAGTTTTTCAATTGCTTTAACACCAATATCACTCTCGTCACCTTCCAGTGCTTTCAGCGCTGAACCAACAACGATAGGAATGTCATCGCCAGGGAAGTCGTAGCTGCTTAATAGATCACGCACTTCCATTTCAACTAACTCTAACAGCTCAGGATCATCAACCATGTCTGCTTTGTTCATGAACACAACAATGTATGGTACACCAACTTGGCGTGACAATAGAATGTGTTCTCTAGTTTGTGGCATTGGGCCATCAGCTGCTGATACGACTAAGATCGCTCCGTCCATTTGCGCAGCACCAGTGATCATGTTCTTAACATAGTCAGCATGCCCTGGGCAGTCTACGTGCGCATAGTGTCTTGCAGCTGATTCGTATTCTACGTGAGCTGTAGAAATTGTAATTCCACGCTCTCTTTCTTCTGGCGCAGCATCGATTTGGTCGTAAGCTTTAGCTGTACCACCGAATTTCTTCGCCATAATTGTCGTAATAGCTGCTGTTAAAGTTGTTTTACCATGGTCAACGTGACCAATAGTACCCACGTTAACGTGCGGCTTCTTACGCTCAAATTTTTCCTTCGCCATTGGAAAGTCTCCCCATATGCTAAATTAATATTTCATGGTGCCCACAACTGGACTCGAACCAACGACCTCTTCCTTACCAAGGAAGTGCTCTACCGCCTGAGCTATGTGGGCTTATATATATGCTTAAATCATTATATAAGCAAACATCTTCACTGTAATTGGAGCGGGTGATGGGAATCGAACCCACGCTATCAGCTTGGAAGGCTGAAGTTCTACCATTGAACTACACCCGCTATTTTTTCTTCTTAATACTGGTGGAGGGGGAAGGATTCGAACCTTCGAAGGCAGAGCCGTCAGATTTACAGTCTGATCCCTTTGACCGCTCGGGAACCCCTCCAAAAAGAACGCTATTGTCTTTTAAGACAACATGATTGTCAATCATATTGATTGACGGCCAACTTAATTTAGATGGTGCCGGCACCAGGAATCGAACCCGGGACCTACTGATTACAAGTCAGTTGCTCTACCAACTGAGCTACGCCGGCATGTATCGCTCACTTACACTACGTAAGTACTTTGTGACACTTACTACTTGGTCAC